>JALZUC010000068.1 GCA_023301765.1 Akkermansiaceae bacterium | reverse complement strand
CTGCTATGCCTGCTCCCTCCTGTGAGCAACAAAAAAGGGAGCGGACAGGCCGCTGTGGTGGGAGGCAGAAATCCCAGAACCACAACGAGGCGAGGCTCGCAAGTAATTGTCGAACCGCGGAAATTCTCAGGTAAAGGGAGTCTCCCTGTAAGTGATGCCAAAAGCTGAGTCTTGCCCACACTTTCACCACCACAAACTACGCAGCGGCAGTTCGGAGCAGAGCATGAGTTCATCTCCGATGAATGAGTAAATTTCTCTTTAGCTGTATGATCAATCATTTCGAAAAATGGCTTTCAGATTAGAATATAGCTGGCTGTCAGTAAGGCATTTTCTGTTGAATACTTTCAACAAAGCCTTCTAGCACCTGCAGCTCTTGGAGCACTTTGTGGCGCGCAAGTTAACGCAATTAATTTGCGATAACGCTGTTACGCAAGACTTATTGCAATAAATTTGCATTAACACTATTTGGGATTGTAATTTTTTTTACCCCCCTCAGTCTCCGCACGTTGCAGCCTAGCTGCAGCACCTTTCGGGAGGCTCGTAGCACGGGCAGGAAATCGATGGGGAATCCGGTGAAATCAATGCCCACAAGGCGGCGATCATTCCGGAGCGGTTACGCCACTGTAAGCTAAAGTCATGTTTTTCTAAACAAGATCTAAGCAAGCCAGACTACCAGCCTGAAAGGATAGAGCAAACTCCTGCGTCAAACAGGAACCACTCACTCCAATGAAAAATACTACATCCGCACTCCAGGAGAGTGCCATATCGCCGGCCCGCCTTACGTCTAATATTTTACGTAAATCTGGAATTTTCACCACCTTCGGTTGCGCCGCAGCCCTTAGCCTTATTAACACAGCACACGCTGAGTCTGAAGAGGGCACACTCCCAGATACCACTATCATTGCGAACCGTTCTGAGACAGAACTTTCCAAAATAGGTAGTGCTGTATCTATCCTCGATGTTAGTGAACTTGAACAAAGCGGTATCATCTACCTTGATGATGCTTTAAAATTTGTGCCAGGTGTCATTTCTGAGTCTATCGCTGGCCAACGAGGATCTAGCTCCTCTTTATTGTTACGTGGCACAAATACTGATCAAACTCACATCCGCGTGGACGGTGTCCGTATCTCTGGGCCTAATATCGCATCAGGAAGCTTCCTCGGCGGCAACAGTATCTCTGGACTTTCCAGAATTGAAGTTCTTCGAGGACCACAGAGCGCCCTCTACGGAGGTGACGCTATTGGCGGTGTTCTTGGCATTTATACTAAAAAAGGTAGTGGTGATCCCAGTGGCAGCTTCAGCATCGGCACTGGCTCCTTTAATACCTTTACCACAGCCTTAAAGTTTCAAGGCCAGGTCGATCGCCTTTCCTACGCTTTTGGGCTAGGCTATGAAGAAACAGATAATGATCTACCTAATAACAACTTCAAGCAGATCAGCTATAATCTACGTCTTGATTATGAAGCTAATGACTCCCTCGATGTAGGATTAACACTCCGTGGTTTCAGATCTGATTTCCGTAGACCTAACTATTCTGATCCAAACTTCCGTCGTGCCGCGGATGATGATACTGAGAGTATCCTCGCCACCATCTTTGCAGAGCTACAAGTTAATGAGCTGTGGTCATCAAAACTAACCCTTGGACTCTATGATGAAGAGCTGACAGCCATCACCTTTAACTCCCCTAATTTTTCCGCATCAGACGGGGAAAAATATGCCTTCTACTGGGATAATACGGTGCAGTGGAACGACCAGCACACCACTACTACCGGCGTAGTCTACGAGCGAACGGAGTTCGATTACGTTAATCAATCTTCCAGTTTTGCAGCAGACAGCCGTGACCAAGACCAATATGGCTTTTACCTAAACCACAGCTGGAACGCCACAGATGCACTCACCCTCACAGGTGGTGTTCGTTGGGAAGACTATGATACCTTTGGTGATGAAGTTACATGGCGTGGCGCAGCCGCCTACCACATCGAAGAAACCGGCACCAAATTCCGCGCCAGTGCAGGTAAAGGCTTTCGCCCACCATCATTCATCGAGATCTTTGGCTTTGGAGGCAATGCGAACTTTGACCTAGAACCAGAAGACTCCATTGGCTGGGACGTTGGCATTGATCAAGAGTTCCATGATGGTAGATACGTTCTATCTCTCACTTATTTTGAAAATCGAATCGATGATGAGATTAGCACTTCTTTTGACCCCATCACATTCGCAGCTACCACATCTAATGTATCAGGAACATCCACAACCAGGGGTATTGAATTTCAAGCTGAGGGAAAATGGTTAGATGATCGTATCCGTGCGAGTGTAAACTACACATGGTTAGAAGAGAGCCTCTCAGATCAGCCAAAGCACTCTGCTGGAATTCGGTTAGACGCTGCTATAACTGAAAGATTAAATGCTGGTATTAATGCCAACTACCTGGACTCACGTAGCTTTAATCCCGCTGCCAATGAGCTCGAGTCCTATATCTTGGTGAACCTCCATGCCGATTATAAGATCTCTTCCAATTTAACGCTCAATGCACGGGTGGAGAATCTTTTTGATGAAACCTATGAATTTTTCAATGGCTTCGGTCAATCGTTCCCCGGTCGTGGCACTGGATTCTTTGGAGGTCTAACTTACGAGTGGTAATTCCCACCTTAGCTGGATCTTCTCTAACAGGGAAGATCCAGCCATTTTATTTTTACGATGAGCCGGAAGATCCATTGCGAAGCTATCGATCATCACCTTGATCTCTCTGAAAATCCAGTGAGGATCATTAGCTTGCTGCCCTCAGCCACAGAGGCGCTCTACCACATGGGACTCATCGATCTCGTTGTTGGTGTTTCAGAATACTGTTCACGCTACGTTCCAGAGCTCTCAGCACCAGTCATCGGCCAATATCTAAACTGTGATATTGAGCAGATCAAAAATCTCAAACCTGATCTCATTCTAACAACCGGAGGCATTCAGCTAAAGCTTGCCTCCAAACTCGCAAAGCTAGGCTTACCTGTTTTTGTTCTCCCCCTACCGCACAGCTTCCATGGGATTTTAGAAAATATCCGCATTCTCGGAGGCCTCATGAATCAGCTGGAGGCGTCTCGCACTTTAACTTCATCACTCAATACTAGAGCTGAGAGCATTCGCCTGAAAGCGCCACCTAACAGACCCTCCGTTTATCTGGAACTATGGCTGGGGAAACACATGCGCGCGGTCGGCGGTGGCTCATTTATTCAAGACCTTATTCAGATCGCTGGGGGTGATCTAGTTTTCAACGATAGCAGCGCTGGTTACTTTGCACCGGATTTTGAAAGCGTTGCATCTCAGAATCCTGATGTCCTCCTCTTTTTTCATGAGCCAGAATACTTGATAGATCCCTCAGAGCTGATAAACTAAAGAAGCTGGAATCCAAAAGCGCAGGTCATTGTTTCCACTGTGCTCTGTGGAGAAAACGTCATTCAAGACGGCCCCAGCATCCTAGACACCGCAGAATGGCTGCACAAACAATTTACGGCATGAAAGCACATACAGAAAATAAAAACTATAAGGCGGTGATCTTGATCGCCCTGGTAGTTGCAGCTTTCATTGGCTCTCACCTACTACGCCAAAAACTCATCTCAAAACCTCCCCCCACTGGGGATGAACATGCAGACTATCCACAGCGCATCGTGGCTCTAGCTCCAAGCCTAGTAGAAGTAGTCTATCAGCTAAAACTAGACGATCGCTTAGTAGGTATTTCTCGCTTTTGTAAATATCCAGAAGACGTCACTACAAAGCCAGTGGTAGGAGGCTACTTAGACCTCGATTTTGAGGCGCTGCTCAAGCTAGAGCCAGATTGTGTGATCTTACTGGAAGAGCAGAACCTACTGGCAGGTAGACTCCATGAACTGGGTATAAAGACCCTCGTCATAGACCACGCCAGCACTTCTGGCATCTTATCCTCCATTGAAGTCATTGGCACAAACTTTGGTAAAGGTAGCGTGGCAGATGACATCATGGCCGGACTCCAAGAGCGCATTAAAATAATCGCTGAACGTGCACAAAAAACTCCTAACAACCCACGGGTGCTCGTCTGCATAAGCCGTGACACTTCATCACCTCAGCCAGACCGCATCATCGCCGCTGGGAATGCTGGCGTGCATCAGGAATATATCACCATGGCAGGTGGCACCAATGCCTACCAAGGGACGATTGCCTTCCCTTCCATCTCACGTGAGAAGCTCCTCCAGATCAATCCAGATATCATCATAGATCTCATCAGCGCAGATACACTAAGAGACATAGGCCGCACGCAGCTCCTTAAGCAATGGTCCAGCTACCCAGAGCTAAAGGCCGTTCAACATCAAAAAATCATCTTTCTTCATGAGAATAAACACATGATCCCCGGACCCCGCTTCGTAGATACCTTAGAAGCATTTGCAGACGCTATCCATCCACCGCAATCATGAAGTCCGCCGAACCATGCCTTGAAGTCACTCAGCTTTCCATAAGTATGGGCAGCGAGTTACTGCTAGACACTGTGAATTTAAAAATCCACGAGGGCGAACGCCTAGCCATCATCGGGGCCAATGGTGCGGGGAAGACTACCTTACTTCGCTGTTTACTAGGACTCCTCCAGCCGGATACCGGACAAATCAATCTGTATGGTAAAAATATCAGCACTCTGACACGCGGAAACATCGCTAGAAACATCGCTTACGTGCCGCAGGTGCTCAATCCAGAGATTCCTTTTTCCGTGCACGATTTCATCGCCATGAGCCGCTACTCTCATAGCGGAAACCATCATGGACTAATCGCTACAGATAATAACGGCAAGGAAATAGCTGACACCATGATGCAGCGCACAGGCATCCAACACCTCGCCCATAGAAGTATGAGCACACTAAGTGGTGGGGAACGGCAGAAAGCCAGCATCGCCGCCGCACTCACTCAGCAATCCCCCATCCTCATACTCGATGAACCTGCCGCCCACCTCGACCCAAAGCAGCAGGACTCGGTGCAAACTTTACTAGAAGAAATCAGCCAATCTAACAACCACACTATCATCACCGTCACCCATGATCTTAACTGGGCTGCCAGTTGCTTTGATCGTCTTATTGGATTAAAAAATGGCCGCGTCATCTCTGACTCCACTCCACAAGAGTCCATCACCACTGAGAATCTAGCAGGAATTTTTGAGGCTCAGTGGGAAATCCTCCCGCACCCCCGCACAGGGAGCCCTATGGTCATCCGCTAAACTACCACGCCATGTCACCCGCCCGCTCCATCCTCATCGTCTTTCTGCCCATGGCAGTGCTGACGCTCCTACTTGCACCATGGATAGGTAATGGACTACTAGATCTCAGCGTGCTCACACGCCCGGGCGCGGAGGATTTAGACGCCATCATTTTCTGGGAGATTCGTGTGCCGCGTGTTTTGTTAGCTATGCTTGCAGGTATGGGGCTATCACTCGGAGGTGTCGTCTTTCAGGCCATTTTTAGAAACCCACTGGCCACCCCCTTCACGCTAGGTGTCGCTGGGGGTGCATCACTCGGAGTCACACTTTCCCTCTTTCTAGGTATTAGCTTTACCGTTCTCGGTATCTCAGGGCTTTCCCTAGCCGCCATGATAGGAGCTATCACCTCCATTACCCTAGTCTACGGTATTTCCAGAACCACAGGAAACAGCTCACCCCACAGTATGCTGTTAGGCGGAGTAGCCATCAGCTTTTTCTTCTCCAGTCTTATCCTACTCTTTCAGTACCTCGGGGATATAAGTAATACCTTCCGTATCATCCACTGGCTTATGGGAGATCTCAGCCGCGCTAGCTATGACACCGTATTTCAGGCACTCCCCTTTATCCTCAGCGGTATTATCATCACAGCATCTCTGCACAGAGAGTTGAACCTCCTGACCCTTAATGACGATCTAGCAGCTAGCTACGGACTCCGCGTGGAGCCCATGCGAAGAGTCCTCTTTTTTGCCGTCTCTCTCATGATCACCGGCATCATCACCGTCTGCGGCCCCATCGGCTTTGTCGGTATCATGGCCCCACACATCTGCCGTCTCATCATCGGCACCAATCACCGCCACCTCATCCCCGCCTCTATTCTCTTCGGTGGCACCTTCTTAGTCATCTGCGATACTATTGCCAGAACCTTGGCCACCACAGCTGAAGTCCCTGTGGGCATCATCACAGCCCTCCTCGGCGGCCCATTTTTCCTATGGTTATTGGTTAAAAAATAATCATTAAGCTTATGAGTTTACACCACTAGGAAAAGAACCACTAAATACTATGAAGTAAAAGATCTTTACTCATAGAAACATCACGGCCTTTAGCCTACTGTTACACTAGGCCGTTGTTTGGGCGCGCGCGGTATTTCTGGGAGTTGGTAACGTATTTCTCCGCCCACATTCTAATACCCGCCTGCTGCTCCTTATCCAAGGCTTTCACCACCTTGGCAGGACTCCCCAGTACCAGTGAACCTGGAGGAATCTCCATACCCCCTGTGATCAGTGAATTTGCACCAATAATACTGCGCTCGCCAATGACTGCTCCATCTAAAATACACGCGCCCATTCCTACCAGCACCTCATCTTTAATAGTGCAGGCGTGAATGATAGCTCCATGCCCCACAGTCACTAGCTCACCTATGTATACACCGTAGTTATCAGCTAGATGAACACAGGCATTATCTTGAATATTAGACCTCGGACCAATGACGATTTCGTTAATGTCACCACGGAGAGTCGCATTATACCAAACACTAGCATTCTCCTCGATTTTAACACGTCCAATGACGTCTGCACTACTCGCAATAAATGCGCTAGGGTGAATATCTGGGCAGTTGCCCTCAAAGGTCTCAGTGGCCATAAATAAAAACATATCTGCATTAGATGCTTTCACAAGTTGCAATCCTACCAAGTGGATGTCACATTATCATACTTACAGCGTTACCACACTGCCTGATTACACAACAATGGTGCTGATAACACTGTAACATAATTCATTATGAATCAGCTCTACATTGTCATCGCCACCATCGTCTTCGGTTTCGCCCTACGCTCTTGCCAGACGATTTTCCTACGGAAAACGGGCGCCCTCGTAATGCTAATCTCAGCAGGCCTCTCCGCATACTTTCTCACAGATAACCTTTGGGCGGGTATTGCAGCATTATTTATCTGGTTCTTTCTCCCATGGGTAGAGCTACTCACCAAAATCAGAAAAATGCGGATCCCCCTAGAAAATAAACTTAACGCCCGGGGGCCCACCAATATAGAGATTTTCCCCAGCGCAGAACAACACCTCATCACACTAGAAAAAGCCGGTTATGAACACATCCACGCATGTGGCTGGGATCTAGGGGGAATGGAAAAAACCTACCAACTATTCTGGAATGCCGAAACTAAATGCGTAGCAGCAATCTGCCTCTGCGAGCAGTCTAACGTAACCTACGCTTACCTCACACTAACTAGCCGTGATCTTGCTAAAGGTGTCTGGCGCACTACCAACTTCCCCTTTTCGCCTATCCTCAAATCTATCCCCTCAGTAAACTGGAACAAGATCAGCTGTACCCGAGAGTGTGCCATAAATCTTATTAATAGCCACCACCTATATCTCAGCAAACAAGGCTTTATAGACGATGACCTCTGCACCCCAGATCCAGATCATATAGGCGAAGAGATCGAGCACGAGTTACAAAACCAGATTAACTACAATATAGACAAGGGCATCATCAGCCGGACTGATGATGGCCATGCCCGCTATACCATCCGTGGACTATTTTTCCTCTGGAAGCAATTTATCTGTGACATGATACGCCTCTGCTAAAGCACCAGAAAAACCTGCTACTGCATTTCACTCTTGCCATCACATGTGATAGCGCGATCATTAATTAAATAATGAGAATGTGGACAAGATTGTTAGTAGGTAAATGGAGTTGGTGGCGACCGCTACAATCTCTAACATTTATTTATCTATGCCTGTTAGTAGTAGCACTATTTTTTTCAAATAAACTAATCTACCAACCACCCGAGCCTGGCTACCAGGTTGATGACATCGGGATGCACCAGATCACCAGAGCCAATGGTGAAAAAGTCAGCCTTTACTACAGAGCTGCCGCCCCAGATATGCCCACCCTACTCTGGTCTCATGGTAATGCAGAAGATATCGGCTACCTAAATACTCGCCTAACTAATTTCAACAATATGGGCTACGGCATCCTAGCCTACGATTACCCCGGTTACGGTCACAGCGAAGGTAAACCCACCGAGGATGGCTGTTATGAAGCATCTGCCGCTGTATATGATTACCTAACAACCACCCTTAAGGTTCCCTCCAGTCAAATTATTCTCTACGGACAGTCAGTGGGTAGCGGTCCTACCACATGGCTAGCTACTCAGAGACCCTGCGCTGGTATCGTTCTCGTCACCCCGTTTATGACAGCCTTTCGCACAGTGACAAAAATCCCAATCTTTCCAGGGGATCAATTTAAAAACATCAATCGTATCGGTAAAATAAATGTCCCCCTACTAGTTATACACGGCGATCACGATGAAGTCATCAGCCAGAGCCATGGGAAAAAAATCTACGAACTACACTCAGGACCAAAGACCTTTATTGATATTCAAGGGGCTGGCCACAATGACATCTACATACTAGCCATGGAAGAAGTGCTCGCGGCACTAAATGATTTCCAAACCAGTATAAAGATCAATTAAGGCTCTAAAGGCGCACCCCAAAAAAGTCTAATAATACAGCACGATAAACCTGCCGTTTAAATTCTGGGAGCCACTTAAGCTTAAACTCCTCTGGCTCTATCCATTTGTAAGCTTTAAATTCAGGGTTTTTATGTCCCTCCAAATCTATTTCGGCAGCGCCCTTCTTTAACCGGCAAAGATAGTACGTCTGAATTTGACCATCGAAATAAGACTTCTTCTTCCTCACCTGTTTTGGATAAAGGTAAGTATAGCCCCCACGTTTTTCTAAAATTCTGTAACTACTAGCAGGCAAGCCAATTTCCTCCTGCACTTCACGCTTAAGTGCCTTCCGTGACTTCTCCTCTGGGTCCACTCCTCCCTGTGGAAACTGCCAAGCCCCCTTGGAGTTCACTCTCTCACAGATGAGGAGCTTACCCTCTCGGTTAACTACTAGCGCTGCTACGTTCGGTCGATAGTTTGCCATAACAGAGAATTGAATAGCCTCTCTCACCTACCTCATCAAGGTTGGAAGCTCCTTCCTCTAGGTAGATTTACTATTTTCCAGCTACTCCCAAGAATCACCAAGCCACAAAAACCCTTATGTAATATAGAAAATTACGCAGATTCACCTACCTGATCTTGTGAAAAACATTTTACTGTTGGTTTTTCTACTTTTCCAAGTTACATCGATGCTATGGAGCAACCTAGACCAAATAAACCTCTTCTATTTTTCATCGCATTCATAGCTCTCGCCTTGATCATACTATTTCTATTGATCAAGCAGTGCACAGGTGGAAACACCACAAAAACAGTAAAAGGCACCTCATCTAATACTGAAAATATAGCTAATAATGGTGAGCCACTCACTATTACCGGCAACCACACTGAAAATTACGACACCGCTCTATCCGACAGCCCAGAAGCGCTCATCCATAAAGTTCATAGCCTCATGGCCAAAGCTAATGAGACTAAAGATATCAACCCTCTCATCAACCTTATCGGCAAAGGTGCCCTCACAGAGAATCAAGCTATGAGACTCCAAGAGCTAGCGAGAATGTCTCAACTCAAACTAAACTCTACCACACCATACTCCGCCGTGAAAGACCTAGAAGGACGCTGGGCACTAAACCTTGAAGGCAACGGACCTATCCTTCTAGACCTCGCTAAAAATCCTGATGCAAAGTGGCAAGTAAACCGCATCAAGCTCCCAGCTAAAAACGGCGCCATCACCACCCCTCCCACAGCAGGAGGTAACGCGGGTATCCCTACCCCTACCCCTACCCCAGATCAAGCTAACGCAGGAAACGGTAACGCTATCCCTAACCCAGCAGATGCTAACGCAGCTAACGGTAACGCTAACCCTACCCCAGCTAATGAAGTTACAGCCGCTACAACAGTAGAAGGTTTTATGACCGCTATTCAAAAACTAGACCCTACAAGCGCACGCCAGTTCATTGATAGCGACAAAATAAGCTACGCTAAAATCGCAGGCCTCTGTATAATCTTTGAAGAAGGTAAATACAAACTCGCAGAAAAGCGAGCAATCAGACAAATGTTCCTCAAAGAAAACTCAGCTGGCTGGCTTACAGCTGTTAATTCAGACAACTCTAAAACAAACTCCCTACTAGGCATCGTCACAAAACGTGAAAATATGCAAGCACCATGGGAAATCACAGAGGTGAATCTGGATAAACTCCTAGCCGACTACGCAAACCGCTTCAGTGACGGAGATATCCACTACACCCCCCTCATCCAAAATCCAAAAGGAGGTGACACGCTCGCCATCTACTTCGATTTGGACTCTGAGAACCTCACCACCCGCACACAGCGTCAGCTAAGTATCGTTGCCAATTTACTAAAAAATAATAACGAGAAAAAAATGACCATTTCAGGGCACACCGATGCACTAGGTTCAAAAGAGCACAACATGCAATTATCTCAAAAACGCGCCAACTCTGTTATGAAATTCCTCACCCAGCAAGGTGTAGCCAGCAGCCAGATAGACGTCACAGGATACGGAAAATCACAGCCTAGACGCCCTAACACCACTGCTAACGGTGCAGACGCACCAAATGGTCGCCGTGCTAACCGCCGCGCTGAAATCATCCTGAGCTTCTAATCATTTCTCAGTAAGTATGAAACAACGCGTTGTCTTTTGCGCAATCGCAATCCTCTTCACTGGCGCGATATTCATAGTAGCAAAAGGCTTTCTACGAAATAAAGCAGATACAGACGTCCCCGTAAAATCCATGAGCACCTGGCAGCAGGCAGGTGCTCCTCTAGGCTACCCTCTCAGAGAGGGGGCCTCTACAATTTCTGAATTTGATCCTAGATTCATTCAGCTAGACGCATTTGAACGCGTCACTCTACCCACAATTTCAGCCACCTCAGCCCCCATGGGCAGCGAAAACGGCGCCCTCACCTATAATGCACAAGTGTTTTGGGCTAATAACCCAAAACGAGGCGGCCATCATACAGGTGATGACTTTAACGGTATCGGAGGTATGAATACTGATTTAGGGGACCCCCTATACGCCATCGCTAACGGCCGCGTAATCTATCGGGGCGAACCTTCACCCGGCTGGGGAAACACCCTGATCCTTGCACACCGGACCCCAGAAGGAAGCACCCTCCTCACCATGTATGCCCACATGGATCAAATGCACGTCGCACTGGGCAGCACTATACCCATGGGGCAGATCATCGGCACCGTGGGTAATGCACACTCACGATACCCTGCCCATCTTCACTTAGAAATCCATGACAGCACTGGCATTCACATAGGTGCAGGATATACATCTAAACCAGGAGACCGCATAGACCCATCCCATATAATTGCTCAATATCAGAATGCCAGACTATCACCTTCAATATTTAACTTGGTGCTAATTGATCAGCAAAAGAATAAACAAGGAACAATGACAATTAAAAACTCGATGAATTAAAATAAATAACGTAATAAGGACGCTCTGATTTAAAGAAAAGTTTTCACCCGCACGCCCCCATATGAGCCATACACCTACAGACGGAGATTTCACCCCACCAGATATCGCAGAAATCAATAACCTTTTGACGGGTTACGAAGTTCTTTCTTTTATAGCCAAAGGAGGTATGGGCGCTGTCTATCATGCACGTCAGCTCTCACTAGACCGTGATGTAGCAATCAAAGTCCTGCCTCGTCACTTCGGCGAAGATGAATCATTTAGGGAGTCCTTCGCCACTGAAGCTAAAAGCATGGCGGTATTTAATCACCCCAACCTCATCGGCATCTTCGATTTTGGTCAAGTTGACGGTATGCTCTACATCATCATGGAGCTTGTGAAAGGTGAATCACTCTACCATCACGCCTATGGTAAAATTTTCACGCCCGAAGAATCCACCCGTATTGTCTCTGCCATCTCTGACGGCCTCGCTAGCGCACATAGCCACGGTATTTTACACCGCGACATCAAACCTGCTAACATCTTACTCGACTCTGATCTGTCACCAAAGATCGGGGACTTCGGCCTAGCTAGACAAGTAGGGATACATGAGACAGGCGAAGCATTCGGAACACCTGGATACACAGCCCCAGAAGTCCTTCATAATCCACAAGCCATAGATGAATCCACAGATCTATACGCCCTAGGTGTAATACTCTACGAATTACTGACAGGAAAAGTCCCAGGTGATGTCTATGAGAATGCGTCCACACTAGTCGGCTCTGACCCTGCATATGATCAGATCATACGAAGAGCTATGCACCCATCACCGCCTATGCGCTTCCGCAAGGCAGAAGACTTCTCTGAAGCATTAAAGAAAATCTCTACTAAAAAAGGCCCTTCCCTGGTCACTAGTAATTCTAACAACAAAGTAAACCCAAGGGTTCCCAAATCCCTCATGGGTGCAGCTCAAGGTGCTAACCCTCGCCAGTTAGCTCAAACCGCAGGAACTGGAGTTGCTCCAGCTCAACAAATAAGCTCAGCATCATCTCAAACTGCAAAAACAAACGCGAAAAGCAATATCGCCTTTATCCGTAACATCTTTATCATCCTTGCTCTACTAGGCGCTATCTACTTCACGTGGGAACAGGTAAACAAAGCACGTGCAAACCGAGAAGCTGAACAGGCTAAAGTAGATGCTGCGCGCGAAGCTGACCGCATCACCAAAGAACAAGAGCGCCAAGCTGCACTCGACGCTGCTGCTGCAATAGCCGCTAAGAAAAAATCTCTCGCCAAAAAACCCGACGCTCACAGAGTAGACCCCTATGGCGGCACTCCAAAAGAGAGCCTAGAAAGGTTACAGGAAAAACTTGCTGCCGGTGATCGTACTATTCTGCCAGTAAGTAGCTTTAACAAAGACGGCCGTGCCCGTATGTATATCTCAGAAAAAATGACCTGGCATCAGGCTCAGGGCTTTTGTGAACAACATGGTGCTCACATCGCCACTGTTAAAGACAGCTCTGAACTAGAGTGGCTCTGTGATAAACTAACAGATAATACAAAAATATGGCTTGGAGCTGGTAGCGCTGGAAGAAACCGCTGGGCTTGGATTGATGGCTCCCCATGGAACCTAGAAATCCGTGACACTACCAAAGCTGCGTATGTATCTGCTAATAACATTGCTATTCTCACACCCACACCAGCTTCAAAAAAGCATACCTTTTACATGGAGTGGCTCCTGGATCAATCAAATCCAGCAAGCCTAGAGAGCCAGCTAGAACGCTGTGCTAAATCACTCTCTTCAGATAAACCCCACTTCCCAGCTGGCACGATCAGCTATGATAATGGAAACTACCTAATCATTCCCAAAAAAGGAAACTGGAAACAAGCACTCAACCTTGCAAAACTAGCCGGTGGACATCTAGCCACAGCATCGAACGCAGATGAAAACTTCTGGTTAAGCGAATTTATTGGTGGCTCCATCGTTAAAAAGCAATCATGTTGGATTGGCGCATTCCGCCCAGCTAATAAAAAATGGCAATGGGCTAATGGCGAACCCTGGAGCCTCACAAACTGGAAAGCGGAGAGCCCCAATAACAAGCACCTAAAAGTAAATGCTGTATGCGCAGTAAATACAACCAAGCTTTGGGCAGACTACCCCAGTTACTACGAACTATCCCACTTCATCATCGAATGGAGTGATGACGGTAAAGACTTCACTGCTAACGCAGATGCCGAAACTATCCCCGCAGACATAGGCACTAACCCCAAACTCTCAGCGCTCAAAAATAAATGTGTTATTCTCATTGAAGATATTCAGCAGAAACACGAAAAGAAAATCACTGAAAACATCAAGGCCTACGAAGCTGACCTCAGATCTTACCTCCGTAAACTAACCGAAGAAAAGCGTCAGCTGGTAACGCTCAGCACAGATGCAATGACGGAGAGCTACCCAGATAATCGTATCCCCATTGCCATCTCCCGTGATGATATCCCAGACAAGGTCAACGATATTCTCGATGATAGACTCAGACGACAGCGTAACCAAGAGCTAGCTATGCTACCTGAAATAGAAAAAATCCGAGTAGCATACCGGAAGAATTTACAAAAAATTCTAGATGAATTTGCCGCCCGTGACGATTATCAAGAAGTTAGCCAAATGACTAAAGAGCTAAAGGTCACATCAACGGATACCAAGAGCTTTACCAGATACATGCTTAATACTAAGTAACCCTTGTTATACTAGCTAGGTGCCAGCACCTTTTGTCTACTTATAATATAGACGCTAGCTAGAGAGATTTGCTTTTTTCAGATCACCACGCATAGTGCGCAGGTGCCTCCAAAAAACAAACTCTCAGATGTCATCCGCATCAAAGGTGCTCGTCAGCATAACTTAAAAAACCTAGATTTAGATATCCCACTAGGGAAATTTACCGTCATCACTGGCCCGTCTGGATCTGGTAAATCATCACTGGCGTTTCACACCCTCTACGCAGAGGGACAGCGGCGCTATGTAGAGACCTTCTCCCCCTACGTACGCCAGTTTCTCGACCGTATGGATAAACCCGCGGTGGACCGTATCGATGGTATTCCGCCGGCCATTGCCATAGAGCAGAAAAACACCATCCGCACCACGCGCTCCACAGTAGGCACACTCACTGAGCTTAATGATTATCTTAAACTCCTCTTCCCGAGACTAGCGAAAGGCTACGATCCCGAGACTGGCGAGGAAATCAGCCCAGACTCCACAGGCAGTATTGTGGCCTGGTGTATGGAGAATGTTTCCGATCAGCAGGCATTTATAACCTTCCCTGTGGTAATCCCTAAATCAGGCAAACTAACAGACACCTTTGAAATACTTAACCAGCAAGGATACACCCGTATCTATCACCACGGTAAAATCATCCGCACTGATGAAAAACCAGACGCCGAGGTTAAAAAAATCAAAGGCGAATGCCTGATCATTCAAGATCGCTTAAAAATAACCCTACGGAACAAAGCTCGCCTTATAGAAGCTATCGAAACCAGCCTAACACTTGGTAAAGGCAAGGTCGAGATAGCATCAGAAAACTGCACACAGGTCTTCACCACCAGTTGGACAAACCCCATTACAGGCTACACCCTACAGAGACCCAGCGCTGCTTTATTCTCATTTAACTCACCACTAGGCGCCTGCACACACTGCCGAGGCTTTGGCAAAATGATCGGTATAGATTTAAACAAAGCCATACCAGACCCATCACTAAGTATCAAGGATGGCTGTGTAGCCCCATTCATGACCTCCCGTGGTGCAGAATGTCAGGCCGACCTGCTCCGCAGCGCTCGATCTAACAATATCAATATCAACACCCCCTTCTACGAATTAGAAAAGCATGAACAACGCTGGATCATGCTCGGTGAAAGGGAAGACACCCAAGACGCATGGGATAGCGGCGAATGGTATGGGGTAAAAGGCTTTTTCGACTGGGTAGAAACCAAATCCTACAAGATGCACGTCCGCGTCTTTCTCTCCCGCTACCGTGCATACACGGACTGCCCTAACTGCAAGGGATCTCGCCTCACCCCGGAGGCACTCTGCTTTAAGATTCAGGGTAAAACACTGCCAGATCTTTGGCAAATGCCCATCAATGAACTTAATCACTGGTTTAGTAAAAATCTCCCCATCAGCCGTAAAAACAGCTTCGATACCAGCACCACTCACGCCCTCACTGAGATTCAGTCAAGACTTGGCTACCTCTGTGATGTAGGTCTCACCTACCTCACCCTCGACCGCGCAGCCAATACCCTATCAGGTGGTGAAATAGAGCGTGTAAATCTCACCACTTGTCTAGGCGCAGCACTTACCAATACCCTCTTTGTTCTCGATGAGCCCACCGTAGGTCTACACCAGCGTGATATAGATCAGCTAGTAAACGTCATGACAGATCTCCGTGACAAAGGTAATACTGTGGTAGTCGTAGAGCATGAAGATACCGTCATGCGCGCCTGTGATCACCTGATTGATCTTGGCCCAGCAGCAGGAGAGCACGGCGGTGAAATCACCTTCCAAGGTGCCCTTCCTCTCAAGTCTCAAAGAGCAAAAATCAAAACCCACAATTCCCCCACTCTGCCCTATCTCTTGGGTGAAAAATCCATCTCCATCCCAGAAAAACGTAGAAAGGCAAAGCAACATTTAAAAATCAAAGGCGCTAACCGGCACAACATCAAAAACCTCAATCTCGATCTCCCTCTCGGTATCTTCAACTGCCTAACAGGTGTCTCAGGCTCTGGAAAGTCCACCCTCGCTAATGACATACTCTACCTTAATCTCGCCACCACACTCGGTCTAACATCTAGTGACGAGGCCGCCCCTATTGATAAGATCACAGGGAGCGAGCACCTCTCCACCGTAGAGAGAATCGATCAGTCCCCCCTCACACGCACACCTAGATCTACCCCCGCAGTTCACTCTGGCGCCTTTGATGCCATCCGTCAGCTCTACACCATGAGCCCTGAAGCCATGGCAGCTAAGCTTAAGCCTGGTCATTTCTCCTTTAATTCAGGAGATGGTCGCTGTCAGCGCTGTCTCGGTAACGGCTTTGAAAAGGTGGAAATGCAGTTCCTCTCAGATCTCTATATCACCTGCCCAGAGTGTGAGGGTAAGCGCTACCACCAAAAGACCCTAGAGTATGAATATCTGGGTAGAAATATAGCCGAGACACTACACCTCACCGTTACAGAAACCGTAGCGATAGCCTCGGCACAAGCAGCAGAAACGAAAGGTAAAGAAGCCTCTCTCCTCACTAAAGTCCAGACCACCCTCAGCCCACTCATTGACGTTGGCCTCGGCTACCTCAGACTAGGCCAGCCGCTAAATACACTCTCCGGGGGAGAGTCTCAGCGCCTCAAACTCTGCAAAATCCTCACCGAAAGTAAAAAGAGCACCAATAAACTACTCATCCTAGATGAGCCCACCACTGGCTTACACTTCACTGATATTGAAAAACTCCTCGGCGTATTCCATCGGCTCGCAGACGCTGGCCACACCCTGTTAGTCATCGAGCATAACCTCGATGTTATACGTGCTGCAGACCACATCATAGACCTCGGCCCTGGGCCTGGCAGAGACGGTGGTAAGATCGTCTTCACCGGCACCCCAGACGAGATTATCAAAGCGGACACAGAAACGGCAAAGGCCCTCCAGCCAAGACCTCCTAAAAAAACATCCCCGAAGTCAAAGAAGCCAAAAACCACATCCTCTAACACCATCGGCATCCACGGCGCCCGTGAGCATAACTTAAAAAACATCACCCTAGATATCCCTCGTGATGAACTTGTGGTCGTCACCGGCCTCTCTGGCTCTGGGAAATCCACACTCGCTTTTGACATCATCTTTGCTGAAGGCCAGCGCCGCTTCCTTGACTCCATGTCCCCATACGCCAGACAGTTTGCCGGGCAGTTAGAGAAGCCAGACATAGATCGTATCACGGGCCTCCCCCCTACCGTAGCCATAGAGCAGCGGGTCTCACGCGGTGGCGGAAAGTCCACTACGGGCACAATAACAGAAATCTATCATTTCCTCCGCCTCCTCTACGCTAAGTTAGGTATCCAGCACTGCCCAGAATCGGGTGAAGCAGTTGTATCCCAGACTGCTGAGGCCATAGAATCTCAGGTGCACAAACTGCGTGGAAAATATAAAAAACTCCTTATCCTAGCCCCTCTCATCAGATCACGAAAAGGCTACCACACAGACGTAGCCACTGCCGCTGGGAAGCGTGGAATTAAACAGCTCTTTGTGGATGGAGAGCTGATTCAGACCTCAGATTTCCAGCCACTGACACGTTATAAAGTTCACGATATCTTTGCTATCTGTAACAATGTTGAAGATGCTCTTAAACTCGGAAAAGGACATTGCTCCGCATTGTTAGACCCATCAGATACAAAGATGGAGACATTCTCCACCGCACGCGTATCACCCGTTACTGGTAGATCTTTTGAAGATCCAGACCCTCATCACTTCTCTTTTAACTCCCACCGTGGCTGGTGCCCTGAGTGCAGAGGCTATGGCAGCATCACAGCCGTAGCAGGGAAGAGGAACAAAAGTAACCAACCCTTCAACTCAGAGCTAGAAGCCGAAATCCATGATGAATTAGCCCGCGCAAAATCTAACGACAAAGAGGACCTCATAAAGCAAACCTGCCCTGAATGCGCTGGCAGCAGACTTCGTACAGACTCACGTCACATCCTCATAAAGGATCACCCCATATATGCGATTAACCAGCTGTCTGTCACCGATGCCGCATTATTGTTAGAAACATGGCAGTTCACTGGCCGGGAGAAAATCCTCGCGCGTGATATATTACCAGAGATCATTCAGCGCCTACACTTCCTTGATCAAGTAGGTCTTGGCTACCTACATCTAGACCGCTCAGCAGATACCTTATCCGGTGGAGAAAGCCAGCGCATACGCTTAGCCGCACAGCTAGGCTCTAACTTACGCGGCGTACTCTACGTTCTAGATGAGCCTACCATCGGCCTGCACCCTCGTGATAACGTAAAGCTGCTAGACACACTCGCCGCACTGCGTGATAGAGGGAATTCCCTCCTCGTAGTAGAGCATGATGAAGAGACCATTGCTCGAGCCTCCCACCTCATCGAGCTAGGGCCCGGTGCAGGCTCAGTAGGTGGCCAGCTCATCTATAATGATAAGCCCAGCCCTGAACATTACGCACCTGCCGTGCTAAAGGAAGACTTCCCTCGTAGATCACTACCTAAAGTCTCTGCCAAATCTGGCTGGATGAAGCTTACCGGCTGCCGTGCTAATAACCTGAAAGACATTGATGTCCGTATACCACAGGCGCGACTTACCGTGCTCACCGGAGTTTCTGGCTGCGGTAAGTCCTCACTCATGCGCGGCTGTATAGCCGTGGCAGCAGCTCAGAAGAAAATCCGCGCCGCTGATAGCCCCTTTAAATCTGCCTCTGGATTCTCTAAGATTAAGCACACCTTCGAGGTTGACCAGACGCCTATTGGTAAAACCTCACGCTCGTGCCCAGCCACATATGTTAAGCTCTTAGACTCCATTCGCCAGCTCTTTGCTCAGCTCCCAGATGCCCGCACACGCGGCTTCACCGCCTCTCGCTTCTCATTTAATAATGCAGAGGGGCAGTGCCCAGAGTGTAAGGGTAACGGCAGAATCAAGCTAGAGATGGACTTTCTCCCTACCACTTGGGTGCCATGTGAAGCTTGCCTTGAGATGCGCTATAACCCCGCCACATTAGAAATCCGCTATAACGGAAAAAACATCGGCGAGGTTTTAAAAATGAGCATCCGCGAGGCCGTCGACTTTTTCTCAGCCCATACTAAGATTCACCGCACTCTCTCACTACTTAATGATACCGGCCTAGGCTACCTACAGCTAGGCCAGCCCAGCCCTACTCTCTCAGGAGGTGAGGCTCAACGAATCAAACTTGTCAGCGAGCTTACCAAAGGACGTAAATCAGTCACTAAAGGAGCACTTCAGAATAATAATCTCTACCTAATCGAGGAGCCCAGTATCGGCCTGCATGAGGATGATGTCGCTAAGCTCATTGACGTACTACACCGGCTGGTCAATGAGGGGCATACCGTCATCGTCATTGAGCACCATACCGCCATCATGGCAGAGGCAGACTACATCATTGATATCGGCCCAGAGGCTGGAGAAAAGGGTGGCAAAATCGTAACCCAAGGAACACCAGAGCACATTGCTAAGTCTAAGACCTCACGCACAGCCCCCTTCCTCCGTATGCGCTAGGCACTAATTACTAAACACTACCCAGAAGGTCACCATTCTGTAGTGGGTTTCCTTTAAAGAAATCCGCCACACACATACGGCGGGAGCCATCTGGCTGAACTTCTCTTAACACAAGAGCACCTTCACCACACCCTACACTAAGCTCGCCCTCCTCACTGATATGAATCTCCCCAGCACTACCTGAGGCCTCCGTGCATCTCACCTGAGGGAATACCTTTAGCCTGCGCACACGTCCCTTTTTATCCATAAAGCTAGTATATGTACCAGGCCATGGATCATAAGCACGGATGCGGCGCTCTATGGCCATCGCTGGCTGTGACCAGTCTATTTCACCGTGATCACGCAGGAGTTTAGATATATAAGTGACCTGCTCCTCATCCTGCGGTGTTCGTGTGGCAGTACCGTCTTGAAGTTTTGTTAATGCTTCTGCCAGGGCGCTAGGCGAAAGCTCCATCAGCCGATCATGCAGCTCACCACCAGTTTCTTGTGCACCAATGGTAACGGCTTTTTGTAAAATAATATCTCCAGCATCCAGCGCCTTAACCACATGCATAACAGTAATACCACTCTCCTTATCACCAGCATCAATAGCTGCCTGAATACACGCCGCACCACGAAAACGAGGCAGTAAAGAAGCATGGAGATTGATACACCCCATAGTAGGGATATCCAGTAATCTCTGAGTGAGGATCTGCCCATAGGCCATCACCACGATCACATCTGGCTGCAGCTCAGTGAGCTCTGCGAGAAACTCCTCATCACGTGCACGCTCCGGCTGCATCACCAGCACACCATGCTCCTGCGCCACTGTCTTGATCTTCGGTGCTGTCAGCACCTGCTTCCGGCCCACTGGCTTATCAGGCTGGCTCACTAAGGCCACCAGACCATTATCTAACAATGAAGAAAATACAGGAATAGCAATATCGCCAGTCCCCATAAAAACGATGCGTAAGGATGTCTTAGCCATGGGCGTGAAATGATACAGAGGCTCCTAGTTCAGGCGAGTATTTTTGTCTATTTAGTAGCCTGAGCATATTTATATATGCTCCTTACTACAGCCATGCTGCTCACGCCCCTGCTAATAATTATAAAATCCGCCATTCCCCTCAGATACTAGATACCATAAGGAATAAAAAACATGATCCCAGTCTCTTAGACATAAGTAATAGTCCCAGAACGCTTAGCCTAAAACAGTGCACTAATACTTAATTAGCCACACCCCGCACCTAATTACTCTTTCCGGTGTTCTATCCTCGCACAGCCTACCTCTCACACCGCCATGAATACACGCCTACTTCCATACTTTCTTCTTTTATTACTCGCATTTGCAGTAGGTTTTATCGGCTACCGCACCACCAAGTCAGATGAGGCAGAAACGGTTAAGGAGCCCACACAGCGCAAACTTAAAAACACTGGATCTCGACCTTCACTACCTGAGAACAAACCACTGCAGAGGACTCAAAAACACCTTAATCTCACCGCATTTCAAGATGACACCCCACCACATGCGCTAAAAAACGAGCGTATCGTAAGGTTTAAAGATAATGAAGCTTATCAGAAATTTCTCGCCAGCCTAGAGGCTCGCGGCCTTACCCTTCTGGGTAGATCTGATCGTCTACGTGCCGCGAGAGTAGGCTTCCGCTCACTCACAGGGCTAGAAGGTATCGATGGAGCAGAGCTTGGTTTTAATTATCAAGTAGGCCTCCCCACTCCTCCACAAGGCACAGTCCAAGATGGAGCTGTAGGATTTGGGCTCAACGCACTCTCCTTCCTAGGTATTAATGTCGATAACTCCGCATGGGGAGAAGGTATCAAAGTAGCCGTTATCGACTCAGGGGTAAACGAACACATCGCCTTTGATGGTGGTGTAACTAACCTAGAGCTCACCACCCTATCAGAGGGCGTTGAACAGCTTAGCCACGGCACTGCAGTAGCCTCCATCATCTCTGGCGATCGCAGCCTAGCTCCGGGCGTAGCACCCTCCTCTGAGATTCTCTCCATCCGTGTAACTGACGACAGCGGTACGGCAGATGCATTTACCTTAGCAGCAGGTATTATTGCAGCCGTAGAAGCTGGAGCACAGGTCCTCAATATCTCACTAGGCACATTTGCCAACAGCTCCGTAGTAGCTGACGCCGTCGCCTTTGCTCAGGAAAGCGGCTCTGTTATAGTAGCCTCCTCAGGAAATGACGGCGTAGGTGCCATCGCTTTCCCAGCTGCCTATGAGGGTGTCATCTCTGTGGGCGCTGTGGAAGGAGCAGGTGACCACCTTGACTTTTCTAACAGTGGTGAAGGTCTCTCCATCACAGCACCAGGTCTACAGGTAAATGCTGCCTGGGGAGACGGGCAGCTAACAGCCTTTACTGGAACCTCAGCCAGCGCCCCCTTCGTTAGTGGTGCTATAGCCGCCACCATGTCAGAGAACCCAGGACTCACCGCACAGCAGGCAGCTGACCTAGTAGTCAGCCTTGCCAATGATGCTGGACTACCGGGATCAGATGTCGACTTTGGCACAGGTATCCTAGACGTAGGCCGTGTAATGGAACATGGCTCATCAGATATTTTTGATGCCGCTGTGACAGGCCAGGTTCTGATCGCCCCAGAAACCTCCAGAGCCCTCCCTGAGGTGATTGTAACCGTTCAGAACCAAGGCACTGAAACCCTTATTAATAGCCCCCTCACTATCACCAGCCCCAGCGGCACCCGCGAACTAAATGTCAGCAGCCTCTCTCCAGGCCAGACACAGAGCTTTAATATCCCCATCGTCATCCCCACCAATGGTGACTCCGTACAAGTCAGCACCACTATCACTACCGCCTCCGGAGACCAAGACATCTCAAACAACTCCAGAAGCACAAGCTTCAGCCAGGAGACAGAGTAGTAGAAAGGTAGGACAGCATTTACAACACTACCTAAGATGTGCTAACCTCCAGCATGGCGAGGCTTTTTTTTACATCCCTAGTTACCCTCTTTTTCTCCCTATTTTTGTTTTCTTCTGCAGAAGAAAAAGTTGAGAGAGCTTGGGCCAGTGACTCACAAAGTGTCACCGAGGGGCCTTATGTTTATTGCAGCTTTGAGGTTCCTGAGGACATTTTGCGCAGGCTAATTGGATACAATGATTATGCAGGCGCTGACCCTTTTTCTAACAAAAAACCAATCGGACACCCATCATTTAACGTAGAAAAAATAGCACCTAAAATACCATCTAACACGCTCCCTCTGTGCCTACCTCGCGGGAAATCATACCGTAATATGTCAGAGATAGTTCAGCGTAATGGCGTAGCTATCAAAACTCCAGAGTGGGCCGTTATTGGCAATCATCATAACACAGGCACTCGGATATATTTTTGCACTACTATACAAAACGCTGACATTATTGAGCAGATTTTCACGGCACTAGGGCTTTCACAGAAAGCCACGACGAGTAATTTAGCAACACTTGTTTCTGTAGACCATAAATCCCTTGAGAGCCCTACATGGACGGTGGACAACCTATCTAAACTCTCGCCTACAATTCACTCTCGGCATGGTATCACTTGTCGAAACGGTGAAAGAACCATCATTAAATATCTCTCTGAAAAAGGCACCCCATCAGTATATGAAATAGAACCCACTGTGGGAGAGCATAATCAGCTAGTCGACTTGCGGCTTTCATTTGCTGCTACGCTCACAAAACCCAAGGTACAGATAGATCTTTTTACAGCTGTAACTAAGACCACCGAAAAACCCTTTATCATTGATTGTGGAATGCACGGCAAACCTTTGAGAAATTACCTCCTTATTCTGGAATCTCCGAATCAACACACTCTAGAGACTTATGATCAGAGCGAACTCCTTAGCCTTAAAAAGATTAAGGGTATCTATGCCTTTAGAAAGGCTTCTCAAGATCAGAAGCCTCGAGCTTCAAAACTAATCACTCATTCTTATCACAGCACCTCTCGCTTTCTTCCACGCCTCAGAGATGAACTACAATCACACGAGCATCAAAATCAGAATGCAGACCCCTTTGCCCCTGCAGAGCCAGAACAAAGGCTACCAGAACCTCCAGCAAGAGTTAAAAATCTAACGAATAACAAACACCACAGCAGTGAGGATATCGTTTATAATATCACGCCCCATTTTGCGTTTTTAGGAATGCCTTTTTTTCATGGAGAAGAGGTTCATTTTAACAACACTAAAAGCCAGATCATCATTACAGCTAGAGCGGAAGCACATGATAGCATTGCCCGCTATTATCACCTGATTGACCCATCCCCTCTGATGATGAAAACTCAAGCGCAGATTGTTCTGGTAGATCGGCAAGACCTCACAGCTCCAGAATGGACATTGGCTAAAATCACCTCTTCAAATCCAAAAACCCTCAAGAAATATAGTTCCACTTTACGTAGTGGTGAAAAAGCCACATTCGGTAGGATCATGGATAAATTCACCCATACAGATTCTAAATCAGGGAAGAAAACTCATCACTCGCAACATGAGTTCGAAGCCGACGCCATCCTTGGACAAAGTAAAAAATTTAGCTCCCTCCGTTTTTCGATCCATACACCCCAACTAGGTGAGCATAAAACTGCCATCTCACTAGACACCGCCCTAACGATAAAAGATGGCAAACCTGTAATCATCGAGCTCGGCCACCCTAACAGCTCTACTCACACTCATCTACTGATTATGAATGTAGACGTCATAACCACAGACGGCAGCTTCTACAGGGATCTACTCAAACCTCTAGAGTGATTAATATAACCGCGCCTAGAACAATATCTAAACCGCCGACTCTATGCGAGAGTCACCCAGTTAGGTTTTTCAAACGCGAATATACGCGAATGGGAATCAAGCTCCATCTAGTTAGATGCTAGAAGGTGTTTCTGTGTTAAGTTTAAATTTTCAATTGGGATAAATGAACTCGGAGGATATGAAAAATTAGCGTCTATTTGCGTCCATTCGCGGTTCGCTTAACAACACATAAGCATCCTCGCTATAGCCGAATCGTGCTGAGATAACTACCTAAGGTAACTTATTTTCTCTCCAGCATTTACAGCAGACGCTCCTCCATTACGCCGCCTGGCGTAGCAGGGCTACCATCACGCCTTGGATGATAAGCTCTCTAGCAGGAATGAGGTCTGGGTAGTCTTCATTCTCTGCATGTAGGTAAGGTTTTCCATTTTCCATCACGTAGCGCTTCAGAGTAGTTTCACCATCGATGAGGGCAGCTACTACCTCTCCTTTACGAGGCTCGCGGTATTCTAGCACCACAGTATCACCATCACAGATGTGGGCATCTATCATAGAGTCCCCCCTTACCTTCAGAGCAAAGGTGCGGGCATTGGCACGCATACCTAGCGAGCTAATATCGATAGATAAACAACCTTCTTTTTCAGTATCAACGTCCTGAGACATACCCGCTGCAATACTTCCGTATATCGGAATATCCACGATCTCTTCACGCTCCATCTCCTCTGGAAATCCGATACCACAGGCCTTATTAGCCTTTCTCACAATCACACCCTTACGCTCAAGTGCGCGGAGGTGACTCATGGCCGCAGTCTGACTTGCAAAGTCAAAGTGACGCTGAATATCACGAGTAGATGGCATAAAACCCTCCGTGCGGTGAGTTTCCTTTAAGTAATCAAGAACCTCTTGCTGACGTTTTGTAAGTTGGACGTTGGTAGACATTTTTTAAATGGGTAAATATTCCACATGAACACTGTTCTCAGGAACATTACCACCAAACCAACCACCGACAAGATGAAACTTACCATTTTTCTAACAGAGTGAGCAGACTGCCAATTAGATCTAATAACGAGTTTTTGACATTTCTGCGTGATACCCTAATCTACTCGCGATTGAGTGTTTCTTAGACTGAGCAGTCTCATATCATTTAGCTCAGTCAACTCATTGATAACCTAACCCTTCGCTTCACTTGTGATTGTGGGATAGCCCACTAAAGACCCCAATCTCTCAAAACCTAGTATCAAGGGAAAGCGGAAACAAAAAATGAAACACCCCAAGGACTAACAAAACTCTCCATGCCTACCAAAAAGAAATCCTCCAAAGCTTCCGAACCCTTCGAAAAACAGCTCTTCAAAGCTGCTGATAAGCTCCGCAAAAACATCGACGCCGCAGAGTATAAACACGTCGTTCTAGGTCTCATCTTCATTAAATACATCTCCGACGCCTTCGAGGAATACCGAGAGAAGCTCAAG
>JALZUC010000067.1 GCA_023301765.1 Akkermansiaceae bacterium | reverse complement strand
TACTCCAGTTATCGTTTACTCTGTTGTTTGAACGCTGATTCTCTCGTTCCAAAACAAGATACTACGGATACTGCTGATACTGCTGATACTGCTGATACTTCTGATACTGCTGATACTGCTGATACTGCTGATACTGCTGATACTGCTGATACTGCTGATACTGCTGATACTCAATTATCCGATGAGTAGTTTAGTGTAATGATAACTTTAGAGCTCTAGTGGAGGTATACTCTCGCTAGCTTATACTAGATCTTTGATGATTGAGCTATTGAGAAAAATCGTTTGCTACGGTGCCTGATATTCAGGGTTTTTCTCTGATGGCACAGGAGCGTTTGTTTTTTTGCGCCATTCCTTGAGCATGTTGTGGAGGGTCTTTGTTTTTTCGATGAAATTTCTAGTGAGATTATTACGTTCACTTGGATCTTTTTGTAGATGGTAGAGTTCTAGTTCACCGGTTTCAAAGTATTCGATGAGTTTCCAGTTGCCGTAGCGAATGGCAGAGCCTGGGCGAGTGCGGAAGGTGGGGTCCTGGCTGTCTTGATTTCCTCCCTGAAGGTAGATGGGGAAGTGCCAGTATAGGGGACGTTTATGGAGGATGTTTTGACCTTGGGTAAGAGGGAGGATGTTAGCACCATCAAGAACTTTTTGAGTGGGTTTCTGTATATCTGCCGCAGCTAGTAATGTGGGGAAAAAGTCCAAACCTGTTACTGGAGTATCAATACTCTGTGCGGGTGCTATCTTTCCTTTCCATGAGAGTATGAGAGGCTCGCGGATACCGCCCTCGTAGTAGGAGCCTTTCCCTGCACGGAGTGGCCACTGCTTGCTGGTGTTCCATACGCCGCCGTTATCTGAGGTGAAGAGAATGAGTGTGTTCTCTAGTAGTTTTTGGTCTGTTAGGTTTTTTATGAGTTTACCGATGTTATCATCAAGACTGGAGATCATGGAAGCATAGGTAGGGTTATTATGCTCTTTGGTGGGTGGTTTTTGTTTGAAATATTTCAGTTTAGATTTTTTAGCCTCTAGGGGGCTGTGTACAGTGTAGTAGGCAAGATGGAGGAAAAATGGTTGGTCTTTTACTTTGTTGATATAGGTAATGGCCTCATTGGTAAGTCTGTCTGTTAGGTATTCGCCTGTGTTTTTTTGACTGAGGTTAGGGTAGTTATAGGGGCTGTGGTAGCCTCCTGCGTATGGGCCACCTTTGTGATTTCCGCCAATGTTTATATTAAAACCGTTTTGTGTGGGATCCTTGGTGATATGCCATTTACCAATGTGACAGGTGTGATACCCGGCTTGCTTAAATACATTTCCTAAAGTGAGGTTTTTATTTTTGATGGTTGGTGTGTTTTCAGTGGGTATAAGCTTGCGGTTTTTTGATTTACCCCGGGCCGAGCTGGATACGGTATAAACGCCATGACGTGGTGTCCACTGGCCCGTCAAGCATGAGGCTCGGCTGGGGGCGCAGTTTGCTGCTGGTGCGTAGGCTTGGCTGAAAGATGCTCCTGATTTAGCGAGAGCATCGATATGAGGGGTTTCATAATACTTACTACCTTGATATCCAAGGTCAGACCAGCCGAGGTCATCTACATTAATATAGATAATATTAGGCTTAGCTGATATGATAAGCGGATAGAAAAGTAGGTAGAGTAGGAGATACTTCATTTTATGAGTATGATGGTGTAACGGGGGCTGAGAGGAGGTTTTTTGGACAGGCTCAGGCTGTCCGTAGGATGAGGATACAATAACGGTAGTGTAGATATGTTTGTCTATTTTTCTAGGAGTTAATTCCTCTTTGCCAAAGCAGGTAATATCTGACACAAGAGTAATACGATGGATTTTATCACTTCCTTTTACCCAGCTAAACATAAGTGTGCTCTTTTGATTTCTTCATGGGCGCTATGGCTAACAATATGTGCAGATGAGGACCCTAAGGCTCTTTCTGAGCCAGACCGTATAGCAGTAGAAGCGCAGTTGGAAAAAATTCAGCAACTCAGTGAGGAGCGCGTAGGTGGGCTTTACCGCCGTGCTATCACAGATTATCGATCTGCTATTCAGTCTGATTCTGCGACTATGGAGCTGTATTTAAAGTGTATCGAAAAAGTTCAGTACACTGATCAGCAGAAAAAGGCTAGTGAGTTCAGGGAGTGGAAGCGGAATAACAAGGAGAGATTGGGGGCTTCTTCTTTCAAGATGGCATTACGTCATCAGCTCTCATGGCTTCTTCTAAGTATTGAGGCCGCGGATAGTGAGGATGACCTGAGTAAGCTAGGTCCGCGTGCGATCACGCACTTGAATCAAATTTTTCAAAATGCAGAGACTCTTAAACCTCACCGTAAAGAACTCAGTAAAAACGTGCTGAGCTCTGTATTTGCACAAGCATATAGTTTGAACATTAAGGTGAAGGACTGGCCAAGCTCTGCATTAGAGATAGGTAGGATTTATGATAAGGTGGTGATGCCTCCACTGAGAAATTTGCAGAACATTGCTGATCTACGCCGTGCATGGGATAAGCGTATTTCTCATGAGGCTCAGGTATTTGAGAAATGGCATGAGGATGACAGCCACCGCATAGGAACTAAAGACTCGCTCCGGTCTCCAGAGTTTGAAAAATTTCTCGCTGAGAAGCGTCCGGAGTTGCTTTGGGAGATGGAGCTGGACTGTTTTGATGCAGGAGATGAACAGGGTGCTGCTGTAAAGATGCTTAAGCATTTAGAAACACATATTACCCACAAGCAGGCACCGAAATGGATCAAAGATCTAAAGAAGCTGATTACTCCTGAAGGTGCTCAATAGGGCTTTGCGGATAGTATAAAAAATGCAGGCGCTGTTAGTTAAACAGGCCTGCACTTTATTTTCAGAATGATCTATTCCTGCACTTAAGCTGGTGTATGTGGATTAGTAGCAGCCTCGAATTCTTCTTCCGCGGCTTCTAGCTCTGCGAGCTCCTTAGGGATTACGCGAATGAAGCGGTAGATTGATTTTTCCCAGTTTTCGAGTATTCTCTTAGCACGTCCACTTCCGGTGAGTTCAAGGTGCTTTTCTACTAGCTTTTTGACTTCTGCAATATCTTGCTCACGCTTGATCGGTAAGGGGGCTACCATTTCTGGGTTAATACGGGACTGGAAGCGGCCATCTTTGTCATAAACAAAAGCTGTGCCACCAGACATACCTGCTCCGAAGTTCTTTCCTGTAAGTCCAAGGATGACGACTGTGCCATTAGTCATATATTCACAACCATGGTCGCCCACGCCTTCACACACGGCAGTGCTGCCTGAGTTACGCACGCAGAAGCGCTCACCGGCTTGCCCGTTTACAAAGAGCTCTCCACCGGTAGCTCCATACATGCAGGTGTTTCCTACGAGGGCGTTATCACCTGGCTCGAACTGAATATCGTCTTCTGGCTGAACTACGATACGGCCACCGGCCATACCTTTACCGACATAGTCATTAGCTTCGCCAATGGCTTTGATAGAAATACCTCCGCAGAGGAAAGTGCCCAGTGATTGGCCGGCTGAGCCACGGAAAGTGAGGTTGATGGTATTATCCGGTAGACCAGTATTACCATGAACTTCGGCAACGCGACCTGAGAGGCGAGTGCCAAGGTTACGGTCTGTATTTATGACATCGTATTCCAGATTTACTGGAGGGCGGTCCATGAGACTGGCAAAATCATCGCTGTTTATCTGGCTCTTTAGATCCTCGAGGATTTTAATATCGAGAGCTGGCTTCTGGATGCCGTCGTTACGCTCGACTTGGCAGATACGTGCTACTTTGTCTGGTTCACAGTTTTGTGATTTAGCTACTACAGGGGCTACATCCTTAAGTACTGGGCTTAGGTTAATACTATTTGCTTTCGGGTGCTCAGGAATCTCACGCTGGCGTAGGAACTCTGGGTGGCCGATGAGGTCATCGAGCTTACTTACCCCTAAGTTTGCCATGAGTGTACGGGCTTCATCAGCAACAGCGTAGAAGTAGTTTACTACCATTTCTGGTGTGCCTTTAAATTTAGCACGCCATTTGGGGTCTGTAGTAGCTACGCCCACAGGGCAGTTATTGAGGTGGCAGCGGCGCACATAGACACAGCCCATGGCGATCATGGCCATGGTGCCAAAGTTATATTCCTCAGCGCCTAGGATAGCTGCGGTGATGATATCACGGCCAGTTTTCATGCCTCCGTCTGTGCGTAGTGTAACGCGGGAGCGAAGGTTATTGAGCATGAGTGTCTGCTGGGCTTCGGAGAGGCCCATTTCCCACGGGAGTCCTGCATGTTTTGTGGAGGATAGTGGGGAGGCTGCTGTGCCGCCATCGTGTCCGGAAATAAGAATGACGTCTGCCTCTGCTTTGGCTACTCCAGCGGCTACTGTGCCTACGCCAGCTTCTGCCACTAGTTTTACTGTGACTTTGGCACGAGGGTTGATTTCCTTTAGGTCATGAATTAGCTGGGCGAGGTCCTCAATAGAGTAAATATCATGGTGTGGAGGAGGGGAGATAAGCTGTACGCCTGGCTGGGTATTCCGTAGACGGGCAATGATACCATTTACCTTATGGCCTGGGAGCTGGCCGCCTTCACCAGGCTTAGCACCCTGAGCCATTTTAATTTCTAGCTCATCGGCATTAACAAGGTAGTGAGCGGAGACGCCAAAGCGGCCTGAGGCGATCTGCTTGATGCGAGATCTAGCCCAGTCACCATTTGGGTATGGCTGGAAACGGCGAGGGTCTTCTCC
>JALZUC010000066.1 GCA_023301765.1 Akkermansiaceae bacterium | reverse complement strand
CAGAAATCATTCACTGACAATCTTCCCACAAAAAAACGGCGGCCACCAAGGTGAACCGCCGTTTTGAAGTTTTTGATTACTCCGTTGATTAACGTGAGTAAAGTTCGACCACGAGCTGAACATTCACCTGTGCGTCCATATCGTCGTTCTCAGGAACGCGTGTAATGGAGCCTTTCATAGCGGTGCGGTCAAGTTCGAGCCAGTCCTTAAGTGGAACTGCCTGAGTGAGATCCATGAAGCGGAGACCTAGCTGCTGCGAGCTTGGCTTATCCTGCACAGAGATTACATCACCAGGTTTGCACTGGTAGCTAGCAATGTCTACACGCTTACCGTTCACATGAATGTGACCGTGGTTCACGAGCTGACGTGATGCAGAACGGGTATTACCAAGGCCAAGACGGTAACAAACGTTGTCAAGGCGGAGTTCAAGAATCTGAAGCAGAAGATCACCGGTAATTCCGCGGCGACGACTTGCCTCTGCATAGTAAAGGCGAAACTGCTTTTCGAGAACACCGTATTGGAAACGAAGCTTCTGCTTCTCACCAAGGGCTACTGCGTAGTCAGACTTCTTCCTGCGGCCAGCGCGAACGCCGTGTTGACCAGGAGGGAAGTTACGACGCTCAAGCGCCTTAGAAGGTCCGAATAGTGCGACGCCAAAGCGTCTGCTGATTTTGTCTTTTGGGCCAGTATAACGAGCCATAGTAGTAAATAGTTAAAGAGTTAGTAAAATGTGCTAATTATACACGACGCGCTTTCTTAGGGCGGCAGCCGTTGTGAGGGATAGGTGTCACATCCTTGATGGTTGTGATGCTGATCCCCAAACCTTGAACGGCACGAACAGCAGACTCACGTCCGGACCCTGGGCCCTTTACGCGAACTTCTGCTTCCTTGAAGCCGTGGCTCATCGCCTGGCGGCATGCATCTTGGGAAACCACCTGAGCTGCGTATGCAGTGCTCTTACGTGACCCCTTGAAGCCCATCTTACCAGCGCTTGACCATCCAATAGAGTTACCAGAGTAATCGGTAACACTTACAAGAGTATTATTAAAAGTAGCTGTGATGTGAACGATACCGGAGGTTACGTTCTTGCTCTTCTTGGCCTTGTGAATGCGGACTTGCTCTTCATCTTCACCGATAAGTTCGGCGAAGATATCACGCTTTTTCTCAGGAGCCTTAGGAGCCTCTTCTTCAGTAGCAACAGCATCCTCAGTGGCGGCAGGTGCAGCAGTAGAGACTTCCTCTTTTTCAGGAGCCGCAGCTTCAGGAGCTTCGGCAGCAGGTGTTTCCACTGCATCCTCTTTGATTTCTTCTTCAGACATAATGATAGATTAGTTATATTGGTTAATTACTTCACTACGCCCACTGTACGCTTCTTACCTTTACGGGTACGAGCATTAGTGCCGGTGCGCTGACCACGAACGGGAAGACCGACGCGGTGGCGGATACCACGGTAGCAGTTAATAGAAGTGAGGCGCTTCATAGCTGCCTGCTGTTCACGACGAAGGTCACCTTCAATGAGGATACCCTCTGAGGTGATTACTTGAGCGATTTTCACAAGCTGTTCCTCGGTAAGCTTACCGGTGCGGATATCTGGATCCACTCCTGCTTGTTCGAGAATGCGTGTGGAGGTCTGACGACCAACGCCATAGATGTAGGGAAGAGAAGCTTCAATGCGCTTCTCATTCGGGATTTCAATACCGAAAATACGTGCCATAATCTTGTGTTTTCTTGATGGTTGTTATATTAGTGTGACGCACTCATTCCGTGGAATTGCCCACGAAATGATAATCAAAAAGATATTCCTGCGCGCCGCGCGGAGTGGCGTGTTTAGCAGAGTTCCCCACAGTGACAAGTCGGAATTAATCTTTTTACTCTAGTTTTCAGAGACTCAGCGCAAAAAAGGATAATTAGAGTGACTCTTTTTCACTCGCTAAAATATCATCAATAGTCTGGCGTGGACGAATCACTCTAGCCTCAGACCCATCTACGAGAATCTCTACAGGGAGCCCACGTGAATTATAGTTTGAAGCCATGACAAAGCCGTAAGCACCAGCACTCATGAGGGCTATAGCATCTCCAGGGGCGAAATCGGGTAACTCTCTACTTTGGCAGAAGAAGTCTCCAGTTTCACAAACTGGCCCCACCACATCAACAGAAGTAACACCTCCATCAGCAGACTCTTTTAAAGGAGCAATCTCGTGGTGGCCTTCATAAAGCGCAGGACGAATTAGATCATTCATCCCTGCATCCACAATGCGGAATGTTTTCGCTGAACCTTTTTTCTCATAAAGACAGCGAGTCAGTAACACCCCTGCATTACCAGCAATATATCGACCCGGCTCGAGCAGAATCTTTAACCCAGTCTTCTTTAAAATAGGAACTACACCTGCAGCATACTGCTCAACGGTCAGTGGCTGAGCCTCTTTATCTTGAGCATCCCACCATTCTGCTTGGCCGGACTCTAGTGCGGATTCATAGACAATGCCTATTCCTCCTCCGATGGAGAAAAATTCGATGCCGTAAGTTTCTTTGAGCTTAATAGCGAGGGGTGATACTTTTTCCACAGCCTCCATGAATGGCTGAAGAGATGTGAGCTGAGAGCCGATGTGCATCTGTAGACCTCGCAACGTAATATTAGGGAGTTCTACCGCACGAGCATATGCCTCTTCAATCACTTCAAAATCGACACCGAACTTATTCTCAGACTTTCCGGTGGAGATATATTTATGCGTCTTGGCATCTACATTGGGGTTTACGCGGAATGCCACAGGAGCGTTTACCCCCATCTCAGAAGCTACTTTACTAATAAATACCACCTCCTCCTCGCTCTCAGCATTAAAGCAATAAATCCCCTCAGTGAGCGCGTATTCTATCTCTTCACGTGTCTTACCTACGCCAGCGAAGGTACACTTTCCAGCGTCTCCACCTGCTGCAAGCACGCGGCGCAGTTCACCACCAGAGACGATATCAAAGCCACTACCCTCATCAACTAGCAGCTTAAGAACCGATAGATTAGAGTTTGCCTTCACCGCATATTCAATACCGTGGTTAATCTCAGCAAGTGCGTCATCAAGGCGACGATAGTTATCTCGAAAGGTACTGGCACTATAAACATAAGCCGGTGTTCCGTGATCATCGGCCAGTGTTACAAGATCGACACCCTCACAGTGCAGTGAGGCGTTTTTATAATAGAAGGAATGCATGCCGCTGCTGTGCACCAGAAGCAGAAAAGTTGCAAGCCCTAGAGGTAAATCGCACGGATCATATCCAGACTTTTCACCCCAGGCATAGGGCTCAGTTCCATTTGGTTCATCAGATAACAAAAAGAAATCCCAGAATCAGGATCTCCAAACGCATGACTACCTCCTGCACCCGGGTGGCCAAAGCCACGCTTGGAAATACCATAATGGTGCCGCTGTTTACGCCCCACCCTATCCAAGGGATCTAGCTGAAATCCGCAGGAGAATGCTGTCTGCGTCTGTAATACCAAGTCAAACCCAGAGCTCTGCACCTGCTGCATCCAGCCTTGAACCTCCTCTGGGAAAAATGAAATCGCCCCACAGGCGGCCTGGTAGAACTTTGCAACCGCTCGCGCAGAACCCACCCCCCCCATCGCAGGCAATCCTGACATCCATGCACGAGGTTCATTCATCTCACGTACTGAGTGTAGCCCCCTAGGGGAGACAAAAGCCTTCCGCACCAGAGACCCCTCATTATTAAGCTCTTTATAGAAGCCACTCTGCAAGTCCGCCTGACTCTGCCTCCCCGGATAGAGCGTAGCCACCCGGCTAAACTCGCTCTCCGGTAGGCCTATCCATGCATCCAGATCTAGTGGCACAGCTATCTTCTCGCGCCACATCTCACCCAGTGACTTACCTGTTAGACGCCTTACCATTTCATCTAACATAAAGCCATAAGTGCGCGGATGGTAGCCATGCTCCGTACCGGGAGTCCACAGCGGTGACTGTTTTTCGATCGCATGAATCACAGCCTCATAGTCCATAGTATCTGCCCCCACGTCCAGAGCAGCTAACCCTAGCTGGTGTGATAGTAGCTGGGCGATACGCCCTTCTTTCACAGGGAACTCAGGCCAGATATCCGTTACTAAGTTTTCAGGAGATACCCCCTTCTCAGACATGATGAGTAATAACGTCCCCAGAGCCAGCCCCTTAGTAGTAGAGTAGAATGGCACGATGGCATCCTGCGTCCACGCCCTCTCCTGAGCACGCTCACACCACCCTTGATGTAGAGAAACAACCTCCTCCCCTCCTTGCCAAATACATACAGAAGCACCTATTTCGTTACGCTCAGTAAAGTTTTTCTGAAACGCCTTTTCAAGCTCAGGAATATTCACAACAGATTCATAACTTAAAGCTTCAAACTTCACACTACAAACTTCATGCTTCTTGCATGCCAAGCACCTCATCATCCTGCTCACGCCCACCAGAGCAGCGCGAATATATGCCTGATAATTTTTTCCGTAAACACTCCTCTGACGACATTTTTGCAGATGGAAATCCAGATTTACCACTAGAAATAGACCTTGGCTGTGGTGACGGCACCTTTCTTATAAAAATGGCCCAGCACTACCCAGAAAGAAACTTCTTAGGCGTAGAGCGGCTACTGGGCAGAGTCCGCGGCGTTTGTAAAAACATCCAACACCTCGGACTCACTAACGCCAAGGTACTACGCCTTGAAAGCTCCTACACCCTCGAGTGGCTACTAGAAAAGTCCTCAGTTAGCCGCTTACACCTCCTCTGTCCAGACCCATGGCCTAAGGCACGTCACCACAGGCGCAGAGTCGTGCAGCAGCACTTTCTCCAATGCCTCCATGAACTACTCACTGCCGATGGCGAGTTTCTATTTAAAACAGATCACCCCGGTTATCACGAATGGGTCTGCGAGGAAATAGAGACCTTCAAAAAATTCCAGCCGCTCCCGTGGGAAGACCACGGCGAACATAGCTTTTTCTACCCTAAGACTGACTTTCAGCAATTATGGGAAAGCCAAGGGAAGACAATCCACCAGCTACGCTTCGGTAAATAAGCCACCTACATTATCGCATAAAAAAAGCGGCACAGATCACTCCGTGCCACTTGGTAAATTCTCTAATTACTCTTAGTAATTCTGAGCATTGTCTCTATTCTGACCTGCATCACCGCCCTCCATATCCGGTCCCAAGCTGTATATAACTACAGATCTAGCTATCTCGGCATCTTCATCAAAAGGATCTTCAACTCTGTCATCAAGGTCGTAATCAACAATGATGAAATAGGTTTCTCCCCATGGATCATAAAGAGTAGCGGTACCGGCTGTAAAATCGACATCCATACCATCTCTGTTTGCCGTAGCTTCATCAGTATCAAAAAACTTAATTTTCTTAAAGTTCAGATCATCATCAGCCCCAGCAAGCACAGCAACAAGACCGCCCGCAGCATCACTACGTAGCTCCTCATCTGTAGTTGGCGAATTCCCACCACCACCATACGGCAGGTAGTTATATTCGCGCTCAAAATTTTCCACCGCATTCTCAAATGCAGAACAGATACTCACGGCCTTGGTAATTTTCGCCTTTTTCAGACCGGAGAGAATCGCGGGCGTAGCTATACCAGCAAGAACAGCGATAATAGCTATCACCACCAGTAGCTCAACTAGAGTAAAGCCTTTATTTTTTTTATATATTACTTTCATCGGTTATATTGGATTATTCTGTGAATATAATGTAAAACTTGGGATTTGGCAATCTGATATGTCACTCAGTTTTCAAATACCTAATAGGGACTCCTGATCTATCTATAAAAAGACAGCACAATCTTATCGCTAGCCTAAACAATACCTGTAAAAACAAATCCTTAAAAACATTAAAAATATCATGTTCAATCCTCTATTTCTCAGCACAATGGCAGTATGAATAACCTTCGAGAGCGTATACGAGTGCTCATGAAATCCCCTGACTACCGCCCTCTTAATAAATCTGAATTCGCTCGCACACTTAGATTAAAACCACACGAACGCTCAGAACTTCGTGCAGAGCTCATCAAACTAGAAGGTAAAGGCCTCATCGTCAGAGGTAAAAAGGGGGCCTTTGAGCTACGCTCGCGCTCAGGCGACCAAGGCAAAGCCACACAAAACAGTAAGCGAGAGTCCCGTGGTAGAGACCATAAGGGCAAACGCCAAAAGCCAGGCAACGGCGCCCTTCTTATTGGTAAACTACGCTACCAAAGCTCTGGTAACGCTTGGTTCTATCCAGATGTCAGTGACCCCTCAAATGAGGCTTCGGGCATAGATTTACAAAAATTCAGCCGCGTCTTCATCCCCTCTAACAAGAGCTTCACTGCCATGAATGGTGATCAGGTCATGGTCCGTATCGATCGCATTGGCCCACCAGAATGGGCGAATCGCCGCCGTGGCCGTGCCCAGAAAGCCGCCGGTATGAAAGCACCAGATGATGAAGCCGCCGGATACGTGGAAAAAATCGTAGAGCGCGGTATGGCACGCATAATCGGCACCTACTTTAAACAGGGGAAATTCACCCATGTGCAGCCAGACGACACCCAAATTCCAGATGTAACTATTGACCCTCTTAAAAAGAAAACCTCTGACACCCCAGCACCTAAATCCGGCCAAAAAGTCGCCGTAGAACTCACCCAGTGGGATAACCCTAACAGTGCTCCACGCGGTTGTATCGCCGAGATCCTAGGCTGGCCTGACACCCCCGGTGTGGACATGCTCTCAATTGTTCATAAACACGGGCTACACACAGAATTTCCTGATAACGTCCTAAAGGCTGCCAAAGATTTTGGCGATCATGTCACAGAAAAAGACCTACAAGACCGTGACGACTGGCGCGAGAACATCGTCATAACCATCGACCCACATGACGCTAAGGACTTCGATGACGCCATCAGCGTGCAAAAAATGCAAAACGGCGACTGGCAACTAGGCGTCCACATCGCAGACGTCTCTCACTACGTAAAGCCTAACGGCGCGCTGGATAAAGAAGCCGTAGTACGCGGAAACTCCACCTACATGGCAGACCGCGTGCTACCTATGATTCCACGTGAGCTCTCTAATCACCTCTGCTCACTCATGCCGGAGGTAGACCGTCTCACTCAGTGCTGCCTCATGCGTATTTCTGATGACGGTAAAATCAAATCCTCTAAGTTTACACGCGCCGTTATCCACTCCGCCCGCCGCTACACCTACGAGGAAGCACAGGAGATACTAATGGTCTCTGAAGATGACCTCGCAAAGAAATTCCCTGAAGAAAACCCTAAAATCACCGCTATGCTGCACGAGGCTTGGAGACTCGCCTCCCTACTCAGAAAGTGCCGCTTTGAAAACGGCGCACTGGATCTAGACATGCCCGAAGTCAAGGTAGTATTAGATGATAAAGGTATGCCTACGGGTATTGAAAAAAGCGACTATAACGAGAGCCACCAGCTCATTGAGGAATTTATGCTCGTGGCTAATGAAGCCGCCGCCAAACTACTCAAAAATAAATCCCAAGGCACCGTCTACCGCATTCACGAAGATCCAGACCCAGATAGACTAAACGACTACGCAGAACTCGCTAAACTCCACGGCTATAAGCCCGGTGACCTAACTAATAAAAAACACATCCAGAAACTCCTTAATGACGCTAAAGGCAGCATCGAAGAACCTGCCATTAAAATAGGCCTCCTAAAGTCACTCAAACGCGCCGCCTATTTCCAAGACCCTCTCGGTCACTACGGGCTCTCGAAGACTGACTACTGCCACTTCACCTCCCCCATCCGCCGCTACGCAGACCTCATCGTTCACCGTGCACTCCAGCGACATCTTGGAAACCCTCCGGAAAAAATTGATAAAACTCCCAGCGCAGGTGCTATCGCTCAGATTGCCCAGCATATCTCTGAGACAGAGCGCACATCGGCCGAGGCCGAAAATGAATCACGCCGTTTGAAGATGCTCCAGTATCTCCACATGTGCAGTGAAGATGAAAACCCACCTACTTTCAATGTAGTGGTCACTGAAGTGCGCCACTTTGGCCTCTTTGTAGAAGCCGTAGATATACAGACCAAAGGGCTTATTAAAACGGAAGACCTCCCTGCCCTCAAAAGCGGTAAAGAATGGCAGTTCGAAGCGAATCTCATGCGCTTCACCGGCCCCTACGAACAAATGTTCACCGTAGGTCAGCAGCACCAGTGTCATGTATCCCACGTAGACATGGAACAGCAACGAGTAGATTTCAAATTTGTAGATCAAAAATAAATCTAATTCATATCCACTATATTAGTTAAATAAAAAAACCGTAGCTCCCCGCTTACTAGATTATGCCCCCCATCACCAACAAACTGCTTCCCCTACTAACAGTTAGTTTAAGCCTAACCGTATTCTCTCTCAGTGCCGCAGAAAGCTTTCAACTCACAGATAAAGCAAATGGCCGTAATATCACAGCTAATATCATCAGCTCAGATGATAAGAACGTCACCATCCGTCTAAATTCTGGAAAACGCCATACCCTAGCACTCAGTAGCCTCACAGATGACTCCGTCAGTAAAATTCACGCCTACACAGTGCAGCAGAGAAAAACCGCTGCGCAGGAATTTCGTGATGTAAATAAATTGATAGGTATAACCATCTTTGGTGTTGCCCCCTTGTGGGATGAACCCGTGCAAACCGTAGCTCAGCGACTAGGCGTTAGAGCAGAATCTACCGTAGAGAGTATGCGTAGCTACCGTCTCTACACTCGCGGTGCTGGCAGCTTCCTAGGGGCTCACCCCTACTGTGTCACCCTCTACGGGGACTCAGAAGAGAAGACTGGTCAAATCTCACTCGTCTTCGCAAATAAAGGGGACTACGGCAGTAAATTCGGTGTTGGCCAAAATCACTTTAAAAAAGTCTACGCAGGGCAAGACCCACCAGAGTCCCTAGACAAAGCCATCGAACTAGATGCTAAAACTATCACCACCGCACTTAATAAAAAATTTGACGAACCCGAAATCCAGTATTTTGGTGAAAAGAATGATCGCCGCAAAGTAAAGCGTTGGGACTGGCGAGAGCACTCATTTATCCTCTCTGAGCTAGAGAATGAATACGTCAGCCTCTCTATCATCCCCACCTCCGTAGCAGATAATCAAGGTAAGGTTGCTCGTGTCACCGACAGTGAAATGAAAAAAATCAAGGCCAAGAACGTTTTAACAAAAACTAATGGGGATAACCTTATCCAGAATATCCCCATGGTAGACCAAGGCCCGAAGGGATACTGTGCTCCAGCCACCATGGAGAGAGCCATGCGCTACATGGGTGTTCCTGCAGACATGTATTTACTCGCCGTCAGCGCCACAGACCCTGAACGAGGAACAGACACTAACTTACTTAAAGAAAATAGTGAACGTATCGTCCGCAGCAAAGCTCGTAAATTTAAACCCGTCAAATTTGATCGCGAGATTGGGATGAGAGAAGTCAAAAAACACATTGACCAAGGAGTCCCCATCCTCTGGCGGATGCGTAGTCTAACAGAGTATAATAAAATCGCTACCTCAACCACCGCTGAAAGAACTAAAGTAAAAGATTACGAAGCATGGGCTACCAAACTCCAAGCAGCTGCCACTGAAGTAGTGCCACGCCTTAAGCGAATTGATAAAAATCACCACATTTGCATGATCATCGGCTACAATGAAAAAACCAATGAGCTAGCTGTCAGTGATTCATGGGGCCCTAGGTATGCACTCCGCTGGGTTCACATAGACGTAGCCTCAGCAGTCTCCTCCGGCGGGAGCTTTGTCCTCTCCTTCTAGCCCTCCCCAGACCCCAGTTACTCATGGTAACTGAGGTCAGTAGAAAAAAGCTTAGTGCCTGAAATGGCGGTGGCCTGTGAAGACCATCGCAATACCCGCAGCGTCTGCAGCATCAATGACTTCTTGGTCACGGATGGAACCGCCAGGCTGAATACAGGCAGTAGCACCGGCTTCGATAGCGGCATTAAGGCCATCTGCGAAGGGCAGCATAGCATCTGATGCCATGATACTACCTTTTAATGAAAGCCCTGCTTCATTAGCCTTCCAGACTGCGATACGTGAAGAGTCCACACGGCTCATCTGCCCTGCGCCAATACCCAATGTACGGTCAGCACCTGCGTAGACGATGGCATTAGACTTAACATGCTTTACCACTCTCCATCCAAAGCGCATCGCACGGATTTCATCCTCTGTCGGTGGGCGCTTGGTCACTACTTTACCCTCGATATTATCAAGGCCAAGTGTAGTATGATCACGCCCCATAACCATCAGTCCACCGGGAGCGGAGCGGATAACAGGCTCCTTTCTTACCCCCTCCCAGGCTTCAGTATTTAGCTTAATAAGGCGAAGGTTTTTCTTTTTCTGAAGGATAGCACGGGCTTCTGGATCAAAGTCCGGAGCGATGATAACATCAGTAAAGATTGAGGAGATAATGCGTGCAAGACCCTCTGTTAAAGAACGGTTTACTACTATCACACCACCAAATGGCGCCTGGGTATCTGTTTCATAAGCTAGTTGCCACGCCTTACGGAGATCCTCTGCATCCTGCCCCATACCACAAGGATTAGTGTGCTTTAAAATACCTACGGTAGGCTTTACGAAATCAGTGATCAGATCCGCAGCAGCCTCAATATCAAGAATGTTTGTATAGCTCAGCTCCTTTCCCTGTAGCTGGGAGAATACATCGCTAAAGTTACCATAGAGAGTGGTAGGCTGATGAGGGTTATCGCCGTAACGCAGCTCACGATCTAGTGGCAGTGTAACAGTAAGCTGGGAGCGAGTGCCTTCACCTGACTGGGAGAGGTAGTTAGTGATGGCAGTATCATAGGTAGAGGTGCGTAGGAAAACTTTAACTGCTAGTTCTTCACGGAGTTTAAAGGAGGTATCACCAGCGTGCTCCTTCATCTCAGACAATACCCGCTCATAATCAGCAGGCTCGGTAACTACAGTAACGCTCTTGTAGTTCTTAGCTGCACTTCTAAGCATGGATGGCCCACCGATATCAATGTTCTCAATAGCCTCCTCAAGAGAAACCCCATCTTTGGCGACTGTTTCCTCAAATGGGTAAAGATTTACCACCACAAGATCAATAGGAGGAATATCATGCTCCTTAGCCTGCTTCAGATGATCAGCATCATCCCGTTTATGGAGAAGACCACCGTGCACCTTGGGGTGGAGAGTTTTTACTCTACCTTCAAAGAGTTCAGGTGCATTAGTAAACTCAGAAACATCTATGACTGGCAGCCCTGCCTCACGGAGAGCTTTGGATGTGCCACCTGTGGAGAGCAGCTCTACACCGTGGTCATGAAGACCTTGTGCGAAATCTACGAGACCTGATTTATCTGAAACGGAAAGAAGTGCGCGTTGGATAGCCATAATATAATCCCCCTAAGGGAGCCTATCGCTTAACGTCTCAAACCCAGCGGATCAAGTCGAATGTGAGGTATCATCATCAGGCTGCCTACCTTCCTCCTTCAACCATTTCCACATTAGACCATCTACAGGTCCCAGTAGCCAAGTAAGTAAAAGGAGCACACCTCCACAGACCACTACAGCAGAGGCCATATCCGTATTAAACCAAACATGTAAATAAAGCCCACCCACTGCGGAGAGCAGCGCATGGAGCCCAGCTAGTAGCAGCATAATTTTAAGCCGATGAGTGCAGAGGTAGGCAGCCGCCCCCGGTAAAATAAGAAGCGCAATCACTAAGATAGCCCCTACCGCCTGAAAAGCTGCCACCACGATAAAAGACACCACAAACATAAGGCAGTAATGGATCACCACCGGCTTATAGCCGTAGGAGGCCGCCAGACCCGCATCAAATGAACTTAATAGTAGCACACGGTAAAAAACAACCATCGCTAAGATAGTCACCACTGACACTCCCGCCATCACCAAGATAGGCTGCGGCACCTGCGCACCTAATATTTCCACATGTGCCTCTTCGAGTAAAAGCCCCAGCCTCCCGTGTAGCACACAGTCCAGATCTAGATCTACATTTTTTCCAAGCATGGATTCCATTAAAACCACACCAAGCGCAAAAAGTGCAGTAAAGGAAATACCCGTAGCAGCATCCTGCTTCACCCTTGTCTTCCGGTGTATCAGCTCAATAAACACTGTAGAAACAAGCCCTGCCAGCCCAGCACCTACGATCAACCATGGTGAGGCTAAATCACCGATGAGGACAAAGGCTATAACCACACCAGGAAACACACTATGGCTAATGGCATCTCCAGTCAGTGCCATGCGGCGGAGTATGAGAAATGATCCCATCTGCGAGCATGGCAGCGCCACCAGAAAGGCCATCAGCATCAGCCAAAAGGCTCCGATACCGAAGCTTTCCCATGGAATAGTAAGATAGTTCATATTATACGATGGGAGAAGCTACGAGCTGGGGCTGGGGGATAGGTTTACCGTGAGGATCTAATTCTGGGAAATCCAGATCCTGCTCTAGTTGTTTAACAGTATTAGCACCGAGGATGTGCTCAATCTTCTCCGCATCCTCGTGCACGTGATCGTCTGCATAGTTTGCCTCATTAGTTAGATACAGCTCCCAGAGGCGGTGATTACGCACCATCTCCATGGCACGCCTCCAGCCAGAGGTGGTGAGCCTCACTGCTTGGCCATCAGCGGAGAGCTCTATGAAATCGTGCCGTAACAGGGCAGCGCACTCCTTGCGCGCATGATCCTCTGTATTACGCCGCTTTTGCGCTAGATCGATTAGGTCCACATCCTCGTGAGAGAAACCACTCGCCTCCTGAATCTGATAAATCGCCTTAAGGGTATTTTCACGATACACACGCCGCCGCCGCCGCCCCCTGCGTAGCACCTTCGCCAGAACCCCATGCTGTGGTGCTAAAAAATAAGTCAGCGCAAATACTAAAGTAGCCGCCAGCGTAATCACCGGCCCAGTAGGCATACCGTTCACACTAGCAGAGACCAGCCCGCCTACTACACCTGAAAACACTCCAAAGGCCATAGAAAGAACGAGCATTTTACCAAAGCGGTCGGTCAGCAGATACGCGGACGCAGCCGGGGTAATCAGCATGGCCGATACCAAGACCACCCCCACGGCCTGTAGACCCACCACCACAGAGAATGTTAGCAAAAAATAGAATACAGCATTTAGAAAACGCACCGGATAGCCCAGGCCACGTGAGAATCCTTCATCAAAACTCATCACCAGTAGAGGACGCTTCAGAACAAAAACCACAATGCATAACAATCCTGTAGCAAGCATCATCATCCGCAGGTCAGCCGTATTGATCGCACCTATATTACCAAACAAAAAGTTCATCACTCCTGCAGTGCTTTCCTGATTACGCGACTGCCACATGATACCAAAAGCAAAAAAGAATGCCAGCACGATACCCAGTGCAGTGTCTGACTTCAGACGCGTAGTAGCCATCATTGCACGTACTAGCCCCGCCCCTAACAGACCTGCGGCCACTGCACATAAAAAGATCACTAAAGGAGAGCGCTCCGGGCTATAGATCAGCCCCGCCACTACACCCGGTAACACTGCATGAGAAATGGCATCCCCCATCAGCGCCATACGCCGTAACACCACAAAGCTGCCTAACAGACCAGAACCTGCCCCTAGTAAAACAGCTGCTAGAATAGCCTTCCCAGCCCCACTGGAGGGGATGAGCAAATCTAACATCATAAGTAAGTCCACAACGAGAATGATCTAGAGTTTCGCCGCACGATCTGCCACCTCACTGAGGATGGTCAGCCTGCCACCGTATGTTTTCTGAAGTAGTTCAGGGGTGAAAACCTCCTTCACATCACCAAAGGCCACTAACCGCATATTCAGTAGTAGCAGTTTATCAAAATACTCACTCGCAGACTGTAGATCATGATGTACTACCAACACCGTTTTACCACGTTCCCGCATCTCCTTTAGTAACTCTATGATCGCAGCCTCTGTAGCTGCATCCACGCCGGCAAAAGGCTCATCCATAAGATAGAGGTCACTATCTTGCGCAAGTGCACGGGCGAGGAATACTCGCTGCTGCTGACCGCCACTCAGATTCCCTATCTGCCGATTTGAGTATGGGAGCATCCCTACTTTTTCCAGAGCCTCCTTGGCCTTCAGCTTCTCCGCTTTACCCGGTCTACGGAATAGCCCTAGGCGCCCGTATGTCCCCATGAGGGCTACATCCATAACTGTTACCGGAAAGTCCCAGTCCACACTCTCACGCTGCGGCACATAGCCCACGCGGTGGAGGTTTTCTTTAAGTGGTTTACCAAAAACTTTTACCCAGCCCCCAGACGATGGCACCACGCCCATGATCGACTTAATCAAGGTAGATTTCCCCGCGCCATTAGGCCCCACGATGCCTACGAGACTCCCCTCCGGCACAGCCACATCAATGCCGTAAAGCACTGGCCGCTTATGGTACGTAACTGTGAGATCGTGCGTTTCTAGTGCGGTAGCCATAGTTATTTAAGCCCTTCTACGATACTGTTAATATTATGCTTCATCATACCGATGTAGGTTCCTCGGTCATAGCTCTCACCATTGACCTCTACTATGTCACCAGGCTCACTCATAGCGTCTGAGAATAATTCATGAGCGCTGACTTTAACACCAGCTTCATCCGCCACGGCTCTGATCCCCTTCGCGTTCACACTGGATTCAGGGAAGATCATCTTAAGCTTGCGCTGCTTGATAAAACTAACAAGCTCTGCACGATCTTTTAGACCTGCTTCTGAATTAGTAGACACCCCTTGTAGACCACGCACTTCAAAGCCATAGGCCTGCCCAAGATAGAAGAAGGCATCATGACTAGTGACTAACACCCGTTGCGGAACAGGTACCTCTCCCATGCGGGCCTTAGCCCATATATGTAGTTTCATAAGTTCCTGCTTATACTGCTCTGCACGCTCTGCATACCCCTCTGCCCCCTCTGGATCTGCATCTGATAGAGCTTTTACCACTACAGCTAGGCAGTGAGCCCATACTTCTGGATTCCCCCATACGTGTGGATCATGGTAGCCCTCAAAGTCTTCCTCAGGCTTAAGTAACATCGCTTTAGGAATACCCTCAGTGACAGCACAGGTATCTTTTTTCTCCTCAGCTCTTTTTTCCAGAGTCTCTTGCATCTTACCCTCAAGATGAAGGCCGCTGTAGATAACCATATCCGCCTTTTTCAGTGCGGCTGAGGCCGCGGCTGTCACCTGAAAACTATGTGGGTCCACCTTAGAACCCATGAGGCCGATCACTGAAATACGCTCTCCACCTACGGTTTTCACCATATCCGTAACCATCGTGGAGGTAGTCACCACCTTAAGCTCTGCACTTTCGTCAAAACCCATCCCTCCATCCGCGGGCTCATTTCTTAATAGCCATGCCACGCCACCAACTACGGCGGTAAGCACTAAAATTATTACTACAATCTTTTTTGTCATGCTCACTGCCTACAAGCAAACTAACTTGAGGTCAATAAAAATTAGCCAAGGCTAATTTTTATTGCCGCAGCGTATATTTAATACCTATGAGACTGATTACGAGTTCTTAGCGGGCTGATTCATCAGCCTACGGCTATTTCTTTTTCTGAGCTCTTTCTAGAGATTTTTGCTCAACGGAGAGATTACGATCAAAGACAATCCGGTAGCGATCATAGCCGTTGTAATCCACCCCCTCTGTTTTGAGATGTGTATGCTGCTGATCATAGCGTTTACGCATTGAAGATAGTAGCTCAGCCTGAGTAACATCAGTCGCCAAGTTCACAAGCTCATGTGGATCCTCTTGAAGGTCAAATAATTCTTCAGTAGGTTCCATATTTTTATTACCAAACCACCAGAAGGTATATTTATAGCGCTGAGTAACCACGCTCATTGCGGTGGTAGGTATGTTACCGTAGGTGTTCATGAGGGCTAGCTGATCGTGCCCCCCTTTTTTAGGGTTCAGTAGAGTAGGTAATAGGCTTTTACCATCCACGTTGCTAGGAATAGGGAGTCCAGCAAGCTCTAGGATAGTAGGTGCAAAATCTATATTACCAGTGAGCATCTTACTTCGCAGTCCTTTACCCGCAGTAATAATTCTAGGATCATATACCATCAGCGGCACACGCGAGGACTCCTCCATAGGTAGGACCTTAGATCCATAACCGTGAGAACCACAGATAAAGCCATTATCACTAGAGTAAATAATCACAGTATTATCCGCCACACCCTGAGTATCTAGCTCCTTACGGATCATCCCTAGAGCTACGTCAATGGCGTAGACCTGCTGGTGGTAGATACGCATAACACCATCATAGTTCTTATCGTAGTCCCAGCTCTCAAAACGATCATACTGTCGGCCCTTCTTACTCTGCTCAGAGAGGTGCTCAGCAAATTCACGGCCGTAGTTAGCCGGCTTTGTGAAAACCTTGTCTTTGTAAATGTCGTCAAATTGAGGGTCAGGTATAGCGGGCATATGAGGTGCCTTAAAGCTGATAGAAAGGCAGAGTGGCTTCTTTAGCCTTATTGCCTCACGGATGGCATCACGGCCAAAAGCTCCGTATGAGAGTGTGGAGTGGGGAAACTCGCCGGCATACTTCTTCATGGAACGGTTCTGCTTAGTCGTATAACTCGTCTGACCTGGACCTCCGCCCCACATATCAAAGTCAGTTTCACAGAGCCCTTTTCCCTGTACCTTCATACCAAATTTACCAGCAAAGGCCGTAAAGTAACCAGCCTCTCTGAGTAATATAGGATAAGATTTCCCCCAGACCTCGGGCTTCATATCACCGTGGCTGAAGTTAGTACCAGTCTTATACTCATACATACCAGTAAAAGCATTGGCCCTACTAGCCATACAGATAGCCGTGGTATCATAGTGGCGATCAAAGATCATGCCATCTGCTCCTAGTTTATCCATGTGAGGAGTCTTCACATCATCATTCCCGTAGCAGCCTACGGAGTTAGTACTCTGATCGTCTGCAAAGAGAAAAATAATGTTTGGCTTTATAACCTCCGCACCCGCAAGGGTCGTGAAAGCAAGGATTACACTACTGATAGCGAGAGATGATTTGATCATAATAGAAAGGGTAAGAATAGTAATCTAAGCTGTAATTAAGAATTAAGTTAAGACATCAAGATAATTTACACGAAACGTTACAATATCAAGATACTTTCCGTATTTTTAAATACGGCCCACTTTGTGTAAACCCCCACACATAGAGCGGGTAACTCGCTAGTCTTGTTTGCGAGTAAAGAGCCAGCTGTTGGCATCGCTGAGGGCTTTATCGTATTTATAGCCACCACCCTTGAATTTTTTTAATTCTGCGGGGCTGGTAACATTGTTTTGGATAGCCCAGGCGGCCATCTCGCCACGTGCCTTTTTAGCATAAAATGAAATCACCTTATACTTATCATTTTTCCAGTCCTTAAAAACGGGTGTAATCACTGGAGAAATAAGCGACTTAGGCTTGATCGCTGAAAAATATTCGTTAGACGCCAGATTAATCACGGCATCATCTGCACCACTGAGATCTTTATTCAAACTCTCGGTAAGGAGACTCCCCCAGAAGTGATAGAGGTTCGTGCCACGCTCGGTGGTGACTTTTTTCCCCATCTCAAGGCGATAGGGCAGCATAAGGTCCAGTGGCCGTAATATACCATATAGACCGGAGAGTATACGGAGCGACTTTTGTGCTACCGCAAAGTCTTCCTTTTTCCAGTCCTCAACAGCGAGGCCTTGGTAAACATCTCCCTTAAATGCAAAGATGGCACCACGGCCTTCCGGCTTACTGTAGTCCGTGCGCCATTGCTCAAAACGCTCTGCATTTAGATCAGCCAGCTTACTGGAAATGCCCATAAGCTTTTCCAGGTCCGCTGGCGTCATTGTTTTCATGATCGCTGCTAACTCAGCCGAATGCTCAAGAAAACGAGGCATCGTCGCACGGACAGATGGGGTCTCGGAATCGTAGTCAAGCGTCTTAGCCGGTGAGAGCAAGTAGATCATAATCTGTTAATTTTTATTGGGCTGCGTTCCAGTCCGCGATGCGGGACTCCTGAGCAGTAAAGAGCGCGTCTGTGCAGTCTTTCACCTCGATGGACTCGATCTTATCGCCCTGAGCAATAGCATCAACTACATCTTGCCCCTGAGTCACTTCGCCAAAGACGGTGTGTTTACCATCAAGGTGGGGGGTAGGCCCGTGGGTGATGAAAAACTGAGAGCCATTTGTATTAGGCCCAGCATTTGCCATGGAGAGAATACCGGCTTTTTCATGTTTAAGGTGTGGCTTACACTCACACTCAAACTTGTAGCCAGGCCCACTCGTACCAGTGCCCGTAGGATCACCACCCTGAATCATAAAGTTAGGGATCACACGGTGAAATACGATGCCTTCATAGAAGCCTTTTTTGGCGAGGTTAAGAAAACTAGCACAAGTCACCTGAGCATCAGCCGCAAACATGCGGATATCGATGGCTCCCTTGCTGGTCTTCATAGTAATGTTAATGTCTGTAATATCGCTCATTTCGAAAGATAGAAAACCATGGATCTCAAGGATTGCACGGATTTTTTACCACGATTTTACATTGAGCTCCCCCATGCTAACAAAAGCAAGCTCACAATATCTCGCTTTTTTTTAATTGCGCACTAATATTCATCTGTTCATTACGTATCCAAGACCATGCACGGCAAAGACTTTGACATCAGAATTAGCAATATGCACCGCGTCCGCTTCACGCGTGACGCCTTTGATGTAGAAAGCCGTCTGCTTATTGATCTACTAGAGACCAATGGCCACGCCAAGGTGCTGGTATTTATCGATAGCGGAGTGGCTCATACCTTCCCTGATCTTGAAGCGCGCGTGCAGAGCTACATTAGCCGTATGCCAGGCTTTGATTCCCGTGGCACTATTGTGCAGATTGGTGGTGAGACTTGCAAACGTGATGCAAACACCTTGCAAGCTGCGTGGGATGCCATCGAGAAGGCTGGGATAGACCGCCACTCATATATACTCTGCATCGGTGGTGGCGCCTATCTAGACGTGATCGGCCTGGCTGCAGCTACTGCCCACCGAGGCATCAGATTTGTTAGATTCCCCACAACATGCCTCTCACAGGACGACAGTGGTGTGGGCGTTAAAAATGGTATCAATGCCTACGGTAAGAAAAATTTCCTCGGCACATTTGCTGTGCCCTACGCTGTGGTAAATGATTTTTCATTCCTCCATGGCCAGCCAGAAGTAGAACGCCGTGCCGGACTCGTGGAGGCGGTCAAGGTAGCTCTTGTTAAAGACGCTGCATTTTTCCACTGGATAGAGGATAATGCCGAGCAACTATCTGCCCTACACCCACATACTATGGAGGAGGCCGTAGAACGCTCCGCCCTACTCCACGCGCAACACATCGCCTACGGTGGAGATCCCTTTGAGACAGGGAACAGCCGCCCCCTAGACTACGGTCACTGGGCAGCACATAAGATGGAGCAGCTCACAGACTTTGCACTCAGCCACGCAGATGCTGTGGGTGTCGGCATCGCACTAGATACCGTCTATGCATGGAAG
>JALZUC010000065.1 GCA_023301765.1 Akkermansiaceae bacterium | reverse complement strand
GCACAGACTGGCCACTACTACCGCCTCCCCACCGAAGCCGAGTGGGAATACGCCTGCCGCGCCGGCAGTAAAACTGCCTACAACTACGGCGATGACCCGTCTAAGCTAGAAGAATACGCCTGGTTTAAAAATAACGCCCGTATCGATGCCGTCTACGAGTACGAATACCAGCCAGTAGGAGAAAAGAAACCAAATGCCTGGGGACTACACGACATGCACGGTAACGTCGCCGAGTGGGTACTAGACTCCCACCTCAAGACTGGCTACGCCAAAGTCCCCAATGGCACGCTCAATCCCCTCCAGCTCAGTGAAAAACGCTACCAGCGTATAGCTCGTGGCGGTCACTTTGAAATGGACGCCAAAGGGCTCCGCTCCGCAGCACGCCTAGTCTCAGACCCTAAATGGAAAATGTGGGATCCCCAGCGCCCGCAATCCATCTGGTACCACACCAGCGCCCGCTGGCTTGGCTTCCGCATCATCCGCCCAGCGAAAGTCCCTACAGTAGAAGAAATGCACCTCCTCTGGAACACCGGCCCTGGTGAAGAGTAGACCTTCCCACATCCATCATGCTGAAGATACCCTCACTCCTGCACGCCACCATGTGGCTAGTGACACTCAGCACCAGCACCCTTGCTCAGGAAACTACCCCCCAGCGCTTCCATTATCAGAAGCCACTCATGGGCACCAAGTTCCAGATCATACTCTACAGCACTGATGGAAAAAAGGCACAACAAGCTGCCGAAGAAGCATTTCAGATAGCCCAGCAGATAGAAAATGCCTGCTCAGACTATAGCCCTAGCAGCGGCCTCTCCATCCTGATGAGGCCGCCCGCTACCCAAGAAATCTCACCACTCCTAGCGCAAGTATTAAAACAAGCGCTCCACATCGCGCAGCAGACCAAAGGCTCCTATGATCCCACCCTAGGAGGGCACAGTATCAACTGGCGGCGAGCTAAAACCCGCAACACCCTCCCCTCTGCAGAAGCCATCGCCCATGCGCAAAAAACCTCTGGCTGGGAAAACCTCACCCTCACCAGCACAGCCACCACCCACACCATCACCAAAAAGTTTCCCACCATGCAGCTAGACCTCGGTGGTATTGCCAAAGGCTACGCAGCGGACCAGATGTTAACTGTCCTACAGAAACACGGCCTCCCCATCGCCACCATCGCTGCAGGAGGAGATGTCCGCCTAGGTGATCCCCCTCCCGGGAAAAAAGGCTGGAATGTAGGGCTCAAAACCCTCGCTACAGATACCCGTCAGCGCGTCACCGTCTCTAACTGCGCCGTATCCACCTCCGGAGACATCCACCAATTCATAGAAATCGGAGGCACCCGCTACTCCCACATCGTAGACCCCAGCACCGGCCTTGGCCTCACCAGGCGCACCTCCGCCACCATCATCGCGCCCACTGCCACCCGCGCAGACGCACTCGCCACCGCCAGCTGTGTAAACCCCTCCATACACACCTACATCGAGCAACAGCGCGCCACCCACTCATTTGTAATCACAATCTCCCCGAAAGGCACTACAACACAAATAATTTCCTCCCACTTTCCTAAAATAAAACACATACTCAACTAAGCTTTCGCTGAGACCATGAATCAGCATCTAAAGCTAACCCAAACTACGCACCCCTCCCTATTTCACACTAAGTGTAAAAATCATCTTCTCCCTCCCACACACCATCACTATGAGCACCACCAAGAACTCTAACTGCCTCCGTCTCTCCATCATGATGTTCCTCCAGTTTTTCGCCTGGGGATCATGGTTTGCCACCCTAGCACTCGCCATGGGGAGTAATGACCTAGGTAAATTCATCGGTGGTGCCTACGAAAGCGCACCTCTCGCCGCTATCATCGCCCCCCTCTTCCTCGGTCTCATTGCAGACCGCCTATTCTCCTCAGAAAAAGTCATGGGCGTTCTTATGCTCATCGGCGGAGGGATCATGTGCGCCATTGCAGTAATTGCCCCACAAGGCGCAGACAAGGGCGGCCTCATCGTACTACTAATGATCGCCTACATGCTCTGCTACATGCCCACTCTAGGACTAGGAAATACGATCACCTTCACACACCTACCCCAAGACCAGTTTCCTAAGGCTCGCGTCTGGGGAACCATCGGCTGGATCGTCGCTGGACTAACTCTCGGTATGGCCGGCTGGTCTGCATCACTTAATATTTTCTGGCTCGGAGCCATCTCCAGTCTCGCCCTTGGAGCCTACAGCTTCACCCTTCCTAACACACCTCCTCCAGCTAAAGGGAAGCCTCTCGATATCGGTTCACTCCTCATGGTAGATGCCTTTAAGCTGTTGAAGAACCCACCCTTTCTCGTCTTTGCCATCTGCTCCACATTAATCTGTATCCCTCTCGCCTACTACTACGGTCAGACCTCTGCCTACTTAGGTGCAGCTGGATTTACCGAGGCAGGCTCCGCCATGACACTTGGCCAAATGTCTGAAATTATCTTCATGCTCCTCATCCCCTTCTTCTTCCGTAAACTTGGCGTGAAGATCATGCTTCTCATCGGTATGGGATGCTGGGTAGCACGATACGCCCTCTTTGCCATGGGTGCTCCTGATCAAATTACATGGATGCTCCTCCTCGGAGTAGCCCTACACGGTATCTGCTATGACTTCTTCTTTGTCACCGGCTTTATCTACACAGATAAAAAAGCCCCAGCTGAGATCCGCGGTCAGGCACAATCATTACTCGTTTTCCTCACTCAGGGCATAGGCATGTTCTTTGGCTTCCGCATGGCATTTGGCGAAACATGGCCATTTACAGAAACCACCATCCCTAACACCTACGGCTCGCATGGAGCAGCCGTCACAGAACAGGGCGCACTCATGGAAAACATCCAAACAGCGGCTGGTGCAAAAGAAGCCTCCAGCTTTATCGACAGTGTGCTCGGCATGTTCAGTAAAGGATACCCTGAAGGCATTAATAATGAGCTCGTCTCCTCTACCATGACCCAATGGAAAAACTATTGGATGTTCCCTGCTGCTATGGCCGCAGTTATTTTCGTCATCTTCGCCCTCTTCTTCTGGGATAAAACGGACGCCGCCAAAGACACAGACAACCAATAATTTTTTAAACTAATACACTCTAATAATATGATCAAAATACTCTGCGCCGGAGCAGGCCACATGGGCCGCTCACACGCCCTCGCCTACCATAACATCCCTGAATTCCAAATCACTGGCATCTGCACCCGCTCCACAGCATCACGTGAAAAGCTAAACGAAGAACTCGGTGGCAACTACGCCCTATTTGATGACTACTATCAGGCACTAAAGGAAACCAAGCCAGACGCAGTCTCCATCTCCACCTACCCAGACACACACGCCGCCTACGCCATCGCTGCACTCGAAGCTGGCTGTGATGTCTTTATCGAAAAACCCCTCGCAGAAACCGTCGAAGAAGCAGAAAAAATCGTCGCCGCCGCAAAGAAAAATAACCGTAAACTAGTTATCGGCTACATCCTCCGTCACCATCCCAGCTGGCAGAAATTTATCGAAATGTCCCATGACCTCGGTAAGCCCCTCGTCATGCGTATGAACCTCAACCAGCAATCATTTGGAGATAACTGGGAAACTCATAAAAACCTTATGTCATCCATCAGTCCCATCGTGGACTGCGGCGTCCACTACGTAGACGTCATGTGCCAAATGACCCGCTCTAAGCCCATCCGTGTGGCTGGCCTCGCCGCCCGCCTATCAGATGAGCTCCCAGAAGGGAAAGTCAACTACGGCCACCTCCAAGTCACCTTCGAAGACGGCTCCGTAGGCTGGTATGAAGCTGGCTGGGGCCCCATGATGAGCGAAACTGCCTTCTTCGTCAAAGACGTCGTAGGCCCTAAGGGCTGTGTCACCATCGAAGCCAAAGAAGCCGCCAGCGAAGGCGCCTCCGCAGACGTAGATGCCCACACCAAGACCAATACCCTACGCCGCCACTTCGCAGAACTAGATGAAAATAATCAGTTTGTTAAAAAAGACACCTTTACCGAAACTGGTGACGAGCCTGACCACGATGAGCTCTGCCACCGTGAACAGGAGTTTTTCCTTAACGCCATCAAAAACGGTAGCGACCTAACAGACCACATGGACGATGCCATCAACTCCATGAAAATCGTAGCCGCCGCAGACGAATCATTCCGCACCGGCGAGATTATAAACCTCTAGCAGCCACCGCTGCCAGTCGTAACAATATCAACTCCACGTGCCAGCACCTAACCGCCGGCACGTGGAAACCCCTTCATCAACCCCCACACGCACACACATATGGAGTGCGCTGGCTCGACACCGCTTTCCCCAGAACCGGCTCCACGGTTCACGCCCATACCCTCATCAGCGAAGTTAAAAAACCTTAACTCATATCTGAGAAATCCAAGTCAAATTTCGCCAGATACTTCCTCAGACGGTCTGAATCATTAGATGATTTCTTACCCACACGAGACACCGCAAAGAGTATGCGCCCTGCTTCACTCACTGTTTTTGCACCACGGCAGACTTCTACTACATAGGCCAGCTGCACCCTATCAAATGGATCAATCTCCGCGTAGCTGTCTTTACCTAAAAGACTCTGCAAGAATTCATGTGATTCATCTAGCTCTTCACGATGCCACGCCTCAGATAGCCTCTCCTGCTCAGCCTCCACTTCACAGAAAAGGGCAAAGAACTCTCACGCCACATTCACTGCCACCTAGCACACGTGCATGACTCTGTAGCTCACCGAGAAATTAGCACTGTCAAAGAACTCCTCAAGTGGGATGACGCCACTGAAACAAAAATCATCTCAGCCGATGACTCCTCAGGCCCAGGAAATTGTCTCGCCATCGGCATTAACTACGAGAACCTCAGCGAAATAATAACCACGCACGGAGCACATGGTAAATCTGGTAAAATCGTCGCCAAGACAGCCGCGAAATCAATGAACAACTACCTCGCCTCAGGAACCATCGTAGGCCACCAACTCGCCGATCAGCTCCTCCTCCCCATGGCACTCGCCGGCGAAGGTAGTATGATCATCACAGCTCCCAGTAATCACACCAAGACCAACATCGAGGTCATCAACAGGTTTCTAGGAAACTCAATAAATATCACTATCGAAGAACATCAGAGCCATCTGAATATTCTAAATGTGAAACGTTCTTTATGAAATCACAGCACCTATAATCAGGGAAGATGCCCCTGACTCAGAGCTCTAAAACCTCCCTCTCAAGCTCCACCCTCACTAATCAGCTCATCCCGCTCCCCTGAGGTGAAAAAAAGTAATCAGCCCAGATAAATGACAGCGCATGTCTATAATGATAAAGCTAAACATGCAGGTGCCATCTATCTGGCATTACAGAAATTATTTACTCACTTCACTAGTGAGCTCAATGAGCTTCTTCTCCAGAGCACCAAGGTCTATCCCCCTCGGTCCGCGCCCACCGGCATAGGCCACTTTACCATCATCACCTAAGATGAAGAATCTCTCCGGAGCAGCTGAGTAAGCACTAGAGACAGTATCATTCATATCATCTAGTAAAACAGGGACTTTCAGCTCAGAAGCAGCGCTACAGCCAGTCGCAGCTTTAGTTCTATCCTCTAAAGTTTTGTGCAGCGCAATTTTCACCGACTTACTTGGGCGGCGTCCATCAGTAGCATGTGCCTCCTGAATGTAGACCCACCAGAAGTCCGCCTTTTTGCCATAAGTTTCATACATTTTCTGCAGACTCCCGGTCTGCCTCATGAAAGGTCCTCAAGTATGGGATCCGAAGATTAATACGGTCACCTTATCAGGCTTGGAGAGATCCACATCTTTTTTATCCCTCATCGCCACCGCTGACACCTTAGGAATAGGATCTCCCACCTTAGGTGCGTTATCTATCCTTTTCCGTTGCGCCGCCACAGGCAGCGTTAAGGCTATCGCTATTGTAATATAAATGAGTCTCATGCCCTATAAACTAATGACATCCAGAAAAGTTGCACTTTTAATTAAAATTAGCGCACTCCAATTCATAGACTAAGTGCAAGGGTGCATCAGGAACCATTACAAGAGATTAGCCCTCTAATGATTACCAAATACACACTCCAAAAAATAGGCTGCGTCTTGTTATCCATTTCTAGTGACTAAGCAACCTGCCATCTTGTCGTGTAAGGTCTGCTTACGCTCTGTCCATAGCATCATGAAATACCCCATTAATAGAATCAATGATGATATGATTTTTCCAAAATGCCTGCCCGTTGCCTTCCCAAAACTAATTCTATTTCCATCTAGATCTGAAACCTTAATTTTCATCATCTGTTTACCCCATGTTGCTTGTTTAGGAGAAGACTCCAGTAACGCTCCGTATAGCCAACCGATAACTATGCCTATGAGATTACCAGCAATTCCAGCACCTGATGCCTCACCTGTTGAAGCACCTATAATAAAACCCATTATAGCTCCTGCAACTGCTCCCAATATTCCAGTTATTATCCCATCAACAAAAGAGGCAACAAATCTATGCCAAAAACTAGCATACTGTTTTGGTTCACTAATAGGGCCAGCACTTGTAGGATCCGAAGAAGGTGTGATGTATGGATTAGTTTGATTCATAATAGTCGGGATAACATATAGCTCAACCTCCGCCTGATCAACAGTCAAATCCCCTCAAGTAAATTATACTTTCAAGGTTCCTGACCACGGGGTACTTAGCATTTGAATATCATTACCTGTGAAAAAGATTTACTCACCTATATGAGGACACCTCAGGTTTCACCTCTCATTTAACTCATAGTATATAAACCTAGTTTTGAAGGTCATATCACCATCCTTAGCTTACACTTTCTCATAGCCTGCAAGGCTGATCGCTATTAATGTCATAGGCGTTAGCATATATTTACCTTGCCGTCATATTACAGCCACTACTGACTAGGAGCAGGCTTCAATGCTGAGCTTAAAGGTTAAAACTATCATAAGTCTAAACCACTCGGTGGTCAGCCGTTAATCTCCTGCCACTTGTTCGCTATTAGTGCGGTATGCTATATATGACTTTGGAAATATGCCCAACAAACGCTCAGTGATGACAACACAATCGGGAAAGAGTTCTTTAAATTTTTTCTTACTAAGTAGCCGAGTATGAGTAATGATTTCATCAATCTTCTTTTGATTTGGCTTCTGAAGCCAACCCCAAGGTGTAAGCCATCTTAAGACCCGCCGCCTAATAAACACTGGTAACCAGTGAACGAATGGAGCCAAGTAATGAGGCTCCATTGGACACTCTAGTGCTGGCGTCTGTATCCATAACCTATTGCCAACTCTTCTGACTTCCCTGGCAAAAGCTTGTTGCTTCTCCCAGTCTCCAACATGCTCTATTACTGAATTCGAAAACAAGATGTCATAGGAGCTATTGTCGTATGTTAGTGAGCACCCATCCCCAACTACTGTTGTGATTCTATGGTTCGGGTATCGACTATCCTCAAAATTAACCTCATGTAAGTTAAGACAATCAACTCTCTTAGATTGTTGGGGTCTAATAGTCCAAGTTGCCGGATAGCCACCCACATCTAATACAGCATCTTCTGAATTGGGTTCTATAATGGCTTCAAACATCACCATTCTCTTTTGTCGCCACACTTTGAAAATTTGGGCGTATATTGTGTGGATATTCATATTTTGACGAACGTTCAAAGAACGTATTCAAAATGTATTAGGAGCTGTCATCAATAAAAAGCTAAAACATGAATTATATAGAGCAATTAAACCGCTATTGATTGTAATAGAAAGTATGCCCGAGATCACCCTCCGTCAACGAGACAGCAATCAAAGTTATCGGCAAATTAAAGTAAACCCCGGTTTACGGACTACCAGTAGCATCTTGTTAACTTGAATTACTCTTTAACCTAAAGTTAAGCCCCCCGCGGTAATGATAGCCAGATCAATGATTTAAATTTCAATTGATGTTAGAGGATTTAATGAAGTAGACTCTTATTTTATTTACCTGAATTTTGCACCAAACATCTACGACTGCCTATCCTACTTCCAAAGCGCGGTTGCCATTATTTTTTAGGACTTAGTAAAAGGTTCATCGGAGCTCTCAGCTAGAGTAGGATTAGTTGTAACTACTTGTTCGGCATTATTGACAAACTTCGCGATACCTAATTTGTATAAAAGGTAGGCAACAGCGGGAGGAACCAACAAACCTAGTATTCCCCACGGTTCTTCGTGAACATGAGTATAGCCATCTTTGATAGGGGCATATTCATCAAATATTTCAGAAAGTAGCAACCATACCTGGAGCGCTATAATACTGATCAATCCCTTTCCTATATGAGACTTATAAGGTAAAGGTTCGAATCCCATCAAGGGTGAGATGCGAGCCAAAGCAATGAGGTAAATGGGGATAGTGATGAAAGTTCCCATTAACAAAAAAATATCACCTGTAATATGTTCAGACGAATCACCTACCATGATAATTGATAACATATAGGAAATTCCAACAACTCCATATGCAGAATGCGCGCCACATACGCACCTGAGCGCCACAATACTCTGCTGCCTAAATAATCTAAATCCGTAAAATACAGCAAATATGCCAGGTAATGACATCAGCGGAATTACACTGAAAAGAAAAAAGTAGAAAAATACACTGCTCTCAGCGTCAGGAAAATCACTTAAAAAGGGAAAAAGGCATGATATGATCCAAAACGTTCCAGATAGCATTGACACCAAGCCAAGAGATTTTCTAATAACTACGGTTTTCATATTAGTAGATATGTAAAATCTCTGGCTCCTAGTTTGCTTTGCTGCCTATTTCCCATCCTGTAAGATTCCTGAGGTTCTAAGTGTATCGATGTATGATGATGAATCACTAGAATTATTTTTTGGTGACTGCAAAAGTTCAGTTACTCGCGATATATCACGATCCCATACGCTTCTAACAATCTCTAAATAGTGTCTACCTGTGGAGGTCAAATTTTTACTGTAAAATTCTGAAACCATTTCGGCTTCATCGTTGAGACCCGCTGAAACGATGACCTTGAATGCAGCGATGCTATGATATGTTGGATTCGATGAAGAAATTTCTACGGCATTCTTAAATCTCTCTTTTGCTAATTGGTAGTCACCACGGACAAATGGACACTCTGCGAGGTTAAACTGGATCTCAAAGCTTGGCAAAAGCTTCAATGCTCGCTGGAAAGATTCCTCAGCTTCAAAAATCTGATCATTGGCAAGGTATGCAGCCCCAAGTAATTGGAGGTATTCTGCGGTATCGCCCCAATAATCTTATGCACTCTCTAAAATTTTGACCGAAGCCTCATAATTTTTCAAACCAAACTCATATTGAGCTTCTTGAGCCAATGTTTCAAAGTTGTGTTTTGAATTCATCTTGTCTCTAGTTTTTTGTTGGCTAAGCCACTTGTAAATCAAACATCAAAGGTCACCCTCCCACAGCAGGGGCGCACATTGACGAAGTGGTTAAAGTGATCATAAAACTTAACCGGTTAGCCTGTAGTGGGGTAGTATACGATGCTTTGTTCGATCATTTTTATGGGTTCAGGTTAATGTGTTTATTAAACCTGACGTAACAGCATAGGCTCCCCGCGAGCCAGAGTGAACTTTATTGAAATGTTTAAGGATTTGAATTATCATAAACATAGCCATGCTCAGGTAAAGGGGGTGCTTAGTGCGTGTTGTTACCAGTTATCATTTCATTATATGGCTACTTGGTATTCTATTACCACAATATACACAATTAGGCTTCATCGTGCTCGCTCTCTGTCCGCAGTGTGGACAATCAACTATCTCAGCGCCAATCTTACCATCAACCACACCATCTCGAGCATCAATTTCAAGGATTTTAGCTTTCAGGTGCTCGTCAGTAAAACCTAGATGGTCTCGAAGGAGTTCCCACATTGCTTGACAAGCCAGTGTCAACTCCTCTTGCTCCTGCTTAGTGTTATCTTTTCTTGCACTTAAGCTATCAGCTTTGTTACCAGCTATTTCAGCAGCTTGGCGTATTTTGTTGATTTGATTATGTTGTAATATATCCCATATAATACTCATGATATTCTGTGTGTTATTATTTTTAAGCTAACTTAAAGCTCTAGTAGCGGCTACCCAGAGCGAACTTTATCGCAGAGGGTAACATATTTAATAAACTAAACTACACGGTGGGAAGCGAATTACCATCAGTATCTTATTCAGCATTTAGTGTTTGAGGCACTGCTTACTCTGAATCGTAGTCTTCGAGATACATAAAAGTCGTAGTCCGCCAAATTTTCCATTCTTTGTGTAATAAAAAGGCTACCAAGTATCTTCTTCTAGTTCATGTGACTAACGATTCACTGGCTAGACAGTAGGTAGGTCTTTATATAGTCACTAGCGGTCGGATTTATGATGTCTGGAGCACCAGGATAGACGAGTTCGCATTTTACCTGTTTGGCATCGCAATGCTCTTTGAGCTTCACACCAAAGTTTGCCGAGTGCGTCGGGTCCCTATCTTTATGCCCCAGATTTGGCGGGGTGCTATAGAAGAGGCCCACCGGCGGATCGTCCCGGGTGACAAGTTCGTAAGGCGAGTATGCTTTGATCCAAGGCAGGATACGCTCCCGAGCATCGTGAAACATCTGAAAGGAGGAGATTTTCTTCTTCGCGTCCTCAGCGATGCCGAATGCGTGCGCGCCGTATTTGATTTTAGGAATCCATTTGCGCATTTGGTGCGGATCCAGCGAGGTCTGGGCACCAGTGACGGCCGCGCAGAGCACTCGGGTAGACTCGCGGGCAATAGGATCAGGGCTATTGGGGTCGCCCATCTCATCGTGAAAGGCCAGCCAGAGACTCGTGCAGGCACCAGCAGATCCCCCGGACAGTGCGACCCTAGTTTTGTCGAGGTTCCATTCCTTGGACTTACTGCGACAAAACTGGATAGCACGCGCGCAGTCAAGCATGGGGCCTTTCACCGGCGGCAGTAACCCATCAACGGTAGATTCTCTGATGTTACGGTATTCCACGGATGCCACCGAAATACCAGCATGCAAGGCTGGCATCAGCATATTCCTAACAACCGAACGGTCTCCGCTTTTCCAGCCGCCACCGTGGATGTAAACGAGCAGTGGAGTGGGGCGGTCAGACTTCGCTCGCCAGAAGTAGATCATCTGCTTTCGGTGACTGCCATAGGCGACGTTCTCGTCTGGCTGGGCGGGTAAAGCATACTTCAACCGCTCGCCATTATCATCGTAGAGGATATACGAGGGTAACTTGGGCTTTTCGCTCCGCGTGGATTCAGCGGCGGCGAGGAGCGATGTAAGTTGAACGAGCAACAAAGCATTCAAGAGAGTGATATTCATATATGATCTATTCTTCATAGAGCGTAACGCTCAACTGCCATCTAAACAATAGTCAAATCACCTCAACTGATTTTTAGCTCTCAAAGGTTTATGACTATAAAATACTTACCTGTCGCCAGAAAAAATTGTTAGATCAATTTTTACTTCGCTCCAGCCACAACACAGGTTTATTTGGTTAATGACCAGTAAAGAGTAACAAACGTAGTAAGTAGATTAAGATCATGAACAACTCTATATATCAAATGATTCTTATACGATTTTTGCTTTGTCACATATAACTTAAAAAGGTCAATTACTGATACTGCAAGTCCAACTCAACACATCACCGTTAATACGGCTTGGCCTTATTAACTAGATGAGAGCCTCTGAGACTTAATTATATCTTTTCGTGTTTGTCGGGTATACCTTAAGTTATAGCACACAAATATATCGCCACAGTGCACTCTTTAAATGGCTCAGACATGCCCTTGACAAGGGACTCCCTCACTCCAGGAATATCCAATAGAAAAATCGTTTCTTGAATAGCTCGCCAATCATCTTCAGCGACTAAAACAGCATTACCACCTTGTTTGTAATTTGAATAGGCTCATGTGAAGTTTGGGCTTAATCTATGACCCCATAAATATCTGCTTATAGCCTAGTTACATCCGAGGCGAGAGCTGAGTTGAAACTTTCTTGAGTGTATCTTCGGTCATAGCTTTTTTTCATATTGTCGTCACAAACTGATTCAAACTTCTTTAAATCGTTATCTTGTGTAACTAGAAGTAGAATCTACAAACTTATAGCCTCAGCTTTCGGAGCCTCCTCTGCAAATGTGCAAATGATTAGCAATGTAATTTTCATGGTTTTAGTCATATCGAGGTGATATTTTCAGGCCAGGGTCAAAAGCTACCCATCCCCTACAGAGGGCTAACGATGACTAAGAGGGTAAAGATTAAAGTGATCATAAAACTAAACTAAGAATAATGTAGCGGGCTGGGTGCGCTACCTTGTTCGGCCTATTATTTCGGAATTAAATCTTTGCGCGGAACAAGTTTGATATTTTCAGGACCTATCAATATATCCGCATCAATTTGATCCGCTATATTAGTAATAATATCGATCCATCTTAATGATTTCAGAGTAACTCTAAGATCTCTTTTTTTGATAACGTTTGCAACCTCAGATATATCTACTTCAATAGTTCTCGCACTTACAAGCTTGAGTAAATCTGAAGCATGCGCATCTATTATAGTAAAATCAGCTTTGGCATTAATTTTTTCTATAGTTTTTGTCACAGTTTTTATTTCAACATCTGGATTATCCGCAGCTATCAAAAATAGATTCAGCAGATTTAGAATCATAAATATCCTTAGTATTTATGTTATTTTTTTCATATTTTTACCAAACGTAAAATTTACTAACGATGATGCAAGCCCAGATAACCGATTTAAGTTTCAATTTTATAAAATAAATTTATAATCTAACAACATAGCTACTAGCCATCATGTGTAACGATATATTTTGCTGGGTTTAACTCTTAGGTTACCACATGCCATAACGCCATGGATAAGCTTATAAGAAACAAGAGAATCGAGAAAACTGTGCCAATCTCGAACAATTTGCAAGAGCCTAAGCATCCTATACACCAGCGACTAAAGCAAAAGAAACCGACGCTAAAATAAACCGATGCCATCCATTGAGCTTCTAGTCCATGGATGATAAGTTTCGAACGCTTACCAAACCAAACTGCTTGTTCGGTAGTCCATGCATAATAGGCATAATAAGCAATTATTAGGGGTAAAGCGATACCCAATACAACGACCTTAAATATACCTCCAGTTGGAGGGTAAGATAGACTGTCCATATTTCCAGCTATGTGTCGGTTGAAATTATCTAGCCTGCTCATTTTTGCATTACGTCATAGCATAGCCACACCTATGGGAGGGCGTTCTTCGCTATTGGATTAAAGGTTATAGTTCTCATAAAGATCGCCAGAAAAGGCGGCATAGATGTTGACTACTGCGACTTGTTTTCCGCTTTGTTTTAGACTGGTTTCAAACAGAACTTTAAAATGATGTTTCCCAGATCTTTGTGCATAGGAATTTTAGGGTCAAAATATGAAGACATTTGAGCTTTCAGATCACCTTTAACCTCTTTTAGAACATGATTCATATCTTCTATATTTTTTATTTTACCATTTTTAGAGCCAGTTAATAATAACTTAGCATCTCTTTGTGATACCTGTAGATCCGTAGTTCCCTGGACAATAAGAGTCGGTATCGATAAATCTGATATTGCTTTGGCTGGATCAATCTTAAACCATGATATCAGATAGGGCTGAACGCTAGGTCGAAATAGAGCACTCAAGGATGGTGGGAAATCTTTAGTTGTTTTTCCTTCTGTTAGATCTGTAATAGCTTTATCAGCTTTATCATAAAGAACTTTGGGGAGTTTTGGCTTAAGTTGCTGTCTTAATGCCACTGGAGCAGGTCGTCCTACTCCAGCAATAGTAACTAACCCAATAACAGAATTGTTTTTCGCGGCAAGCGTAGCAACCAAGGCTCCTTCACTGTGACCGATTAAAATAATTTCAGAAAAACCTTTTTGCTCAAGAAGCTTAATCCAATGTTTTACGTCTTCTACGAAAGTAGAAAAGCGTAAATCAGCTTCCTTAGTAGCTGCGGCAGAGCTTGCTGCTACACCTCGTTTATCAACCCTTAAGGTTGAAATTCCTCCTCTATTAAGATATTCAGATAAATATTTGAGACTATTGTTTTTCCCTGGAGCACCTATAGTATTGC
>JALZUC010000064.1 GCA_023301765.1 Akkermansiaceae bacterium | reverse complement strand
GCCTACACGCAACTACAGAACTATAAATCCGCCGTTCCTCAGTTATTCTTCACCAATGCTCTACTCATCGCCTCTGATGGGATCGAGGCGAGTGCTGGCTCATTAACGGCTGGCTTCACCAGATTTATGCAGTGGAAGACTGTGGATGGAGTGCGTGAGGATTCCGTGACTGTGCCACAGGTGGAGACTCTCATAAGAGGGATGCTCCGCCCTGATGTGCTACTTGATTTACTGAAGCAGTTCAGTGTCTTTGAGAAATCTCAGAGCACAGATGCTGATGGACTGGTGCAGGTAGAGACGGTGAAAAAGATCGCTGCTTACCATCAGTATCATGCGGTCAATCAGGCCGTAAAATCCACGCAGCGAGCCACTGCTGAGTCATCTGACCTCATGGAAGATCCTACGAGCTATGGTGATCTTCCTTCGGTAAAGGATCAGCCTGTCGGAGATAGAAAGGCAGGTGTCATCTGGCACACTCAAGGCTCTGGCAAGTCTCTCTCGATGGTGTTCTACACAGGTAAGGTGGTGCTCGCACTCAATAATCCTACTGTGGTGGTGCTGACGGATCGTAATGATTTAGATCAGCAGCTCTTCGATACCTTTGCTGGCTGTAAGCAGCTACTCCGCCAAGACCCAGTGCAGGCCAGCGACCGAGGGCATTTAAAAGAATTACTCACCACGGAGGGAGGTGGGATTATTTTCACAACGATTCAGAAGTTCGCCCCAGAAGAAGGCAAAACCATTTATGATGAGCTCTCTGGACGGAGAAACATCATCGTCATGGCAGATGAGGCGCACCGCTCTCAATACGGCTTTGCCGCTAAGACGGTGGAAAAAGGTGATGAAGCAGTGATGCGCTATGGCTTTGCCAAGTATCTGCGCGATGGCTTGCCCAATGCTAGTTTTATCGGTTTCACAGGCACCCCTATCGAGCGTGACGATGCCTCTACCCCAGCAGTATTTGGTAACTACATCGATGTCTATGATATTGAGCAGGCGGTCATTGATGGTGCTACGGTGAAGATTTTCTACGAGTCCAGATTAGCCAAGCTCAACCTAGATGCCAATATGGCAGAGGAGATGGATGCCGAGTTTGACGCCCTTACTGAAGGTGAGGAAACCTCGCAAACGCAGAAGACAAAGACGAAGTGGACTCAGCTAGAGGCCGTCGTCGGTCATCCTAACAGGCTACAAGCTGTAGCGAAGGACTTTATCGAGCACATGGAGGCACGCCAAGAAGCCCAGGAAGGTAAGGCGATGTTTGTGAGCATGAGCCGAAGGATCGCCGTGGAGATGTATGAGGAGATCATCAAGCTACGCCCAGACTGGCATGACGATGATCTACGCAAGGGTAAGATCAAAGTGGTGATGACTTCCTCAAGCGCTGACCCCGAGTCATGGCAAAAGCACGCGACAAGTAAAGAGGATCGCAAAAACTTAGCAGACCGCATCAAAGATCCGCAAGACCCTCTGGAGGTAGTGATTGTGCGAGATATGTGGCTCACAGGATTCGACGCTCCTTGTCTCAACACCCTCTATGTGGATAAGCCTATGAAGGGGCATAACCTGATGCAGGCAATCGCACGGGTGAACCGTGTGTATAAGGATAAAGAAGGCGGCTTGATCGTAGACTATATCGGTATTTCTACCTCATTAAAAGAAGCGCTCTCCACCTACACTGAGAGTGGCGGTAAGGGAGAGCCCACCTTTGACCAAAGCGAGGCGATTGCCATTATGCGCGAGAAACTAGAGGTGGTCGCGCAGATCCTCCACGGCTATTCTTATGAGGAGTATTTCTCAGCAGATACACGACGTAAAATGGTGATGCTGCTCGAATCTCAAGAATTTATACTTGGCATCAATGACGGCAGTGAACGCTTCTGTAAGGAGGTGAATGCACTAGCCAAGGCCTTCGCTCTCTCGGTGCCTAGTGATGAGGCAATGGCGGCGAAAGATGAGGTAGCATTCTTCCAGGCTGTTAAAGCAAGGCTTTCGAAGTTTGAAAGCGCTGAGGGAGGCTGGAGTGATGAGGAGTTTGAAACGGCGATTCGCCAAATCATTGATAAGGCCGTAGTCAGCGATGGGGTCGTCGATATCTTCGATGCGGCAGGGATTAAAAAGCCTGATATTTCTATTCTCTCAGGTGACTTCATGGATGAGGTGCGTGGTATGGAGCAGAAAAACCTAGCTGTCGAGTTACTGAAAAAACTCCTCAATGATGAGATCAAGGCACGCACCAAGAGAAACATTCTACAGAGCAAGAAGCTTTCTGAGATGCTGGAGAGCACGATCAGAAAGTATCAGAATAACATTCTTACTGCTGCTGAGGTCATCGAGGAGCTTATCTCACATGCTCAGGAAATTAAAGAATCAGATAAAGAACCCCAGGAGATGGGTCTCTCTGATTTCGAGTATGCCTTTTACATGGCTCTGGCCAATAACGAGAATGCCAAAGAGGTGATGGAGAAAGAGCACCTGAAAGACCTCGCCATCGTGCTGGTAAATCTCGTCCGTAAAAACGCCACGATCGACTGGACAAAGCGTGAAAGAGTAAGAATCAAGCTTAGAGCGTTGGTCAAAACTACGCTCAAACGTTTTGGTTATCCACCAGATATGGAGAAGCTCGCAACAGAGAATATCTTGAAACAAGCGGAGCGTCTGGCGGATGGATTACAATGAATCTGAATAGATCACAGGCAATTTTGAAACCTTCCTCAACCCCGAACTTTGGTGTAGATCCAAAAATAAACCCCTCAGAATATTGCAAATCAATACTCTGAGAGGTTTGGAAAATAGTAGGGCCGCAGGGACTTGAACCCTGGACAAAGGGATTATGAGTCCCCTGCTCTAACCAACTGAGCTACAGCCCCCTTGAAATCGGGCGCGAATATACCCATTGTCGACCGTCTGACAATGCCTTAATGATTTAAATTGCATAGTTTTTCATAATTACCATTTTCTACCCTATTTATGCTCTTCACAGTGAGGGAGAAAAGACGAGGTAATCGCCTAAATTCAGTAGAACAATGATACCTCCGCGTCATACCCGTGGTAAGCTGCCTTGACCTCGCGCCCTATCTTGAGGAGGATACCTGCATGCGTGCGTATCCATTTCTTATCATCGCCTCTGTGGCCTCATTTTTACTGGGTGCATGCGCCCTCCCTCCTGCCAGCTATGGAACACCAAATATGGGAGGCCCTAGCACACCCGAGCGGCAGGCTAGCATTGCTAACGAACCTACAGGAAGCTTCTACTACGGCCGCCGCTACTATGTGAAGAAGACACGCTTTTGGGGATATCTCCGGGAGCCACGCCAGAGTGCTACCCGTGCTCAGCTAGTGGTCTTTAATGAGAGTAAAAAGCGTAATCCAGACCGCCTACCAGAAGGTGGGCCAGTGGGTAAGCGCTATGGCTATGATAATAATTACGAATACCGTATCAAAGGCTACTACACAGGTAAAAAAGTCTATGAGGTAAATTCTAACCAAATTTTACCCGAGTTCATGCTCACTGGTTATGAGCTGATTAATAAAAAACCCGGCTGGCTATTTAGCCCAAACGATCACTACCACCCGGAGAGCTTCACCCTCCGCCTTCGCTAATCCACATAGCCTTTTATTTATTTTTAAAACCATGGCCATCTCACGTGATGATATCGCTGCCGTCTTGGACGAAATCGCTCTTTTGTTAGAAATCAAGGGCGAGAACCCATTTAAAACACGCGCCTACCGCAACGGGGCTGAAACTGTCCGTAACTTCGATGGCGACATCGTGGCAAAGGCCAAGGAGAACGATCTCGATGGCATCAAAGGCATAGGGAAGGCACTTCAGGAAAAGCTACACGAGCTAGCCAGCACCGGCAGGCTAGTCTTTCACGAGAACCTCCGTGGGGAGTTCCCTGAGGGGCTGTTTGATCTCTTTGGCATTCAAGGCCTGGGGCCCAAGAAAGTGCGCGCGCTGTATGATAAACTGGGGATTGATTCTATCGATTCTCTGAAAAAGGCCTGCACAGATGGCAGTATTGCAGAGCTTCCAGGCTTTGGAAAAAAATCCATCGAAAAGCTATTGGAGTCCATCACTCTGAAGGAGGAGTTTGCAGATCTATTCCGCCTAGGTGACATCTATCACATCGCAGACAGCATGCTGGAGCAGCTACGCCAGCACCCGGATACGCTAAGGGTAGAGATAGCCGGCTCCTACCGCCGAAGTAAGGAGATTTTACATGATCTTGACTTTCTCGTCGCCACCCCGACTCCTGCGAAGATGACTCAGTATTTCAGCGAGCTGCCTGAGGTAGCCTCTGTGATCGTCTGTGGTGATACTAAGGCATCTATTAGATTAGAAAATGGCCTCCAGTGTGATCTCCGCGCTGTGTCTAACTCTCAGTTCCCCTTTGCTCTACAGTATTTCTCAGGCAGCAAAGAGCATAATGTAGCCCTCCGCTCGCGGGCGCTTAAGCACGGCTGGTCTTTGAACGAGTATGGCTTTACCCCTAAGGATAAATCCACACCAGGTGCGCCGGCAGTTAAGGAAGAGGCAGATATCTACCGGGTGCTGGGGCTTGACCACGTGCCACCCGAACTCCGCGAAAACCGAGGTGAGATAGAAGCTGCGGAAAAGGGTGAACTTCCACGCCTCATCGAGCTAGAGAATCTCCGTGGCACTTTTCATAATCACACCACAGCCTCTGATGGCAAAAATACTCTTGAGGAAATGGCCGAGGCAGCACGAGATCACGGTCTACAGTATCTGGGTATCTCAGATCACTCTAAGTCACAGTTCCAGGCCAATGGGCTCTACGCTGACAGATTGCTCAGACAGGTGGAGGAAATCCAAAAACTCAATCAAGGTTATGATGACTTCCAGCTCTTCAGCGGCACGGAGGTAGACATCCTCAAGGATGGCACACTGGACTTTGAGGACAGCGTATTAGAGCAGCTAGACTACACCGTGGCATCTATCCACGGCTCATTTCAGCTACCTGAAAAGGAAATGACTGAGCGTATCATCCGCGCAATGGAAAATCCGCACATCACCATGATCGGTCACCTCACAGGTAGACTCCTACTCAGGCGCAATGGCTATGCGGTGAATGTGGAGAAGATCATAGACTGCGCCGCCGAGACAGGCACGATCATAGAGCTTAACTGTAACCCAAGAAGACTGGATATGGACTGGAGGCACTGGCACCGCGCCCGTGATAAAGGAGTCATGACTTCCATCAATCCTGATGCCCACAGCACAGAGCAGCTACATTATCTCGCCTTTGGCATCCGTCTTGCTCGTAAAGGGTGGCTCCGCAGAGAGGATGTGCTGAACTGCATGAACCTTCAGGAGGTCAAAAGCTGGCTAGCTCTACCTAAAGATAAACGGACGAAATAGCGTATTCACCTCACCACACTCACTTCATACTCGTGCCTGATTCAGAACTTCAAAACCGCGCCAACCTCAAACTAGAAGCTGTAATCAAAGGGCAGCTCACCGTAGAGGAGAGCACACCTCTACTAATGACATTCCTCAAGAAGGAAGAGTCACACATCCGTAAACGCCACGATGAGGGTGCTACTGGGCTGGAGATTACCGGAGCACGCGCCGCGCTGTTAGACATACTACTTCAAGTTATGTTTAATGCGGCGATCGACCGCCACAAGGGGAAGCCCCTCACCGTTACCCTCGTAGCTCAGGGTGGCTATGGCCGCGGTGATCTAAATCCTAACTCAGATCTAGACCTCCTTTTTCTTCTCCCCCGCGCATCTCACCAGACTACAGAGGCACTATCCACTATTATCCAAGAAGTGCTCTACATCCTCTGGGATGCTGGCTTTAAAGTAGGTCACGCCTGCCGCTCTATTGCAGAGTGTATCTCTGAGGCTCGTAAGGACCAGCAGAGTAAAACCTCCCTCATGGATGTGCGCTACATCTCTGGTGATGAAAAACTTTTTCAGACCTTCTGCAGACGCTTTGATAAAGAGTGTATCAATAAAGGCCAACAAGCGTTCTTTGACCTCCGCCGTGGGGATCTACGCCGCAGGCATGGTAAATACTGGCATACCGTATTTCTACAGGAACCTCATGTAAAAGAAAGCTGCGGCGGTCTACGTGACTATCAGAACATCCTCTGGGTAGCTCGTGTAAAACGTGGTTTTAAGTCTCTAGATGAACTTGTAGATGCCAAGATCATTACCAAGAGTACCTGCCGCCAGCTTCAGGAGGGCTATGACTTTCTCCACCGCGTGCGTAATGAGCTGCACTATGAGACCGGCCGTAGCACTGATATTCTAACACTCAGATTTCAGGGGATCGTCGCTACCAACTTCGCCTATCCGCAGAAAAGTATCCTGCGCCGATGTGAGGTCTTTATGAGAGACTACTACCGGCACAGCCGAGCGATCTATACTCACAGTACTTCCCTAATGGAGTTCTTCGAAATCGAGCACGCTAACCGCTCTCACCAAGGGCTACGCTGGCTACTACCATTCAACGGTAATAAAAATGCTGAAGAGAAATTTGATGGCTTTGTATCACGTGACGGCAGGATCTACCTAGAAAACACTAATATTTTCAAAGAAGACCCTAACAGCCTTATGCGTGTCTTCCAGCACTGCCAGATGCGCTCACTCAGCCTTAGCCCACAAGCACGGAAATACATCCACCGAGCAAGTAAAAATATCGATCGCGCATTCCGCTACGATAGAGCAAATAGGGAAACCTTCCGCGCCATTCTTGAACGTAAAGGTGAGGTCGCTAGGATTCTCCGCCTCATGCACAGGACTAAAGTGCTAGATAACTACCTTCCCGAGTTTGGCGCCATGGACTGCCTCGTTCAACATGAGTTCTTCCACCGCTATACCGCAGATGAGCACACCCTAAGGTGTATCGATCAGCTAGACAGCCTCACGGAGCTAAATCCAGAGGAAGCCAGCTACGGCACTAAACTCTTCCGGAAACTACTCCATGAAGTGCAAGACCCCTACGCAGTCTACCTAGCACTTATTCTCCACGACTCTGGTCGCGCAGAAAACGTCCGCGAGCACATTGATGGCTCCACCATGCTAGCAGATAAGGTATGCCGCAGACTACAAATACGCAGTGGCAGACGCACACTCATCATGTTTCTAGTAGATCACCACCTGACGTTCTGGCGCTTTGCCACCAGCCGTAATCTCGATGACCTCTCAGTGATCGAGGAATTTGCCGGCATCATGAAAGACAGGCGTAATCTAGAAGCTCTTCTCCTCTTCACCTGGGCCGACTCTAACGGCACTAACGATGAAGCTTGGTCACCGTGGAAAGAGACACTTATGCTACAGCTCTACCACTCCACCAAGCTATGGCTCAAGGAGGGTAAGTCTAAATTTAAGAGCACCATGTCAGAGCACAAATCTGGCCTTCAAGAGAACTGCACAAAACTACTACCAAAGTCCCACCACGCGGAACTTCTACGCCACTTTGAGCTTATGCCATCCGCATACTTCAGATTCCGCGCCGCTGAGAATATATCCATTCACATTAAGTCCGTGCATCAGTTCTTCACCGCTGATGCTAAAAATAACAATCAGTTTAACTGTGATATGAGCTGGATAGAGCGTAGTAACCGCTCCCACACCGAGCTACTCACAACAGCATGGAACCGTCCACTTTTGTTAGAAAAACTCTGTTGTGCTCTTGCTGCTGAGGAGATCAATATCATCGCCGCAGATGTCTATACCCGCCGTGATGGCCTAGTCTGTGACCTCTTCCAGGTCTGCACAAAAGATCTAGAACCTGTCACTAATAAGGGAAAACGCGAACGCGTGCTAAATACATTTAAGTCCATTAATAGCTACACCGACGATGTAGAGGACTACAACGCCGCCAAATACCTAAAACCTAAAACAAACCTACTCCGTAAAAACAGCACGGAGGGTGGTATCCCCTTCCCCACACGAGTTCATGTCTCCAATGACCTGAGCCCCACATGCACCAGCATCGAAATCCAGGCACTAGACCGGATAGGACTACTCCATGACCTACTCTACTCTATTGGTAAAATGGGTATGGCTACTGTCCACGCCAGAATCTGCACAGAGAAAGGTGCTGCTATGGATACCATCTATGTCACATGGCCAGATGGCACCAAAATCGAGGATGAGGAAAAGCACCACGAAATCAAAGAAACTCTCCAGAAGCTCATCAGCTAATACTTAAGATCTATGATCTAACTTCTAAGAACTACTCACTAAGAGCCAGGTGCATCCGTAGACCTCGAGAGCGGGCGGTTAATAGGCTTAGGTAATGGCCCAGTACCTCTATCACCAATTTTACTCTGGGTAATGATAGCTGAAGCCACTGCTGAGGCTAATCGATCACGATAGGCACTAGATTTCACTAAGCGGGCATCAGAGTAATTAGTAAGATAACCAAATTCTAACAGGACACTGGGGATTTTTGAATTTCTGGTAAGGCGTAATCTGCGGCGTTTTTTGCCCAGCCCACTATATCTACCACCGCTGGCCTGTTCCATATTCTTTTGAATACGCGAAGCTAGACCATGACTATCTACACGCCAGTAGTATGTCTCTGGCCCTCTAATAAATGCAGCCCTAGAGGCATTATAATGTAAGCTTACAAGGATAGCTGATGAGTATTTATTAGCTATTTCCACTCGATCATCCAGGCTAACAAATCGATCACCACTACGCACTAGCACCACCTTAAACTTCCCCTTAAGCTTCTCTTTTAACCTATGCGCTGTATCTAACGCCACGGCTTTCTCACTCAGCCCATGGCTCACTGCACCTGAGTCCCTACCACCATGCCCAGCATCAATGATAACTGTAGTAAACCCCCGTGGCCCTGGCCGGTGTCCCAGTGCATCTTGACTCAAGCTCTGTGTCCTTGATCCACCATGCACCTGGCTTTCATAAGGCCCAGAAGAGCAGGAGCTAAGCCCTATCAGCAAGCACATCGACATCAGCATAAACAGACAATGCCCAGCGAGCCTTTGATAGTTATAAAAATTGATCTTCATAGGGATGTTTTATCTCGAAAGTGTGTTACAGTAGAAGATACTATTCAGCTAATGTTTAATTTTGGCAAGACTTGACTAAATCAAACCAACAACAAAAGGCGATGCTCGACATACCCCCCAGACATTCTAAAATAAGCCTCTATGACATCTGATTTCCTCGTCATCGGCTGCGGTATTGCCGGACTTACATTCGCCATCCGCGCAGCAGAACACGGCTCCGTAACGTTACTCACCAAGGGGAAACCCATGGAGTCTAATACTGCATGGGCACAAGGTGGCATCGCAGGCGTTTTACCTGAAAGTCTCCGCGAACAAGGTGATAATGTGGAAAGCCACGTGGCAGACACCCTAGACGCCGGTGCCGGACTCTGTGACGAAGAGGCCGTGCGCGCTATTCTTAAAGAAGGGGGTAAAACCATTGAGCACCTCATCTCTAGCGGCGTAAACTTTGATAAAGACGGTGAAAAATTTTCCCTTGGGAAAGAAGGTGGACACAGCTACCGACGTATCCTCCACTCTAAGGACACCACAGGTAAAGAAATCGCTGAATCCCTACTCGAGATAGCACGCAAACACTCTAACATTAAAATTTTAGAAGAACACTTCGCCATCGACCTCATCACCAGTGGTAAACTCGGCATGGTCTCAGAAGATCGCGTTCTAGGTGCCTACGTCCTAGATGAGAAAAGCGGCACAGTACACACATTCCGCTCTGATCGCGTCTTACTCGCCACCGGAGGCTGCGGTAAAGTCTACCTCTATACCACTAACCCTGATAGCTCTACCGGCGACGGTGTAGCTATGGCCTGGCGCGCTGGAGCACGTATTTCTAATATGGAATTTGTCCAGTTCCACCCGACTTGCTTTTTTAACCCTGCAGCTACAGGAGCCGAAGCTCGATCATTTCTCGTATCTGAGGCCGTGCGTGGAGAAGGAGGTATCCTCCGTGACAATAGTGGCCATGAGTTCATGGAGAAATACGATAAACGCAAATCGCTCGCCCCACGTGATATCGTAGCACGTGCCATTGACCATGAGATTAAAAAAACTGGTGCTCACTGCGTCTATCTCGATGTCACTCATAAGCCCAAGGGCTTTATGAAAGAACGCTTCCCTCATATTCATAAAACCTTATTAGACTTTGGTCATGATTGTGAAAAAGACCCCATACCTGTAGTTCCAGCTGCGCACTATCAGTGCGGTGGTGTAGTCACTGATGTAAATGGCCAAACAGATATCCGAGGGCTCTTTGCCATAGGTGAGGTAGCCTGCACTGGCCTCCATGGAGCTAACCGCCTAGCCTCTAACTCGCTGTTAGAAGGTCACGTCATGGCACGACTAGCACTGGAGGAAATCCTCCGCGTCCACCCATTTTCCAACCCCACTCCAGACGCACCTACTATCCCTGCTTGGGAATATGGAGATACCGCACCACCTGATGAACAGGTCGTAATCTACCACAACTGGGATGAAATCCGCCGCCTCATGTGGGACTACGTATCCATCGTCCGCACCACCAATCGGCTAGAACGTGCTGCACATAGACTCATCAACCTGCGTAAAGAAGTAAGGAGCTTTTACTGGGGCCACCGCGTCACACCAGATATTCTAGAACTAAGAAACCTCGTAGCCACTGCCTCACTCGTCGTCGACTGCGCACTACGCCGGAAAGAATCCCGCGGTATTCATTACACACTAGATTACCCAGAGCAAGACCCCAAAGCCTGCAAGTCCATCACGCTGAGGCGTTTTTAGAAAATGGCTATTTAACACAGGTGTATGATCATTATCATCCTCCCGTTCCAGAAATCATCACCCACTTTCCACCATCCCAGAACGCTCCATGCTGACGCTGTTTAAATATCTACCACTCGTCACTATCTTCATGATAGGTGCCACCACACTACTGGCACAGACACCACGTGTAAGCACCCCCACCTCAGCAAACCTAGGTAATCTAGCCAACCCCTTCGCTGTCATCCGCTACCCATGGCATAAGAACATCACCGCCACAGTCTTCTGGATCGGAGAAAAACCTACCCCAAATAATCCTACACCTAACCACGCCAGCTCGTGGGACACTAAATGGCAGCTTAACTACGGTGGCTTTGATAACCCTAATAAAGAAGCACGTATGGGATACCGCCCTAAGTCATTCACCCCAGGGCTAAACCCATTCTATATAGCACTTCCCTACAACGACTGTATTAATCACTCTACCTATAAACCTGAAGCTTCCAAAGTCGTCCCCTGGTGGCACCGCCGGGCAGACAAGCGCCCCGGAAAAACTAGCTTAAAGGGACGCTGGCTACAGATCGTCTACAAAGGTAAAATCTGCTATGCACAATGGGAAGACTGCGGCCCTTTTACCACAAATGATTACCAATACGTCTTTGGTAATACCCAACCCAGAAATACCAAAAACAACTCCGCAGGACTAGATGTCTCCCCTGCAGTACGTGATTATCTCAGTATGACCTCCAATGCCAAAGTACACTGGAGATTCATTGATTTCTCAAACATCCCACGAGGCCCATGGTCTTACTACGGAAAAAACAACCCCTTTTTAAACCCCTTACTAGACCCTGACCGAAAGGCAAAACAAGAATACATGGACTATTTACGCAAACTCAGAGACCGTGCATACCAGCAGAGAAATAGCCGCCGCTAGAAAATTCGTTTTTTTTGTAAAAGTTATCTTGCCTTTTCACCCTCAGCACACTACTTCCTCCCGCACCACGTTTCTACGTTTGGCACCAGTGCTCGGGTGGCGGAATTGGTAGACGCGCTAGACTAAGGATCTAGTCCGGGTTAACCGGGTGCGGGTTCGATTCCCGCCTCGAGCACCATTTAAAGCTCTCCTTCCCTAATACGGATCGAGAGCTTTTTTGTGTCTTCAGCTATCACCTAACACACCAAGTAATGTTTCTAAAATACCCAGAAACTCCAATAAGCACTTAGAGGACAACCCCAAGATGTAACAGTCAGAACACCCCTCTATCATAAGTCAGCAATTATCTACCATCGCGAGGGCAAGCAACAATACCCATCTGGAAATGCCGCCATCAGAGGACTCGCCCACTTTCATCTTAAAAAAAGAAATCCAAGTACCGCCGGCCGGGATCGAACCGGCACTCCTGTTACCAGGAAACGGATTTTAAGTCCGTCGCGTCTACCAATTCCGCCACGGCGGCATACTCAGATTTATCATCAGCGCAGCGCAAGTGGTAGAACTCGCGCGACTGATCGTTCTCGCAAAACGCTCGAACTGGAGACACACTAGGAACGCTTTTCTATTTCGTCAATGGCTGCTTGCAAAGATTTTTTAGCCACCGCACTAATTTCGCTCCTAACAGCCTCCTTAAGGTATGGTAAAGAATGACTTGTACCCACTTTACTTAAAATGTCAGCTGCAGCCACTATTTGGCCGTCATTAAGATCCGCAATCATCGGCACAAGTATGATTTCAGCGCCCTTATCCAGGCCCTCTAAGATACTTCTCCAAGTAACAGGATCTTTTTTCCAGAGGTCTATAAGTAAAACATCAGCGCCATCCACCCCTCTCATAAACAGAAATTCAACACCTGCCTTCTCTACTGCACCTTCTGAGTGCAGCTCCTTCAAAGCCTCAAAAACCACCTTCTCAGCACCGTCACCAGGCTGGGACCACACCTTCAGACCCCTAATAAGCTCTATCTTCAGCTCTTTACTGGCAGCAGGTAACATCTTCACCATCTGAGCAGTCACATCCGCGCGTAGCGCCTTCGGCTCAGAATTTGTCAGCCTCTTGACAGCCTGAATCTGTAACTCAGGATCAATATTCTGCATTGCTCTCAAGTTCTGCTGTTGAAATTGGAAATCCTCAGGATCAAGTGCTTTAGAATCATCCAAATCACCTACCTTCATACGGTCCACCATGACATCAATCACACGGTGCTCACGAATGATCTTGTTAATTTCCCCGAATTTTTCACACAACAGCGCAATCTCATCGATATTTTTTTCCTGCTCCACGAGTAAAATCAGGCCGTTTAACCCGCCAGCCCCCCTATCATAAGAGATCTCACGGCTAACCTCATCCGTAGCACTATAAAGATAAGACGCTATCTTCATACGCGTAGCCTTAGATGCACTCCTTAGATAAATACCCACTACACTATTAGTCGAACTACCAGCTATCGCCTTCTTTACAGGATCATGGCCAATCTCAAAAAGATAATCCTCCCTCGCCTGCTCTTGATCTACTCGCTCATTCGTTATTTGTTCTAACTCCTGCGGATTCTCTATCACCGTAGCACTCACTGGATTTGCAGGGAAAATAACAGGTAACGATAAAACACTCAGGCTTAATATCAAAGTTACGAACCACGCTAATTTACCTTTACGAGCAATACCATAAAGCAACAGACCTCCGCCCACTAATGCCGCGAAACCTGTAAAAATAAAGCGCTTAGGCGTCTCCATATCACGCATAACACCCTCTTCTCTTCCCAGCGCAATAAACATAACAATAACCAGCACCAGAACAACAACACCCATAATCGCCGCTAAAATATGGCGTGGCTCAGCCGGTTCTCCGAGCTCGAATGCATCACTGGGCTTATACTGCGCCTGCTCAAAGCCCACTGCCCCTCCCACCTCTGCTACAGATTTTGAAAAACCTCCTAAACCACTATTCCCCTTATCACCAGGATAGAACGACCTCTTTGGTACCAGCTCATCATCCATAGCAGGCACCGTAAACACATGGTCACAAGCACCACACTCCACCTCCTTACCGATATATTCTTCCGGCACGTCAAACTTCTGATTACATTCAGGGCATTTAATCCACATAAGCTAATTCGGTTGTTTGTAGAAGTAACAGTCTATCATGACCACACTCACACAAAATTTATCCTGTAAGATTCTACCCCTTCACCCCTATTTTGGCTACTCTGAAAAAATATCTTTCCTTTCCTCCAGCCAGCGCTTGCCCATGAGCCAATCAGAGAGTAGGAAATGTATATGCTTGCAGAAATTGAGTCCCTACTCGTCCTACAGGATCGTGACCAACGTATCCTCAAACTAAACACGGACCTTAACCGTATCCCTATAGAACAAGAGCGCGCCAAAGAACGACTTGCTAACGATCTAAAAAGCGTTGCGGATGCTAAACTCACCGTTCAAGAAAACGAAGTCGCTATCAAAAATATCGAACTCGATATCGGCACCCGTAAGGACACACTCATCAAACTCAAGAACCAACAGTACGAAACCAAAAAAAATGATGAATTCACCGCTCTGGGGAATGAAATCATCCGTTACAATCAACAAGTTGATGACTACGAGACCCAAGAGCTAGAACTCATGGAAAAAGCTGACGGCCTCCGCGCAATACAGCAAAAAGCCGAAGCCGCACTCACACTCACCCAAGGCATGGTTGATGAGGAAATTGCAGACCTCGACACCCGTCTCCAAGAATTCCAAAAACAACTCACCGAAGTAACCGCAGAAAGAACCAAACTCGCAGAAGACGTTGATCAAGATCTCCTCTCTCTCTATGATCGTCTTATGAAATCAAAAGGAGGTGACGCACTAGTCGCTGTTAATAAAAGCCAGTGTAGCGGCTGCCACATGAAACTCGTCCCCGCCACCATCATCAGCCTACAAGCAGAAAAGGAAATCACCCAGTGTGAAAACTGCGGCCGCATCCTACACATCTAAGAATTCATCATGACTATAGACTCCATCAAAGAGGTGCTCAAGCAAGTGCCTTATCCAGGCTTCTCACGAGACATCGTCTCCTTTGGCCTCGTCAAAGATATCCAAATTGAAAAAGATATCGTCACCGTGCAGATCAGCGTGCAAACCACTGATGTAAAAGTCCCAGAACAAATCTTTGCCGCCTGCCACGCAGTTCTAGACCCTCTACCTGAAATAGGTCACGCCAAAATAGAAATCGACGTCCAAGACCCACCTGCACAAGCCGGAGCAAGTGGCCAAATGGGGAAAAACAACATCCCTGGAGTAAAAAATGTCATCGCCGTAGCATCTGGTAAAGGTGGTGTTGGTAAATCCACTGTTTCCGCAAACCTTGCGGTATCTCTCGCTAAACAAGGCTACAAAGTAGGCCTCTGTGACTGTGACCTCTATGGCCCATCTGTCGCACACATGTTTGGCAGTGATGAAAAGCCCATGGCCACAGACCAAAATGAGATCCTCCCAATCAAAGCACACGGAGTAAAACTCATGTCCATGGGGTTTCTGTTAGAAGAAAACTCCCCAGTCATCGTCCGTGGCCCACTAGCAACACAATACACACAACAATTTCTTAAAAACGTCCTCTGGGAAGACCTAGACTACCTCATCCTAGACCTCCCTCCCGGCACCGGTGACATCCAGCTCACCATCGTCCAGACAGTAACTCTCACCGGAGTCGTCATCGTCACCACCCCCCAGGAAGTTGCCCTCATTGACGCCCGTAAAGCTGTTGCCATGTTCAGTAAAGTCAACGTCCCACTACTAGGCCTTATTGAGAATATGGCATGGTTCGAGTGCGATCTTGGCACCCGCTACCACATCTTTGGCAAAGGCGGAGGAGAACGCGAAGCCAAGCAGCTTAAGATCCCCATGCTAGGTCAGATCCCTCTTAACATCCCCACCAGAGAACAAGCTGATGGCGGCACCCCAGTAGCTCTACTCAATAGCGATAAAGACCCTGCCAGTGCCGCATTTGCAAAAGCTGCCACCGCTCTAACAGAAGTCGTAGCGCACATAGAAAAAAACAGCTAAACCTACCCTGCGCCGCCTCTGCGAACTCATAACAACACCTATGACACCTGAATCTATTGATGAAATTATGCGTCGCGTGCATCGGCTAGAAATTAAAGCTCGCCGCCTCGCCAGAGAAACCTTCAGTGGTGAATATCAATCATCCTTCCGAGGCAGTGGGCTCGACTTCGAAGACTACCGTGAATACCAACACGGTGATGAAACTCGCTTCATAGACTGGAGTGTCACCGCACGTAAAGACACCCCATACATCCGCACCTTCCGCGAAGAACGTGAATTAGCCGTTATCCTCGCCGTTGATGTCTCCGGCTCAAGCCTCTACGGCAGCCAGCACCTCAGTAAAAGAGAGGTAGCAGCAGAGCTTGCAGCTCTACTCGCCTTCAGTGCTAACTATAATGGTGATAAAGTAGGGCTCCTCCTCTTTGCCAATGAACCCGTCCTGTACCTACCACCCGCCAAAGGTAGCAGGCACGTACTCCGTATGATTCGCGAAATCCTCACCGCAGACCCTGAAGACAAACGCACCTCCATACCCGCAGCATGTAACTTCCTCCTCCATACCATAAAGCGGAAGTCTCTCATATTTATGATCTCAGACTTCTTCGCCCATGATCTAAAAAAACCCCTAGGCACACTAGCATGTAAACACGACACCATAGCTCTGCGACTCACAGACCCACTAGATGAAAAACTTCCCAAAGTAGGCACCGTCAACCTTACAGACCCAGAAACAGGCTGGCAAACCACCGTAAACACAAACAACAGCAACCTCCGAATGGGCTTCAGTAAACTCACTCGCAGACACAGTGAAGGCGTCACACGTATGTTTAAACAACAAGGTATAGATCACCTGAACCTAAAAACAAACCAAGACTACCTCCCTCATCTACACCGCTTATTTAAAGCACGCACTCGCAGTAGGAAATCCTAACAAATGGTAACACCAGAGATACATGACATCACCCCTCCAGGTGACTTCCTCCCAGACCCCACCACCCCATGGTGGATCTGGGCCATCGTCGTAATCTCACTACTAACCGCCATCACACTCATCACACTATGGCTCTGCAAAACAAAGACCAACAAACTAAAAATCTCACTCCTGGATGACGCCCGCACACGCCTAGCAGAGATCAGAGAACAAGCCCCCACTCTCCCCTCACACACCATAGCCACACAGACATCCCTCGTCATCCGGCACTATCTAGAGACCGCATTCAAAGACCCTGCAATCTTCGAAACCAATGAAGAACTCACCCTCCGCCCAAAAGCACTCCAGAAGCTCCACCCAGACTCACGTGAACCCACAAAGCACTATCTAACCAGACTCTCAGCTCTAAAGTACTCACCCACACACGAAACAGCCACCTGCACTCTTATCGATGAAGCCGAGAACCTTCTAGCACACATTGAAATCAACATCCCCCCCACAGCAAAATGATTGATTCCCTACTCACTCTCACTTTTGCCAGCCCGTGGTGGTTCCTCTCCCTCCCACTCATAGCACCCCTCTTTTTCCTAAAAGGTAAGGCAGGATCACCAGCATCCATCACCTACTCATCACTCTCCATTCTCATTAGCCTTGGTCAAAAGCCCCGCAGCTCCGCAGGGTCATTCACCTTCGCACTCATGGTACTAGCACTCATCTCTGCCATCACCGCACTAGCCAGGCCACAAAAACAAAACTCACTATCTAACCGTAAAGCCAGCGGTATCGATATCATCCTCGCCGTAGACATCTCATACTCCATGGAAATTGCGGACTTCGAGTTAAATAACCGCCGCGTACAGCGCATCGTAGCCGCCAAGGCCACAGCAGAACAATTTATCCAGCAACGCCCAAACGACCGTATAGGTATAGTAGCATTCTCTGGCAGACCCTACGTCACCAGCCCCATCACCCTAGAGCATGACTGGCTCATCGAGCAACTCCGCGAACTACGCCCAGGGCTCGTAAAAGAACAAGGCACAGCCATCGGCTCCGCCATCGCAGCCTCAGCCACCCGCCTGCACGACCGAAAAGCCAAAAGCAAAGTAATCATCCTCATCACAGATGGCTCTAACAACTCCGGCAGACTATCCCCCACCGAAGCCGCAGAACTCGCCAGCGAGCTTAATGTAAAAATCTACTCCGTAGCCATCGGCACAGAAAATGGCAGACTCCAGAACGGAAGACAATCACACCCACAAAAAGAATTTGATACCAAAACACTCGAAGCAATAGCCAAGGCCACAAACGGTGAATATTACCGCGTCCGTAATACAGAAAAACTACGTGAAACATTTAGCTCCATTGACCAGCTGGAAAAAACAGAAGTCAAACAGCACAATGTCATACTCACAACAGAATATTTCCCATGGTGCATTGGCAGCGCCCTTGCCCTCGCCATCACAGCCCTCACCATACAATCTATCAAACCTACCGCTGCCCCCTAACTCATCATCCTCATGTCCTTCCTCGCCCCCGGCCTCCTACTCTTACTACTAGTCCTGCCCTTCATTTTGCTGGGAGCCATACTAGCATTCAGAAATCAAGGACAAGTCTGGCAGAAAATGATAGCACCACGCCTCCGCGAGCAATTAGTAAAAACCACGCCGCGCACCCGCCGCTGGGTATCCCTCGCCCTTGGCCTCCTCGGCTGCGCGCTCATGACCATCGCCTTCGCTCGCCCCCATAAAGGAGAGAGCACCACCACAGAGCAGATCAGCACGCGGAATATCCTCATCGCCATTGATACCTCCCGCTCCATGCGAGTAAAAGACGGCACCCCAGACCGTATAGCATCTGCCAGAGCCCTTGCCATAGAAGTTCTTACAGCTTTTCCTAACGATCGTGTAGGCATCATCGCCTTCTCCAGCACCTCCGTCCTCATGGCGCCACTCACCATTGATCATGGCGCCGTACAAGACACCATCGCACAGCTAGACACCCACATCCTTCCTTCAGGAGGATCAGACCTCCCCTCCGCAGTTACCAAAGCCCTAGAAACATTTAAAAAGACTGGTCAGAAATCAAACGCCCTCATCATCATCAGTGACGGTGAAGACCACTCCGCCGCCATAGATCGTGCCGCCGAGGAAATACGAGATAGCCGCACCATAGTTTGCGCTATCGGTGTCGGAAGTAAAACCGGAAGCATTATACCAGACAGCAACTACCGCGACGGAAAATTCCGTGATAACCAAGGCCAGACCGTCTTAAGTAAAATGAATCCAGAAGCACTATACACCCTAGCACTCGCTGGACGGGGAGAATTTACCGAAGCCTCCTCAGGCAGCACCATCGCCATCCGCTCAGCCTTAGCCTCGCTAGAGCGAGATACTCAAGAAGGCCGTCAGACCATAGTGCCAAATGAATACTACCAGTGGTTTCTAGCTCCCGCCATCCTCCTCCTCGCACTCTCCATCGTAGTCCACTCAGAATTTATGATAGGAGGCCGCCATCAGAAAAAAAAGAAAATCACACAGCCACCAGCGATTAAAGCCCCCCTTACCCTCCTACTCCTCACGCTCACCCTAACACCCTCGGCAGATTCTGCCACCACACTAGAGCAAGCAGAAGCCTCATACACCAGTGGTAACTACCAAGAAGCACTAGACCTATTCACCAAAGCCCTCCCAGAGAGCAAAGGAGAAACACGCCACACCATTCACTTCTC
>JALZUC010000063.1 GCA_023301765.1 Akkermansiaceae bacterium | reverse complement strand
GTCATCAACATTACGATCAGCAAAGGTTCCTGTCCCAGCAGTGAGATCAACCGCTCCGTTATCTATGTCTAGCACTCCGGTAAGGGCGCCAACCGAAAGAATCGCTCCCGTTGTTCCGTCATAGATCTTATTATCAGCACTCACCGATAAGCTTAGTGCCAATGGCGTGATATTGGCAGTTAACCCTGTTGGCTGGCCAACTAGCGTGTAGTTACCTGAATCGTTTCCGGTAAGAGCGAAACCACTCGCAAAGACATCTTTATTAGTTCCAACATTCCTATCATCAAAGGTTCCAGTTCCTGCTGTGAAGCTAATATCATCATCACCTATGATGATACTTAGTGCTCCGTTTTCAAGAACTGCTACGTCAGTGCCATCGTAAACTCTGTCTTGGGCTGTAACCCCAGTAATACTTACCTCAAGCTGATCGACAATGAGTGAACTATTTACTGCATTGAGCGTTAAGCCCGATAAGATTGTCGCTTCTGTTCCTTCTACACCAGCTATAGTAGGCACATAGGCATCATCGTAAGTTCCTGCATTTTGTATGCCTTCTAAAGAAGGGATGAGCTCTGCACTCCCTGATGAAGAGATACCAAACTCTGCTAGATTGATCGCGACACCATCGACTAAACCATCAGCGATAATTGTCGTTGTGCTTGTAGGAGATACTGTGCCGTAGGTAATGGTTTGGTCCGCCGCTGTGGAGGTGATCTCAGGTATTACTTCATAAATGAGCCCGTCGCCTGTGACTGATCCAGTAGCAGTGGGATTAGCTTGGTCGAAGCCTTGACCAAACAGTAAAAAGTCTAAGCCCGTGATTTCGACATCATTACGATTCTCATCAGGGCGAGTAGAGTAAATGAGGGATCTACCCGAAGAAGTCAAAACTGGTGTAAGGCTGTCACTATCGTTATGGAAGTTATCCTCCGCATTGAAAATAATATCACCTGCTCCGAGGTTACTAAATGTTGCCGTAGTTCCTAAAACAAGGTCATTGGCTACATTAACAAGTAGCTGATGATCAGAGGTGAAAATACCATCTCTAATATCTGCTCCTGGAGGCGTATCGGCAGGCGCTTCGATAAGAAGGCCTGAGTCAGTTGTCTCGATAGTGACATTACCACCGATAGTAGCATTCTCTAAAATCCCGCGTCGGATACTGCCTGTAGCACCAGAGGCAATCGAACTACTTGCACTACGATCAATACTTGCTGCCGTGATCGTAACATCAGCAGCGGAAATAGTCTCAGCTGTCACATTAGCATGCCCAATCCAACCGAAATTAAACCTAGTATTAGGTGTCACTCCGTCTTCTACCGATATTTCGTTACTAGCATTGATGAGAATATTGCCTGTATAAGAGCCTACCCTTTGAGTCGTAGTATTAAAATTGGCACCTCCGTGACCTAGCTGGCTGTATGTATTAGCTGCTCCACCACCAACAAAGGTTAAGTTCTCAGCACTGCTGACGGTGATATCGCCACTACCATCTCCTAGACCTGATGCACCGCCGTGACCTAGTTGGCTAGAGGCTAAATTAGCACCACCACCGGTAAATTCTAAATTACGAGCAGCGGTAATCGTAATATCACCACTGAGATCTCCCTCTGACTGAGCTCCACCATGCCCTAGCTGGCTGTATGCAGTATTGGTTGCGCCAGCCGTAAATATAAGATCTCTTGCTTGACTAATGGTGATGTCGCCATCCTGCTCTCCTATCACGGCGCGTCCACCGTGGCCTAGCTGAGTAGATGAGCCAGCCCCAGGCCCGCTAACAAATAGAAGGTCATTAGCATCGGTGATTTCGATAGTTCCAGTGGAATTACCTTCTGAAAAAGCGCCCCCATGGCCGAGTAGGCCATAGGCAGTAGTGCCTGCACCGCCAGAAAATGTTAAATCATTAGTATTACTGATCGTAATATCTCCTAGCTGATTTCCTACAGAAGAGCGACCACCCTGGCCGAGCTGACTATAAGAATTAATCCCACCTCCTGTGAACGTAATATTAGCGGCGTTATGGATGGTGATATCTCCAGTTTGATTACCAACGGATCTATAACCACCTAGTCCTAACTGGCTGTATGCAAGGTTGTCTGTCCCACCTGTGAAGTTCAGATCTCCAGTAACATCAATACTAATCAAACCACTATGATTATCATTAATGTTTTCTGAGTTCTCAACAATGAGAACCCCGCTGTGCCCGAGTTGACTATAGGCCAGCGAAGCAGCACCACCTGTGAATGAAAGATCAACAGCATTTCTAATAGTAATATCACCGCTACGGTCGCCATCGGCAGCTCGTCCCCCGTGGCCTAGCTGGGAGTATGCATTGGCCCCTCCTCCTAGAAATATGAGGTTTTCCGCGCTCTCAATAGTGATATTTCCGGAGTGGTCTCCATCAGAAGCAAAACCACCATGTCCTAGCTGACTGTAAGAATTTAAACCCACGCCACCTATGAAGCTTATATCATTCATGACATTGATTAGAATCTCTCCCATGTGGGAACCAATAGCATTTCGGCCACCGTGGCCCAGCTGACTCTGTGCGGAAAGTCCGCTTCCTCCAGTAAAAGAAAGCGCATCGGTGTCAACGATGGTGATATTACCACTATGATTACCATTAGCTGAGAGGCCACCATTGCCAAGTTTGCTATAGCTATTAGTTCCTCCGCCACCTGTGAAGACAACCTCATCAGCACTAGCAATCAAGATATCCCCACTATGATTACCAATACTCCCTTGCCCTCCATTACCCAGCTGCGTATAGGTGGAGTTACCTCCACCACTGTCAAAATTCAGCCCACTAGCACTAGTGATCGTAATCGCGCCACTGTGGCTACCGATTGCAAGTCCTCCACCATTACCTAGCTGGCCATAGGAATTACTGCCATTCCCCGCCGTGAAATTCAGATCATTGGCACTACTAATGGTAATAGCGCCACTGTGATTACCATTAGCTGCGTATCCACCATTACCTACCTGACTGTATGCAAAATTACCGTCACCTCCTGTAAAATTAAGATCCCTAGCACTGACAATGGTGATCGCTCCACTATGACTACCATTTGCTGAGCCACCGCCATTACCGAGATGAGCGTATGTATTACTTCCTGCACCTCCTGTGAAATTCAAATCACCAGTAATATCAATGGTGATATTGCCACTATGGCTACCGTTAGCTGAGCTACCGTCACTAACAAGCTGGTTACCGCCATTACCAAGCTGGCTATAGGCGAAATTAGCGTCACCACCCGTGAAGATCAAACTATTGGCGTTATTAATGGTAATATCACCACTATGAGATCCTACAGCGATGTAGCCGCCATGGCCAAGCTGGCTGTAGTCACTACCTCCAGAGCCGCCACTAAAGCTGAAGTCACCGCCATTACTCGTAATCGTAATATCACCGCTATTGTCACCAGAAGTATTAAAACCTCCGTGACCTAGCTGGTTGTAGGCATTAATTCCAGAGACAGATGTGAAATTCAAATTATTAGCACTCTCAATTGAAATGGCGCCACTATGGTCTCCAGAAGCCGAATGCCCCCCGTGGCCTAGCTGGCTGTAAGTATCAAGTGCAGAGCCAGATGTGAAATTCAAATTATTAGCACTCTCAATTGTAATGACGCCACTATGGTCTCCAGAAGCCGAATGCCCCCCGTGGCCTAGCTGGCTATAAGTCTCAACTGCAGAACCAGATGTGAAATTTAAATCATTAGCACTCTCAATTGTAATAGCGCCACTATGGTCTCCAGATGCAGAGCTCCCCCCGTGGCCTAGCTGGCTGTAGCTAGCCAATGCTAAACCTCCACTGAAATTCAAGTTATTGACTGTGCCAATAGTAATCTGTCCACTGTGGTTTCCAGAAGCTCTATCACCTCCGTGGCCTAGCTGAACATATGAATTTCGAGCTGAGCTGATAAAATTAAGATTATTAGCACTCTCAATTGTAATATCCCCAGTATGCCCACCTCCCCCGACGCCATCTGCATTATCACCTCCATGGCCTAGCTGGCTATAGCTATTTAATCCATTATTACTAAAGTTAAAGTCATTGGCACCGCTAATCGTAATGTCGCCACTGTAGCTTCCATTAGCATTAACGCCTCCATGACCAAGTTGACTGTAGCTCTGATTGTTCCCTCCTCCAGTAAAGAATAGGTTCCCCGTCATATTAATAGTGATGTCGCCACTGTGGTTTCCACCAGCCCTTGTTCCTCCGTGACCTAGCTGGCTAAACCTATCACCTGCGCCACCAGCAATAAATCTGAGGTCATTGGCGGTAAGAATTGTAATGTCAGCAGTATGCACCCCCCTAGAACCTAGCCCACCATGACCAAGGAGGCTGTAGCTACCACTACCTCTCCCCCCTGTGAAGCTGATATCATCAATACTGCTGAGTGTAATTGACCCACTATGGCTTCCAGAAGTTCCTTGTCCCCCATGACCAATTTGACTATATGTCGCTCCTTCAGATGAGGCTCTAATATCATCTCTTGCGCGCGCTACGATAGCGCCAATTGCGTCCAAACCTGCATTCGCGTTAGGTGCTTTAAATCCTAATTGAGCTGCCCCGCCTGCTGCCGTAATATTCAGATCATCGCTATACGCTCTTGTATCTCCGCTGCGGCTACCCACAGATATAGCTGCATTCTGATCCCCAGAACCGACATTAATACTACCGTTACCTTCTCCAAATAAAGTTGTAGAAGCTAAATCTGTAGAATCAAAAGCCGCCACATCGAAGGCGGTCACGCCATCCCAGCCTGCTACAAGATTAATAGCACCTCCTGTATCATTGCTATTCTGAACACTTGCATTGAAGTTTAAGTTTCCACTAGCTAGAAATGTCAAATCAGACGTTGAGTCATAGATAATTGCACTACTAATCGTAATATTACCACTGCCACCGGTAGCACTTATATCGGTAGCAATAGTCAGGCTGCTACCTCCATTTAAAAAATTAACAATATCCGTATTGTTGAGAGTATTACTACCAGCCACGCCTGAGCCAGCACTTGAGATCGTAATATCATTGGGATCAATGAGAAACTCACCACCCCTGCCTAACGGTGCGGAAAGGTCAACACTATCAGCCCAGCCATCGTAACTCCAGTTCTGCTTACCTGATGTTTCGATGAAGCCACCATTTCCACCTTCACTACCACCAGTAGCGGAAATACTACCAGCAAGATTAGCTGTATTCTCGGCAAATACCACTACCTCACCACCGTCACCGTTGACGGTGGCATTAGCCTCTATTTCAGAGCCAGCTGCGATGACGACTTCTTCGGCATTATCAATCGGGCCATTACCCAGCTTACTACCACCAATGTTAATCTCTCCTCCGCCCTTTTCTCCCGAGGCTTTGATTTTGCTATTTTCACCTAGATTTATTTTACCACCTTTCGAGGTCAGCAGGATGCGCCCCCCCACTTTCTTCACACCAGTAGCGCGTATGGCACCGTCGTTATTAATAGCTAAAGCGTATACGTTTCCTCCAGCAGCTTTCAGCTCTGCATTCACCGCGTCGATCGAGCCCTGATTGACCACACCATCTTTTCCCGTAACAGCAGTAGAAGGCTGAACTAATAAGCGCTGCTCACCAGCATCAGCCAAGATGACCTCCGCTCCCGCAGCCGCTGCTAAACCAACCGTGCCGTCAGCAGCTGTGATACTACCTTCATTTCTTACCTGATCAGCAATTAGAAATACATCTCCGCCAGTAACAGAGATTTTACCCAAATTCACAATCGCGCCACCTTTGGAGCCAGGCGCAAAAGTAAGATCCCCTCCTGCAAGGAAGTCATCATCTTGGAGTTTATGAGTAGACGCAAAGAAGCCCGCTGTCTGAATAACACCAGTATCTCCAACCAAAATACCATTTTCATTCAGGAGATATACCTGGCCATTAGCCTTAAGCGTTCCGTGAATAGCTGACAGATTGTTTCCCACCACCCGGTTAAGCACCGCAGAGCTAGAAGAAAGCTGGTTAAACTGAGTAACATTACCCTTATCAATAGAGAAATCCTGCCAGTTAATAATCGCACGGTCACTCAACTGGTCGACAGTAAGTGTATTCCCTATACTAGAAATCTTCACTTCTCCCACTATGACATTACCTCCCGAAGGATTAGCCCGGAGACAATTCAAGAAAACAGACATATTCATAAGGCAAACACCTATGATACTGAATGTATTGTGACGGAAAATTTTCATGAATAATAACTGTAGCGAGAACGTTTTAGGGTATTACCAATTAGTAATAAACACTATAAGGCTGTTTACCTTAATAAAAAAGGAAAATTCCCCTCACCGAAGATTCGCGACCAAAAAAAAGCATCGATACGTATTTTTTACACATTGAACTACGTAACAAGCTCTTAAGTGAAAGTTTCTGTCTATGGCTGTTTAATTTCTATGATAAATTATTTTTTGCAGTAATTACCTAAATATATTTTCAAAATGAAATGGAGCAGCACTTAGGGTGATATCACCATAAATTCTAGCTTACAGATCTTCTGTTTACTAACAATTTATCAGACGGGGTAGCCTGGCTCCGTAAGACTAGACACTTTGAACTGTAGTATAGGATCTTATAACTAAGAAAACTAAAACTATAAAAAGAAGTCGATTCAGCGAAGAAGCCATCACCCGTATCCTAGGGGAAGCCCCGTCTGGAAAGACGAGGAAGGAAATATGTACGGAGCACAATATAAGCACCCATCCACCTCTATAACTGGAAACGAAAATACGGTGATATGGATGTAAACGAGGCTCGAAGGCTTCGCACGCTCGAGAATGACATCGCGTGACTTAAAAGAATTGTCGCCGACCAAACCATGCACATTGATATTTTGAAGAAAGTGAA
>JALZUC010000062.1 GCA_023301765.1 Akkermansiaceae bacterium | reverse complement strand
CGCCTCCTGCGAGTTGACTCCATTACGTGCTACGCCCTCCATTCCATCAACACGCAGGAATACCTTGCCAACAAGCAATAACAGAAGAACAATAAACCTTTCCGAGATTACAGTTTAGACCTGTCTAGGTTGTGGGGTCAGGCCGCAGCAGAAACTGGGCTGAGAGCCCTACTCTGTGAAAAAATAAGGAGGGGTTACTTCAGCGCATGTGAAGCCAGAGAGATATCATCGGGAGAGCTACTGTATTTGCTAGTAGATCTTACTTTATTAGCGAGTTATAGGTCACTGAGCTGCATCTCGCGGCTTTGTCCCAGCTCATTGGTTTGCCAGATATTACCGGTATCTAGATCAAGGGCACTTAGCCAGCCACCACCGTATGCGCAGGTGTCTAGGCAGATAGCATGACCTTGATTGTTAGGGATGTCACCCTGGATGGTGTGGCCGCAGACGATGGTTTTACCTGAGATGTGCGGTTTCTGAGTATAGAAGCGTTGGTAGTAGTAGGTCTCTTGATCCTGCATGTCTACAGGTGTCTCACTAGTGAGACCGGCGTGTACGAGGATATGATCTTCTAACTCATGATAGAGATTAGCAGATCTGATAAATTCCCAGTGATTATCAGGGATGTCATCAAAGCTACCTCCGTAGGAGTCTAGTGTATCCTTACCTCCGCACATATCGCTGAGGAAGCGTTCCTTATCATGAGTGGTCTCGAGAGCACGTATCATCTGTATTTCATGGTTTCCCATGAGGTGGATTAGACGATGGGTCTTTTGAAATTCGATGAGGTGATCGATTACGCCCTTTGACGCAGGACCTCGGTCTACATAGTCGCCTAGTGTAACGATTAAGTCATCGGTGCTAGGTTTAATTATTTCCAGCATCGTTTCTAGCGACGTTAAGCAGCCGTGAATATCTCCAATAGCGATTCTCATAGTATTAGGATGGGGGGTATAAAAAAATCCCTGCATGCATTAACATGAGGGACAATCGTAAGAAAGGAATAAATGGTGGCTCCACTCGGATTCGAACCAAGGACACGCGGATTTTCAATCCGCTGCTCTACCAACTGAGCTATGGAGCCTTTACATTAACGGGTAATGCAAATTGCGCCGAGGCGCGGGAGCGGTGTAGTTCCAGATTAGATGAATGACAATAGAAAAATCATGCCAATCGCAGGTTATTTTTCAGAACAGCTACTGAGATGAATAATGGCTTGCAGTGTCTGTTGTGGCTGATAGCGGTAAATGGGTGAACTTTTGCGTTAAAAAAGCTTTCCTTTATGGTCTTATTTTATCAGTGGCGGGGTGTAATGATGAGCCAGAGTTACGTAGTGACTCTGTGGCTATTGTTGAGAACAGCTATATACCGGAATGGCGGAGTCATAGGGTGTCACGCTATGAGGTGATAAGAGAGTTACCTCATGATAGTGGTGCATATACTCAGGGGTTAATGTTATTGGGGGATTATTGGATAGAGAGCACTGGGGGTTATGGGGCCTCGAGTATCAGGTGGGTGAACAGGGAGACTGGTGAAGTGGTCTTAAAAAATGATCTTCCGGGAGATTTATTTGGTGAGGGGGTGGCTGGGCTGGATGGAAGGTTTTACCAACTTACTTGGGAGGGGCAAAAAGGCTTTATCTATGATGCCGAGAGTCTCAAAAAGCTGGGGGAGTTCCCCTATAGCGGCGAAGGCTGGGGGCTGACTTCGGATGGTAAGTCTCTGATTATGAGCGATGGTAGTGATCGCTTAAGATTTCTCGATCCTAAGACATTCCGCGTGCAGCGTGAGGTGGCAGTGCGGATCGAGGGGCGGCCTGTGGAGCGACTTAATGAGCTGGAGTTTATCGAGGGGGAAATCTTCGCAAATGTGTGGCACACAGATCAGATTGTCCGGATTAATCCGTCCAGTGGCAATGTACAGGGCATCATTCAGCTCGATAATATCTACCCAGGCGCAGGGGCGCCTAACCCTGAATTTGTGCTGAATGGTATCGCCTATGATGATGCGAAAAAGCAGCTTTATGTGACCGGTAAGTGCTGGCCAAAGATTTATCAGATTCGGCTCATTAAAGAGCAGTGATACTAGAGCTCTACGCCTAGTAGGTCTAGGATACGCTGGAGATCATCATTGCCGTAGTAGGCTAGCTCGATTTTACCTTTTTTAGGAGTGTGGTTCACCTTTACCTCGGTGCCAAAGCGCTCACGGAGTGTATTCTGGATTTGTGTAATCACAGCATCAGTCTCTCGGCTTGCAGGTTTAGAGGAGGGAGTTTGCTTAGGGTCAAGATACTCCTTAGCAAGTTGCTCGGCGGAGCGGACGGTAAGATTTTTTTTAAGGATCTGATCAGCAGCAAGGCATTGGATATCATGATCCTTGATACTTAGGATAGCCTTAGCGTGACCTACACTAAGGTTACTGTGTGAGACGTGATCTTGTATATCCGGGTGGAGCTCCATGAGGCGCATGGTGTTAGCCACAGCAGCACGAGATTTACCAACGCGCTCGGCGATGGTTTCCTGCTTCATGTTAAATTCCTTGGCGAGACGGATATATCCCTGAGCTTCTTCAATGGGGTTGAGGTCCTTACGTTGAATGTTCTCGATAAGAGCCATTTCAAGAACGTCATGGTCTGTGGCTTCGAGGATTCGGATGGGGACTTCTTTTAGACCCAGCTCTGTGGAGGCGCGCCAGCGGCGTTCACCAGCGATGAGTTCTAACTTACCATTTACTAAGCGCACAATGAGTGGCTGGATAATGCCGTGCTGTTTAATGGACTGCATGAGCTCATCTAGCTGGCCTTGGGCAAATAGTTTACGTGGCTGTAGCGGGCTGGGAACAATCTCAGTGATAGCTACATAGTCCTTTGGTGATGAGGGCTCTTTGGATGATGAGGGTTCTATATTTGTGGGCTGCTGTTTAATCAGCGCTCCTAGTCCCTTACCCAATGCTTTCTTTGCCATAGAAGGATAGCTTAAACGGAATTTTGGATAATTTGCAAAGCTGATTTTTGTATACGGTGAGAAAAATTAATTAACATAGAGAGAATCTAGGCTGAGAGGCATCGATAAACTCTGCTTGGTATCACAGGCAGCTTGACTTTCTTTCTCGCTATGAGAATGAATAGGGGCACAAGATGAATATTAAAATTTTCTCAATCTTAATCTGTAGTTTCGTGACTGTGTGCAGTTTTTCTCTATCGCCACAAGTTTGTGGTCAGGAGGTGGGCGCTGGGGTAGTTATGGTAGATCCTGCTATCTCCGCATCTGCAAAAGCAGCTGTGCAGAAGCTAGGTGTGGAGATGATGAAGGGGAACTTTCAGCATGGTATTCAGAATATGTATCCACGTTGGAAGAGGAGGCTGGCAAAGAGGGTAGGCAGTATGGCAAAGCTAGACGCCGCCCTTACCAGGTCAGCACAACAACAAGTCCAGACGCAGATGCAGGTGATAGGCTATCAGGTAGGTCAGCCCACAGCATTTTTTAATGTCTGGAAGGCCAAGAAAATAGATTCTAGGACAGGGCAGCCGTTTATTGATGCCACTGGGCGTGAGACGATAGTTTCTCACTGGCTGGCAGTCGTGCCGACAGTGGTGCGCGTGCGTGTGCCAGATCCTAATAAAAGCGGTATGATCCGTGTAATTGAAGAGAGTGGCTATGCTCTAGTTGTATCTGAAAGGGGGAGTAATCAATGGTATTTTATGACGGGTATGAGGCCTTCGATCCAGGATTTACGCAGCCTGTTCCCATCGCTACCAGCTGATGAGAAATCATTGCGTCTCCCTCCATCTAAAGTGCGAGAGATTAAGTAATACCAATTAGTTTTGTATAAATAATTCCCCCCCCCAATGGCTAAGAAGAAGAAATTCGAGCGCGAGGCTGAGCTAGTCCGCAAGTTTAAGAAACTCTACAAGCGAGCACAGAGTGAGTATTGTGAGGTGCGAGGTTCTGAAATTCATGGGCGAGGTGTCTATGCCACACAGGATATTTCTAATGAGACAGAGGTGATCGAGTATGTGGGAGAGCCTATAAATAAGGAGATCAGTGAAGATCGTGCCTGGGATCAATACGCGAGGGCAGAGGAGCACGGGGATGCTGCAGTTTATATTTTCACCCTAGATGAGCAGTGGGATATTGATGGTAACGTGCCATGGAACACTGCACGCCTGATTAATCATTCTTGTGAGCCTAACTGTGAGGCGTGGATCATTGGGCGAAAAATTTATATATATTCGTTGCAAGATATTAAGGCTGGGGATGAACTTACTTTTGATTATGGATTTGATATTGAATGTTACGAGGATCACCCCTGCCGCTGTGGTAAACAGGGCTGTATAGGCTATATCGTTACTCAAGAGCAGTGGCCGGAGTTACGGCGCAGAATTGCTGAGAAAGAGGCAAAAGCTTTGGCTTGAGGATTGCCAAGTAGCTGATCCGTGATTAACAGAAGTCATGCGTTACACGGAAAAACTACAGCATAGAATCTCTCAAGTGGGCTCGACACTCTGTGTGGGCATTGACCCTCGCCCCGAGTTTTCTGGTGGTATTGAGGAAATACCCGAATTTTTACGTCGTGTAGTAGGCGAGACGGCTGAGTATGCGGCCGCTTTTAAACCAAACATGGCCTATTTCGAGGCGATGGGTCTACGCGGGATTGAAATTTTACAGGAAATGTTAGAAGAAATGCCATCTGATGTGCCTGTCATTTTGGACGCTAAGCGCTCTGATATCGGGGAGACGCAGAGGTACTACGCTAAGTCATATTTCGAAAACTGGAATGTAGATGCGGTGACTTTGAATCCATTTCTTGGTTATGATTCCATCGAGCCGTTCCTAGATTGGGAAGGGAAAGGGATCTATCTTCTTGCGGTGACATCAAATGCTGGGAGTGCAGATTTTCAGCGTCAGAAGCTTGCAGATGGTCGGTTTGTTTTTGAACTAGTTCAGGAGCTTGGCAAGCGTGCGCAGAAGGAGTCACGAGCCACAGATGTGGGCTATGTTGTAGGTCTTACTAATGCTAGTGAGGAGGTGTTAGATCGTATAATAGACAGCCCATTACTTATTCCTGGGCTTGGGGCACAAGGGGGGGATCTTGCTAGTCTGAACGGTAAAAATCGGACTGCGCCAGATGTGGTAAATGTCTCACGTGGTATTACCTACAATGATATGGATAAAACCTTTGCTCAGAAGGCTAAATCTTGGAGTGAGCAACTGGCAATTTAAGCTGTTATTTGAGAATTTGGTATAATTGAGTGGCTATCCACTTGCTGAATTTTGCGTTGCCTGTTTCTCCAAGGTGGTAGCCGTCTGAGAAATCTTCAGGTGTCATACCAGCGATGTTTCGTGCATCCATTACAGTCATACCTTGAGTTTCTATAATTTTTTGTGCATCAGGGTTAAAGTCCCAGACTTCTGGCTGAGGCATGGGTACGAAGTAGACTTTGACGTTGTGCACTCTGCACTCTGCGATAAAGCGCTGCATACGTTGATAGGTTTCATCTGATTCGTTTACGCGCTTTATGCCATTGGCTGTGGCGGACTCTTGTATGAGGCGTTGTTTCCATGCAGATACGAGGTTGTTGTTTCTGTTTAAACCTTTTCTATAGTCTGCTACCAGTGTTTGGAGGATACCAAGCTGATGTTCAGGCTGGTCACCTTCGAGAGCACTGATGTTACAGAGGATAGATTGGGTGATATTGTGAAAGTCCTTAAGGTCTTTTTCCCATAGTTGAGGGAGGTCTTGCACGGCGACAAAGTGCCTAGCCAAGCGGCGTAACTTGATTGCTTCTTGGTCATGGATGTGATGACCTACAAAGCCTACTACTAGGATATCTGGGTGGCTGTTTACATCAGTAAAGTAGCGCCGGTAGAGGTAGACCCAGTCCAGCATGGCCGTGCCCACAGGGGTGACTTTAGCCGACTCTATGGCAGGAGACTTCATGCTGTTTAACTCATCCTTTACCAGTGTTTGATTAAGGCCATGTAGCATCAGAGAATTCCCAAAAAAAACGACCTTCTGTTTTCCCGATGTGTTAGATTCTTCCTCAAGTTGGGCTATTGTTTCTGGGAATGCATAGATATTCTCTCTATCATAATCTAGCACCGGGGCGATGACGCGAGCGATAAGCTCCAGTGATAGGATAAATGCGAGGACTACAATGACCACTGGCATCTCCTTTTGCCAGCTGGTTGCACGCCTATCGGTAGGCAGAGCATCATAGTCGTGATATTTTTTAGCCATGGGGGGTTAGAATTGGAAGTAGATAAACTGTCCGAAGACGGGTGGGGGGAATATAATGAGCATAAAGACAAAGTAGCAGTATACCGCAGCGCGCCATCCCCAACGTGCCGCTTCCAGTCTACGCAGGGAGCGAGCCTTATCGAGCCAGATTTCGTATACCATAAGCGGTGTACAGAAGAAGAATACCATACGCAGGCCGTAGTTAGCGAGAGGTGTCATCTCCTGCTGAGTAAAGATGAGTGTTAGCATCTCCCATGCCTGGGTGAGTGACTCAGCGCGGAAGAAAAGCCATGTGAGACAGACGAGGTGGAAAAAGAATACTGTAGCTAGGATACGGCCCCAGAGTGCGGGTAGCTTTACCTTGTCACCGAGCGCTCTGTATATGCAGAGGATCACCCCGTGTAGCCCTCCCCAGATCAGAAATGTCCACCCTGCTCCGTGCCAAAGTCCACCTAACAGCATGGTGAGCATCAGATTTCGATAGACCCCTAGTTTATTGCCACGGTTTCCTCCCAGTGGGATGTAGAGGTAGTCTCGAAGCCATGAAGAGAGTGAGATATGCCAGCGTTGCCAGAAGTCAGATGGATTTCTAGCCAGATAGGGCATACGAAAGTTTGTCATTAGATCTATGCCTAACCACTTAGAGACACCACGCGCGATGGAGGAGTAACCAGCGAAGTCGCCATAGATCTGGAATGCAAAGCAGTATACGCCCACCAGTGCCTCTGTGCCTGTGAGCTCATCTGAGCTCTCAGCAAAAATTCCATCCGCAATAAAGCCTAAGTTATCCCCTACCACTACTTTAAGAAATAGACCTAACATAACTAGATAGAGCCCCTCTGAAAAATCGCCCGAGGGTCGTGATTTCCGCGAGTTAGTGATCTGAGGCATGAGAGAGGATGACCTCTCAATGGGGCCGGCCACTAACTGAGGGAAATAAGCTACATAGAGAGCAAAGTCTGTGAAAGAGCGAGTCGCCTTAATTTTACCTCGGTAAACATCTATGGTGTAAGACATTGTTTGGAAGGTGTAGAAAGAAATCCCCACAGGAAGGATGATATTAAGCATCTGGATATCAGCGCGTAAGCCTATCCAAGTGAGCATTTCCGCCGCGCTCTCGGTGAAAAACCCCCAATACTTAAAGAACGCCAGCATCCCCAGCGACACGGTGATAGATAGCACTATTAACCACTTATGTTTACCTTTACCCTCACTATTTTCAATACCCAGAGCAATGAAGTAGTTCACCAGCGTGGTAGTAAGAATGAGGGGGAGAAAGCGCCAGTCCCAGCAGCTATAGAAAAAGTAGCTAGCCACAAGCAGCATCACATTCTGCCCTCGATGAGGCAAAAAGCGATAAGTTCCCCAGAGTAGGATGAAGAATATCCAGAAGGCGTAACTGTTAAAAAGCACAGCACTGGTTACCTGACTGAATCAGGAAAAACAACACTCCAAATTAGAGAAAATCTAGACCACTTGAACTAAATGATTCCATGGATAATTATATGCTATCTATGTATTTTACCAGAGTGGTATTTAATGGAAAAATAAATACTCTGTTTGATTGACCTCAGGGCTGGTTAAGCTTATTCTTGGCTTCTTGTCATTATGAATAATTTCGCTGAATCAGAGTGAGTGCAGAATATACAATATCAGCATATCGTGAAAGTGAATCCTCTTGGATTCGCTGTGAAGGAAAGGGTTCTTTCCAGAACAGTACTGTCATGAAGGAGCAGGCTGAGAGTGATATTAACTCTGGTCATAAACAGATCACCATTGATCTAGAGAAATGTTTAGGCATGGACTCTACCTTCATGGGCACTATGGCCGGTATTGCTATGCGTCTCGCAAAGCTCCCTGACGCTAAATTAAAAGTAGCCAGTCCCAGTGATCGTAACAGACAATCTCTGGAAGATCTTGGTCTAAACGCCATCATGGATATTGATCCGGGTGACGGCTCATGGGATGAAATGTTAGTGAAAGTGCGTAAGCTAATGAAGCCCTGTGCTGAAGGATCTAGTGCGCTAGTAAAAGCACCTCATATTCTGGATGCGCATAAGAAACTCTGTGAAGCAGATGATCGGAATGCTGAAAAGTTTGCGACGGTGCTGAATTTCTTAGAAGCAGAGGCTAAAGCACGACAACCCAATACCTAGTGGGGTATGCTTAGTCGGAAACAGCTCACTGGAAATATATATAGAAGTTTCCGTTGCCCTTGATCTGTTTTTAAATATGACCGATTCCCTATGCATAACAGTCGCTCTTATCGCTAGTGCTCTTACTGTATGTTTTATTTCATTACGCAGAACAGGCAAGTGCCTGCAGCAAGCGAGGAATGAAAAAGAGGATATTTTAAGTGAAGAATTGAGGATGTTTGATTTTCTTCACCAGCTCGGTGAAGTGACTGGTAGGGATGCTCGTAATAGACAGCTTTATAAAGAAATAGTAGAGGGTTTTAACAAAGTCCTTAGGGCTGATGGTGGTGCACTCTATCTACTTAGTGAAGACGAACAGAGTCTAATACCGCAGTATATGTCCCCAAATTGTCCAGCATTAATAGGGCTCCCAGAGGATGTAAAAGAGCGCTCTAAGATAGATGCACGTGTTTTAGAAAGTCATCTACGCCTGGCTAAAGTGTCAGTGAATGAGGGGGTATTGGGGGCTGCAATGCTGACAGGAGAGCCCCTACTGATCGAAAATGTAAAAAGCCATGAATCCTTTAGAGAGGCCACTGTAAATTATGATGAGGAGATCACCGCCCTACTATCCCCTCTGAAATATGGTGGGCGAAATTTAGGTGTGGTCGCCATTGTTAGGAATTTAGATAACCGAATTGGTGCATTTACGGACAATGATTTTCAAGTTTTCCGTACAGTCTCAGAACAATCAGCCTTTGCTATGGGGAACGCCCTCATCCACAGTGAGCTCGTAGAAAAACGTAAGTTAGAAGCTGAGGTGCGAACTGCTAGCGAAGTACAGAATATACTTTTGCCATCTAGAGATCCTGACATTCCAGGATTTCGCGTTTGTGGTAAAAATACACCTGCACGTATGATCAGTGGAGACTATTTTGACTACATTGACCTTGGTAATGAGAGCACGGGGATTGTTATTGCAGATGTTACAGGTAAAGGAGTACCTGCAGGGCTGCTTATGGTAATGTGCAGGAGTGTAATGCGCCTTATTGCTAAAGCTGTAAAAACACCATCTGCGGCACTAGCGCTGCTGAATAGGCAGCTATTTCCAGATGTAAGGGAGGATATGTTTGTTAGCCTTGCTTATGTCATTCTGAAGCATGGAGAGGGTGGTATTACTCTATCTCGTGCAGGGCATGACGCACCGCTGATGTTTCATGCTAAGACTGGAGACGTGGATACGATAAAGCCTCCTGGGCTAGCAATTGGTATTGATGAAGGAGAGGTCTTTGAACGTGTAACTAAGGAAATTTCCTTAACTATGGAACGCGGTGACTGTCTATTACTCTACACAGATGGAGTATGTGAGGCAGTCAATACACAGGAAGAAGAATATGGAAAACAAAGGTTAATAGACATTTTTCATAAAATGGCACCTAGAGGTGCTGAGGCAGTTGTAGAGTCAATACAGGCCTCTGTAATGGCCTTTGCAGGGGAGGAACCACAGATGGATGATATTACTCTGATTGTTATAGAAAAGTGTTAGGTTTTTCGTGAATTGGTAAACAGCTTATATTTTCTATTTTACCGCTTGCATGCACATATTTGGCTTATATGATTGAAATCATCAGCCACTCTTCTTTTGAGCGGATTTGATCAATTTGCCAAAACTCCTTATTTTAAGGATGGAGGTTAATAAATTATAAAACAAAACCTGAATTATGAAAATCGTTAAAATTATTGCAATCGCCGCTGCTGCTTGTGGTGTTATGGTAAGTGCTTCTTGCTGCTCTAAGCCAGCTGCTACTCCTCCTGTATACCAAAACCCTACTAAGTAAGGTAAACGGTAGATTTATCGTTCTGATAGATCTAACAACTAAAAAACCAACTAATATATATGAAAATCGCACTTATTCTTGCAGCCGCTGTTGGCGTAGCTCTCAGCGCTTCTTGTGGCTCTAAGCCAAATGCAACAGTAGCTCCTCATGCTCCTGTTGTTGCACCTGCATTCAAGTAATTTACCTCGTAGTAAATAACTTAGAAAATCTCAAGGTGAACCCTAATAGTTTAGGGTTCACCTTTTTCTTGCCCTTTTTTCTTGCGTTGAGGCCTCATTTTTCCGATACCACAATTGCTCATGAGGTTGTTACCTCGATCTCTACCTATAAATTATACATTATGAAAACACTTCGTATTCTTGCTTTGTTTGCCACCGCTATTGGTGGTGTTGCCCTTTCTTCATGCGGTTGTTGCACAGGTGTAGAAGGTGCTCCTGCACTTCGTCCTCTGCCTCAGTTCAATGACATTGCTACACCTGGTGCAGTAATTAATTACGCCAAGTAATCAAAGTAGACGTAAACACATTTTTTAAAAGCCTCCGAGATTACTCGGGGGCTTTTTTGTGTCATTAGGAAATGGCGAGTCAGGGTAGAGATGGCAAATTGTCACTATGCGTCAATATGTCTCTTTTTTGGGTGATGAAGTGAGTCATTATGTCCCATTGATTCAGATTTAATAATACTCTAAGCAAGCGTTTTTTTTATAAGCCTCTTAATCATAATGTGTTGTGGTGTTTTTGTGGCTGGTGGCACAAGTTTTGCATAGAAGTATTGGCTAGCATTGGCTGGCATACATTTTATTAATTCACTTAACTAAAAAACCTAACCGAAAGGAATACCAATAACATGGCAAAAATACTAGGAATCGACCTCGGAACAACTAACTCCTGCATGGCTGTAATGGACGGCAGTGAAGCGACTGTTCTTGAAAACTCAGAAGGCGCACGCACCACACCATCCATCGTAGCATTCACCAAGTCCGGTGAACGCCTCGTTGGTCAGGCAGCTAAGCGTCAGGCCGTCACAAACCCAAAGAACACCATCTTCTCTGCTAAGCGTTACATTGGACGTAAGTTCAGTGAACTGACTGACTCAGATAAAAATGTGCCCTACGACATTGTAGCTGCCGATAATGGCGATGCTCATATTCAGGTGGAAATCGACGGTGAAAAGAAAACTTACTCACCTCAGGAAATTGCCGCAATGGTTCTAGGTAAGCTTAAGTCAGACGCAGAGACCAAGCTCGGTGAAACCATCACTGAAGCTGTGATCACAGTGCCTGCTTACTTTAATGACTCACAGCGCTCTGCTACTAAGGCAGCTGGTGAGATTGCGGGCCTTAAAGTGCGCCGTATCATTAACGAGCCTACCGCTGCTGCGCTTGCTTACGGAATTGATAAAAAATCCGAAGAAAAAGTCGCTGTTTATGACCTTGGCGGTGGTACATTTGACATCTCCGTTCTAGATATCGACGACGGCGTATTTGAAGTGCTTGCTACAGACGGTGACACCCAGCTGGGTGGTGACGACTGGGATAATACACTAATTAACTGGATCGTAGATGAGTTTAAAACAGCCGAGGGCATGGACCTCAGCAAGCAAGCAGATGCGCTTCAGCGTATTAAAGAAGAAGCGGAAAAAGCTAAGATTGCGCTGTCATCAGCACAGACTTATGACCTCAGCTTGCCCTTCATCACCATGGACCAGACAGGTCCTAAGCACATTCAGCAGACACTCACACGGGCTAAGTTAGAGCAACTCACTGATCATCTCTTTGAGCGCACTAAAAAGCCAGTTCTTGACTGTCTAGAGCAAGCTGGCGTCTCCGCTAGTGAGGTGGATGAGCTTGTGCTCGTAGGTGGTATGACCCGTATGCCAAAGGTTGTGGAAACAGCTGAAGCTCTCGCTGGTAAGAAGCCGAACCAGGGTGTAAACCCAGATGAGGTAGTTGCCATCGGTGCAGGTATTCAGGGTGGAGTTCTTCAAGGTGACGTTTCAGACGTCCTCCTTCTTGATGTGGCTCCTCTGACACTCTCCATTGAGACCGCGGGCCAGATCGCTACGCCAATGATCGAGCGTAACACTACAATTCCTGCGAAAAAGTCCCAGACATTCTCTACAGCTGCCGATAATCAACCCGGTGTAGATATCCGTATTTGCCAAGGCGAGCGTAAGATGTTTGCTGATAACAAAGTCCTAGGAAACTTCCACCTCGGTGACATTGAGCCAGCGCCACGTGGCACACCTCAGATTGAAGTAACCTTCGATATCGATGCTAATGGTATCCTTCACGTATCTGCTAAAGATAAGAATACTGGTAAGGAAAACAAAATCTCCATTGAAGGCTCAAGTGGTCTTTCTGATGAGGAAATCGAAAAAGCCAAGCGCGATGCTGAAGAGCACGCTGAGGAGGACAAAAAGCGTGCCGAAGCCGTGGAGATCAAGAACAATGCTGAAAACCTTGTTAACCAAGTTGAAAAACAACTCGGAGAACTTGGTGAGCAACTTCCAGCTGAAATTAAGTCCGGTATCGAGACTAAAATTGAAGCTGTTAAAGAGGCAATCAAAGCAGACGATCTAGATCAGATCAAAACAGCTACCACAGAGCTAGAAGCATCACTGCAAGAACTCGCCCAGGCCGCGCAAGCAGCCCAAGGTGCAGCAGGTGGCGCTCCAGCACCAGACGCGGAAGCCGCTGATGGGCAGCCATCTGAGCCAAAGAAAGCAAAAGGCAAAGTAGTCGACGCCGAAGTAGTAGAGGACTAAACCCTCTCATTCTATAAAACTGACCAATTACCCATCTCTTAAACTAAAACTAAGAACACAACCAATTAACCTAACATAAAAAATACTATGTCAAATATTACACCCATCGGACAGCGCGTCCTCGTGAAGCGTCTCGAAGCTGAAGAAATCAGTGCTGGAGGAATTGTCCTCCCAGACAGTGCTCAGGAAAAACCACAAGAAGCTGAAGTCGTATCACTCGGCACAGGTGGTAAGGACGAAGACGGTAACACCATCGAGTTCGCCGTAAAAGCAGGCGACAAGGTGCTTATTTCCAAATACGGCGGCACAGATGTCAAAGTAAATGGAGCAGATATGCTTATCCTCTCTGAGTCAGATATTCTCGGTATCCTCAGCTAAATCAATACGCTTAACCCAAATTTTTAAAACCAAAATACATTATGGCTAAACAACTACAATTCGACGAAACAGCACGTCAGGAGCTCCTACGCGGTGTGGAGAAGCTCGCACGTGCAGTAAAGGCAACTCTAGGGCCTGCAGGCCGCAACGTTATCCTTGATAAAAAATTCGGCTCCCCAACAATCACCAAGGACGGTGTATCTGTTGCTAAGGAAATCGAACTTGAGTGCCCTTACGAGAACATGGGCGCACAGCTCATCCGTGAAGTTTCATCTAAGACTTCAGACATCGCCGGTGACGGCACAACTACAGCGACTGTTCTTGCTGAGGCAATCTACAAAGAAGGTCTTCGTAACGTAACAGCAGGTGCAAACCCAATCTCACTTCAGCGTGGTATCATGAAGGCCTCTGAGGCCATTGTAGCTCAGCTACATGAGCTGTCTAAGGAAGTTTCTGACACATCAGAGATCGCTCAGGTAGCTACAGTTTCTGCAAACTGGGACCAGGAAATCGGCGGTATCATCGCTGAGGCTATGGACAAGGTTGGTAAGGACGGCACTATCACCGTTGAAGAAGCTAAAGGCATCGAGACTAACCTCGATGTTGTTGAAGGTATGCAGTTTGATAAAGGCTACCTCAGCCCATACTTCGTTACTGACTCTGAGACTATGGAAGCATCACTTGATGACGCTCTCATCCTTATCAACGAGAAGAAAGTTAGCTCCCTCAAGGACCTACTCCCACTTCTTGAAAAAGCAGCTAAGACTGGCAAGCCACTTCTCATCATTGCTGAGGACGTGGAGGGTGAGGCACTTGCAGCTCTCGTAGTAAACAAACTACGTGGCACACTAAACGTAGCTGCTGTAAAAGCACCTGGCTTTGGTGACCGCCGTAAGGCAATGCTAGAAGACCTTGCTATCCTCACTGGTGGTAAAGTTATCACTGAAGATCTTGGTATCAAACTTGAGAATGTAGAGCTAGAGGACCTCGGTTCTGCTAAGCGTATCTCCATTACTAAGGATGCTACCACCATCGTTGAAGGTGAGGGCACTAGTGAGTCTATCACTGGCCGTGTAAATCAGATCCGTCGCCAGATCGAAGACACTTCATCTGACTACGATCGTGAGAAGCTTCAGGAGCGTCTTGCTAAACTTGCAGGTGGTGTAGCTGTTATCAATGTAGGTGCAGCTACTGAAACAGAGATGAAGGAGAAGAAGGCACGCGTTGAAGACGCCCTTCACGCTACTCGTGCTGCTGTTGAAGAAGGTATCGTCCCCGGTGGTGGTACTGCTCTCCTCCGTGCTCTTGCAGCATGTGAGAAAAACGGTAGCTGTGATGCTGCTAGCAACGAAGACGAGAAGACCGGCATGGGCATCGTAGCCAAAGCTGTAGAAGCTCCTCTCCGTCAGCTTGCTGCTAACGCAGGCCGCGAAGGTGCTCTTATCGTAGAAAACGTAAAGACTAACCCAGACGGTCACGGTTACAACGTAGCCACTGACACATATGAAGATCTCATCGCCTCTGGTGTAGTAGATCCTACTAAGGTTACACGTTCAGCTCTCCAGAACGCGGCATCTATCTCCGGACTTCTTCTTACCACTGAGTGTCTTATTACTGACATTCCAGAGAAGGAGGAAGCTGCAGGTGGTGGTCACGATCACGGCATGGGCGGAATGGGTGGTATGGGCGGCATGATGTAGTCACCTCGGTAGTGGTAGTTTCTCTGAAACCATCACTGCTGACTCATAAACCAAAAAATCACAAACCTCGGTTGCTTCACGGCAGCCGAGGTTTTTTTTGAATATACCTTTGGCGTAATCTGGCAGAGTGAGTGTATTTTTTAGGGTGGTCAGTTATGGGAGCTTCACCTATGAATTTCTCAGTCCCTATTTACGAATATGAGTAAGAGAGTTCTTCTGACGACCACTAGTTTTCAAGACACGCCTGGCACCCATCAGGATCTGTTAAGTGCCCAAGACTGGGTGCTTGTGCGTGAGCGCGGCCCACTCAGTGAAAAGCGCATGCTGGAACTGGTAGGTGATTTTGATGCCTTCCTCTGTGGGGATGATATGATTACTCCTGCGGTGATTGATAAGGCTCTCCCTCGACTACAGTGCATCTCTAAATACGGTATTGGGCTAGATAAGATCGATAAAGAGTATGCTGCTGAGAATGAGATTCCCGTGCTCTTCACCCCAGGGGTGAATCACACCACGGTGGCTGAGCACGCATTTGGCTTTATGCTCTCACTGGCTAAGAAAATCCATAGTAATGCCTGTGATGTCCGTGAGGGGCAGTGGGTAGGGGGCTGGAAAAAACCAGTGGGTAATGAAGTGATGGGTAAGAAGCTTGGCATCATAGGTATGGGGCGCATAGGTAAAGAGGTAGCCATTCGCGCCCGCGCCTTTGGTATGGAGGTGATCGCTTTTAATCGCACCTTTGATGAGGACTTTGCTAAGCAACACGGCATTGAGCAGGGGGCGTCTGCTCAGGAGGTTTTAGAAGCCTCAGATATCATCTCACTTCACTGCGCTCTTACTGCTGGAACTAGAGATCTCATTAACAAAGAGCAAATCGAGCGCCTTAAGGACGGTGTTCTGATCATCAACTGCGCCCGTGGTGAGGTGATTAACTCAGAGGCTGTGGCCGCCGCACTGGCCTCAGGTAAGATTGGTGGCTTTGCCGCAGATGTGTTGGACGTTGAGCCTCCAGCAGCTGATCATCCACTACTCAGTGCGCCTAACTGCATCATCACAGCACACATCGCCTCGCGCACACATGAGTCTGTGCAGAGACAGGCAAAGCGGAGTTTAAATAATCTGATTAACTTCTTCGCCAAAACCGACGATACCCTCTGTGCTAACGGAGTGATCTAACTATTTCTAAAAGTACAATTATCTAACAAACTAACTATCATGCTAGACATCAAACCCGCAGAATCCTGCCGATATGACATCATCTCCATGGGGGAGATCATGCTTCGCTTAGATCCCGGTGATGGCCGTGTGCGGACCACTCGCCAGTTCCAGGCATGGGAAGGTGGCGGTGAGTATAACGTAGCGCGTGGTCTGCGCCGCTGTTTTGAGAAACGTGCCGGCGTGCTCACTGCATTTGTAGATAATGAGATAGGGCGCTTGTTAGAAGATCTCGTGCTGCAGGGTGGAGTAGATACTCAGTTTATTAAATGGGCTGACTTCGATGGCCTTGGCGTGGCGGCGAGAAATGGTCTGAACTTCACTGAGCGAGGCTATGGTCTCCGTGCTGCGAAGGGTACGTCTGACCGTGGCCACACTGCAGCGTCACAGCTGACTGTGGATGATTTTGATTTTGAACACATCTTCGGAACTCTCGGTGTACGCTGGTTCCACACTGGTGGTATCTTTGCCGCTCTATCAGAGGGGAATGCTCAGCTGACTATTGAGGCCTGTAAGATAGCTAAGAAACATGGCACCATCGTTTCCTATGATTTAAACTACCGCCCATCACTTTGGAAATCCATTGGTGGCCAGGCGAAGGCACAGGAGGTAAATCGTGAGATTGCCAAGTATGTGGATGTAATGATCGGTAACGAAGAGGACTTCACCGCCTGTCTAGGATTTGAGGTAGAGGGTGTGGATGAAGATAATATCACCGGACTTCAGTTAGACTCATTTAAGAAAATGATTGAGGATGCAGTGGCAGAATACCCTAACTTTAAGGCCACGGCTACTACACTGCGTGAGGTGCATACGGCATCTGATAATGATTGGGCAGCGCTCTGCTGGCATGATGGTGTGTTCTACCCATCAGTCAACCGTGAGCACTGTGAGATCTTTGATCGAGTAGGTGGTGGTGACTCCTTTGCCTCCGGCCTTATCTACGGGTTTATGGAGTTTAATGATCCAGCCCAAGCTGTAGAATACGGTGCTGCCCATGGCGTACTAGCCATGACTACCCCCGGTGATACCACGATGGTAACTAAGGAGGAAGTTGCTAAACTCGTAGGTGGAGGTTCTGCCCGAGTAGACCGCTAGGGTGTTTTGTTAGTTTGAGATAAATATCAGTGGCAGAGAGAGTTTTTATAGGTTATTAATTTAGTATGCCCTCCACAGCCGATCTTCCATTTTTGATTCGTCTTCTTGACGATCAAGACCCTGCTGTTCAGCCTGTTATTGAGCAGCAGTTTTCTGAATTTGGTGGTGATATTAGTCAGGATTTAGCTGCTCTGGGGATTCAGATTCCGGGGGCTGAGCAGAAACGGTTAATGAGGTTTCTGGCACCGGGACGCAGAGCTACGCTGCGTGATGAATGGCTGATTCCCACTGGTGGTGCAGCAGCACTGGAAGATGATTGGGAGGGCTTTGAGTCTATTCTAAGGCAGCTTTCAGATTTTCTTCATGACGGTATTACCCTCCGGCCCTCATTATCAGATAGCTTGGATATGCTTACTGATGAAATACGGAATGATTTACCAGCGCCTACAGCAGATGAACTTAGATTATGGTTATTTAAAGAGAGATCATTTAAGGGGGTTGGTGCTAATGCAGATGCGGAAAAAAACTTTGATCTATGCCGTGTGGTTGATAGCAAAGAGGGAAATCCTACTAGCTTAGGATTTCTCTACATTCTCTTAGCTCACCGTCTGGGAGCTCAGGTAGAAGGGTGTAATTACCCAGGGCACTTCCTTACTATCATCCAGTCAGAGGGCTCCGCGTATCTTGTAGATTGTTTTCACAGTGGTAGACGATTTAAAATAGATTCATTACTCTCAGCGCACCCTGAAATCTCAGAAAAAGCGCGTATGGCAGTGTCTGCTCCATCCCATTTAGGCATTATTTTAGTCCGCTATATCACAGAGCTACATCATACGCTTGCTGGTAGTGGGAGAGCTGAGGATGCTAAGCTCTTTAAAAAACTGCTAAGTACATTATAGCGGCTAAGATGAGAGTAGAGACACAGAAGATTATGGTGAACGGTGTGACTCTGCACCGAGTTATCATGCACCCAGACTTAGAGGTGCCAGTCCGTGCGGTAGCTATTTTCTACCATGGACAGGGTGACTATGCTGAGCGCTATTCAGAGGTGTTAGATGTTTTTACCAAGCGCGGGGTGCGCTGTATTATTACAGACCTCCCTGGCCACGGTAGAAGTCCGGGGCGAAGAGGTCATGTGGGGGATGAAAGAATGTTAGAGGCTGTGATCCACTCCAGTATGAAGGAAGTGGGGGAGTTCCCTCATGCTGTTATGGGGCATTCTATGGGCGGGCTACTTGCTCTGCGCCACTTAATAGCGGCTGGTAAGGGCTTATTGCCGAAGCCGATTTTCAGCTGGGTATCGTCACCTTTGATTGATCCCGCTGCTGGACGCCCGACTTGGTTTACAAGCTTTGTGGGTATTCTAGCACCTGCGTTTCCCTGGGTAACAGTCTCCACGGGAGTTACTTCTGCGATGTGTCGGCTGACGGAGGAGGATGGTAAGTCATCTGATAGATCTATACAGGAGCTGTGGCACCGGCGTGTCTCACTGGCGTGGGGGGTGTTTTTAATTAAAACTGGAGAATGGCTACAGGAGACAGCATCTCATGCACATGAAGACGTGCCACTACTGATGACTCAGGGCTCTGATGATCTCGTCTGTCCAGCGTGGAAAGCACGAGAGTTATTCGATAAGTTAGGGAGTAAAGATAAGAGCTACGTAGAGATTGAGGGGGGGCTACATGAACTGTTTTCAGGCATAGGTAATGATCAGTTTTTTAATAGCCTAGAGCTATGGCTTGATAAAGTTTTTCCTAGTTCCCCTTAATAAGCAGGCATAAAAAACCCTCTCTTCTGCATGCAGAAGA
>JALZUC010000061.1 GCA_023301765.1 Akkermansiaceae bacterium | reverse complement strand
CAGGCACAGAGGCAAGGCGAGTTCAGCATCTGGGATACGGGGCGTGATGATGAGAATACTACGAAGGTTCGTGTTCGGCTCTGGGGGCACGCTGCTGATCATGTAAGAACGCACAAAATCCACGCCAGCCAGAAGGTCGAGGTACTAGACAATGAGGTGATCCTGCAGCTCGATATCGCGGATGTTCTCGGTGTGGCGTTATGGCTGAGAAAATTCTCTCCTTTAGTGGAGATTCTTGCGCCAGAGTCTCTTCGGCGAGACTTCGTTGCTGATTTACGTTCTGCCTTAGAGAATCACAGGGACGAGTGAATGGTTGTATATCGTTGAGGGGCCCCTCCCCTTCGACAATCAAGAGGTGGCGGCTGTGTCTCACTGAGCGAAATTGAGCGAGTAATTACTCCTTATCCTTCACCTGAATTTTAATCTCGTCTGAGTTTGCTTTTAGCTCTGGGGCATACATGGCTTCGGCGGTGGTGGGGAGGGCGCTGAAGCTGCCGGGGATCTCGGCACGGAGGCGGTAGCTTAGGCTGTGCTCTCCTTGCCTAAGCTGACGGATGAAGAATGAGGTGCGCTCGTGGTGGACTTCCATGTAGGCGCCCATACTGTTACCAGTGTAGCCGCTGCGGATGTCTACGGACTCAAGTCCGGCTGGTTTCCAATCACTAAACATGAGATACTCGTAGTCGTTTTTACTGTGGATATGCAGCTCTACTTCTACGAGGTCACCGCTGACTAACATATCCCCAGATTTCAGAGGGATGCGGTTGTATTTTTCTACCTTATGCTGCACGACTTGTCCGCTAGTGCCGGCGGTGGACTCATTGGCATCAATGCGCTCTAGCTTGTAGTAAGCGCGGTCTACTTTCACCTCAAGTCCTGCCTTGGTGATGAAGTCTTCTTTGGTGAATACTTGTAGATAGGCATTGGTGTAGAGTGGGCCGTCACCTGTCTTGGTGATTTCTATCTGGTGTTTACCAGTGCCGAGTGCGTCCCCTGCGAGGAGAACTTTGTTATCGTAGGAAAAGAGATTCTCCTTGGTTATTTTTACCGTCTTGATGGCTTTACCGTCTACGGAGATGGTCACTTCTGTGTCCGGCGTATTTTCCCCACTGGCACGCATGTAGTCTGAGATGGCTTCTATACAATAGGCAGTATCTCGGGTGGAGTTCCAGTAGGTGGCGTGTTTTCTATTATTGATCAGGTATTTAACGAGTCCGCGCGCTTGTTTAGACCTTGGATTAGTGGCTGCTAGTAGCTTGAGATACCAAGCTTGCGCTTCCATGCTGCTGCCGTACCAGTACCACCAGTAGTTGCTATTTCCTAGCTTGAGGTAGGCGCTTTGGTTTTCATCATCGTAGACGAGATATTGCTCAATGTTACGGATTACAGCATCTCGTCTTTTAGTATCTTTAGCGAGATGTAGGGCCATGCCGGTAAGAGACTTCGCGTAAACAGAGAGTTGATTTTTATCACGGAATAAGAAACCTAACATTTCTTTGTTCTGCTGCTCAGCTTCTGCAAGTACGAGACGAATGAAGGCGTCCATGGCTGAGGGGTGGCGTTTAGTATTTTCCTTACGCTTTTCCCACATACGGATTTTTTCTGCTTCACGGGTTTCGTGGCTTTTCAGCCAGTTGATTCCACGATCTAACATTCCTGTGTCTATCATGGCTCCATTAGCCTTGGCAGTGAGGAGTCCGTGAACGACTACGGCCGTGGTGTGGGGGTAGGAGCGCTCACCGTAACCGGAGAACCAGCCCCAGCCACCATCGGTGAGTTGCATCTCAGCGAGGCGCTTCAGCCCTGCGCGAGCCATCTTATCAACTTCTTTTTTATTGAAGACAGGATTACGCTGCCAGCGCTGCCATTGTGCCATGCGTTTTTTATCATCACCTATTTCTTGTGGGTTTAGATTGGCACGTTTATTTCTAACATCCTCTAGATTGATATCCATTTCTTGCAGGAGCTTCTGCACGATGACGGTGGGGACAAAACGATTAAGCGTCTGCTCTGTGCAGCCGTGAGGATAATCTACGAGGTAGGGTAAGGCATCTACTATACTGCCAGCGATGGTGGGTGAGTAGCGGATTTCTAAGCGAGTTTGATCAGGTCTGCGCTCGGCAGGAACGCTAAAATCAATGACCGTCTTATGCTGGTCAGGAGCGATCACGCGGCTCCATGCCTCTTGCTTGAGAATGCCGTGTACGTAGACAGGGAAGGTCATCTCCATGGCGTCTGCGTCATCCTCAGTGATGACTTTCATTCTAACGATGGCTTCGCCTTCTTGGGTGACCTTCGTGCGCCAGTCGATGCGTGTTTCACCGCCGGCTTTAATAAGCTGCTTTTGCTCTAAGGGTGAAGTGGAGGTGATAGTACCGCCTTCTAACTCTAAGCTGATGGTGGCGTTCTGATCCGTCTTCAGGTAATTATGCACCACTGCGCTGAGTACAACCTCATCTTTCTCTACAAAATAACGCGGTGCCTGCAAGCGAATGATAAGATCTTTACTGGTGATGACCTCGGCAGTGCCTTCGCCGACACGGGTGCCGTGAGACATGGCCCAGGTTTTTATTTTCCATGTTGTTAGATTATCAGGGAAGGTGACAGGAACTTCGGCTACGCCATGATTATCTGTTTCTACAGAGCCGACCCACTTGATGAGATCTGCGAAGTCTTTACGGATTAGAACTTCTGGAGCTGCATTTGGCAATCCCCCACGGCCTTCTACTTCATCCCTCCTCCCAAAATCATCCATAGAATCGGCCATGGGAGACGCTGCTAGGGCATCACTGTCACTTCTCTTTGATAACCTCGGTGCAAATTTCTTACCTTTAAACCCTATGGTCCGAGTACTCGAGTCTGCCAATGTGTGGCCAAAGGCCCCTAAGGTCTGCATGGGGGTGGCGTTGGTTTTGAGAATGTTGTTCTCATAGTGATTGGCGGAGTGCTGGTAGCCACCACGGAAGTGACGGCGCCATTTCCAGAAGTGTTCTTTGATGTTAGAGACGTTGCTTCCTCCAGAAATGTATTCTAGGGATTTGTCATAGATACTAAGGGCGAGGCTGCCTTTCACAGGTTCGCCATGCTGGTCTGTGATGCGGACTTTTACCGTGCCCTCTGCGCGCGGTTTGAAGCGCTCATCACTAGGAAGCACCTCTACATTAAGAATACGCTTCTCCGGTGGTACAATGATCTCACGCATGGCAGTGTGCACCCGCGCGTTTGAGACAGTGGCGGCCTCGATAAAGAAGTTAGGCATGTCCTTCTGTGATACAGGAATTTCAATCTCAGTGGACTGCCCAGTGATGTGCACTAGGCGGTAATCCAGGCCGCCCCTCAGTGAGAGTAACACGGTGCTGTTAGGTTTTTTGGTATTGATGAGAAGTTTCACTGTGGAGCCATTCTGATAGGTTCGCTTATCTGCGATGAGCTCTATGTCTGAGTAGTGAAATTCTCCATTAGCATCCTGATCTCCTCGTATGGTGAAGATGATGGCACCTTCTATTTTTCGGCCCTTGGCATCGGTCATCTCTGCGGAAAGGCGATACTGTCCGGCACTTCCGGCCTGAATCTTAATGCTGCCGTCCCTCTCATTCTCAGTGTCGACCCCCCAGTTTTTCACCTCGGTTTCTGTGACTTCACCATCCTTGGTTTCTATACGGAAAAGGGTGGCTTTACCTTTGGCCTCCACTTTTTTGCCATTGGCACTACGCGCGGCAATGGTGGCTGTGATGGCATCACCAGTGCGAGCATATCCACGGTCTAACCATACGCTAACCTGATAGGCCTTCCGCGCGGCAATGGTGCTACCCTTACCCACGATGGTGCGGCGGGAGGCATCCACAACTTCTGCGATCACTTGATAACGATGATCAGAGTCACTGTGCACGGCTTTGGCCAGTGCGGTATCTATTTCTACTTTGAGCGTGCCGTCTTCGCCTATCTCTAACTCTTGCTCCAGAACGATCTCTGGCTGCTCGCCACCTCTGCTCCACCAGAAGGGCGTGGGGCAACGGCAGCCCCAGTAGCTCCAACCAGGATACCATGGGCGCTCTATGTCTAACCATCCGTAGCCACCACCGTAGAGCCAGTCCCAGCGGCTTACTGGAAACCAGCGGTCGTTATGGCGGGTGCGCATGACTTTGACCTTCACCTTGGCTTCTGCCACGGGTGCGCCGTGGTAGTAGTTTGCTTTTACTATAGCCTCGAATTTCTCCCCCAGCATGACTGGATCTTTAGGCGCATCTATGATGACCTCATACTCTGGCTTTTTATACTCCTCTACGCGGAAGGTGTGGTGTCCTCGGTATGAAGTTACCTCTTTTAGCTGCACGGAGTAGTTACCTAGCTTGGCGTCCTCTGCTAGCTTGACCGTATACTCTACACCTCCGTAGGCATCTGCGGTGACGGAGTGGTTCTTGAGGACAATATTACCGGAGGCATCCATGACATTGATCTGATACTTTCTTCCCGCAAAGGTGGAAACATCCTCTAGTTCATAGCTAGCACTGCGCACCCAGAACTTACCATAGACATCTTGTCCCGGCTGATAGACGGGGCGATCTGTGATGGCAAATGCCTTGGTGGTAAGGTAACTCTTCCGATTCCCTACTGACGAGCCAATGTGATTAAATCCTAGTAGAGCACTACCTCGGTCCGTCTGGGCTCTGACCATCCACTGGAAGTCACTGCTAAGCTCTCCGTTTTTGATGATAAGAGTGCCGTCTTCTCCAGTTTTTTTAGCAAAGCGCTTGGTAAAAAAGTCATGCTTTCTCAGTAGATTATTTTTCTTACGATATGTCTGACGGTAGCCGAAAAATTCTACATTTACATTACTGATACCTTTTCCGGTGATGGCATCTGCCACGTAGTAGAGCTCGCCACCTTTGATATCTTTTTTGACAACGGTGGCACCATCTATCCATACTACTGTGTGTGCGGTGACGCCATTATCTAGCTCGGCAGAGATGAGGTATGTGCCTGCTTTTTTCACTGGCACGCTGAGTGTGGCCTGTGTGTCCCAGTGGTGGTCACGTGGCGTGAGGGCATGCACACGTCTGCCTACTTCTCTACCCACGTACTTTTTCCGCACTGTATTTACGAGGTCATTGCCTAGGCTATGCCAGCGGACGAGGTTCCAGTTTAGCTTCAGAGGATTCCCCTCAAGGTATTCCCAGGTATTATCTATGAGGAGGCGGGTATCTACCTCACGTGCAACAAGTGTCACAGACTTGGCATTACGGAAAATGTAGCTAACAGATGCTTCCTTACCACTAGGGTGTGCGCTGCTGTTGGCTTCGAATTTCCCCCAGTTGTTTGTGATTTGCTTGAGGAGATCACGACGTCCATCAGCTGAGACTCCCTTGGGGAATTTTTCGATGGTTTTTACCAAGAGAGCGGCAGCTTTCTCATGTTGGCGGCGGTCTAAGTAAACCTGTATGAGGTAATCTGCGGTGGACGGTCTCCTGGCAGATAGTTCTTCATAAATCCGGATGAAATTCTGATCACCTGGTAGCTCAAAGCGCTTCACTCCAGTGGCTAGCCTAGCCAATGTTTCCTTATCTGTGAGGGTGTGCATCTGGAGGATACCCTTTTGTTTATCCATATCCAGAGTGTTGAACCAAGTGTAGTAGCGCATGGTGATGACGCCAAACTGGCTGCGTAGGAAGTTAGCCCATTCTTCTTGTTTGGCATCTGCTGTAGATGGGTCCAGTGCTGCTTGGCGTGATAAGCAGTAGCGCCAGCGTTCACCGTCATTCTTGGCCGCGGCCCAGCTTTCTGGCACGGAGTAATAGAGTGGGGCTCCTGCGTCATCTACCGGCGCTCCCTGTGGGGATCTTCCACCGTGCCCCCATCTGCTGTTCTTCTGATAGTCTGGCAGCTTGCTGGTATCACTAAGTTCCTGGAACTTCCATGCATCTGCTGCGTTTAAGCTGCCGTAAGAGACAAGGGACGCTAACAGATAGTAGGTAACTCTCTCAGTCTCTTTATGCGCGGCCGTTTTTTCTGTGGGTAGATGTTCTAGTGCTTGCAGGCAGAGCTGCATAGAGCGTATGCGATCACGATCCGTGCTATGAACATAGTCACCACGATTAGTATTACCTCGCTTATACTGACCCGCGATGATGCTGCCGTAACGATTTTGGTGAAAGTAGGTGCGGGCTGCAGTGTGTAAGAGTGCTGAGTTCTTCCCATGCTTCTTCATCGTCTGCTCGATCAGGGCATCTACCTCATCAGCGCTTTTGAGGCGTTTTAGGCAGTCTGCAGCAGAGCTGAGATCTTCTGGCTTAGGCTGATCTCCACTGAGAAGTTCTTTGTAGAGGCTGAGGGCTTCCTTGTAATTTCCCTGTTTGTTGAGCTTATTCGCCATCTCGCGGGTATCTTCCTGAGCAGATAGCTGGAGTGCCATCGTAGCGAAGCTGATGACTATGGTAGCGAGGAGTTTATAAAAATTCGTCATGATAGTTAGGGGGTGATATTTACCGTAGTAGAGGGCACAGACCGCTGTCTGAATGCTGAAATATCAGCGCTTGGGGGGCGGTTTGTTCAAGCCTATTGCTTTGAGCTTTATGAAATGTGACAAATAAATAAATAAATGCTTGGTCTTACTTTTTCTGCTGCCGGCTACTTTTAAGCTGAGCTGCTAGGCGCTCGACATATTTTCCAGCTTTAGGGTCTGCCAGAGTTTTATCCACCCAGTTTTGACTGATCTCGTCAAGCGCGCCGATGGATCTGAGGGCGTTGATGACATTTTGTTGATTATACTCATTACCACCTTTGTTCAGCTCGTCGATGAGCGCCACTCTCCCCCGTTCTTGATTTCCTATTAAAAATAGGGTGTGGGCTGCTGCTACACGGATGGCGGAAAATGGATCATTAAGTAGCTTCGTGAGGGGCTTTTCTGCGGTAGCTACAGAGTTATGCAAGATGAGGAGACCTTGCGCTGCCCAGTAGCGCTTCAGGGGATGTTCACTTTCTGTAAGTTTGACGAGCTGATCTAAATTTTTGGTATCACGCTCAGATGCCATGAGAGCGAGATCGACTAACTCTGGTAACATGGCGTGCTGTGATTCCATGTAATTAGCAATGGTGGCATTTCCTCCTAGGATTTTAAACATGGGCTCAGGTACCAGTCCGGTGTCTCTGGCATTGATCATGGAGGATCTGAGCTGACCACGCATTTTTGTTAGCTGATGCTGGTGTGCTGGATCAGCGGCAAGGTTTTTGATTTCCCATGGATCAGCATTGGTATCAAAGAGCTCTTCGATAACTTGATCTGGCTCCCATATTTTTTTATACCTGTCTGCTAGGTTGTCTTTCTCCCAGGCGGCTTGCCATGCCTTCCATCCCGCTTGGCCAAATTGATAGAAACTGTATGGTGCGGCAGTAAGGTGTGGGGTGAAGCGGTGAATATATTTCCACCGACTATCAGTGATACCTCTTCGCATACCATAGAGTTCATCAAATCGATCTGCATATAAAAGGGCGTAATGCTCATCTGGAGCTGCTGTGCGCTTACTACCGAGAAAGGCGCGGCCTTGCATTTGCTGAGGTTTATCTATCCCCAGTAGTGATAATAGTGTGGGAGCGAGATCTACAAAGGATACGACTTCGTCGACTCTTTGGCCAGCTGTGTGGGGCGAGAGTGCCTGCCATTTCTCCGGTATATGGACAATGAGCGGGACTTTAACTCCGGTATTTTTTAAATAACGTTTACCGCGCGGTGTAACTCCACCGTGATCGCTGTAGTAGAAGACGATGGTATTTTCCGAAAGGCCTTTTGCTTTAAGTTCAGCTAGGATCTTACCGATCTCAGCATCAAGAGCGGTGATGTTATCATGGTAAATAGCGAGATCACTCCGGATAGCAGGGAGGTCAGGCAGATAGGGTGGTAAGGTGACGTTCTCCGGTGTAATACGAGAGGTCTTAGGAATAAGACCTTTCCTCCGATTTCTAGCAATACGATCAGAGAATAGTGAGCTTTCGTGTGAAACGGTAAGATTAAAAATTGTAAAGAATGGCACTCCATCTGGACGAGAGTCATAGTGTGCACTTTTAGAGCAGCTGTCCCATATAGCTTTATCATTACCCTCAAAGTTGTAATCTGTCTTAGAGCGGTTAGTGCAGTAATAACCTTCATCTTTTAAATAACCTACATAGGATTTGTACTTCGCAGGTATACGGTGTCTACTGCGCATGTGCTGCGTACCTTGGCTGATAGCATACGCACCATTAAGAATGGTGGATCGCGCTACGGCACAGACCGGGGCATTTGAGTAGGCATGGTTAAAAAGCACACCATGCTTAGCTAGGTGATCGATATTTGGTGTCTGAGCCTGTTTGTTCCCATAGCAGCCTAGCCACTGTGAGTCATTATCTTCCGAGACAATCCATAAAATATTAGGTTTATCAGCTGCACTTACAGGGCCAAAACAAATTATGATGGCGAAGAATAGCTTTAAGTACATACCGTGATATAGGCAGATTATGTTAATTTGAACAGAAATCTCATATACAGAGAGTTATTAACTAAACTCACCATGTAATATTTTAATGCAATTTATTTGCGTTAGTGTGATTTATGTGTATTTACCACCTCGACAACACTCGATAGAATATGGAACTAGCAGTAAATAATTCAGATTTAAAAAGTCACACCGGTGTAGACCGCATAGGAATTCTGGCATCTATTTTGTGTGCCATTCACTGCGCACTCACCCCTATTTTTCTGATACTTCTGCCTACCTTTGGTAAGGCGTGGGCACATCCCTCTACTCATTGGGGTATGGCTTTGATCGTTATCCCTATTGCTATTTTCATGATGCGCAAGGGCTTCAAAAAGCATGGCAGAAAGTGGGTTATCGTGGCTGGTGTGGCTGGGATTAGCTTTATCATAGTAGGAGCTATTCTTCCATACGTAGAAGCTGGCCAACCCAGCCCTAATGTAACTAGCGCTGTAACCCCAGCTGCGGCTGAAAAATGCACTTCTACCGCCCCTGGATGAGGCACTAATTGCAGTAAGGGAGCAGTTGCTTCCGAGCCAGTAGGGTGTGTGGATAATTGTTGTCCATCTATCGTAGTCAATGAAGCAGGAGAGAAGTCACTTGTTATTCCTCCAGCCAGCATTGTAACTACACTAGGAGGTTTATGCCTGATTGCAGTTCATGCAGGAAACTTATGCTGCTGTGGTAGCTGTAGGAAAAAGAGCAAAAAGGCCAAGACTGTGAGCGAATAGATTAAGTTCATAAAACTGAAAGCAGTTTGGTAGCTCCCAAGGATCTCTGATAGTAAGGTGACTATGAAACAGCTTCTAGTCACCTTACTTCTCGCATGCTCCGCCCTCTCCGCCTTAGCAGAACAGGGTAATACACAGGTATATATCGGGACTCGTGCCGAAGGTATTTACACCACATGGCTTAATACAAAATCTGGCGAACTTAGTAAGCCTGAGCTATTAGTAAAACTAGATAAATCTAGTTTTCTCTGTATTCACCCAAATCAAAAAACTCTTTATTCCTGCTCTAATATTGATAAAGAAACAGGTGCTGTCAGCGCATTTAAAATTACCGATAATGGTGAGCTTTCAGATTACGGCACTGAGCCCATCAATGGCAAAAGTCTCTGCCATATCAGCCTCGATGCTACATCACGTATGCTTATGGGGGCAAACTACGGACAGGGTTCTGTAATATCACTCTCTATTAAAAAGGATGGTAGCCTTGGCAAACTAGTATCATCTCACAAACACACAGGTTCTAGTGTGCATCCATCACGCCAGCAAGCGCCTCATGCACATTCTATCTACAGCGGCCCATCTAACAAATTTGCTTATGCGCCTGATCTTGGCACCGATAAGGTGATGGTGTACATAATTGACCCCAAAAGCGCTATACTCAAGCCCTCCGGTTTCGCTAAATCTCCCCCTGGGGCTGGACCTAGACATATGAAATTTAGTAAGAACGGTGCTCAAGCTTATGTGCTAAACGAACTCACCGTAAGTATCTCTATCTTTGATTGTAATAACACCACTGGCAAACTCACACTAAAGAAAACGGTAACGACATTACCAAAGAATACTGATACCGAAGGTATCACATGCTCTGAGATACGCGTTTCCAAGGACGGTAAATTTATCTATTGTGCTAACCGTGATACAGCAGGAAAGGGCCGTGATTCCATCTCTGTTCTGGCCGTAGATCCTGAAGGAGCTCTAACACGCATACAAACCATCTCTGCTGAAGTACGGATACCACGTAATATCAATCTAGATCCCAGTGGTGAGTGGCTTCTCGTAGCTGGTCAAAGGTCTAACACCATTCCAGTTTTTAAAATTGATACCACAACAGGAAAACTTAGTTATACAAAATACAAAGTAGAAGTCCCTGCTCCTATGTGTATAGAGTTCAGAGAGTAATCTAGTATTTCTGTTACCTGGAGATTAGTTGGCATCCATAGTGCGTGATAGGGCTATGGTATCACTGCCATTGAGCTTTAATTCGAGTTTTAGCGTAACTTTTTGGGCCATATCGATAGTTCCGGAATGGTTAAACATCCATAAATTTCTGGGCGCGGCTCCTTTAGTATCGACACCGTCTGACCATGATTCGCCTTCGACTTCCCAATTGAGTGGCGCCCGAGATCGTTGGTGTAATAGGCACTTATAAGCTTTGCCACCTTGCTCAAGGGTTGCCTTTACCAGCTTAATAGTCACTGGCTTCGAGGTAGCATTAATAACTTTAATCCCCTTAATACTGAGGGCAGCACCTCGTGGTGTAGGCTTTGCCTTTACGGTAACTGTTCCAAGAGAAACACCGATACCGTTTTTCACAATATCTGGTTTAAGTGCTTTCATATAACGTAAGGAATCTGCGGCGTTTGATCCAGCTGCTTCAGCAGCACTGCAGATAGATTCGGCGGTGATTTTCTTACATGCCTCAATGTGTGCGATGATACGCTCGCTTATATTACGTCCATCATGCCCCACACGTGTGCTTTCAAACCGAACCATCAGCATCACTGGGATGGAATTACCCTTGGCGAGGCTTTTTAACATTACCTTCTCCAGTGCCGCGTCTGTGAAGGATGAGAACTTTAATAACTCTCCGTTATAAGAATGAAATCGAGCGCTTTCGTGGTAGGGAGGATTTGCTCTCGACCCCATAAATTTGCGCTCAATACTTAAACGACCGACTAGGGTATAGCGCTGGTTATTTATGCCGTTTAAATTGAAACGAGCCGTTTGGGGGATTACCTCATCCAGCTTGTTCGGCGTCAGGACTTCCTCAGCACGGATTATAGTTACATTAGTAGCCAAAGATAAAAAAGCGATGAAGGCTATTAATATGCTACGGTATGACGTTTCTATATCATGGCAGTTCAGTGAACTCATACTTTTTGTATTATCCAGACGAAAGATCAGAACAAGAACCAAAACTAACTACACAAGATCTGGTAATACTCTTACACCAGCAGAAAATTAGTACCTGATAACGTCTGATGATTGCCAAGAAAAAATCAATAACCTATAACTAAGGCCATGAAGCTTGAGAATAAGGGCGCCCCATATACAACAAACCATAAAGGGCTAATTACTGGGCTAACTTTATTAGTAATTTCGTGGGCCGTAGCGTTGGCTAATTTACCAGATTTTATCCACGCCCTCTGGCCTGCAGTTATTGCTTTACTGACGATGCTTCTTTTTAAAAAGGCTGCATTAGGCTTGGCGATGGGGTCTCTGAGTGGGTGTATTTTCCTGACTCAGGGTGATCTGACGTGGGCATTACAAAATCTGATGAGTAAACATTTCTTCCCGTCCATGCAGGGGGATTGGCGGATTGGAGCTATCCTCTTCACCCTTGTTATGGGGGCCTTTGCCGTCGTTATAGAAAAAGGTGGCGGATTTACTGCATTGGCTAAAAAATTTCTAAAGCAGGGTGGAAACAATGGCAGACGAGTGGAGGTGGCTACAGGTATAATGGGGACGGTATGCTTCTTCGATGGTTTAGCTAACAGTCTATTATTAGGAAAAATCATGCGTCCACTGGCCGATCGTGCAGGGGTGACACGCGCAAAGCTGGCCTATCTGGTCGATAGCACCAGTAGCTCCATCGCTTGTATGGCATTTATCTCTACATGGATAGCTACGCAGCTAAGCTTAATCCAGCAGTCTGTCGATGGCAGAGGCATTAGCGACTCTGCTTACTCACTCTTCCTGCAGTCTATCCCACAGAATTACTACTGTATTTTCACCCTCATCTTAGTGGTTCTTGTGGTGTGGAGACGCTGGGATATTGGGCCTATGCGTAGAGCTAAACTACATACTGCAGAAATAGTAAAAGAGGCTCGGCCTCAGGTATCTGTATGGGTAGCCATCACTCCTATCATCGTTCTAGCCCTCTCTATCATTACGCTCTTTTACCTCTGGGAAACATCACCACTTTTACCAGTGACCACTACTAAACTTGCGGTAGCATTTAGCGGTAGTGCAGGCCCCTATGCTCTGACACTAGGTAGCATCACCGGACTTGCTGTGGCATGTTTCTTATTTCCAAAATCATCCAATATCTCAGTCACCTCCGCTGTTCATAGCGGTGCATCAAGTATGCTTAGCCCTCTTTTTATATTAGTTATGGCGTGGACGTTCGGCAGTGTGATGAAGGAGCTTGGCACTGCTGCGTGGCTAGCTGATGCCATAGGGTCTAAATTCTCTCCAGACTACTTTCCGGCAGCCGTCTTTATCACTGGCGCGTTGATTAGTTTTATAACAGGAAGCTCTTGGGGGACAATGGCGCTGATGATGCCTCTGGCCTTACCAGCCTATCTGGATATGGCTCCTACCCAGCCAGATCTCATCACGGCCGTCATAGCTGCGGTATTTAGCGGGGCTGTTTTTGGTGATCACTGTAGCCCTTTCAGTGATACTACTATTGTAAGCGCTTTCGCCTGTGGCATCTCTGCTCAGGAACATGTTATTACGCAGTTACCTTATGCACTAATAGCAGCTGTGACAGCTCTGAGTGTTGGGTTTATTGGTTTAGGTGCAGGTTTGCCAGTGTGGTTAGGTATTTTTCTAGGCACCATGATTTTACTAGGTTGCACCTATTTCTTCACCCGTAAACGTCCCCTGTGATTATCTAGCTACGGCATGTCCCTCTTACTTATACTCATACTATTATGATGTGAAGTAGTCGGCCCGCCACAGTGCAGGTGACTAAGCCCCCAGCATTTAGAATAAATGAAAAAAATCGTTTTTATATCTGCGTGCACAAGTTCCTGAAAGTTTAGATTTTTATTACTAAGCAATGCACGGATAATCACAGCAGTATAGCTGAAGCAGTAGTCAGACCTGTGGCATTTACAATATTACTGTGGTTGAGTTAAGCTAAGAAAATTCAGTTCATAGGATACGGATATTCCGCACTCACTTTATCAATGGCCTGCATTACCTCATCACTGAGCGTAACATCTGCAGCTGCAATAATAGGGTCTAACTGATCCTCATGTGACGCACCTACGATAGTGGATGCGACGAAATCGTGCTGCTTACTCCACGCCGTAGCTAGCGTAATCACGTGCATATCTGCCGCCTCTGCTATTTTAATCATACGCTCAGCCGTTATCAGGCATTTTTCATTTACAAATCGCTGTGCCATCTTCATCTGCCGTGGCTGATCAGAACTTAGGTAGCTGCTAAATCTAGCTCCTTCCGGCCTATTACCTTCATTGTATTTCCCTGATAGCACACCCCCAGCGAGTGGGCTGTAGGGTAAAAGGCTTACATTCTCACGCCTACAGACTTCACTTAATTCATCCTCAAAACGCCGGTTATTAATCGAAAAGTTATTTTGAATGGTATCAAACCTTCGATAACCGGTAACATCACTAGCCCATAGAGATTTCATCAGACCGTAGCTATCCTCGTTACTCGTGCCAATCACACGGATTTTGCCCTCCTTCACCATTTCATCAAGTCCTTCTAGGGTTTCCTCAATACGCATACCGTGATCGGGCCAGTGTACTTGATAGAGATCAAGATAGTCCGTTTTCAACCTTTTTAAACTACCCTCTACAGCACGGCGGATATTATGTGTATCCAGCGCTGCCTTGCCTCCACGCAATGGAGGATTCCACCAGCCATGTGCTGCACCCGCCACCTTAGTAGCGATAATTAAACTCTCTCTGTCCCTACCCGTCAGCCAATCACCTACCCATTGCTCAGTCAGCCCTACGGCATCCGCACTAGCTGGCACGGGATAAACCTCAGCAGTATCAAAGAAATCAATACCCGCATCCACAGCCTTATCCATGATACGAAAGCTTTCCTTCTTATCACACTGCTTACCAAAGTTCATGGTCCCCATACAAATCTCACTGACTACCACTGCACTATTCCCTAATCGACTCTGTTTCATACCTTTTATAATGCGTGATCCTCACGGCTTGGCAAGCTCCACAATTCCTGATACATCCCCCGTATGCAGAACTTACTCGATCTAGGAATGCTCATTCTCCTTCAAGCCGTTCTAGGCTTTGATAACCTCCTTTACATCTCACTGGAATCAAAACGTGCTCCATTAGAAAAGCAAAGGATGGTCCGTGTCTGGGGCATTGGACTGGCCGTAGGACTACGTATCTGTCTACTCTTCCTACTACTCCTCATGATGGAATCCTTTAAGGCCTCATGGTTCGATGTAGACTACGGCTGGCTCACAGTAAACATGAACTTTGCCGCTGCCATCACCCTCTTTGGCGGTGCTTTCATCATCTATACAGCCATCAAGGAAGTAATCCATATGGTAAGCCTCGAGGAAATCCACGAAGGAAATAACGGTAAAAAAACTGCCTCAGTAGTTAAGATTGTTAGCCTGATCGTGATGATGAATGTCATCTTTTCCTTTGATTCCATCCTCAGCGCCATGGCCATTACTAAGGTCGCCTGGATCATGGTCACCGCCATTCTTATTAGTGGTGTGTTAATGATTGTGCTCGCAGATAAAGTCTCCTCATTCCTTCAGAAAAACAGGCTCTACGAGGTTCTCGGCCTCTTTATCCTCTTTATCGTTGGTATCCTCCTCGTATCTGAAGGTGGACACAAGGCGCACATCAGCTTCTTCGGCCACCCTGTAGAGGCCATGAGTAAGACCACATTTTACTTCGTGATTGCAGTCCTAGTGCTTGTAGACATCATCCAAGGCCGCTATCAGAAGAAGCTACTCGCTGAGAAAACTAAAAAACACGGCACCCTCGCGTAATGCACCAATAATGCACCAGCGACCGTCATCTATAAGCATACAGTATCTATTAGATGACGGTAAAAAAATCTTAACTACCCAGCTGACGTTATATTTTTCACTTTATTTGCATTAGACTAGTGTGATTCACTCACACTTATATACCTCGTTATTAACTCTGAAAATATTTTCAGGTAAACTTGCGTTTAGCTTAGGCTTAGCAAACTCTGTAATTATGACTGATCCATCTTTTTGCGTCCACTCGATACGCTCGATATAGGATGTCTCCAAATTGACCTGTAGTAACATCTCTACAATCACACGTTTTAACCTACCTGATCTTGGCGCCAATGCTACGGCGTATTGCTGATCTTTACGGGTTACTCCAGTCACCTCGAAAGTTTTCATCAGGCTTTCAAAACTAGCGCCCTCACCAATACCTAGCATAAGTAAGAGAGGCTTCACCTTCCGGTCGCTTGATTTATACACCTTAGCTGTTTTTTTCTTATCATCTAAGAGGTAAACTTTCTGCCCATCATAGACTGCGCTCTGCACTTTAGGCTCACCCATCTGCCAGCGGAATGCTTTTTGAGGGTATAACCATAAATAGCCAGTATTTACTATTGGTTCCTTAAGTGACGGTAGCTTTTTAGTTTGCTTCATCTTCACCTGCACAGATGTGTAAGTAGCTTGCTTAGCAAATGAGTTCTTCAACGGTTCTAGGTCATACTTCGCCATAGCTAGATTAAAGCTGGAGGATGCAACTATCATTGCCAGCAGCGCTGTGAGGCGTAATTTCTCAAAAATCTTGAACATAGCGGCAAGGTAGCTCGGTAAACTAATGAATCAAGCCAGCATAATGCTAAAGACACGTAGATTAATCAAAACATACCTATAAACTTGCGCGATCGAGTATTGCCTAACGTCTGGGCGCTACTAGAGTTCTCCCTGTGTTCAAGAAAGCATTCACTATCGCCCTCACCCTTTTGATTATCGTATTTTCGATTATGGGATTAATGCGACTTAAGTTTGAAACCGCAATTCTGGAGGTTCTTCCAAATAACCTAGCCGAAATCAAGGGCCTTAAGGATTTTCAAAAGTATTTCTCAGAAGATGGTGAAATAGTCGTACTACTGAAATCCGACGAAGAGGAAATCGAGGAAGCAGATGCTGAGGCTCTAGCGCTCTACCTGCGTGAACTCTGGCCTGATAGCCAGATTACCTATAAATCCGCCTTTGAGGAGAATCCTGAGCTTTTTGCAGACACAGTAGCGCGTATCTGGAGCTACGCCCCCACTGAAAATCTAGCGCCCCTTTATACTCGCCTCAATAATCCAGAAAATCTTACCCAGCATCTCGAGAGCGTTAAAGAGAACCTACAAAATTCATTCGATCAGCAACAGTCCACCATCGCCTCCTATGACCCACTTGGCTTCCTCCAACACCCAGCACTAATCCAACTTTTAGACAATGATGCTAGTTTCGAAAGTGATGATGGCCAGCTAAGAGTCATCACAATCAAAGGTAATTCAGCACGATCTAATAGCTACAAAGACGATGCAGAATGGATCATTAAAATCCGTAAGGGAATTGACCAGTGGAAAAAGGAAGAGGCCTATACATACAGTTACCAACTCACGGGGGCCCCTGTTTACAACGCTGAAATCGGTACCAGTATGGAAAACGATATGGGTGGTACACTGACAATCACCTCTATTTGTATTGGACTTATTTTTTTACTAATTCAGCGAAATCTAATACAGCTGGTGATGATCACCACCCTGCTGGGCATTACATTTCTCATCACTATGGGTATAGGTGGATGGCTCTTTGGCACGCTGAATCTCGTGAGTGTCGGATTTGCCGCTATACTGCTAGGTCTCGTCATTGATTACGCCGTTGTCATCATCCGTGAATCTTCACAGGTCGCTACAGCAGGAAGTAAAAAAGAAACAGCTCAGGCACTAAGAAAACTTATTAAACCTAGTATTCTATGGGCCGCGGCCAGTACCTCCATCGTTTTTGGAGTGCTTACCCTTAGCACCTTCACAGGTGTGCAGCAGTTAGGCGGACTTATTGCCATTGGATTAATTACAGGAGCCATTGTGATGCTCGCTCTAACCCCTGTGATACTGGCAAGATTTCCAGTTAAAGAAGCTCAGCAGGTGAAATTCCCATTATTCCTATCACCACGTATTGCACCTTGGTTACCCGTCACAGCTGTTATTATAGCTATTATAACCTTTAGCACGAAGGGGCTACCACAGATCAATTTAGACCTCAAAATACTAGAGCCAAAAAACAGCGAAGCCGTAGCCGCATTTACCACCCTGAAAAAGAAATTTTCCGCTTGGTCTCAACAGCGTGCAGTATTGATTACTTCTGCAAACTCACTTACCGCACTTAATAAAAAGATACATAATGCGAGCACTACCCTTAAAGACCTCAAAGATAAAAAAACCATAGATGGATACAGCTGGCCTATACTACTAGTTCCAGATGAAAAAAATTATCATCAAAACCGTGAAGCTCTTATAACACTTAGTAATAAAAGCGTGAATATCCTTAAAGCGGCAGATGAAGCAGGCTTTACCGAAAAAGGCCTTGGGCTAGGTAAACAGGTACTCACAGCGCTAGAGCAACTCCCCAAAGATTCAAAGCACCTTATACCGGATAGCGTCAATGATCCATTGGTAGGAGCCTTTTTCACTTCAGACGGTGAAGGGAAATCACTTTTTAACGGTAGTTTAAGGCTAGCAGAACGGCCTACTACTGACTCACTCGCTAAGCTCAATAACCTCACTGAAGCCGGCATCACTGTTACTGGCTTCACCCTCATGCAGGCCATACTACTGCCTCGTGTAGAGAGAGATTTATATACCATTTTTATTCCTGCTACAGCTTTACTCCTAGGCACACTACTTCTTGTCTTTCGTTCTTGGAAAGATGCCGTCATCGCCATCTCTGTACTACTCACATCACTTCTACTCATAAATGTCATCGTAGTTATCACAGGGCAGTCATGGAACTTCCTCAGTGGTATGGCCATCCCATTGATAGTGGGTGCTGGTATCGACTATAGCATTCACCTCATCTTCACACTACGCAGACAGAACGGTGATTTTACTGCCGTATGGAATAGCGTCGGAAAAGCCATTTGCTTCTGTGGTCTATCCACAGCTACAGGTTTTGCCTCACTCACATTCGCCTCAAATGACGCCCTGCGCAGTATGGGAATGCTCTGCAGCACCGGCATCTTGATCACCATGGCTTTAAGTATTTTCGTGATACCAGGTTTGTGGAAGTGGAACCACCGCAAAAGGATCAGCAGCCACCAGTCAATCTAATAAAATCCCTCTGCATACTCTAGGTGTATCAACCAAGTAATGAAGTATGAAACTAACTGATGACTATCAGAACTCGTCTACAGAGTTTCAGCAGAAAAAGAAAAACTCTGGACTTAAGTCCGCATTACTCTTTTTAATTAAATTTATAGGCACGGGAATATTCCTTTACTGGGCTTTTAGCCTCGTGGAAGACAAGCAAGCTTTAATAGAAAATTTCCATCTAGCTCTCCGTTCCCCAATCTTTCTCTGTGCTGGTATTTCTTTAGCCGGTATCGCTCTGTTTGCCTCTGCATTACGCCTATACATACTATTACGCGCAGTCTCAATTACGGTAAGTTTATCATATATTGTTAGACTCACTCTCATTGCCGCATTATTTACTGTAGCCTCGTTAGGTACAGCTGCTGGAGATGCCATGAAAATGATAAGTATCATGCGGCGTCATCCTAATAAAAAAGTAATTATTACCATGACTGTGATGGCAGACCATATGGTAGGCTTGGTCTCAGCAGCTTTAATATTCCTCTACTTTGGCTGGGTTACAGGCACAATAACCGCCACAGAGATCACAGCAGTTCGTCAGGTATTTATGCTAACCACAGTATTTCAGCTAGCTGGCATCTTTTGTATTCTCATATTATTAGTCATCAGCTCGGATAAAATACTAGAAAAACTCCTCGCCAAACTACCTCGCATAGCTACTCACAAACACGTCTCATCTATCACTGCATCCTTAAATACCTTTCGCGCTAACTATAGGGCAATTAGTATAGCACTCACGGCATCACTTTTTGTCTCCGCTCCCTATTTCCTCTGTTTTTATGTTAGCCTAAGAACTATTGGAGAAAATGTTACGGTTAGTACCATACTCACTGTTATGCCTATCGTTGATCTGGTAAGCTCACTTCCCATCACCATCTCTGGTCTTGGCTTACGCGAACGCACATTCGATTTTCTGGTAAGTGATCTCGCAAATATTGAGACTAGCTCCTCAGTTTCGGCATCATTGATTGGGTTTCTATTCCACGCTTTTTGGGGGCTAGTGGGTGGGGTATACCTTGTGTTTAAAAAATCATAAGTATCACCCCTTAAAACAAATAAGAACTTGGGCTAATGAGGCTTACCGAGTCACCCTCTCCCACGTTCTGGCTAATTCTTCAGATGCTACAAGCAGCAAAACTTGTCAAAATCAGCTAATACACCTATAGTTGAAATGTCTCCCGCGTGTCATTTACTCTGATACGCGCACCAATCCCCCCTCCTATAAAGTCATCATTCACTTACTTTATTCACAGTTTAAATAATTATACCATTTTATGAACAAAACAATTGGCATCGGATTAGTCGGCTTTGGTACCGTTGGTACAGGTGTTTGGGAAACCCTGGAACGTAACTGTAATCTAATTTCTAATCGAAGCGGTATAGAAGTTACTATCAATCGTATCGCAATCAAGGACCTCAACAAAGCAAGGTTAGCGCAGGTAGATATAGATCTTTTTACCACTGACTGGTTAGACTTAGTCAACGATCCTACAGTAGATATCGTCGTAGAGCTTATAGGTGGAACCACAACAGCATATGACATCGTAGCTGCTGCTCTCACCGCCGGGAAACCAGTAGTTACAGGTAATAAAGCCCTACTAGCAGAACGCGGCCAAGGACTATTCGCACTGTCCAACGAGCACAATACACCAATTCATTTTGAAGCTGCTGTGGCAGGTGCTATCCCCATCATCAAGGCCGTTCAAGATTCCTTTGTTGGCAATAATATAGAGTCTATGGCCGGTATTATTAACGGCACCTCAAACTACATTCTTCAACGCATGACTGAGGCCGGACTAGGCTATACAGAAGCTCTAGGGGAGGCTCAAAAACTAGGTTACGCGGAAGCAGACCCAACCCTAGATGTTAACGGCTGGGACGCAGCTCACAAAGCGATCCTTTTAACCTCCTTAGCCTATGGATTCACGATTGACCCTCAAAAAATCTACGTGCGGGGAATTGAGCGTGTACGTACCATGGATATTGAATTCGCCAAACAACTTGGCTACGTAGTTAAACTACTTTGTGTAGTTCGAGAACACGTTGACGGCACCATAGAGCTACGCACTCAACCCTCATTTATCCCTGCCAGTCATGTTCTCTCCAATGTCAACGGCGTTTACAATGCTCTAGCAATAAAAGGGGATGCCGCAGGTGATTCATTATTCTACGGTAAGGGCGCTGGTAAGGAGCCCACGGCATCATCCGTAGTCGCCGACATAGTAGAAGCCGCTCGAAACACGCTTACAAAAGATGTAAAACACCGAGGCTTTTTACCCTATAAGGACAAGGGCGAGCTTATGGAGATAGAAGATACCAGCACTCCGTATTACGTCCGCTTTGATGTTACTGATCAGGTGGGTGTAGTAGCAGAAATTGCTACTAAACTTGCTGATGCAGGCATTGGAATATCTGGCACCCATTCACCAGTTGACCCTAATAATCCAGATGCTGCTTTTGTAGATATGGTATTCCAGCTGCACACCTGCCGCTTTGGCCTTCTCAAAGAAACGTTAAAGAAGATAGAATCACTAAGCTGTGTAAACTCTCGCCCAGTAGTCTTCCGCATCGAGAGTTTAAGCTAAATAAGTTAATCTGTATAGATTTGTACGGGCCCTACACCAGGGCCACCTTGTACACTTCGTAATTTTCTGACAGCCTTTTTAATAGCATCCACAGCTAGGTCGCATTCCTCAATAGTATTAAAAATAGAGAATGAAATACGTAGACTACTCTTAGCTAGTTCTGGAGAGATCCCCATAGCTGTCTGCACGTGGGACGGCTTTTGCTTTCCCGTCATACAGGCACTACCAGCCGAGCACTGCACACCATATTCGTCTAGTAGAATTAGAAGGCCTGCTGCCTCACATTGGTCAAATGACACATGGCTAGTATTGACCGTACGATGATCTAGAGAGCCATTCACATAAACACCCTCAATCTCTCTTAATAAACGTATTTCTAAATGATCGCGCATACTTTTAACATCTGCATGACCATCAGCATCTAAGCGTTGCTTCATAATTTCAGCCGCCTTTCCAAGGCCTACAATAGATGCTACGTTTTCAGTCCCGCTCCTTCGACCCGCTTCTTGTCCACCACCACGTAGGAGTGGATCAAACCTAATACCTTCCCGTATATAAACGGCGCCAACCCCCTTAGGTGCATGAAATTTATGCCCGGAGATAGAAAGAAAATCAACTTCTGAGGCCCTTACATCCACCGGAGTTTTCCCTATGGCTTGAATAGCGTCAGAATGAAAGGCAGCACCATGTTTATGCGCTATCGCTGCGGCCTCTGCTATTGGCTGGATCACCCCAGTCTCATTATTTGCCCACATGATCGAAGCTAAAATACTATCACCATTTGTTAAGGCTCTTTCAAAATTTTCTAAAAGTAACCGCCCACTACTATCTACAGCCACTTTCTCAACCTCCAGAGCGCTAGATTCAGCCTGTGATTCACTATACCTCAGTATAGCACTGTGTTCAATTTCACTAGTGACAAAGCGATTTCTATCAGTTCCCTGCGTAGCTGCTGACCTCAGTACTGCATTATTAGCTTCAGTACCACAGCCAGTCATTACTATTTCTTCAGGCTTAGCATTAATAAGAGCTGCTACTTGCTCATGCGCTAAGTCTAATGCATTCCTCACAGTCTTAGCAGCACGATACCCACTAGATGGATTATACCACTGATTCGTGAAAAAAGGCATCATCGCCTCAAGCACCTCTGGATGCAGCTGAGTCGTTGCATTAGAATCAAGATATATCATGACCTTGTATAACGCCTCCTCCTATCAACCGCAAGAATAACGAACTCATATGCAAAAAAGGGCTATTACCACCACAACCACGACTTCCGCGCTTTTTGTTTATACTTTCCATCCCCTACGCTCAAAACCTTCACATTTACCTCTGTTAAACCGTCTTTTTTAAACCCTAATTTAGCCGCTGCTCGCGGAGTAACGTCAATGATGCGTAATGGTATAAACGGGCCTCGGTCATTCACTCTCATCTTCAATGATTTACCATTCTCTAAGTTAGTAACTTTCACGATACAAGGTAGTGGCAAAGTTTTATGCGCAGCCGATATGTGCCAAGGCATCACTTTTTCTCCTAGTGATGTGTTTCCTCGCTTTAGACCCAAATAACTACTTTCGTCATACCATGATGCTATGCCCACCTCTTCGTAATTTAAGGCACTACCCACAGACATAGGCTGATAGCTTTCTCCACGAATCGAGTATGGCCTTTGCATGTAACCACTATAGCCATTACCACAGGAAACTAATACACTAACCATCAAGAGACTAGACAGACACAATGCTAAATTTCTCATACCCAAATACTATAAATAATCAGTAAAATTAGAAAATAGTAAATATGATTAAATGGTACATAAGTCGAAGTCTTGACCTTCAAGCTTATCCCGCGTACAAGCCAGCTCATCTAGCACTAAATAATTACACATTAACTTAATCTATCATGACTCGCACATCTATTGAAAATTGCGCTAAAGCCTTTGTCATCATCTTATTTATTACCTTCGTATACTCAGTCTACAAGGTCTGCGGTATGATCGGCTCTTTCTAAAACACGTTAGATTAGGATCAAAAAATTTGGGAACCCCTGTGGATTAATCCCAAATGCAAATGAGGCTATAAGCTGTATTAAACTAGCTAAGCTTTCAATCAGGATACACAATATTTGTTTCTATAAGAAACTATAGCGTAGCCTAATTAAAACTCATGTTAATGATAGCAATGCCAATATATATCGACTATTGCTATTTATCATTTCTGAAATAAACCTATGATCCGTCCCACTTTTTCTGTGGTACGTTAATGGTATCATGAGGGTAAATTTTCACTCTCATATGCTGTGCATTTCTCAAATCATACGTCCATTTCTTACCATTACGGTGTAGCTCTACGCGCCTGATAGACCCAAAGGCACTTTCTCCACCGGCGGCTGCAACAGCTTGGAATAATGTCATGCCACGCGTATAGGGCCTTTGACCAGGAGCCTTAACGAAACCTCCGATACTAATTAATTGCGCATCAATGTTAACATTAGCATTGTCCTTTGTTGATAATACTGTGATCCGAGGATTTTCATACATCTCCGCACCGCGATAAGCAGCTTCTATATTTCGTGCAAGTGAAGAACTAGACTTGCCGCTAGCCTGGATACCGTTTTTGATTAAAGGTAAAAAGATAAACCCCTCAGGACTTACAACGTATCTACCAGCAATACGTGTTTGCTCCGTTGCAGGTACCCCTTTAATAGTAATTTCTAGTATCTCTTTTTTGGAGATTGCCTGTGCAGAGACAGTTCCATAACTAAGCATACTAACTAGCAGTAATGTTATTAATTTATATAATTTATTCATAATTTTAATGGGCTTTCTAAACCAACAATTTACTAATTTATCAGACGGAATGATTAATACAAATCTTCGTCTTGTTTTCGAGATGTCTTATTAGACTTACCTGACACAGCATATGCAGGTGACGCATCATTAACAATCTCTTCTCCAGTGGTAGGGGTGTAATAAGTGTAGTAACTGGTATAATATTGATACTGGTTATCACTTCTGACATCCACATTATTAAGAACAACACCTATCACATGGCCACCTACATTCTCAACAGCCTGCTTAACACGTAATAGCATATTACGCGGTAACTTCCGATGCTGTACCACTATCATAGTAAGGTCTACCTCACTTGCCAAGACAGAGGCATCACTTACTCCAAGGATCGGAGGAGAATCCACTAAAACAAGATCGAAGCGCTGCTTCACGTCTTGAATTAACTCAGACATACGTCTAGTATTTAGTATACCAGCTGCATCCGCAGGCAGAATACCCGAGGGCATGAAGTATAGGTTATCCACAGGGGTCTGTAAAATAACATCTTCTAAAAGAAGATCAGTAGTAAGGTAGTTTGTAAGTCCTACCGAGTTATTAATATCAAAGAATGTATGTAACCGAGGACGACGTAAATCCGCATCAATCATCAATGTAGTGTAACCACCCTGGGCGCATATATAGGCCAAGTTCACAAGCGTAGTTGATTTACCCTCACCAGCACCTCCGGAAACCACTGTGATAGAGTTATCATCAGGATTTTTTCGGTTGAACTCAATATTGGTCCTGAGAATACGATATGCTTCAGCATCCGGGCTCATCCCACTTTGTTTATGAAGTACACCCACGTCTTGCGGAACTACTGCTAGTACAGGAACTTTCAAATATAGCTCAACATCTTCCAAGCTTTTCACAGAAGTATCAAGATACTCGAGACAAAACGCAATACCCACACCAAATATAAGCCCCACGACTGCTCCCAACGCCAAATTCAGCGGAACATTAGGACTTACAGGGTCATCACCAATTTCTGGCACTTGGTGTACAATAATATTCGTAGGAGGAACAATTAATTTAGTGTTTTCAATGTCAAATTTGACCTGCATCTGATCTTTAATATTCTGTGCCGTCTGATATTCTTTTCGAGCTATATTAAATTCTTGGTAAGCTCGTGCACGCTCAGTACCTCTAGTTTGCTGGTCTTCGAGCACCTCTTTCATTTTCTCAACTCTTTCCTCAATTTGAGTAAGCTTATATTTCAAATTATCTCTAACATTGACTGCCCTTTTCTTCAGACTTGATTGTAGTTCATCGATCATTGTTCTACGAGCTACGATATCAGGGTGATTTTCACCTAAGCCTTGAGCCTTCATAACTTGGACATCACGCTTAGCGCCTACAAATTCATTATAAGTTTGCCCAAATCCTACATCCGGAAGCTCAGCAGCCACACTAACTAATTCGTTCTCATCTAACGTTAGTAATTTATTAATCTGAGACGATACCGCCTCTTGATCTCTCTTTGCGTTGTAGAGCTGCGTCTCGGCTAAATCTCGCAGTTCAGAACCTCCGCCAATAGTTCTTCCCCCTTGTTCATTCTCAAGCCATATCACTCCTACCTTTTCAGCAATATCCATGAGCCGTTTACGCATCTCGGCTACACGGTCATCTTTATTCTGAAGTTCTACTTGAATCGCCTTTAGCTGATCCTTACGCAAATTTAGCTCTAGGTTATTACGGCGTTCTTCATACGCTTGATATATTGCTTCCGCCACAGCTTGAGCATCCTCTTTATCCCTATGCGTCACTGAAATCTCTATTAGATCAGTTCCCTTTTTTTGTCGTGTTTGAACTATTCTACTTAAAATTTTCAGTACGGTTTTACGATTTTCTTTCCAGCGGGTCTCTAGTTGTTTTTTGCCAATAGCTAATTCAAGAGTCGCTGGTGCGACAATGATCTCAAATTGAGTATTCATGAATTGTCTTGTCATCACAGGACCTGTGCCACCAGCACGAGAAAAAGTAGGGTCAACATCTACAATAGGCTTCACCTCAACGAGTGCCGCACTTTGATACTTTCTGGGCATCACATATGTGATAACCGCAGCGGTCAACAGCACTAAAAGAAATGTCAATAATATCACTCCCCATCGATTTTTAAGTACCTGCCAATAATCAATGGCATGTAAAGATGCTTCGTTTTGCTCAAAATTTTGCTGTTGCATACTGTATGGTAAAGTAAAAATTCCCAATTCCTATATTGGAGCTGGTCAGATACGAGTATCGTATCAACTAGGAGCGCGCGAAGCTAACCTCTTCTCAGCGAATTTAATCATATTGTAAATAAAAAAGCCATCACAATGTGTTACATCGTGATGACTTAAATAAGAAACTTACTTACTAGTGAAATTAGAACTCTACGTTAACACCAAGTGATACGCGATTACGGTCATATGTGCGAGAAGCTGCCGTTCCCCCTGTTGGCTCTCCACCACTTGCATCACTGTCAGTGAAGTTATATGAACCTGTAAGGTAAACCCCTTGATTTAGCTGATAAGAAAAGCCAACAAAAAGGTTAATCAAATCTGTGTCCAGATCATCAACTGATTGACCGTTGAGAAAACGTCCATCCTCTTGATCCGTCTGAATATAGTTCAAACCTGCATTCAGTGTTAGCTTGGGTGAAACCTCATAATTACCTGTGAGACCAATACGTAGCGTGTTGTTCGTATCGAAAGTATGGTTACCAAAGCTAGTTCCGTAGTCCTCCACGCTATAACGCGCAAACGCACGGAAACTAAACTGCTGATTTACACGTGTCCGAACGGCTGCCTCCAAAAATGGGTTAGAGCTATCTTCGCCACCATCAACGTCACGAATCTGAACACCGGCTTTAACAGCGAATACTGAGTTCGGGCTGTAGCGGTGCTCAACACCTAAAGTAACAAACTGGTTAGTGGAATCAGAAGCTGCACCAGATGCATCTGTCTTGCTATACCTGTAGTCAAGAGTCCAGATAGTTTGCTCTGATGCACTGTAACGGAACTGGTTGTATAGGCTGTAAATAAAACGGTCATTACCGTCGAAATCATCGTCAAACTCAATTCCTCTTAGTCTGACGCCTGTGTAGGTGGCAAGACGCTCAGTCCAACGATACCCAACGGCATTGTCTGTTTGATAATGTAGATATTCTTCAACTTGGCGATCTGTAGTAACACCTTGGGTGAAATCAGGCTCCAATTCATAAGCTACATAGTTACGACTACTAAAGCGGAGACGCTCACTTACGCGATGCGCCCAGTTAGCACCTACTCTTCCTTGCCCAAAAACATCGTTACCACTTGCTTCAGGTTCATCGAAGTAAAAAATACCACCAACACGCGCGTAAACATCCCATGTAGTTTGTGGTGTAACACTTACGAATGCGGCACCTACATAAGCATTTATAGATGTAGCATCATCTTCAAAACCTGGACCTGATTGAACGGTAGGAGTTACGTTATCATCATAACTAAGAGTGGCACCCGCAGACCATTTAATAGGTAAACTCTCCTTGGCATCATCGTTTGGAGCAACATCATATAAGCCTTGGGCGGAAACCGCTCCTATAGCTGCCAATGTGATAGCACCTGTAAATAGTTGTTTTTTCATATAATAAATAATTAAGCTGTAAATTTGAAACTAAAATCAAAAGCTAATCACACATCAACCCAGAGGATGCTGTTGATTAGGCTTCTTCCGGCGAAGATGAAGCTGGAGTTACTACTGGCGGCTGTAGTCCTGGAGGGAATAAAGGGAAACCACCTGGGCCACCAGGAGTTGGACCTACAGGTCCATAACTTGGGAAGTCGAGTGGGTTACCGATACCTGGTGAAGCCTCATCTCCCCTAGCACCTCCTTTTTCGCCACCTTTGGCATCATATGCAATACCACCTTTAGCTCCATGTCCGCCAGCTGCATTCGCACCTAGCTCAGAAACAACTGCCTGAACTTCAGCCAGAGCATCAGGGGCAACTGCGACAGCACACTGGCTGATGATACGTAATTTTTCAGGCGCTTCAGAAGCAGCGGTCATAACGATGCTAGCAACTAATTTTTTATCTGCACCAGAAGCAATAATGGCAGCCTTAACAATCTCACATGAGCAAGCTTGATTACGAGCCACTTGAGAGGCAACTACTTCAAGAACTTTTTCTGGCTCAGCAGCGACTTCTTTTTTAACAATTGCGGAAACTTTATAGCAAACAGTCTCTGTCGCATAGGCCGGTATTACCAAGGCCATAGCAGCACCTAATAGTGCATATTTAATAGTATTTTTCATAATTTAACTTTCTACTTTACCGTTTTTAGATGGAAAGCGGGTAGCGGGAATCGAACCCGCATGATCAGCTTGGAAGGCTGGAGCTTTACCATTAAGCTATACCCGCATATTGCAAAGGCAAAGAAATCATTAAAAACAGGAGCCGACAAGCACTAAATTGGACATTTCATTTTTAAAAAAACAATCCGTTCACAGACTTACCTCGTCTAAAGCCCAGTTGGGTGATCAATAAATACATCCGACAAAGTAAAGCGCTCAGCTAAAAAGCCACACAAGCGTCTCACGCCAAAGGTCTCCGTGGCATAGTGGCCACCATAAAGAACATTTACACCCATCTCTTCTGCAATCGGGTAGCTCCAATGCGGCCCTTCGCCAGTAACCAAGGTATTCACTCCTTGCTCTGCAATAGCTGCTATCTGAGATCCAGCCCCCCCTGTAATCAAGCCTACCATGCCTACCTTATTTCCGCCTCCAGCACAAACATGCACATCACCACCCACCGCAACGGACAGTCGACACTTCAACTCATCTAGCTCTAAATCAAGACTTTGACGTAAACCCAGCTGTATCCCCTTCCATTCAAAAAAACCGTCAGCGTCATACATCCCTAATTCATTTGCCAGTAGTCGATTATTCCCCATTTTGGGGTGCACGTCTAAAGGTATATGGGAGCTATAAACCGCCATTCCATGATCCAGAGCAAGCTTCAGCTTTTTGTAAAATCCTCCGGTGAACTTCTGCGCCCCCTGCCAAAACATACCATGGTGCACCACTAATAAATCTACCCTCTCACTAATCGCTTTTTCAAAAACAGGTAAGGAAGCATCAACTGCTGCTGCCACTCGCGTGACCTCGCCACCATTTTCTAGCTGAAGCCCGTTCATCGCTCCAGAGTAATCAGGAGTGGTCGTAACTTTTAACTCTTTGTCGAGAAACTCAATAATATCCTGCAGCTTTGCCATGTAATGTTAATAGTTAAATATAAGAGACTTGCCCACTTCAAAAACCTCTCCCAACTGACAAATTAGGGTAGAGTAAAATACTTCTTTAGCTCTACCTCAAGATTCCGTAGGCCACCTGCCGAACCCTGCATTAGCACAGAGCCTTTGATAACCAGCTTCGGCAGCACTCCCGTCTTTTTAGAAAACACTTTGTAGTCTTCCATATTTTGCTCAATCACAGCCCTCACCCAGGGATCATCTGCTTGGGGTAGGTTATCTTGACCCACTAACTCGACGGCCATCGCCTCCGCAGCCTCGACAGGCAACCCCCTACTCTTAAATAGCAATCTATGAAACTCAGCAAACTTCTCAGGATCAGCCCGCCATACACGCAATGCTAAATTGGCAAATTCGCAGGCACCCTCATGATCCTTCGCCCCTACCGGGAGGTGCGGATTACAGGCTTTGTTAATTGGTACGGGCAAAACGATCACCGCCATACTTTCACGATATTTATCTAACAACACATCAAATTCCTCGTGCATCTCAAGGCACGCATCACATGTGTAATCAAAATACTTCACCAATACATAATCTGCATTCCCATTCCCCATATGCGGCAAGGAAGGTATCAGGTAACTTTTCTTACCATCAAAAAATGTCACCATTCGACCTTCACCCTTAGCATGAATATCATCCACCGCCATGTTCATTTTCACTTCATCCATAGTATGAGAAGCTGGCCTAGGGCCGAAATACTGGACCACAGCAAGACTCATCACGAACACTAAGGCCGCCGGTAAGATTACCGCAGATCTCCGTAAAAAACGCTCTTTTGAGCCAAACTCCATCACTAGAATTACGATAGCTAAAAACACTCCCACAGCATGCATCGACATGCAATACATACAGAACCCACCAATTATTACCATCTGCAGCCAAGTAAACCACAATGCAGACCCAATAATCAGCCAAGCAGCCAGCTGCCTAAACCAGCTTACCGTAACGCCACGCACCCATAAGCTAATAAAAACTCCTAAATACAATAGTGAGGATAACCCACTTACAGGAATCACTCCCAGCACCATCGACCACTTACTGCCTAATACATTACCGCAATCACTCCCTCCGCCACAGCCAACTAACGTCGAAATAGCTCCGTTCAACTTCTGCGCGGTAAGCCATATACTCAAGCCAGCAGAAACTACAGTAAGTATAGCAGCAAGCCACCTACACCGCGAATACGCAGTTCCATTGGATTTCATAAAATAACCCCTTTCAAAATCAATCTTCTCTTACTGGCACTCCTCTTGCATCCAGTGTCACGTAATCATCACCCTCACGATTTCTTCGCCAGCCATTAATACCAAAAAGCAGTGTTAAAGCTAAAAAGAAAATAGAAGATTCCATCAAAAAGGGACTAGTGATGAGCGCCAGGCACATACGGCCAATTTCACCTGCTAATCCAGGCAGATACGCACTAGCGGCAACCAAGCCAAGAGCTGTGAAAAAAAACAAGATCAGAGCGAACCCGATCAAAATATGCTGTTTACTATGTTTATCCATATCTTGAAAAATCAATAACTGGATCGCACCCCTCAACCATATTTTCAAGCCAAAAAAAACACGCCGTCACCAGAGAAGGTGAATGCGTGTGATTGATAATCTCTAATTAAGCAGTAGTAATACTGCTGGTGTTAGCCGCCGAAAAGCCCCTTGGCTTTATCGAGCAAACCTCCTGTGTCAGGCATTTCACCATTAATGGCAGAATCAACAATTCCCTGCATACTTTCGGGTAACTTATCTTTTACAAAGCCAAGCACTAGATCTACAGCCTGCTCGCTCATCTCTTCGCTGAGACCAAGTTTTTCAGTGAGTTGTTTTTTAATTTCGTCCATGATATGATCGTTTTCTATGTGGAGGTTAAAAAGTACCGAGAACAGGGGTCGAACCTGCACGCCCAAAGGGCACTAGATCCTAAATCTAGCGTGTCTACCAATTCCACCATCTCGGCGTAGAACGGCTTCACTATAGAAAAATATTTCTATTTGGCAATGGCTTTCTTCATCATCTTTTAAAAACAGCCACAAAAAAACAAAAGCGCCATTGATAATCAAACAGTTATATTTTTTTCAAAGCCTCGTCCATAGCAGCTAAAGTGATATCTATCTCCTCCTCGCCATGCGCCGTGCTAATAAATCCAGTCTCATAAGGGCTGGGTGCCATGTAAATCCGCTGATCCAGCATCGCGGTAAAAAATTTCCTGAAAGCCGTCGTATCCGCCGTCATCACAGAATCAAGATTCACGATCTCCTCCTCTGTGAAAAATAAGCAGAACATGGACCCCACACGATTAAACCTATAGTTTAACCCCTTTACCTTTAACAAACCACGCACACCACTCTCAAGTCTAGCTCCCATTATATCTAAACGCTTATAGCCGCCCTGCCTATCCATCTCACGTAACTGCGCTAAACCCGCTGCCATCGCCAGCGGATTACCACTCAGCGTACCGGCCTGATACACTGGCCCATCTGGTGCGAGGTAATCCATAATCTCAGCCTTGCCACCAAACGCACCCACCGGCAGCCCCCCACCAATCACCTTACCCATAGCAGTGAGATCAGGCACTATACCCTCTAATTCCTGCACACCACCTCGCGCTACACGAAAGCCCGTCATCACCTCGTCAAAGATAAATACAGCTCCATACTCAGTTGTTAAATCGCGTAACCCCTGCAAATAACCATCCTTCGGGAAAATAAGGCCCGCATTAGCCGGATAACTCTCTATAATTACCGCTGCTATTTGCTCCCCCATCTCTGCAAAAACCTGCTGCACCCGCTCAAGATCATTATAAGGTAAAATAATTGTTTCCGCAGCAAAGGCAGATGGCACGCCAGCAGAATCAGGCTCACCATGAGTTAGAGCACCTGAGCCAGCCGCTACTAATAGACTATCTACGTGCCCATGATAACAGCCCTCAAATTTGATTACCTTATCTCTACACGTAAAGCCTCGCGCCAGGCGCACCGCACTCATCGTAGCCTCAGTTCCAGAGTTTACCATACGCACCTTCTCCACAGAAGGTACCCAGTCTACAATCAGCTCAGCCATATCTACCTCATAAGGATTAGGGATACCGAATGACACCCCCTCCTTGACCGCACTATGCACGGCCTCGATCACACACTCCGGGGCATGCCCTAGAATCGCCGGCCCCCAAGTCCCGACATAATCAATCATCTCATTCCCATCCACATCCTCAATTTTGCAGCCCTTAGCCCTTCGCACAAAAAACGGCTCGCCATCCACATTTTTAAAAGCCCTCACAGGAGAGTTCACCCCACCTGGGATAGTTTTCTTCGCGGCTTGGAATAATTGATCAGAAAGGTCTCGCTTCATTTCAAAGAGCACCGTGAAAGCTGAATGCCACTTTGGCAAGTACATGCCGTATATTCACTCCAGTTTTACCATTACCCCATACCTACAGACGCATGAAAACGATGACAGAATCACTAATATGAAATTTATCAATGCTTATAGCCCGTATTGTGCTAAGTTTACACTAGCATGCATCACATCCTAACCGCACTATTTTGCTTCATCTCTTGCGTCACAGCACAAGATGCTGACATGACAGCAGCCAAAGACGCCACAAGCCTCTTCAATGGTAAAACCCTCGCAAACTGGAAGCCCTCAAAAGGTGACGAATCCTTCTGGTCAGCAAAAAACGGTGAAATCACTGGCGGAGATTTAAACAATCCAGTCCCACGTAATGTCTGGCTCATATCTGATAAGAGCTATGAAAACTTCGAACTTACCTTCGCCGTAATGTTTACTGACGGCGGCGGCCCCGGCCTTAAGAACTCAGGCGTTCAGATAAGAAGCCTCCCTATCGGAAGAAGTATCTGTGGCTATCAGATCGATGCCGGCCCCACGCATGATAAAAAAACTATCAATGGCGGTCTAGGCTACTGGGGAAACATCTGGGACGAACACCGTAGAGGCCCTCTCGTCACGGCCTCCAATCAGGATAAGCTAATCAAAAGTGTAAAGCAATTCGATAGCTGGAATCGATACAAAATTATTTGCAACGGCACCAATATCAAAACCTGGATTAATGGCATCCTCGCCCACAACTACACCGAGACTAATAGCAAAATCGCTGCCAATGGCATCTTCGCCCTCCAGGCACACTCTGGCGGTAAATTTCTAGTTCATTACAAAGATATCATGATAAAAGAGCTACCAGCAACTACAGGCTCTCCTAAGTGGACTGACCCAGGTATTATCAAAGGCAGAGTCAAAAAATCTAAAAAGAAACCAGCTCAGCCAATTATTAAATAAAAAATAAAAGTATCCTACAAACATGTTACCCATAGCGGCGTTCTCGGTAGGTATATACCCAGAGCGCCATTTTTGTTTATACCACATCAATCATTAACAAATACGCCACTCAGTATCGCTAACTATTTGACCTCATTTACCAAACCATGAAATATTTCATTTTTCCCATACTCACCCTGAGCCTACTAATCACAGTGCAAGCACGCACATGGACCAGCGCAGACGGTCAAGACTTCATCTCCGGCATTTATCTCACTAGTGACAAAACTTCCGTAACAATCTCGCAGGAAGGGAAAGAAGCCACTTTAAAACTCAGCCTCATCTCAGAAGAAGATCGTAAATGGGTAGCCACAGAATACACCCGCCTTATTGAGGCAGAAAAAAAACCCACCCCCGGGGAACCCACACTCCACACACAATTTATCGGAAAAAATATTCAAGGGAAAACTTACCACATCACAGACGGCAAATTTAAACCCGTAGACACACAGAAAGTCCCAGAATATTACCTATTCTACTACTCAGCCAGCTGGTGAGTCCCCTGCCGTAAACACGCTCCACAGTTAGTGAAGTATTATCATGAAAAAATCGCCAAAAACGACAAAGTAGAATTTATCCATGTCAGTCAAGACGAGGACACAAAAGACGCTATCGACTGGGCACAAGATTCTAAGTTCCCGTGGCTCACGCTCACCTCCACCCACATTTCCCCCGCTGGGCTAGACGCCTATGACGGAGGCACTCCCAGCTACGCACTGGTTAGTAAACATGGCCGCGTAGTAGCAACCACCGAAAAGGAAGTCATAGAAAAAATCAAACAACTCACAGAAAAATAGTGCACTGCTCTACTGAATAAAATCTCGTCCACACACGTCTAATCT
>JALZUC010000060.1 GCA_023301765.1 Akkermansiaceae bacterium | reverse complement strand
CAGCTTTCCCAGTTCATGGACCAGACTAACCCTCTGGCGGAACTTACTCACAAGCGCCGTTTGTCTGCGCTAGGACCTGGTGGTTTGAATCGTGATCGTGCTGGCTTCGAAGTTCGAGACGTTCACACCTCTCACTACGGACGTATTTGCCCTATTGAAACACCGGAGGGACCAAACATTGGTCTCATCAACTCACTCTGCACATATGCTCGTATTAACGAGTTTGGTTTCATTGAGACTCCATACCGTCAGGTGAAAAATGGTAAAGTCACTAACCAAATCGAATACGTTACTGCTGACCAAGAGGAGGAATTCCTCATCGCGCAGGCGAATAACCCAATCGATAAAAAAGGTAACTTCCTTACTGAGAAAATCACAGCTCGTGAGAGTGGCGAATTTATCGAAGTAGATCCTAAAACAGTGGAATACATGGATGTATCGCCAAAGCAGCTTGTTTCAGTTGCTGCCGGTATCATCCCATTCCTCGAGCACGATGATGCTAACCGTGCCCTCATGGGTGCAAACATGCAGCGTCAGGGTGTGCCACTTCTGATCTCTGATGCACCACTTGTGGGCACAGGACTAGAGGCTAAGGCCGCTGCTGACTCCCGCGCCGTAGTTACAGCTGAGGCAGACGGCATTATTGCTGCAGCCACAGCAGAAATCATCGTCACTACTAAAGATGGAGAATTACCTGTATCTGATGAGAAATTCCTTTCAGACATAAACTCTGTAAAGAGTAACCCTGCTAAAGGAACCTTCGTTTACCCACTCCGTAAGTTCATGCGTTCTAATGCTGGAACATGCCTTAACCAGAAGCCAATCTTGCCTAAAGGAACTAAGGTGAAGATAGGTGACGTTCTTGCAGACGGGCCTAACACAGAAGGTGGTGAGCTTGCACTAGGGCGTAATATACTAGTAGCATTCATGCCTTGGAATGGATACAACTTTGAGGATGCCATCGTCATCTCAGAGAAGGTTGTAAAAGAAGACATCTACACATCTATCCACATCTCCGAGTTTGAGTGCGCAGCACGTGACACGAAGCTAGGACCTGAGGAGATTACACGCGATATTCCTAACGTTGGTGATGAGGCTCTTAAGAACCTTGACCACGACGGTATCATCCGTATCGGTGCAGAGGTGAAACCTGGTGATATCCTTGTTGGTAAAATCACGCCTAAGTCAGAGACTGAATTAGCCCCTGAGGAGCGCCTTCTCCGAGCAATCTTTGGTGAGAAAGCTGCTGACGTAAAGGACACATCACTGCGTGTTCCTTCCGGTTGCACAGGTATCGTTCAAGACATTCGTGTAGTTACTCACGGTCTCGCACGTAAGCGTGAGAATGAGCTGGATCCAGTAAAGCTCAAAAAGCAGGTTAAGAAGATCAACGATGACTATAAGAAGAAGAAAGATCAACTTACAGAGCAGCTCACAGAGAAACTCTCTGATATCCTTCTAGGGGAGAAAATCCCGCTTGATGTAGTTAACGCGCAGTCAGGTGAAATCATCATCCCTGCGAATCGTAAGATCACTAAGACCTTACTTCGTAAGCTAGCCGCTATCTACGATCATATCGAGATTGATCCTTCACCTATCCGTAACAAGATTCTTGAAATCATCTCATCATTCGAAGCCCGCTTTGGTGAGCTTGATACAGACCGTGAGCGTCGTCTCGATCAGCTCGAGAGTGGTGATGAAGTAGATCCTGGTGCTATCAAGGAGGTTAAAGTCTTTGTCGCTGCTAAGCGCAAGCTCAGCGTAGGTGATAAGATGGCTGGTCGTCACGGTAACAAAGGTGTTGTTGCTACCATTGTTCCTGAAGAGGATATGCCATACCTAAGTGACGGAACTCCAGTGGAGATCTGCTTGAACCCACTCGGTGTGCCATCACGGATGAACGTTGGACAGGTTCTTGAGACTCACCTCGGTGTTGCTGCTAAAGCTCTAGGATTCACGGTAGCTACTCCTATTTTCGATGGTATTCCAGAAGCTGAAATTTGGAAATTCATGAGTAAAGCCAAGCAAGTTGACGGAGTAAAACTCGTTGGTGACAATGGTGAGCTACGCGAGCGTAAGAAGGGTGAAAAAGAAGGCAGAGGATACACATGGATCGGTGACGGTCAGGATGGTTCCATTGCTGGTAAGTCCACTCTCTATGATGGCCGCACTGGTGAAGCCTTCCAGAACCCAGTTGTGGTAGGTATGATCTACATGCTTAAGCTCGGTCACCTTGTGGCGGATAAGATTCACGCTCGTGCCGTTGGGCCATACAGTCTTGTTACCCAGCAGCCGCTAGGTGGTAAGGCACAATACGGTGGTCAGCGATTCGGTGAGATGGAGGTATGGGCACTAGAGGCATACGGTGCCGCCTATACTCTTCAGGAAATCCTCACAGTGAAGTCTGATGACGTGCAAGGCCGGACAAGGATCTACGAAGCTATCGTTAAAGGGGACAACACCCTTGAAGCTGGAACTCCGGAGTCTTTTAATGTTCTGATGAAAGAAATGCAGTCACTCTGTCTCGATGTTCGCCCCGGAACTGGTGGCAAGCCGAAGGCTGGAGGTGCTGACTTCTCACTCGATGATCTCACACTCTAATCGCAGTAAACAACCGAACCTAAAACTTAATACTTACCCTATCAATTTATCATGAGCGTTGAAAATAATCTGCGTGAACTCTTCGGAGTGAATGAAAAGCCTGAGCAGTTCGACCACGTTGCCATCACTGTAGCCTCACCGGACATCATCCGGAGCTGGTCAAGTGGCGAGGTGCTGAACCCTGAAACTATTAACTACCGTACTTTCAAACCTGAAAAAGGCGGTCTCTTCTGTGAGCGTATCTTCGGTCCTACCCGTGACTGGGAGTGTGCTTGCGGAAAATATAAGCGTATCAAACACAAGGGCGTGGTCTGTGACCGCTGTGGTGTGGAGGTAACTCTCTCTCGCGTTCGCCGTGAGCGCATGGGCCACATTGAACTTGCTGTCCCTGTTTCTCACATCTGGTTTTACAAATGTATGCCTAGCCGCATCGGCCTTATCCTTGATCTTGCCGCTCGTCAGCTAGAGCGTATTATTTACTATGAGGACTATGTTGTTACTGATGTAGGAAACTCTGATCTACAGCTTGGCCAGCTTCTCAGCGAAATCGAACTCTTCGATGCAGAGGACGCATACGGTGAAGGAAACTTCAAAGCCCACATGGGTGCTGAAGCACTCCAAGAACTACTTAGCCAAGTGAAGCTCGCTGAGCTTACTGTGCAGCTAGAAGAAGAAATGCTGAACACACGTTCTAAGCAGACTAAGAAGAAACTTGCCAAGCGTATCAAGCTTGCGCGTGGATTCGATCAGTCTAACACCCGCCCTGAGTGGATGGTGATGAATGTTCTTCCTGTGATTCCTCCAGACCTTCGTCCGTTGGTGCCACTTGAAGGTGGGCGTTTTGCCACATCTGATCTTAACGATCTATACCGCCGCGTTATCAACCGTAACAACCGTCTTAAGAATCTACTTAAACTTAAGACACCAGACGTAATTATCCGTAACGAGAAACGCATGCTACAGGAAGCTGTGGATGCGCTCTTTGATAATGGTCGTCACGGCCGTGCCGTCACTGGTGCTGGTAACCGTGCGCTGAAGTCACTCTCAGACATGCTTAAAGGTAAGGGTGGACGTTTCCGTCAGAACCTTCTTGGTAAGCGTGTAGACTACTCTGGTCGTTCAGTTATTGTTATCGGACCTGAGCTGAAACTTGGTCAGTGTGGTCTTCCTAAGAAGATGGCGCTTACACTCTTTGAGCCATTTATCATCCGCCGCTTGAAAGAGCTCGGCTACTGCCACACTGTGCGTAGTGCTAAGAAGATGATTGACCGTAAGACCACTGAGGTCTGGGACATTCTCGAGGAAGTTACTAAAGGCCACCCAGTGATGTTAAACCGTGCACCTACTCTGCACCGTTTGTCTATCCAGGCATTTGAGCCAGTTCTTATTGAAGGTTCTGCGCTTCGTGTTCACCCGCTCGTTTGTACTGCTTATAATGCGGACTTCGATGGTGACCAGATGGCTGTGCACGTGCCACTATCTATAGAAGCACAGATGGAGGCGCGCCAGCTAATGCTTGCGCCTAATAACATCTTCTCACCTGCGTCAGGTAAGCCAATCACAGTTCCTTCACAGGATATTATTCTTGGATCTTACTATCTTACCTACGCACGTCAGTTGACTGCTAAGGAGCTAGAGGCACAGAAGGAGACTCATCTTCCTCTCTTTGAGAATACTACTGAGGTTGAGTATGCTATAGCATCTCGCAAAGTAGGCTATCATGACTGGATCCGCCTCCGTAACCCTGATTATCAAGGTGGTGAAAAGGCATACGGCGAACCTGAGCCAAAGATTATCCACACCACCCCTGGTCGTGTGCGCTTTAATGAGATCTGGCCATCTGGTCTTGGCTTTATTAACTTCAACGTTGGTAAAGGACAGATAAGTGACATTATCTGGCGCTGTTACCAGTGTGCTGGTCAAGCTGGCACAGTTATCGTGCTTGATGATCTTAAGAGCCTCGGTTTCAAGGAAGCTACTCGTTCTGGAATTTCTATTGGTATTATCGACATGGTCGTGCCTGAGGAGAAGAAGCCAGAACTTGTGAAAGCCTACGCTGAAGTGGAGAAAGTAACTAAGCAGTATCGTAACGGTGTCATTACTGACAACGAGCGCTACCAGCAGGTGATTGATATTTGGACACACGCTTCAGATAACATTGCTGACGCCCTCTACCGTAAGCTTGAGCATAACGAAGGGGATAAGATTGTTAACCCACTCTTCCTCATGGTTGACTCCGGTGCCCGTGGTAATAAGCAGCAGATTAAGCAGCTTTCTGGTATGCGTGGTCTGATGGCTAAGCCATCCGGTGACATTATCGAACGCCCGATTACTTCTAACTTCCGTGAAGGTCTTTCTGTATTGGAATACTTCATCTCTACTCACGGTGCTCGTAAGGGTCTTGCTGACACCGCGCTTAAGACTGCGGACTCAGGTTACATGACTCGTAAGCTCGTTGATGTTTCTCAGGATGTTATTATCTTTGAGCCAGACTGTGGCACTGTTAACGGAATCACCGCTATCCCAATAGTTGAAAATGATGAAGAAGCCGCTTCACTTTCCTCACGTATCTATGGACGCGTATCTTGTGAAAAAGTGGTAGACCCTGTCAGTGGTGATATTGTTCTAGAGGTAGGTCAGATGATCGGTGAAAAAGAGGCGAACAAGATCGAAGAACTCGGTTTTGAGCGTCTTAAGATCCGTTCCACTCTCACCTGTGAGGCTGATCGTGGTGCATGTCAGAAGTGTTACGGCCTAAACCTAGCATCTGGTAAACTAGCCAAGATCGGTGAAGCTGTCGGTATTATTGCTGCACAGTCGATCGGTGAGCCTGGAACACAGCTGACCATGCGTACTTTCCACGTTGGTGGTGTGGCATCATCATCATTCAAACAGCCTATTATTAAGGCTAAGAGTGCAGGTATTGTAGCCTATAAAGATGTGCGTGCTGTTAAGGATGCTGATGGTAACTTTGTCTCCCTTAATAAGAAGGGTGAGATCACCATTAAGAACAAGGAGGGCCTCGTACTTGAGTCCTATAAACTTGTGATAGGCTCTGTAATTTCGGTGCCAGACGGTGAAACAGTTAAGAAAGGTGAGACCTTTGTAACTTGGGATCCATACAACGTGCCAATTCTCACAGAACAAGCCGGTAAGGTTGAATTCCGTGATATGATCAAAGGTATTACCGTTCAGTCAGAGACCGATAAGGAAACTGGTAAGAAAGGCATGGTAGTCACTGAGCATAAAGAGGACCTGCACCCGCAAGTAGTCATTGTAGATAAAAAGACAGGTGAAGTCATTTACAGCTGTTCCATTCCTGTGGGCGCGCACCTTTCTGTTAAGGAAGGGGCAAGTGTCAAAGGTGGTGCTCAACTAGCTAGAACACCGCGTAAGATCGCTAAGACTGGTGATATTACTGGTGGTCTACCACGTATTGCTGAGCTCTTTGAAGCACGTAGACCTAAGGAGGCCTGCACCATTGCCAAGATCGATGGTGAAGTTTCATACGGACCAAACGTCCGTGGTAAGAAAAAGGTTATCGTTACAGATATGGACACTGGCGAAAGTGCAGACCATCTGGTGCCTATGGGTAAGCACATCATCGTGGGTGAAGGAGACTTCCTCAAGCGTGGTGATCAGATTACTGAAGGACCTGTTTCTCCTGATGATCTTCTCGAAGCATGTGGTTCACAAGCCCTGCAAGAGCACCTTACTAATGAGGTTCAGCGCGTTTACCGTCTGCAAGGTGTAGAGATCAATGACAAGCACATTGAAATCGTTATCCGCCAGATGCTTCGCAAGGTGAAGATTACTGAGCCAGGTGATACTGAATTCCTCTGGGGAGACCAGATTGACCGCACTACCTTTAAGAAGGAGAACGAGTCTGTCGTTTCCCAAGGTGGTAAGGCCGCTGAGTCTGAGCCAGTGCTACTAGGTATTACTAAGGCATCACTTGAGACTGAGTCATTCATCTCAGCTGCATCCTTCCAGGACACTACACGTGTTCTTACAGATGCATCTACCGTAGGCCGTGTGGACTACCTCAAAGGCTTTAAGGAAAACGTGATCATGGGTCACCTTATCCCAGCCGGAACAGGTTTCCACCAGCACCGTGATACTCAAATTGAGTTTACTGTGGAAGAGCCAGAGCCAGTTAAGGAAGAGCCAGCTGAAGGAGCTGAGGAGGTTGCTAGTGCAGAAGAGGTGGATGCACCACTCGCTGTGGATTCTTCAGCCACATCTTCTGACGAAGGCGCTACAGCTTAATTCTGCTTAAAGAATCATCAAGCTCGCTAGTGTGAAAAACGCTAGCGGGCTTTTTTTATGCCTTTGTAGAGTAAGTAGGCTAGGGGCTGGTTATTCTAATTACTTTTAATAGCGGTAGCTACCAGAATTAAAATAGAAGCACTCAGCTAGATGTTGTACAATCTGTGAAAAGTTTTGCCTTTCTGGATAAACAGAAATTGTTTAGGCGTGATTTGGAAAGTGATATTCAAATAAATGAATATATGTAATATGATGAAACTTGGAGAGTGACTCACATTCATAGCTAACAACAGTTGGGTGCTGTCCTTAGCTAAATAAAAATGTTGAGGAACAGATTTTGAATGGAGCAAATGCAGAGGGCTTTACTAGCTAGGACACTAACTCATGCAGCTGGCATTCGAAGGTGGCTTGTTAGATTTTGAATCTTAGGCAAGCCTTTGACTTTTTTTAGCCCAGAAAAAATATAATAACGGGCGCTGAGTGCTAATGCCCCATGATGGAATGTAGTGCGCCGTCTACTTCCCCTTCGCGCTCTACCTCGCTGAGTCTCGCGTGCTCTGGAGCGCCGATTTTCACCCACCACTCTAACACTTTAATTTCATCTTCAGTTAACTGGGGTTTGTCCTCAGGGGGCATACGTAAATCGTCAGAAAGGGGGAGATGGAGGGTAGAAATTAAGCCGCTACTTTGGAGGTCTCCAGGTACCAGACAGTCGCCTTCTTCACCGCCTTCTAACAGGTAGGCGTAGCTATCCATGCGGAGACCACTTTTTTTCTTTTTAGCACCATGGCAGGTGATGCATTTTTCTATGAGAATAGGGTGAATAATATCAGTGTAAACCACGGGGTCTACTGTAGCTACTTGCTTGCTCTCACGGTTAGCTCGGTTCTTTAATATTTTAGATGGCAGAACATCGAGTGGATCGCCATGCGTGATCTCACCTCCATGATGACCAGCTCCCAGTAATGCTGCACAGCTGGCTACTAGAGTGATGTAGTAAAGGGGTCTGTAAAAGCGTTGTTTGGGCCTAAGGTCTGCAGAATATTTTACTAAGAAAGTAACGATGATGAGAATGGTGAAAATGATACCATCACGTTTATGTTCCTCCATGAGTTCACTTTGAAAATCTCCAGTGAGGTAGAGGGCATAGCCAAAGAACAGAGCGAAGAGTCCCGTTGCTGAGGTGAAAAATAAACCTAATGTGGTATTCGGCCGATATCCCCCCTTAGTAAAAATACTTCCAAGCTCCATTACTATAACCAGCATGAATGCGCCGATGGGTAAGTGCAAAAAGACGGGGTGAAGATGACCAAAGAAGTTTACCCATAGCCCCAGAGTGGAGGCTGTTTTTGGGTTAGCCATACCTACTTCCCCGATGTAGGGCATGAGGGCAACGCCTAGAATGGCGAGGCTACCCATAATTAGGCAGTGGCGGTGGTAGCGCTGCTGCAGGGGCGATGGGATGATAGTGTGGCCGGCCATACTTAAATAGTATTACTAAGGTTTGGAGGGAGAAATTTCAAGTATCAGTTATTTAGGGTCGCTAAAAAATATGAAAATGCTGGTTAGATATGAACTGCTTTTAATGGGCTATATGTTAAAAATTATGGTTGGTGAAATATAATCAGAAATTTCCATGGTAGGTAAAATATGTAATATGTTCTTCAATAGGTTTATTTTTTAAAAAATCAGAGGGTGGATTATGATAGTAGCCAGTAAAGCTGCCGAATGATGCTTGACCAGAAGGGTTTACTTGGTAACTTGCGCCTTCATTTTACGAGGATACTGATGCGGAAGCAGAAGTATGATAACACCTCATTTTTTCTAACAAAAAAATTAACGTTTTCACTACTACTAAATACCATCCACATGGCAACTAAGAAAAAGGCCGCTAAAAAGGCCACTAAGAAAACTGCCGTTAAGGCAGCCGCTAGCAAGACTAAGAAGTCTGCTTCAAACAAGAACGTCTACTTCTTCGGAGGTGGCAAAGCTGACGGTAATGGCTCCCAGAAAAACCTCCTCGGAGGTAAGGGTGCTAACCTTGCTGAAATGGGCCTCATCGGAATTCCTGTTCCTGCTGGCTTTACCATCACTACTGAGGTCTGCACACACTACTACGATAACGCTAAGAAATACCCTAAGACTCTTAACGCAGAGATCGAAGCTAATATCGCCAAGGTTGAAAAAGCCATGGGCAAAAAGTTTGGTGATCTTGAGAATCCACTTCTTCTCTCTGTTCGCTCCGGCGCACGTGAGTCCATGCCCGGCATGATGGATACTATTCTTAACTTGGGTATTAACGATAAAGTTGTAGAAGCTCTTGCTAAGAAGACTGGCAATGCCAAGTTTGCTTGGGATTCATACCGTCGCTTCCTTCAGATGTATGGTAGCGTGGTAATGGAAGTTGAAGCTGAAGCCGGTGAGCACCATGACCCATACGAAGTCATTCTTGATAAAGCTAAGGCCAAGGCCAAAGTAAAAGATGACTCAGGACTTTCTGCAAAGCAGCTCCAAGCTGTAGTTGCTGAATTTAAAAAACTCATCAAGAAGCGTTCCGGTAAAGACTTCCCTGAAGACCCGCGCGATCAGCTCACAGGAGCTGTAAACGCTGTGTTTAACTCATGGAATAATGACCGTGCTATCGTTTACCGTCAGAAATACGGTATCCCAGCCGCATGGGGAACTGCAGTTAACGTGCAGGCCATGGTATTTGGTAACACAGGTAAGACATCAGGAACTGGTGTTGCCTTCACACGTGACCCCGCCACTGGCGAAAACGTTTTCTACGGTGAGTATCTTATCGATGCCCAGGGTGAGGACGTTGTAGCAGGTGTTCGTACTCCTAAGCCAATTGCAAAGATGGCTAAGGACCTTCCCAAGTCTCACAAAGAGCTTCTGAAAATCCGTAAGCAGCTTGAGAAGCACTTCCGTGATGTTCAGGACGTTGAGTTCACTATTGAAGAGGGTAAGCTCTGGATGCTCCAGACTCGTAACGGTAAGCGCACCGGTTTTGCCGCTGTAAACATCGCACTCGACATGGTGAAAGAGAAGCTCATCAAGAAAGAGGAGGCTATCCTCCGTATTCCTGCTGATGACCTCAGCCACCTCCTTGCTCCTATCTTTGACACTAAGGCAGAGAAAGAAGCTAAGAAAGTGGGTAGCGGCCTTCCAGCTGGCCCAGGTGCTGCATCTGGTAAGATTTACTTCAGCTGGGAAGACTCAGTTAAAGCTGCTGAAAAAGGTGAGAAAGTCATCCTTGTTCGTCAGGCCACATCTCCAGAAGACCTTCGCGGTATGATCGCTGCTGATGGTATTCTTACTACTGAAGGTGGTGCTTCATCACACGCTGCTCTCGTTGCCCGCCAGATGGGTAAGGTTTGCGTCTGTGGTGCACACAGCATGTCTATTGACTACAGCAAGAAGACACTTTCCGGTAACGGTGTGACTCTTAAAGAAGGCGATGAGCTTTCACTGAATGGTTTTGTTGGTAGCGTCTATAAAGGCTCTATCAAGTCATCACCTTCTCAGGTAATCCAAGGTCTTATCGAAGGTAAAGCTGCGGCTAAGAAGTCTGACACTTACAAGAAGTTCATGGAGCTTATGAAGTGGACTGACAGCCTCCGTAAGCTTGGTGTCCGCACTAACTCTGACACTCCAGAGCAGGTAGAGCAGGCAATTAAGTTCGGTGCTGAAGGTATCGGTCTTACCCGTGCTGAGCACATGTTCTTCGAGGGTAATCGGATCGACTCTGTTCGTGAGATGATCCTTGCTGATGATGATGAAGGCCGCGCTAAGGCACTTAAGAAGATCAAGGTCTTCATGAAGAAAGACTTTAAAGGTATCTTTAAGTCACTTGCTGGCCGCCCAGCTACTATCCGTCTATTAGATCCACCACTTCACGAGTTTATCGGAACTATGGATACAGCTCAGAAGAAGGACCTTTCTAAGAAGATTGGTATGACTGCAGCTGCTATTACTAAGCGTATCCACGCTCTTCACGAAGAGAACCCAATGCTAGGTCACCGTGGTTGTCGTCTTGGTATCAGTTACCCAGCTGTAACAGCAATGCAGGTAGAGGCTATCCTCGAAGCTGCTGCTGAAGTGCAAGCTAAAGGCACTAAGGTAGTTCCTGAAATCATGGTCCCACTCGTAGCTTACGCACGTGAGCTTGAGCTTCAGAAGAAGGTGATCGATGAGACAGCTGACCAAGTTCGCACTAAGCTTAAGCTTAAGAAGAGCCAGCTAAAGTACACTGTAGGAACAATGATCGAGATCCCACGTGCTGCTATCACTGCTGCTGAAGTAGCGAAGCACGCTGAGTTCTTCTCCTTCGGAACTAACGACCTTACACAGACAGGCCTAGGTCTTTCACGTGATGACTCATCAAGCTTCCTTCCTGCATACCAGGACGCAGAAGTTCTTAGCAATAACCCATTTGCAGGCCTCGACCAAGAGGGTGTAGGGCAACTTGTTGAGATGGGTGTAAAAGGTGGCCGCACTACTAAGCCAAAGCTTAAGCTCGGCATCTGTGGTGAGCACGGTGGAGATCCAGACTCAGTGAAGTTCTTCCACCGCGCAGGACTTAACTACGTTTCATGTTCACCATTCCGTATCCCTGTAGCACGCCTAGCACTTGCTCAAGCCGCGCTTGAGGAAAAGGGCATGGCTCGCGGAGAGGTTAGCTAATTGATCTAACCGATCTAAAAATTCACAAGCCCCGATCAGGAAACTGATCGGGGCTTTTTGGGGCTCGCTCGGACGAGGGATATAATAATTGTCCCTACATTGGAGCATTGATTATTCTAAAGAAGTTCGGTTATGAGTGAACTAAATTTATTCTGTGAAGGCTTTATTTAACCTCTGAGCGTTAAAATCACTGATTTTTTTAATGTCTTTTATAGCCGCTTGTAATGAGGTTTGAACTTTGCGGATTGTTTCTATTTCAACGGAGCTGTAAACCTTTGCTTCGAGATCATCTGGGAACCATTTGTTAAAAAATTTTAAGTGTTTCAATGCGAGATTTGACGTCAACATCCAGTCATAGAAGTCTTTTTTGGTATATCCAAGGAGATCGTTCATGTATTGGGGGTTACAGCCATTCATAGCAGGAAGCATCTCTAGCATGATGTTTTCGATAGGTTTGCTGGGTGTCCATTTTCGTTTGCAGTTCTTGGCCTTACTAAGAAGAAAAGAACGTTTTTCTTCAGGGTAGTCTTGAAGTAATTTATTAAGGTGAGAAAAATCGACACCTTCATGTATTGCAGAATGTTCTATTTTCTTGCAGAGAGTGTCTTCATGCCAGTCACCCGTGGATAATAATTTTCTTACCTCATTGATGGAGTTAATTACTTGATAGAGATCAAGTGATTGCCAATGATCTGTTAGTAATACATTTACTTCAGTCACGAAGTCTTCTTGAGTATAGGAAAAACTACCATTCCAATATTGAGAGGATATTTTACTCGCTGCATCACGTGCTTGTGATTTTTTGGAGTCATAGTTTTTTTCGTCGAATAGACTAGAATTACAGGTGAGATCTACAGAGCCATTTTTCAGGAATTGTATAATGATTGGGTCAAAATCTTCGTGGTAAAACATGAGTATGTGAAGATGCCGTAACACTGGGCGATTTTTTTCTGTGATATTGTATCGTTCGGACTCTTGTTTTGAAAAGTCTTCAGGCAGGTAACGGGATAAATTTAACAGCTTCTTATCTTCGATGTCTATATCGTGCTGATGTCGGTGATGGATTACCGAGAAAATAATTAACTTCCTCTGAAAAAATACCCACAAGTAAGGGAATTTTTTTTCTAAAAAAGGTTGGAAATACGCGATTGCGGATTTCATTTTTTTCATAATTCTTATGTTATGGCATTCGAACTCTTCTAAAACCTCTTCCAGGCCATGGGGTATAGTATCAGGCCAGATAAGCTTTATGTTCTGTTTTAATGAAGGTTTATAGCTAATTTCAAAATCTATGACTTTTTCTTTGTATTCTGCTAGGGATTGGCTTGTTTCTGAATTCAGAGCTTCATTCTGATCATTATAGACGATGACGATTTTACAATTCCTTTGCTCAGCTAATTCAGAGATCAATCCTAAAATCGATGATGTAGATATTGAGTTTTCTTTGCGCTCTAGGTCATCTATACAAATTATCAGATTTTGAAGAATGTTGTTTTGAATTATGTCGGCCATAAAAGATGTAGATACCCCCTTAACCTTTACCTCTTTGAGGATGTCGGACCATTTACTGACACTAGAAAATCCTTTTTTTGCTAATGAGTCTGAGAAGATGTCGATTTTTGATACAATTTGTTGCCTGATTTCAGCAATGCTAGATAATCCGAAGACTGATACATAAGAGTAGCCTTTAAAGTTATTCTGCTTAGTTAAAGTTGCCCTTTGTTCTTCGATGAAGGCATTCCAAAAATAGGTTTTACCAACTCCCCATTCTCCCTTGAGGGAGATAACTTTTGTGTCGGCTGTGCTTAAAAAGCATTTCAATCGGTTTTCTACGCTTAGCATGATTTAGTATTTTAAATAGTTAAAGTATTCAGGGCTATTATAAAATGGAAAAGGTTTTGCAGCAGCTAGAAGCGAATTTTTAAGAGGGAGGGCGGGCATAAGCAAGTTTATCTAAAAAAGATAAACTGGGGTAAACTTGGTATAAAAAAAGACCCGGCCAGCTTCCTGGTGGAGGCTCCGAATTATGAATTAACAATAGAGATTTTTTTAGTTAGGATTACTTTTTGAGAGTGTCGATGAGTTTGATGGCAGTTTCAGGTTTGATGTGGAAGCTATTGTATTTCACAATACCGTCTTTACCGATGATGATGGTCCATGGTGTGCCGCGAGTTTTAAATCCGCTCATGATGGCGGAGCGTTTTTCTAGTCAATCATACCTGTAGTATAGCTGTTCAAAACTGAGCCATCCTAGGTCGTCGAGTTTGTATCTGAGAGAGGCCATTGGTTCAGTTAAGTATAACGACTAACGAAGAGAGATGTTTTACGTTTGTTAGGGTTGGTATGATTGTCCATTCGGCATAATCCGCTTCATATACTGATCAAATAGGGGCACTGAAAATGCGGTGTCGCCGTGGTTGGGGCTCCAGATCATGCCTTTGTTGATGAGCTTGGCTCGAGTGGGGGCTAGAGAGGTTGATTTACGTTTTAGTATGTCGGCTATGTCACCGCTTCGATGTGGCCCTGCTCCTAGCTTTGCCATGGCTCTGAGGTATCTTTTTTCCGAAGGGGTAAGTCGGTCAAAGCGCACTCGGAAGAAACTCGCATCCAGCGCTGCAATGGCTGTTATTGTAGCCTGCTGGCAATTCTCCAATGTGATGGGTGAGTCGTCTGCGACGTCCCATGCGTGTTTACCCCACTCCTGTAAAAAGTAGGGGTAGCCTTGAGTCTGCTCCACAAGATAGTCGAGCGCATTGTTAGAAAATTTCACCTTTTCGTCCTGTGCCGGTAAGCTTAATGCCAATCGTGCTTCGTCGGGCTCAAGAGCTCCAATGAATGGGAATTCGAAGAGCCGTTCAGCATAGGACTTTGCTTTACCCATCTGCCCTGTCAGCTGAGGTAGGCCAGCACCCACCAATGTAACAGGCATCATCATTTGTGCGGCTCTGTGCAGAGATGAGATAAGGCTGCCTAGTTGCTTTTCAGGAACATATTGCAGCTCGTCAATAAACATTACAAAGGCCGAATCTGCAGCCTTGGCGGCCTCGCCAACTGCGATGAGTAGATCTTGAAGATCACTTTCCAAGTCTCCGTTATCGGCCAAGCCAGGTTCGGGATCGAAATCGAGGCTTACTTCTAAGTCCTCATATTTGACTTTCAGCTTCGCAAACCCAGCTAGTGCTCGTAGAGCTCTATTCGCGAGATCTTTAGACTTTTTAATGCGAGAAAGTTTTAATAAAGCCTGTCGTAACTGAGGTGCTAAAATGCCTGGTAGCGAGCGCTCTTCTGGCGCTTCAATGCGGATTGTTTGATGACCTGCGGCTTCCGCATTTAATCTCATTCTGTCTAAGAGAACGGTCTTTCCAACACCGCGAAGCCCGATCATCAGCACGCTTTTACTAGCTCGTCCCAAGCGAATACGCTCAATAGCGACGGCAACCTGTTCTAGCATATCATCACGGCCAGAAAGGGCGGGAGGGGGAGTTCCTGCACCTGGAGAATAAGGATTACGTATTGGGTTCACAGCTGAAATATACCAAGTTTACCTAGGTTTACCAGAAAAAGATAAACTAGGGTAAACTTGGTATAAAAAGCTATGGTGTTGACTGTGGTTACCTTAGTCTGACTAGAAGAGCTCTCTTTTAAAAACTTCTACTTACTCTGTGGCACCTTCACGCCCTCGAAATAAGATTTAGTATGGGTATTTGTTAGGGGCGATAAAGTAGGGGGTATTATCACCATTGGCGAAAACCATAATACAGCGCTCTATGTTGTCGCTGGGCTTCCATTGTTCTAATAGATGCGTGGCGATGGTCGTTGAAGAGGCTGGCCAAAGAGGCTTGGGGATAATCCTGTAGTGTCTGTCATGTCCAAAAAACTCTGCGCACTCGGAGGCGTGTAGCCATTTACCGTGTCGTCTATCTGGAGTCAGATATTCTATGTCACTGGGTTGTGTAGCATGGATATGGTTAAAAATACAGCCATGCACCATGTGCTGCACGGTGATTTTATCCTCTCTGAATTCCTCTGGTAGTAGGTGATGATATTTCTTACTAAGTAGTAGCTGATGGCTGCGCATTTTAGCTAATTTGTTGTAGTAGTTATCACGAGCATCTGGTCCGGGCAGCAGGAGACCGGTGGTTGTTTCTACGGCGAGGTAGAACTTCACGGCGAGTTCAAGGTGGACGAGGTTATGGCTGATGTGATCTCTTATGAGAAAATCGAGCTCACCAACAGTACGGCCAGTTTCTTCACGGAGCTGTAGGTTTTTTGCTAGAAGTTTATATCTAGGTGTATGCTCCAGCATGACGGCAAGTGCGTCTTCGTAGAGGTGGCCGAGCTTTTGCTCTAGATTTAAAGCTACGGTGTTATCCGGGGCAGTGAGTGTATGGAGGGGAAATACACCTGCCTCTGGCAGGGTATTGACGAGTAGTGGTGCTGCTCTGAGGCTTTCAAAAAGAGCTTGAGAGACCACGTTTGAGTTAATTGCCATGTCGGTGATGCTGTGTCCTACATTGCGTAGCTGAACGATAAGAGTGCTCTACTTAATAATGATCTGTGATGCGGATATAGACAAAGTTATCACCACTCGCGATCTCATGCACACCTGCAAATGTAGGCTGTGTCTGAGTGACTGCGCCACGTGACTGGGTAGTCACGGAGTTCTTGCGACACCATCGCCTCAGCATCCTCATAGATGCGCGCATAAGCGCCCAGAGAGATCTGTGATCCACGAGTTTAGCAGTGGATCTGCAGAGACACCTGCTACGAGGAGTAGAGATAGTAGGCTGTGACGTGATAGAGCATGCATGGTATCTGGTAGATTTATTGAAATCTCAGAACTGGAAGGATAGTTGCTAATATCCGATTACGGTAGCTCTAAATCTCACCACAGCCCATTTTACACCTCGCAATTGTTAATAAAAAAGGTGCCGTTGTCTTCATTCAGAAATAAACCTACTGATGTGGATGATCCTTGAGGAGCTCATCAGGTGAGTAGAAGCCTTGCTTATTCTTGGTTGCTGCACGGACTTCTTTCACCTTCGTGGGGCTAATCATTGGCGCAGAGTTCCCAAAGGTATTTCTAACATAGGTGAGGACAGCGGCCATTTCCTCATCACTGAGCGCTTTAAACGCCGTCATAGGAACTTGGCCTGGGTATTTTTTCCCCTTGATCTCTATCGGCCCCATCAGCCCATGCATGGTGAGTTTGATTAGGCGATCTGCAGATTCATTTACCCATTTGGTTTTGTTGAGAGGAGGGAACATCGCTGCTGGTAGCCCGCCTCCATCTGGCTGGTGGCAGGTGATGCAGTGACCTTCACGGGAGTAAACTTCTGATCCCTTTTTAAATAAGGCGAGAGTTTCACCTGTGAGTGGAGTAGTAGGTTTGTGCAGTTTCTCAGGAGCATCTCCAGCGATAATTTTGCCTTCTAGCTGAGCCTTGGCGGTGGTCACAACTGGCTTAATCCATGGATCTAGAGGTTTTACGGCGTTAAGCACTGGGAGAGCTTCATCAGCAGGTAACCACGAGGCCGCCACCGCCGTCTGGAGGCGGACACGGGCGGATGAGTCCGTGGCTGTTTTTTTCAATAGTGCAGCTGGATTGGAAATATGCTGAGTTGAGTGGCGTAGCACCTCGATGGCGGCGGCACGGACACTATGGTCTTTCGCTTGAAGTAGGTTTTTGAGAAGTGGCTCACTTACTTGCTCCAGCCCCCAGGTGACCCAGAGGACTTCGAGCAGTGTTTGCTCATAGCGAGGGGTTTTGCGGTTTAGGGTTTTCACCCATTTTTTTATAGCTGGAATCACCTCATCAGCTGAGCGGCCACGGAGCTCACGGCGTGTGCGGTAGCGAGTGCGATACTCAGGGACTGTTAGGTTTTTAAACAGGGTGCTAAGAGATGCATTATGAATATGTGCAGGTTTTACCAATTTGCGTGCTGGATAGGTGATGCGGTAGATCCGGCCGTGCTTGTGATCACGCAGTGGGTCACGAGCGCTGTGCTGCATGTGGCCAATAAGTACATTGTGCCAGTCCACCATATAGAGGGAGCCATCTGGGGCGAATTCTAGATCTACAGGGCGGTAGTTTCCGTCCTTGGATGTTACTAGATCGTGCCGGTGTTTGGCTTTATAGCCAGCATCAGAGTCGATGACTTGATGCTGCTTTGTGCCGAGAAATCCAATGGTATTGTTAATGAGGATATCGCCCTGAACTGAATCTGGGAAATGGCGGCTAGAGACAAACTCAAGTCCGGAGGTAGGGCGGACGCGGTGTGATTTTTCTAACATGGTGATGGGCTTCGGTGCTATCTGGCCGTAGTCCACATTAACGTTACAGGGAGTCATCCAGTGTAGATCAGAATCTGATGTTTCTAGGAAAAAAGGCTGCCCGTAATCATCAAATGCTGTGCCCCATGGGTTAGGAATGGAGATACGTGAGGTGCGTTCTAGCTGATTTCGCTGTGGCGAGTAACGGAAGAAACCGCCATTAGATGATCTAACAGGGCCGTGAGTAGTTTCCACATGGGAGTGCAGGAAGGTGCCCTCACCCATGTAGATGGCACCAGATGGATCTGCACAGAAGGCACTGATCACGTGATGGGTATCATGGTCATCAAATCCGCTCAGAACTATTTCGCGGTGGTCCGCTTTATCATCACCGTTAGTATCTTTCAGTAGGATTAGGTGATTACCTTGCGCCACATACACACCATCGTGTGAGAGTTCGAATCCAGTAGGGAGGTGGAGATCTTCTGCAAAGACGGTTTCCTTGTCTGCTTTACCATCGTTATTGGTATCTTCTAGGATGATCAGCTTATCAGAAGGTCTGGCATCACCAGGTTTCCAGTGTGGGTAACTGGGCATGGTAGCTACCCAGAGACGTCCTTTATTATCAAAGGAGATTTGCACCGGATTGGCTAAGTGGGGGAATTTTTTTTCAGAGGCAAAGAGCTCGATTTTATAACCTGGGGCTGTGGTAAAAGAATCGATGGCTTCTTGGCCGTAGAGGTATTTGGTAGAGCCGTTTTGCTTACTAGGTTTGTAGTTGGTTTTGATATTTGCGAGCTTTGTCGTTTGTGCATCTGCGGCTGCTAGGTCGAAGGTTTTTCCTGCGAGTGTGGCCCAGATGGCTTGGTCTCGATTAGAGGTCATTTCCTCTAGTTTCTTGAGCTCAGAGGGGTAATTTTCTGTTCCGTATGGGCGGTGGCGCTTACCGTAGACATGCACGCCGTTAGGAATTTTGTAGAATTTTTCCCAGACCCAGTTTTTTTCAAGAACTGCAGTCAGGGTATTTTTACCACCTACAGCATTGGGTGTTGAACCAAAAATTTTCTCAGTGAGAAGATTACTCAGGAGCTGGTAGCCAGTGAGATTCAGAGTGACTCCGTCACGCGTGAGTTTTTTCTTCTGTTGGAACCATCTTCGGGAAGGTTGATAGCAGTTGATGAAAAGCACATTCTCCTCTTTTGCTACTTGATCCATAGCGGCGGTGTAGAGTTCTAGATTAGCATCCACTAGACGCTCGCGCTCAGTGCTGGCGTCCTCGTATCCAAGAGGGGAGACAAGGGCTAGCTGTGGAGCGGAGCTGCCGTTGTAATTCTGAGCACGGGTATGTTTGATAAACGCGCGTAGCTCTCCCTTAAAGTTCTCTAGCCCAGCCTGACCATTAAAAGATTGGTTAAAGCCGAAGAAAGCAATGATGGTATCCGCCTTTAGACGTGTCAGCCATTGGTCGGGAGTCTCCATACTTCCGTTTCCTGTTTGTTTAGATCCCCAGCGATCTGTTGTTTTAGAAAGTGGTGGGTGGAACTTTTCCGCACCAGAGAAAGCCCACGGTGAGGGACGTGATGAGTGAGGCCTGAAACCTGGTGTGTTCCCCTCATCGCACATGTTACGGATGACTAGATGTTTATCAGGATAGAGAATATGGGCAAAGGTTTCAAATATGCCATACTGCATCATGCGGGAGCCTAGGCCGTTTCCGAGGAATACGATGTTATCGTTTTTTGAGACAGTGATCGGCTCGGTGGCTTGAGCGTAAATGGTGAGAAGTAAGGTAAAAAAGAGGCTGGTTTTCATAGTGTCGAACGAGAATAACTTATTAGCTTCAATAAGAGAAGTTTATTATGGTGGTTTAGCAGCTGTTTTTCTTTAGAAAAAGGACAAGTTCTAAAGAAACGCGACTAACGGCTGAGAACATCATGGCCAAGGCGAAGATGGTGTTCTAATATACTACAGTATGAAAATTTTGCTGTATTATTTTCTTTTCACTCTGGCTGTGATCTCCGCAGCCTCGGGTGCTTTTTCTCTTAAGCTGGGAGACCGTTTTCCTGACGTTAACTTACCCTCCATCACTAATGGTGAGAAAAAGTCTATTTCTACGCTCACAGATAAGAAGCTTATGCTCCACCTCTATGCCTCATGGTGAGCAGGCTGCCGCAGACATGTGCCAGGCTGGCATAAGCAAACTAAGAAACTTGTAGATACAGGTAAACTCAGCATAGCAGGCATCGTGCAAGAGCAGCATCCTGATCGTGCCGCTCTTTATATGGAGTGGCAGAAGATGGACTGGCCAGTGCTAGCTGATCCTTATAATGATTTGGGTATTTCCGCTGTGCCTATCACTCTCCTCATTGATGAGCACGGTATCATTCGCTACCGTAATCCTCGGCCAAACGATCTACAGGAATTTTTAGCTGCCGAGTATCCTAACAAGGCTAAAACCCAGTCCATCAATCTTCTGCCCAAGAAGATCCCTGCTCTGGAGAAGATCCTGACTGCAGAGCCTAAGAATGGCTCTGCCCACTTCCGTCTAGGGGTAGCTTATCGTATGCGTTTTGATTCAGATAAACGAGCACCCAATGATTTTTCTAAAGCCATGGCACACTGGGAGCAGGCCTTGGCTCTGAACCCTAATCAATACATCTGGCGCAGACGAATCCAGCAATACGGGCCTCGTCTTGATAAGCCCTACTCATTCTATGACTGGGTGAATAGAGCCCGCGTAGATATAACGAAACGTGGGGGAAAACCACACCCACTAGTGGCCGAGCCATCCGGGGCGGAATTTGCCGTTCCCTCACGTAGTAATAGGGAAAACAATACCTCAGCGCAGAAACACCCAGATCCTGAAGGTAAGGTCTCACGCGATACCAAGGCTCTTGTTACTCACCGCACGGTCATCGTAACCTCTACAAACAAGAGAAAGCCAGCTGTGCGAGTGCATCTCACACTCCAGCCAGCTCCTAATACCACATGGAACAATGACGCAGGGAATATTAGTTTCCATTTAGCACCGGATTCAGGCCTCGAGATTCAGGATTTAAAAATCCCCAAACTCCCTCAGGAGGAAAGTAGCTCAGAGACGCGAGTGATCGAGTTTGAGCTTCACCCCAAAGCAGGGGAAAAGTTTCCCGAGTCATTCAACGCCTCAGCATTCTATTACGTCTGCACCAAGACTGATCATACCTGCCAGTTCCTGGCTCAGGATATTGAGATTACTCTGAAGAAATGATTATGTGATTAACGCTTGCAGTCGGTTTTCCTGTGGGCAACGTTCTCATTTATGAGGCGTCCTTTCTCAATTACTTGTTTAGTTTTAGTCCTATCCCACGCGGCTTTTTCTGCTGAAAAACCTAATATCGTTTTAGTCTTTGCAGATGATTTAGGATACGGAGATCTGAGCTGCTATGGCGCAAAGCTGCTGAAAACTCCGAATATTGATAAGTTAGCCTCTCAGGGGAGGAAGTTTACAGATGCGCACTCAGCTTCTGCAGTATGCTCTCCGTCACGTTATGGAAAGATGACGGGACGCTACCCACATCGAAAGAACTTTTGGGGGCCTGTGACGAATGGAGGAGCTCTTACCATCGACACTGATCGCGAAACAATTTCTAGTTTACTTAAGAAATCGGGCTATCAGACGGCGTTTTTTGGCAAGTGGCACCTTGGCTTTGGTGATAAGAGGCCTAATTGGAATGATGATTTAAAACCAGGTCCACTTGAGTTGGGCTTTGATTACTTCTATGGTATTCCTTGCGCGAATAGTGTGTGCCCGTTTGTTTATGTAGAAAACCATCGTGTTGTTGGTATAGACCCTGAAGACCCAATCAAAACGGGAGGTGAAAAACACACCAAAACAATGGAGGGTAAGGGCGCCGGGCGGATTGGAGGCGGTAAGGTGGCTCATGATCTCTACGTTGATGATAAAATTGGCGTTAATCTTACGGAAAGATCTATCAAGTGGCTGGAGGAAAGGGACAAGGAGAAGCCATTTTTTCTCCTGCTCTCTACGACTAATATTCATCACCCATTTACCCCGGATAAAAAATTTGTAGGTACTAGTGAGGTTGGCGACTACGGTGATTTCACCCATGAGTTAGACTGGATGACTGGCCAGCTAATGGAGGCGCTTAAAGAGCACGGTGTCTCTGAGAATACTGTCTTTATTTTTACTAGTGATAATGGTGGAATGCTAAACCTCGAAGGTCAACGTGCTGTAAAAAAGGGGCACCAAATTAATGGTAATCTATTAGGTGCCAAGTTTGGAGCGTGGGAAGGAGGGCACCGAATTCCCATGATCGTGCGCTGGCCGGGGAAAATTCCTGCTAATACGGTGTCAGATGCCTTGATTAGTCATGTCGATTTACTGGCTACTTTTGCAGAGATTGTTGGTGAGGTGCTAGTTGATCCGGCGGATAGCCTGAATCAGCTAGAAACTCTTACGGGAACTCCCGAGACAGCGGTTAGGGATACCTTAGTGATATGTCCAAATAGCCCTCTACACCTCTCTATCAGGAAGGGTAACTGGGTATACATTCCACGCCAAGGTGAAGGTGGATTTCAGAGTGACAAGGTCGGTGATCACTTGCTAGGAGGTGAGGCTGCTGCGACCTTTATGGGGAAAGAGCATAGCGATATAGTGAATGGAAAGCTGTATAAAAATGCACCTAAGGCACAACTATATAACCTTACTAATGATCTGCAGCAGAGGAAGAATGTTTACAGAGATCATCCAGAGGTGGTTGCGGAACTCTCTGTGTTGCTTGAGAGGGAACAGAGGACTGTCCCTAAAGGGAAGCCCTTGGGATGGGTTAATATCAAATTTAAAGGACGCGGTGGAACAAAGGAGAAACAGTAGTTTTAAAGAATGCACTGAGGTGGATGAGACCCTCACATGGGCTTGAAAAGTTTAAAAAATAACTTAGTTATGAAAGTGATCTTTAAATGCACCACTAGCGGAAAGGTGGGGGGCGGCGGGTTTGTTTGAGTTTGGTAACATGCTTATTATTAGTTATTAACAAGGATTTAGGGAGCGTTAGAAACCGATGTAATAAGCGGTGAAGCTGGGCTGGCTTTCATAGCTTAGTGAGGCTGTATCAGATCTTCGGTCTGGTGGGTTGTCAATGATGCTGCTTTGAGCTACTAAATTATCAGCTTTGACTACTCCAGTTTCCATTACCACTGTATCTGCCGCCGCTGCACGAGAATGCTCTCGTCGCAGAACTTTTGCTATTATCTCTCACCCGGATGCGGGTAAAACGACACTTACCGAAAAACTTCTACTCTACGGGGGGGCGATCGGTTTAGCTGGGAGCGTTACTTCAAAAAAAGAACAGCAGTCAACCTCCAGTGACTGGATGACTATGGAAAAGGAACGAGGTATCTCAGTTTCCTCTACAGTACTCCAGTTTGAATATAATGATTACTGTGTAAATTTGCTGGATACTCCTGGGCACCATGATTTCTCTGAAGATACCTATCGTGTGCTTTCTGCCGTGGATGCTGCGGTGATGGTGATTGATGCCGGTAAGGGTATTGAGGCGCAGACATTAAAGCTATTTGAGGTTTGTCGGAGGAGGGGAGTTCCCATTTTTGTTTTTATTAATAAAATGGATAGGCCCTCACGTCCGCCGCTGGAGTTACTAGACGAGTTAGAAAAGGTGCTTAAGCTAGCCCCCGCGCCAGTCAACTGGCCACTGGGTGACGGTCCACGTTTTCGTGGCGTCTATGACCGGAAGAAGGGGGAGGTAAATCTTTTTGAGCGCACTAAACGTGGGGCATTTATGGCTCCTCTTGAAGTTGCCGGAATCGAGGACGATAAAGTGCGTGAGATACTTAATGATGATCTCTACGAGACAGTGACTCAGGAGGTGGAGATGCTCGATGGTCTCACTGAGCCGCTCGATGTAGAGCGAGTACTCGCAGGGGAGCAGATGCCGATCTACTTTGGTAGTGCGATGAATAACTTCGGGGTGCAGAATATGTTAGAAAGCTTTCTGGATATGGCACCACCTCCATCTGGCCGAGTCAGCAAGGGTGAAATGATCGACCCGAATGCTGAGAACTTTTCAGGTTTTGTTTTTAAGATCCAAGCCAATATGAATCCACGGCACCGAGACCGTGCAGTATTCGTGCGTATTGTTTCCGGAGTTTTTGAGCGTGATATGCAGGTCATAGATCAACGTTCTGGAAAAAAGGTGAGGCTAGCTAACGCGCAGAAACTTTTTGGTCAGGACCGTGAGACTCTAGATACTGCATACGCTGGAGATATTCTTGCCCTCGTGGGTAATTATAACTTTCTTATTGGTGACACTCTAACAAGCGATCCTAAAATAGTCTATAATGAGATGCCCCGCTTCACCCCAGAATGTTTTATCTACATCCGGAATAGTGATACCACTAATATTAAACGCTACCGTGCAGGTATTGACCAGCTGATGAAGGAAGGTGTAGCTCAGGCATACTACATTCATGGAAGTATTGAGCGTGTGCCGCTATTGGGTGCTGTGGGTCCGCTACAGTTCGAAGTTCTACAGGCTCGCCTAATCTCAGAGTATCAGGTGGAAACCCGTCTTGAGAGCTCGCCGTATTCCGTTGTGCAGTGGTTTGAGGAAAAGGAACCAGACACGATGAGGCGTGATAGTGATCCGCCTCAAGTTAAACTTCCATCAGGCTGCACGATCGCTCGTGATCAAGATAACTTCTGGGTCGTCCTACTCTCATCAAAATACATGCTCACTGTCCTTCATGAGGGGAATGAGCATTTAATATTCCGAGATCACGCTACAGAGTAGCTGATCCGCCGTTCACGTCCGTAAAATCCCCCCCTAAGTTCCACACACCATGTTTAAAAAGTATACTATTATTTCATTACTCATCGCATCCAGTGTCTCCCTAGGATTTGCGGAAAATACACGGCCTAAACAGCCTAATATCATTCTACTGCTCACCGATGATCTCGGCTGGCAAGATGTGAAGTGCTATGACCTTGATGAACCTTCACCGATGGAGACTCCGCATATTGATGCTTTAGCGAAAAGGGGCGTCATGTTCTGGCAAGGCTACTCACCAGCCCCCACGTGTGCGCCCTCTCGCTGTGCCATCATGAGTGGTAATCATCCAGCCCGTGCACAGAAAACACATGTGGTAGGTGGTCACCCACCGCTACCGCGTAATAAGCACACTACTATGATGGACCCATGGTACAGCGGCCGAATGCCAGCAGATGAACTTACCATTGGTAAGGTTCTAAAACAGCATGGCTATACGACAGGGCATGCAGGGAAATGGCATATTGCGATAGACCACCACGCCTACCCTCAGCCAGGGGATGTAGGTTTTGACTACACCCGTGCAGTTCGTGGCGCACGTAAAGGCATGAAAGATCGCCTCAAAAATTTTGCCACCACAGCTAAAGATGATCCCTTTCGCCTGGATGAAAATGGTTATCCATATCACCAGACTAATGTAGACGCACTTAATTTTATTGATCAGGCCAAACTACAGCCTAAGCCATTCTTTCTCTACTATGCCACATGGCTCGTCCATACACCTATCCATACTCGCTCAGAGGAGTTACTTAAAAAATATACTAAGAAGTTAAAAATTGATCCCGCTAACCTCCCTCCACGTGATCAAGTAGGGCAGACAAACCCTTACTACTGTGCCATGGTTGAGGAGTTAGACTACTACGTAGGCAAGGTATTTGACTACTTAGAAAAAACAGAAGACCCGCGCTGGCCTGGGCACATGCTTAGTGAGAATACCTACATTATTTTCACCTCTGATAACGGTGGTATGGAAGGTGGACGAAGTGAGCGATATACTGATAACGCACCTCTAGATCGTGGTAAAATATCTGCTATGGAGGGCGGAACACGTGTGCCACTTATCATCACAGGGCCCAATATACCTAAAGCTACGCAAACAGAGGTTATGGCTAATGGTCTGGACTTCTACCCTACTATTCTCTCCATGGCTGGAGTAAAAAAACCAGAAGGGAAAAATCTCGATGGGCTAGATCTTTTACCATTACTTACTACTAACCCAAAGGACCCAAGCCTCGTCATAGATGCCGGTGGTAAAGTACGTGACACCATGGTGTGGCACTTTCCGCATGGGGTAGCACTTGAGAGCACCATACGCATAGGGGATTATAAACTGATTCAAAACTATGATCACCTCCACGCGGAGAATACAGATGAATTTGAACTCTACCGACTCTATGAAACAAAAGATAACGTAGCTACTAGAGTAGATCTCGAAGAGTCGAATAACCTCTATTCAGCAATGCCGGAAAAGGCACAAGAGATGCACGGCAAGCTCAAAGAGAGTCTTACAGAAATGAAGGCAAGCTACCCTTACTATAATCCGCATAGCCGCAAAGGTCTCACAAATAAGGAGAAGATTCCTGTAGTGAATAGTAGCTCTATCAAAGGGGACATCATCACAGCTAAGTTCACAGAAAATGGAACGAAACTCATCAAAGCAGAACTTATCTACACGCTGAATGGGGGAGAGAGCTATGAAGAATGGTATAGAGCATCAGCTCATATTAAAAATGGAACCATCACCTGCACTCTGCCTGAAGGTACTACGCACTACGTTCTTAACCTCATTGATGCAAATAACTTCCTTGTAAGCTATCCAGACCTAAAGGGTAAGTATGGTAAGGGGAATCCATATTCGGTAGACGCTATTCAGGTTAAAAAATAGAACAGGTAGATTCTGAGCTGTGATAAACAGCTGATGCGTTTTTAGCATCGTGATTTGATGTTTGCTCCTAATTCTGTAAACATTCTCTTGAGTCGAGGTAGAGTCTATTTTAGTCTTTATCCTTCATGAAGTTAGGTATGATTGCTATCAGCGGACTTAGGGTATGTGACCCAGGTTTGTTAGAGAAGGGCTTATCCTTTCCGTCTCTTGCTGGTCGCGCGAAGGAGATTGAGGCGCTACCATCCCTAGGCCTACTCACTCTCGCGGGGATGACACCTAAGGAGGTGGATGTGGAGTATCTAGAAGTAAGAGATGTAGATTATGATGATCTGCCTGTTGATTTTGACGCTGTTATTTTATCGTCCCTCACAGCAACGAGTAAAGAGGCCTATCGTCTTGCTGCTAGGTTTAAGGAAATAGGTATTACCACTATTCTCGGAGGTCTACATGCTACTCTCTGCCCAGAAGAGGCTCGGCAACATGTGGACTGTTTAGCGATTGGTGAAGGTGAGGTTATTTGGCCTGATATCGTCTCGGATTTATTAGCGGGTAGATTAAAGCCAGTTTATAACGCCAAAGAAAGGGGGGCGTATAATTTTATAAATTCCCCTATGCCTAGGTTTGATTTGTTAGATGCGGATCGTTACCCTCGTTTTACTGTGCAGACTCAGAGAGGTTGCCCGTTTGCATGTGAGTTCTGCGCTGCCTCCATGCGGTTATCACCAAAATTTAGAACTAAACCCGTAGAGCAAGTAATCCGTGAGATCAGGTTTTTAAAAGACCTTTATCAAAGACCATTCATAGAGTTTGCCGATGATAATACCTTTGCTAATAAGGCACACGGGAGGAAGCTTGTACAAGCTTTGGAAAAAGAAAACATCAGATGGTTTACTGAGACAGATGTGTCCGTAGCGGACGATCCAGATCTTTTAAAAGCCATGCGTGATGCTGGCTGTCAGCAGGTTTTGATAGGCTTTGAAAGCCCCTCTTTCCATACGATGAATGGAGTGGAAAAGCTAGCTAACTGGAAAGCCAAACGCACTGATAAATACCTTAAAGCTATCGAGACGATCCAGAGCCACGGAATTACAGTAAATGGCTGCTTTATTCTTGGTATGGATGGAGATGGGCCTGAGAGCTTTGAAAATGTGTACCGCTTTATTCAATCAAGTGGAGTGTATGATGTGCAACTTACCTACTTAACACCTTTTCCAGGAACACCGCTCTATAGCAGGCTCACTGAGGAGGGCAGAATTTTGGTAGATGGAGCCAGTGAGCTCTGTACTCTTTTTGATATTAACTTTCAGCCAGATTCAATGAGCGTGAAACAGCTTCAATCTGGGTATGAGCAATTATTAATGAAGGTGTATGATGAGGCATTTATTGAGCAGCGTTATAGGAGCTTTAAGTCTCAGTTACGTCAGTCTATCCGAAGAAAAAAACAGTTATGAAAATCTATGATCCATTTTTATTTTTGATTGGTAGTAAAGCCTCGATCAAACGAATTGCCGGTAGCTACTGGAGCTTGTTAGTAGGACTTATCTTAGTACTATCAGCGGGAGTTGCGCGTAACTATGATCATATCGACTTTCAGAATAGTTGGGAGTGGGTTCTAGGGCCCATTACCGCCTCATTAGTTTCCTGTGTCATTGTTTACGTGCTTGGGATGCGTCGAGTTTGGCGTCATCCAGCATCAAGGCTGTCGTTTCTTTCTTTTCTGAGTGTCTACTGGATGACAGCGCCCTGTGCATGGATCTATGGGATTCCGGTAGAGTCGTTTACTGATATCATTACGGCTACAAAATGGAATATTGCCTTTCTTGCGATCGTATCAATTTGGCGTGTGGCACTGATGGTGCGCTGTTTAATAGTTCTTACTGAGATGAAGTTTATCTGGGCTTTTCTCTCTATTCTTCTACCCGCCTCATTAGTTTCTTTTGTAGCAAGCTTCTTTAAAGGGATCTCACTTGTTGGAATTATGGGTGGAGTCCGTTTGCCTCCAGAAACTTTACTATTACAATCGGCAGCTAAAGTGACCCTGCAGTATAGTTTTTTCTTATTATTTATCCTTCTTCTCGTTAAGCTTGCGCTCTACCAAGGGCAGCCGAGTAATTACGCAAAACCGCTTCCTTGGCAAAAGGCACCTAAGTTTCCTTTGTATGCTGTGATTTTATGTAGCCTGATATTCGGAGGTTCGTTTTTTTTCACGGAGGATTTTCAATCGAAAGTAAAAAACAACAAGGAATTACAACGGCTGCTAGTGAGTGAAGATAATATGGAAGCGGCTTTTCATTTTCTTAATGATAAAAAGGCGGATGATTTTTCATTGATCCACGATTTCCCTCCTTCTAGAGGATATCATCACAGGAATAACCTAGTTCGGCTGAAGGAAATTATGGATCAGCCAGCATCATCGGTGCCAGCCTGGGCGAGGGAAATTTGGCATCATGATTATACCGAAGCATACATACAAAGTTCTATAAATATGCCTGATGCCTTTTCTGTTCAAAGTGAAGGGGCCGAGGTAATTATTTTACTGGATAGAAATAAGTTACCTAAAAATATAAAAATCACTGTTGGCGATGATGACTCTGAGATGACAATAGAAAAGGCATCAGGCCAAAAATTTTTACTCAAGCTGGATGGTGAAAAAGTTACCAAAATCAGCGAGGTAAAGGAGGGCGTGACTACTGAGCCGTGGCCCAGAGACTATTAGTTCAGGCCAGTATAGAGTGGTGTTTTTAGCAAGATGATCACCTGCTGTATTATCCATTACTCCGGTAGGCGTGCTACGTAGATTCTGTGCCAGTTTTCTTCTGCATCTTCTGAGGCTTTTGCTTCATGCTCTGTTAGCTTAAACCCTGCAGCCTTAAGGGCACTTACTAGTTTTTGTGATGGTTCTGCCATCCAGTAAGCTAGGCAACCACCTGGGTTAAGAGAGTTTCTTAGAGATGCCAGGAAACTGGGTGTGTAGAGATTTACGTTACCCTTAGTAATTACGTCATCTGGGGTGTCATCGATGTCGATGAGGATGGCATCGTAGGTATTCCCTTCTCCTAGGCAGTCGTATAGATCAGCTAGAATGACATTTGTTCTTGGGTCATCGAGTAGGGGGCCATTGTGCTCGATGAGGTGCGTCTGGTTCCACTCGATAACTTGACTCATAAGCTCTGCCACATCTACGGTGGCCGGTGAGCCTATTAATTCCAGCACACGTTTGAGCGTGAATCCCATACCTAAACCTCCAATCAAGACTTTAGGGTGATCAGGGCGGTTCGGGGAATCTTCCAGTAGATCAACACAGCCTAACTCCGCAAGTAACTGCTCGGACCAAGTCAGATTAGTGCTCATAAGTTCTAGGCCATTATACTCTAAGACGTAATCACCATCTTCATAATATAGGGCAAGTAAGTTACCATCGGGGAGGGTGGCTTGATCTAGTTGGACATAAGACTTCATAGCTTCAAGTAGCACTGTACTTTATTTGGAACAAGGCTAATGGCAATTGAGACTATCATTACTCTTATCTAACGCTGTTTTCAGCTAATATAGCAGGGGGGAACGGGTCTTACCCCTTAAAATCATATGAACCTCTTTGGTTAACCACAATAGATTTTAACCACCTGTAAGACACCCCCGTGTGATAACCCTGCTAGGGTAAAAAACCTTGAGTCATAAATCTTAAGTTAGAATTAATATTAAGGTTTCTCGGCAGCAGTTTTAAGCGGTGTTTCAGGGCTCGGCTGAAGAGGTGGGAGCAGGCTTCCAGAGATAGGTATACCACTATCATCAGGAAGTGTAGGTGCTTTAAAGCTTTTGGGGATAAACCAACTGCCGAGTGAGTATGAGGCGAGCTGCTTACTTGTCTGCTGGCGCTCCCAGGCTAGTGCACGATCTGCGCCAGAGGGCAGCTCTTTTAGCTCATTAACACGGGCGCTTACTATAGGCACTCGTTTGGGGCGTAGCTTTGCTACAGATTTAGTAACGGTGGAGGTAGAATTTTTTGAAAATGTAGCGATGGAGCTAGAGAATGCAGATGCAGAATTAGTAACCGTGGAGGTGGATTTTTTTGAAAGTGTAGCGATCGAACTGGAGACTGCAGCCGTAGATTTAGTAATAGTGGTGGCAGATTTTCCAGCTAAATTAGATACGCTAAAACTGCTACAAGAGTTAATATTCACGCAGAGAGCGAGGGTTAAGCATGTGTAGATGAATCTATGGAGATTAGCTGAGGTAGTGCTGACTTGATTCATATGTAAGTGATAGTGTGTGAGTTAAGACTATGCACGTTTATAAACACACGACAAAGCTTACGATACGTAGATAGGAGTAGGTAAGCTACGTTTTACGTGTTCATGAAATATTTGAGGCTGTGTGTATATAGTATTGATAGTAAGTCGTTACCAACCGAGGCATGTAACCTCGTGATCGAGGTGGTGCCATGTTTTGGACTCAGTTATTAGTCTTTGCACATATGCAATTGCCTGTGCAACGGCCTCTTGAAGAGGCTTTCCGTGTGCCAGGTTAGCCGTAATTGCGGAGGAGAGTGTACAGCCTGTACCGTGAATACCGGCACCAATACCTGCATCTGGATGAGAGAATGGGTATGCCTCTCCATGATGCCAGAGGAGGTCTAAACGGTCATCACCAGCGGGGAGATGCCCCCCTTTGATTAGACATGAGGTCTGAAACTTTTCTGCAATGTCTTTAGCGGCTCGTGTAAGATCCGCCGCACAGTTGATCTCACGGTCTAGGAGTGAGGATGCTTCTGGAATGTTCGGTGTGACTAGCGTAGAGAGAGGTATGAGATGCTCAGACATTGTAGCAGCGGCATCGTCCTCCATGAGTGATCGGCCGCTAGAAGCTACCATCACGGGATCTGTAACGATAGGAATATCCAGATCTTGGAATATTTTACATATTGAAATGATACAGGAGCTAGACGGAAGCATACCTGTTTTAATCGCCGCTATAGGGTAGGTTTCTAGGAGTATCTGAATTTGGCTTTGGACTAGTGATGTTGCTACGGGTGCGATTTCCCGAACCTCAAGAGGTGTCTCTGAGACGATGCTAGTGAGGGCGCACAGGCCATGCACGTCCAGCTGTTGCAGCGTTTTTAAGTCTGCTTGTATTCCAGCTCCTGCCGAGCAATCTGAGCCAGCGACGGTGAGAGCTACAGGCTGGAGTGAAATAGGGGACATGGTGATGGAGGTTTTTCTGATGTCATAATTACACGGTTACTATTTTTTAGACATATTATTTTTATTTACAGTTAGCCCTATATCTTAGGGTGCAAAATACTATGCAGAAGTTAGCTAAGCTTGTATTTGTGGTGAGTGTTTCACTGTGGTATGAGCATAGGAGTAATTCGATATGATAATAAAAAATTTAATGAAGTGCATCTTGGGGACTTATGTGACTTTAGCTGTATATTACCCCTTAATAAGTTCAGCAGATCTTACGGTGGCTTCCCCATTTTCGGATAATGCAGTGCTGCAGCGTGATATGCAGATACCTGTCTGGGGGACAGCGGATGCCGGCGTGGAGGTTCAGGTTAATTTTGCAGGGCAAACGAGGGTGACTACTGCTGATGCCAATGGTGAGTGGAGGGTGGATTTAGTGGCTACCAAAGCGACATCTAAGCCTTTAGAGATGCGGATTAGTTCAGCTCAATCTCCTGAGATAAAAATCACTAACATAGTGGTAGGTGAAGTCTGGATCTGCTCAGGCCAGTCAAATATGGCCATGGGGCACAAGGTGATCCCTGAGATGAAACCATTAGTTTCTAAAACTAGTAATATCCGCTCTTTTGAGGTGGAGCGCATGGTGGCATTTAAAGAGCGAGACACTTGTGGCGGTGAGTGGTCAGTGGGGCCGCCGACTAGTGCCGTGGCCTTTGCCTTTGCATACCATCTTCAGTTGGCTGCTGATGTACCTGTGGGTATCATTCATGCATCATGGGGAAGTTCGTCACTAGAGGCATGGATGCCACGTGACATGATAGAGGTAGTGCCGCATTTCAAAACGATGATGAAAGATTTGGATACAAATACTACGACGCGTGAGAAGATTACATCGATACTTGAGGGGAAGCAGCCGTGGGGGAGAAAAGATGATGTGTTTTTGCGGAGGCAGACAAATATTCTTTATAATGCGATGATTCATCCTCTGGTGCCTTACGCTTGCCGTGGGCTGGTCTGGTACCAAGGTGAGCGTAATGCGCAGAATATGGAGGGCATGGTTAAGGTGCCTTGGTATTCTAGGCACTCGGGTATTCTTAAGTATGGTGATACATTAAATGCGTGGGTCAGGCGCTACCGCAAAGAATGGGGTAATGAAGCTATGCAATTTCAGGTTGTGATGTTACCTGGATACGGTGAAACTTTAGCGGGAGGTGAGAACACTGGTTCTGAGCACCCAGGGGCCCACTCATGGGCGTGGATGCGGGAGTCACAGATGAAGGTGCTAGAGCTGAAACACACTTCCGTTACTAACACCATCGATCTTGGCCACTTAAAAAATATTCACCCTAAAGATAAACTACCTATAGGTAAACGTCTCGCCCTGTTAGCGGCGCGTGACACACTCGGGCATAAAATTGTGGCTGAAGGACCGATGATGAAGAGTGTGGAGGAGAAAGGGGGGCGACTCATAGTGAGCTTTACACATGGGAGTGGGTTAAAAACAAATAATCAGCAGGCTCCTGAGGGTTTTTGGGTAACTGATGAATCAAAAAAATGGGTTAGGGCCAATGCCGAGATTAAGGGGCAAACAGTAGAACTTCATACGGAAGAGCTTAAAAAACCGCGCTACGTGCGCTACGCCTTTGCCGGAAAACCGAATGTAAACTTGGTAAATGCTGCAGGGCTTCCAGCTTATCCATTTCGAACGGATAGCTTTGCTCCTTAGGTAAAGATTAATCAAGTATTTTAGAACAGAAAGCCATTACTCTCACGTATATAAATTTTAAGAGGGCTATATTGAGAGCTAGATATTTTTAAAATCATGATATCCACATATATAAAATTCATTTTTACCACATACCTGTCATTGGGAATATATGCTAGTGCAGAAGCTTTAGATACGGAGAATTCAGTCAAAAAGCCGAACGTGATATTTATCCTTATGGATGACATGGGTTACAGTGATCTGAGCTGTTACGGGGCAAAAAGGGTAAAAACCCCGAACATTGATCGTATGGCTAGAGAGGGGCTAAAGTTTACCCACTTCCATACGGCTGCATCTATCTGTTCCCCATCACGAGCTGCGTTTCTTACGGGCGGCTACCCTCAGCGTGCAGGGCTGTATATGGGGATTAATCCTAACCGGGAACCTCATTGGTTTCTGGGGCTGCATCCAGAGGAGATTACTATTGCTGAACAGTTTAAAAAACAAGGTTACACCACGGCATTAGTAGGTAAGTGGCACCTTGGCATGCAGGAGCCATTTTTATATTTTCATCAAGGGTTTGATCACTACTACGGAGCGCCTGAGAATATGGGGCATAGCCAGGTTTTCCGTGATGGACGCGATGTAATCTATCAGAAAACACCTTTGGAAAAACTGAATACCCTCTACACGGAGCGTATGGTAGAGCATGTAAATAACTTTAAGGATAAGCCCTTTTTTATCTACTTCGCACATAACTACCCGCATACCCCATACAAGGCTGGACTGAAATTTAAGGGCTCGTCTAGAGATGGTGTCAGGGGGGATGTCATCCAAGAGGCGGACTGGGGTATAGGTGAGATTCTTAAGGCTCTTGAGAAAAACGGAATCCTTGAGAATACGCTCGTTATTTTCAGCTCAGATAATGGGCCTACTTCTGAAAGGCATTCAAAACCATATCGAGGAACTAAATATGTAAGCCTAGAAGGCGGCCATCGCGTGCCATTTATCCTCTATTGGAAGGGGGAGATCCACCCTGCGGAATCTGATGTTGCAGTCAATGCTATGGATTTATTTCCCACACTAACTGAGCTGATGGGGGAGACCTTACCTAAGGATAGAGTCTATGATGGCCTCAGCCTCACCCCCCTATTTACAGGAGGTGATATTTCACGTTCAGAGAAAGAGCCCTTTTTTTACTATAATTGTGAGAACCTTCAGGCCGTCCGCGTAGGTGACTGGAAGTTACACCTACCACGTAAGAAGAAGCAGATCCCATTCTGGGCAATTAAAAAGCAGAAGCCCATCGAGAAAGCGCAGCTCTATAATCTTGCCTCAGACATTAGTGAGTCTAGCGATGTAGCTATAGATAATCCGGCATTAGTAGTGGAAATGTTAGCTCTAGCAGATGCCACACGGCTAAAGTTAGGTGAGTTTATGCAGCGGGGATCTGAGCAGCGCGCCACAGGAACGCTCTTCCCGGAAGTCCCAATTATCACTAATACAGCGGACTGGGAGAGAATATCTGATAAGAAAAAAGGACGTGCAAAAACTGAATTTAAACCACTGCATAGACGGCGGAAGGATTAGCATTACTTAATGGGGAGGGTTAAGTTTTCTGGGGGTCGGAATGTAATACAGATAATTTCGGAGGTATGCCTTCTGTGCGCAAAAAACCTTGAAACACTAGATAAATGTTTTTTAATTGAGCACACACAAATACTTCAGCACCTTATCTGTAGAAAATGAAAACCTCTAAAACCGCCCTTTTATTATCAGCCTTAGTCTGTCTGCTATACCTGTTTATCTCTGCATGTTCAGAGCGGGAATCTGTGAGCGCGCATATAGAAAAAAAGCTGCAGGAGAAGAAAGATAAAGAACATGGGCACAGCCATGGTGATGATAGCGGCCACAGCCATAAAGATGGTAATGATCACGCCCATGAGGAAACAGCTCACCATGGCATCATAGAAACTCTCTGGTCAGGGCAAAGAGGCCCAGGCTATGCAGAGCTTAAGCTTCATGACGATAAGGGTGACCTTGAACTATGGCTGACCTCAGATAAGGAGGGGACTAAGCCTTTCGATATAGCTCTGGATTCAGAGATCACGATTACATTTTCAGAACTTAACGATAAAACGGTGACTCTGCGTGCGCGTAATAACGAAAAAAATGAGGATGAAGACGGTAAAGAGAATATCCGTGAGGGGAAGACGAATTACTTTATCTTCCCCGGTGATACAGGAGTGGATGCAAGCTTCCTCACTGGTAAGGATTTTGTAAGCAAGGTGGTTATCTTCTTTAAAAATGGCGAGACCCGCTACGTGACAGATGAGTTTGAGCTAAGCCCTCATACCCACTAAAACGGGAGCTTGTGATAAATCGTCGGCTCTCTAACCGATATCTTTTCAGGCATGTAACTAATAGGCTAAGTGTCAGCTCAAGAAAGGTGTGAGCTCGTTAACTCTTGGAGGCTTTTTAGATCTAGGTCTGGGCCTATGAGAATGGCGGAATTCGGAACACGATCACCGAGTTTTACATACTGCACATCAGGGCTGATCTCAGTTCCCACGCGCTCAAAGAGGTAACGACCATCTGGTTTGTCTGAAATGCCGATTAAGACTTTGGCCCGTATCACCCCTGATGGGAGTTCCGCTAGCCATGTTCTGATTACATTCTCAGAGCAATGTGCTGGAAGTAGAATCTGACAAGAGGTGAACTCGTGTGTTTTCTCGTGATTATCAGGCTTTTTAATGACAGCGGGGTCTTGCTCAGCATTAGCGGAGCACTGTGCTGATAATATCCGTTTTTTGGCCTTTGCCATGGATGTAGCCATTTCTAAAAGCTCACTTTTACTCACGATGGATGCATGGGCGTTAATCTCTCTAACTTGCTCTAGCAGAGGGCCTGTATCTATGTCAGTGTTAGTGTGTGAAAGGTAGATATGGCTGGCGGTCTGGAGCTGTAGTGTCTCGATATCTCTGTAGGCTCCACGCTGGCCAAAATTACGGACATCAATCACACAGACCTGCCATCTAGGGTGAATCTTTAATTTATCTTCCAGTAGTGTAAATGATTCTACAATGGGCACAGGGTCTGCCGTGCCGTTAAGTTCAACAAAGAGAAGATCGGAGCTGCTCTTGGCTGACTTAATCGAGAGTTCGAGCAAGAAATCGAGGCCCTCACAGCATGCGCATGTGGCAGTAAGGGGCTCTACGCTTTCTGCAATTTCTTCGAGTGTAGAGCTATCGAGTGCAGCGTCAGCGTAATCATTAAGAATAACATCAGCTACCAGTCCTGCATCCTTCGTGCTGGTGAGGAGTTCTCGCAGTAGAGTTGTTTTACCGGCCCCTAGAAATCCTGTCAGCAGGATCATAGGCTGGATAGATATTACCTGAGGTATATGTGGGAGGTTCATTTCGCAAAATCTTTAGGGCGCACATGCTTACCCTTTTCTTGCAAAAATTGCATTACCCAATCTCGGGCCTCAGTGGGCGGGAGCCATACTGCCTTTCCTTGGACTTTACTCCACTCAGTAAAGCATTGTTCCCGATATCTTTTACCAAGGCAATTTTCTATCCACATTTCGTAAGTTACCCACCATTCTAATAACGGGGTTAAGGATGCTAGCATAACACTGGAGGCCACGGGCTTAATATCAGCCTGAGACCATTGCCCAGCTACTAGTTTTTGATCTGGTACCCAGTGGTAAAACCGACACCTTTTTCTTAAAAATACGACGGGTTCTGAACTTGTATAAAGGGCTGCACAAGAGCCATATAGTTCTATGGTTCTGGAGTGATTTTTATGGGTGTAGCAGCTGGTGCCTTTTAGCCCCTTTGACGGTGACTTTTTAAAACTATAGTTCTGGAGCTGGTTTCCTCTAGGGTTGATCACGTCTTTACCTAAAAAATACATCTGCTGATAAAAACCTTTAGCGCAGTCTTTGAGTAATAAACTTAACTTAGTATGTTCTGCAGATGCTGTCATAGAGAAAGTGGATAATTGCACTCAGAGGAGTGTGCTAAAGAGAGGGTGTCCACGATAAACGCTAACGCAAGTAAATTACAGTAGTATTTATATTGCGATTAGTCTGTTTGATGACATTTACAGAGTTATGTGGCTCTTACTTTACTCTGACCTCTGGCCCTATAATACTGATTTGTTACCTATTGAGTATTGACGATAGTATTTACGAACAAAGTAAGAAATATGGTAAGCTAAGGAGTAGAAGATAAAAAAACGGCTCCGTCTTGTGACGGAGCCGTTAAGCAAAAATTAATGTTTGGGACTATTAGTGACCTGAGCCGGTAGCGGGAAGGAAGCGATAGTAAACTTCTAGCATGAATGTGGCTAGGCATGTGCGGTAGTGAATAGCGAAGCCGGTATTACCTTGGAAATTAGTGGCAACGCCTTTTATTTTTTCACCTCCTCCTACATCTTTCCAACTACCATCCTCGTTTTGATTATTAAGAATTTGGTCGCGAAAAATATTATTGTAAAACTTCCAATCATTACCGCCACGGTTAATCATTGCTTGAGCATGGTAGTAGTGGCGATATAAGTCAGCTGTTGGAGAGTTGTAATCAAACTCGGTATTCTTTTTGATATATTCAGCTCCTTTTCTAACTACAGAGTCATGACCTTTTCCCCACATTTGGTATGCAAGCATGCCGGCTCCTGTCATAGTGAATCCAATTGAGTCATGCTCACGGGCACTAGCGTAGCCGATTCCACCGCTATCTGCTTGAGTTCTTTTGATATATTCAAGTGCTGTGCGTATGGGACGTGTGAATTCTTTGTTCTCCCATAATCCAGTGTGTTTACAAGCTTTCAGAGCCTGGATCTGCCAGAGTCCTATGGAGTTATCTCCGCCGCGCTCTCCAGATTGGTCATAAGAGTATTCCCATGATCCGGAGCTAGCCTGATGATTTAAAATCCAGTCTCCAGATAGTTTAACCGCTTTGTTAAGATTGGGAATATTGATATCCAGTTTGGTACAGAAGGTAGCGGCCTCAGCAAGAGCGTAGGTGGCGATAGCGTGGTCATAACACCAGTGTTTGTCTTTGTAATCGTCTGCTATTTTACCCTCATTTTTAATACTAATATTGATTAGATATACGATGGCACGCAGCACAGAATCACCAAACTCTTCAGAGTTAGGCGTCTCACAGTGGCCTAAATAGGCAAGTAGGGAAAAGCCAGTCATGGCCACCTTGTATTGTCCAACCCAGCTGCCGTCTTCTGACTGAGTTTTCTTAAGCCAACGAAGAGATTTTACCACAGCTTCTTCACATTTTTCATTGCCTCCGTTTTTAGCCAGTCGGTCAAGGCGGTCTGCTTTAGAGCAACGCTCGCGCAAAACAGCAGGGATATTACCAAATCCGCCTCCGCTACCTACTCCATCACCACTGCCCCAGCCATCACCGAAGTCACTACCGTTACCGAAATCAGTAGATGGATCTGGAATATCAACGTCAGGAACAGGAACTGCTGTGGTAGCACTGGTATTCGCCGCGATCACCTTTGCCATAGAGGCAGATGGTGCAGAGGGCTTACGCTCTACAGAACGGTTCATTTCACGTTTAGTAACTTGATCGCTTTCTTCAGTGCCTGCCTGGTAAGATATAATTTCAGGTGTAAAGGTTTCAACCTTAGGAAGCAGAAGCAAGAGCAGTACGACGCCGATTAAGAGAACTACTAGTAATGCTATGATCACACTGGTGATGGTGGCGTTACGTTGTTGCGCAGCTAGTCGTGCTTCTGCTTCTGGAGATAATTGGGCGTGTAAGCTCATTTTTTTTATTAGGTGTTTTATGGAAGGCTCTTAGTGATTTTATCTATAGAGCTAGCTATTAATTAGGCCAGCTCAAAAATGATGGATTTAGGTATTTTTTAGTATGAAGGAAATACTCTCTCCGAGAGAGGAAACGCACGGCGATTTAGAATCTTAGGTTTATTTGGATATTTTTTTTTCATGGTCTTGTCAGGTGGAGGGCTTTGATCTAAAAGAACTTCATGAATTTACGTGTAGGTGTAGCAGGGGCTGGGGCAATGGGGCGTAATCACGCCAGAGTATTTTCCTTACTTGAGGGGGTAGAGTTGGTAGCGATCTATGATCAGGATAAAAAAAGGGCGGAGGCGGTAGCCGCTGAGTTTGGTGGTGTGGCCATGGATTCGCTAGATGATTTCTCTCAGGCTGTGAATGCTGCTACAGTAGCTGTTCCTACCATAGCGCATCGCGCTGTAGGCTGTGAACTCATGGAGAAAGAGGTGGATGTCTTGATGGAAAAGCCGATTGCGGATACCCTAGATGACGCTAAAGCTCTGATTGAGGCATCCCAAAAGTACGGGCGTGTCCTGCAAGTAGGTCACATCGAACGTTTTAACCCTGTGATGCGTGAACTCGAAGACCGTCTCTCTGAGCCAAGATTTATCGAAGCTCATAGACTTTCCCCATTTCCCAATAGAAGTATCGATATTGGAGTGGTTCTAGATCTCATGATTCATGATTTGGAAATTATTCTTCACCTCGTGCGTTCACCTATTGAGAGTGTTGATGCTGTAGGGGTATCAGTGATGACCTCGAGAGAAGATATCGCTAATGCGAGAATCCGCTTTGAAAATGGTTGTGTAGCTAATGTCACCGCGAGCCGAATCAGCCCGGAGCGTATGCGTAAGATCAGAGTTTTTCAGGGGGATTGCTACCTTTCTTTAGATTATCAAGAGCAGAGCGCTGGGATGTACCGGATAGGGCAAGCCGGTGTTGAGAAGGTGGAGGTTAACGTGGAGAAAGATGAACCACTAAAACGTGAGCTGGCTTCTTTTATTGAGAGCGCTAAAAAAGGTCAGGAGCCAGTTGTTTCTGGCCAGCAAGGTGCTGAAGCGCTCAGCTTAGCTCTAGATATTACTGAACAGATCATGCAGGGGATCAAACAAGGTAAAGCCTAATGGTAAGCCGCAATTCTTGACTATCTCAGCAGGGTGAGACAAGATAACTTTGTGGATAAATTAGAAATACCGCAGAAGTCCATTTACCGGATATCTCTCTACAATAGGTGCCTAGAGCGCCTCCACGAAAATGGTCATGAGATGGTTAGTTCCTCCGCTTTAGCAACTGCGGCGGGGGTGAAGCCCTCTCAGCTAAGGCGTGATTTAGCCTATTTTGGAGCTTTTGGCACTCGTGGTAGAGGTTACCCGGTGCAGGCGTTGCGTATAGCTATTCACGAGGGGCTTGGGCGAGCTAAGTTACAGCCAGTTATCATGGTGGGGGCGGGGAATCTGGGGCGGGCTTTACTACGCTATGACGGTTTTCGTAAGGAGGGTTATGATATTTTAGCTGCCTTTGATTCTGCCGCTGAGAAGCTTACGAATAAAAATATCCCAGTGCCGTTGTATTCATCCGCTGAGATTGAAGACTTTGTAAAAAAACATCAAGTGCAGATGGCTATCCTCTGCGTGCCAGGAGAATATGCGCAGCAGGCAGTTAATCAGCTAGTTGAAGCTGGTATTCAGGGGGTTTTAAATTTCTCTCCAGCTGTGCTGCAAGTGCCTTCTGAAGTTACGGTTAACAACGTAGATTTAGCCCTTGAGCTGGAAAATCTAAGTTATTTTGTTAGGAAATAGGCGGTTATTGTATTTTTTTCTAAGAAAAGTTGGGGCGAGACGTTTCATTCTACAGAAAGTGCCTCAATGGGCGAAAAAAACGATACAGATATGGCGGAAACCAGCTCAGAACTGGTCGAGCGGGCAATCTCGGAATTCGAGTCGCCCTTGATCGGCTATGCAAAAACGATTGTGCATGATCTGGATAGGGCTCGTGATGTAGTGCAGGATACTTTTATCCGCCTTTATCAACAAGATGTGGGGAAAGTAAACTCAGGCTTAAAGTCCTGGCTTTTTACCGTTTGCCGGAATCGTGCACTTGATGTGCTCCGTAAAGAAAAGCGAATGGTTCTAGTAGAGGATGAGATCTTAGATGCTAATGCCAGTAACATAAAGTCACCCGCCACCATTACCGCTGAACAGGAACGTGTAGCTATGGTGAAGTCCTACATTGCACGTCTGCCAGAAAATCAAGCCACAGCCATCATTCTTAAATTTGAAAAAGGATATAGCTACCAGCAAATCAGTGAAGAAACGGGACTGACTACAGGGAACGTAGGGTTCCTGATCCACACTGGTATGAAACGCCTGCGAGAAACTCTACCAGAAAACCTTAAATAACCTTCACTCCAAACAATAATTTCAGCGGCATGAAAATCGATATTAATGACCCTCGTATCACAGCCTTCGCTCTCGGCGAGCTAACAGGCAGTGAAGCTATCGAGATCGCACGTGCTGTGCGCTCTGATCTCCGAGTTCGTGCAGCTGTGGAGGAGACCCGTGAGACTGCGGCACTTCTGCATGGCTCGGTGGGTGGCGGGCAGGTGGGCCTGCTAACAACGGAGCAGCGTGAGGCTGTGCATAGCGCAGGTGGAGAAGGCCCTCTTACTCAGCTTACTAGCGCTGAGGTGTCTTTTTGGAGGCGCCCTGTAATAGTTGCTATAGGAGCTGCAGCTATCGTTACATTAGGGGTTTTTATCACACAGAAAAATGGTCGAGACACTAGGGAGGTAGTAGATATCGAGCCTGGCTGGGACTGGTCGGCGGTAGCCATGGAAAATCTAACATCTCCAGTGGTGGTAGATTATACTGGTGATAAGCCACCTCACGCCCAGACGGAGGCTTCCGCCACTGCAGTGGCTGCAGCCATTAGGGAGGATACCGTAAGTTTTCGTGAAGAGCTGCATAAGCGTATCAGCGAGCAGGACGCAGAGGCTCTACAGAAGTTACCTGAGCTTAAGGAGCAAGACTGGCATGAGGCCCAGGGAAATAGTGGGCTGACTCTACCGGTGCCGCAGGCCTCTGGTGCCACTAGCTGGCCGTTACTACAGCGCTATATTACAGAAAATTCAGCACTGCCACCTATCTCGGCAGTACGCATCGAGGAAATGGTGAATCACTTTCACTACAAGACTCCCTCTATGCTCAGAGGAGCGGGGCTAGTAGCGGATATAGAGCTCTGTAATACACCATGGAATCCTGCCACCATGCTTCTAGCCGTGCATATCAGCTCAGATGTTAAATTGACTGCAGAGGCGGCCGCTACAGTGAGCTTTAATATTCAGCAGGTGTCGCGTGCGCGCCTACTAGGATACTCAAGTCTAAAATCTAGTGCTACTAACTCCAGTATACGGGGTATGTCTAGATCACATGGAAACTACGTCATCTATGAGTTAGAACTCAGCGGCGATAGTGATCTATCCATTGCTACATTACAGCTAGGAGATGAGGTAGCAGCTAGCCTTACTGTGTATCCTGACCAGGCTAAGAGCTGGTTTACCTCCAGTGCTGATTTACGTTTTGCCTCCACGGTAACAGCCACGGGAATGTTACTCACCACCACCACATCTGCTGGAGAGCTGGATGCTAGTAGATTACTTTCTTTGTTAGGCTTACTGGAGGAAAAAGATAAATCTACACTGAGTGGCGAGCGTAGACATGCGCTTACGCTGCTTACCAGAGCTGCCGAACTAGTCGATGTATCCACCCGTTCGGGTGATTAAATGTAGAGCAGATGTAGTTAGCCATCTACGCCCTAGCGGATTGATTTAGCATACATTAAGGCTTTTTGCTTTTCATCCTTAGGAAAAATAGTATCCCTGCAGTCACCAATCTAAGAGACACAAGCTATGGCTAAAAAAATCCGTATCCCCATCAAAACCCCTGCGGATATCCGCAAAATGCGCGTCGCCTGTGAGACCGCCAGTGAGATTCTCCAGTTATGTGCCAAGGCCGTAGAACCTGGTAAAACAACGGGTGAAATAGACGCCTACGCCGCAGAGCTTATGAAAGAGCGCGACTGTAAGAGTGCATTTCTCGGCTATCGCGGATTCCCCGGGCAAATTTGTATCTCTAGAAATGAAGAGGTAGTACACGGTATAGGGTCAGACACAATTATCCAGCCTGGCGATATTTTAAAGATCGATGTAGGCATCGTAAAAGGCGGCTGGATAGGTGATAATGCTACCACCGTACCTGCAGGTGAGATTGACCTAGAGACTAAACGCCTACTCTGCGCTACTGAGCAGTCTCTCTACGAGGCTATAGATCACGCGCGTAATGGCGTATTTTTAGCAGACCTCTGCGGTGCTGTAGAAGCGCACGTAAAGCCGTTTGACTTTACCGTGGTTAGAGAGTTTGTAGGTCACGGTGTGGGGAGGAATCTGCATGAAGAGCCGCAGGTGCCTAACTTCCGCCCAGCAGGGCGCTCACCGAAGCTGCGCCCTGGTATGGTCTTAGCTATTGAGCCAATGGTAAATGCTGGCGTTCCAGATGTGACCATCCTCGATGATGGCTGGACAGTGATTACTAATGACCGGAAGCCGTCCTCACACTTTGAGCACACCGTGCTCGTTACCGAGGGGAAGCCAGATATTCTTACTGCACGTCCACGTGAGGCTACTGAGGAACTATTAGGTATTTCGATGAATGGCTAAGCTTCTCATTGCTGGCTACGGGTTTTTAGGTGCCGCGCTGAAGCGTGAGTTCTCAGCTGCGGGCTGGGAGGTTACGACTCTTAGCCGGAGTGACTCAGCTGATATCAGCTGTGACCTAACATCCGTGCACCAGGTACAGGCGATCTCTGGAGTGTATGATCTTGTTATCCAGTGTGCTGCCTCAGGGGGAGGGGGCGAGGATGTATATCGGGCTGTTTATCTGGATGCCGCTAGGAATTTGTTAGCAAAGTTCGGTGGAGAGAACTTGATCTTTATCTCCAGCACATCGGTCTACCCGCAGACGGATGATACTATAGTCACAGAGCGTAGCCTCGCAGAGCCAGTTACCGCCACTGGGAGGATTCTTAAACAGACAGAGGATGAGGTGCTCGCTGCTGGGGGATCTGTAGCTAGACTATCAGGCCTCTATGGGCCGGCGCGCTGCCACATTCTGAAAGGTATCCTAGGCGGTACTGCTAGACTGGATGGAGAAGGGCGTAGGGTAATGAACTTCATCCACAGAGACGATGCCGCCTCAGCCATACGTATCATCGCAGCTCCCACCACGACACCAGCCGTTTATAATGTCTCAGCTGGTGCCGTCACTCAGCGAGAGTGTTATCAGTCTCTTGTCGACCACTTCTCCCTACCTCTACCCCCAGTGTCCGATGGTGAAGTCCCTCGTAAACGAGGTAATAATAGTAAGATAGTTTCTAATCAGCTGATGAAGAGCCTCGGCTGGGAACCGATGTATCCCAGTTTTTTATTGATGGCATTAGCTACTCAGAAATGAGCTTCAGAGGGAAAATTAACTAGTATGTAGCTTGTCGCTTGCATTTTCAGTCAAAAAGCCTCATGTGACCCCCTGATATGAAACCTGAAAGTATCCAGAAATACCGAGCATTTCCAGCCGTTGATCTACCTGATAGGCAGTGGCCGGACCGCGTGATTACTCAATCTCCCATATGGTGCTCTGTGGATCTGCGTGATGGTAATCAGGCGCTTCCTCAGCCTATGTCTGTGGATGAGAAGGTGGAGTTCTTTGCGCTACTCTGCCGTGTGGGTTTTAAGCAAATCGAGATAGGCTTTCCCTCAGCAGCAGATACAGAATTTGAGTTTTGCCGTCGCTTGATCGAAGAAGACTTAATTCCAGATGATGTCACTATCCAGATTCTAGTGCAGACACGCGAGCACCTGATTCGTAGATCTTTTGAGGCCATCGACGGGGCGAAGAGAGCCATTGTTCATATTTATAACTCCACCTCACCACTTCAGCGCCGTGTCACATTTAGTGATGCCAGCCGTGACGATATCCGCACACTAGCTATCGAGGGCACTAAGCTTGTAAAAGAGCTAGCAGCTACCTTACCTAATACCGAAGTTATCCTTCAGTATTCACCAGAATCGTTCTCTGATACAGAGTTAGATTTCGCCCTAGAGTGCTGTAATGCGGTGGTTGATATTTGGCAGCCTACGCCAGAGAAAAAGATGATCCTTAATCTGCCCGATACCGTGCAGTGGGCTACACCTAATATCCATGCAGATATGATCGAGTGGATGGGGCTCCACCTCAATCGACGTGACTCTGTATTAATCTCTCTACACACTCATAACGACCGAGGTACAGGCACTGCCGCCACGGAGCTGGGGCTTATGGCTGGGGGAGATCGTGTAGAAGGTACACTCTTTGGTAATGGTGAACGCACTGGTAATCTAGATATTATCAATGTGGCACTTAATATGAATAGTCATGGTCTTGAGACAGGGCTGGATTTCTCTAATCTAACAGAGCTGCGCTCCGTCTATGAGCGTGTCACGCGTATGACAGTAGGGGAGCGTCACCCTTATGCTGGTGAGCTTGTATTCACCGCCTTTTCAGGGTCTCATCAGGACGCTATTAAAAAAGGCTTGGATAGAAGAAAGCGTGAACTTCAGGAAGATCCAGACCTTGCTTGGGGTGTGCCTTACCTAACCATAGATCCACAGGATATTGGCCGTTCCTATGAGGCGATCATCCGCATTAACTCTCAGTCAGGAAAAGGGGGGATTGCCTGGGTGCTGGACCAAGAGCACGGACTCGAACTACCTAAAACCATGCACCCGCAGGTGGGTAAACGCATTTATGACCTAGCAGATGAGTTAGGCCGTGAACTTACTATTGATGAAATTCGTGATGCCTTCTATGACCTCTTTGCTAATGTGAAGTCACCCATTGCAGTCAGTGATTACCAGCTGGTGAACCATACTGAAGAAAAGGGTATGGTCGACTGCAGTGCTACCATTATGGTAGATGGTGAGACAAAGAGTATCCAAGGCTGTGGCAATGGTCCTATTAACGCCTTTGTAGAAGCCCTAGATAATGCTGGGCTGAAGAACTTCCACCTCACTGACTACCGCTCTCACGCTGTGCGCGGTGGCTCAGATGCTAATGCCGCCGCCTATGTGCAGCTCAGCCACGAGGATGGCCGCACTCTCTGGGGATGTGGTATTGACCCGTCTATTGAAATGGCAGGCCTGAGGGCACTAGTTTGCGCCGCGAATTTACTTTCACAGAAGGCGTAGTAATCAATAACCGATAATATATTATGATTCCATTTTCACTTTTTGGTATCCCCGTTCGGATAGAGCCAATCTTCTGGCTTACCGCGGCGTTTCTTGGTGGTATCCTTTACGCAAGAAGTACTGAAGAGCTACTAGGCGTGGCGCTCTTTGCTCTTGCGGCATTTGTTTCCGTATTGATTCATGAGATGGGGCATGCACTCATGATTCGTAAGTTTGGTTTACCCACACAGGTGGTGCTATCTGCTTTTGGCGGCTATGCTACATACCCACCTGGGATATTATCTCGGACAAAATCATTTCTAGTTACGGCTGCCGGTCCAGCTATCCAGCTAGCGTTTGGTATAGCAGTCTTGTTTCTCAGCAAATATATTTCTGTAGAGAATAGTCAGCTGGTGAACTTCATAGATGACCTTATTTGGGTAAGTATCGTATGGGCTCTGTTTAACTGTTTACCTATTTTCCCCATGGATGGAGGTCAGATGTTAGCATCTGCTATGGGGCCTCGCCGCGTGCGCGCTGTTCATATTATAGGGATGAGCTGTGCAATATTGATTGGAGTCCTTGCACTTACCAGTGGGATAATGCTCATGGGTATATTCATGGGTATGTTTGCATGGCAGAATTACCAGATACTGCAGCAGCACCGCTAGCTGATTAAGCATAGCAGAAAGGTGAGTAAGGCAGCACTCCAGAAGATAATCACAGACTTTCGAGCCCATGGGGAATTAGAGTTCTGAAGTCCGTCAGCGAGCATCATACAGATGTGCACTAAAACGCATCCAAAGATAAATGAACTTAGAGGGTGAGGTAGATTAAGCTCCGGCAGTAAGCTGCTCAGGAGCATTAGCCCTCCGACTAACCATGATGTAATGTAAGAGAGCATGCCAAAAAACCGTCCAGCTTTAATCGAGCCCTTGTGACCTGGGATGTATGTTCCTGAAACTCTAATAGTCTCAGCCGCCTTATCACGAAGCTCAATTTTCTGAGTGCCAACTAGCCCCTTCAGCCCTCTTTCAGGGCGGATACAGGAGAATCCTTTTTTGAATTTATTAAGCTGCATGGAGGTTTTATTTAACGGCCATAAAGGTATGTTAGTCTCCTGATGTGGGCGATTATAAACGTAGACGCAGTTTGCAATTAATTGTCTCAGAAGTGTGGTAGATATACTTATTTAAAAAGAACCTCAGGACTATTGACCAAAAACAAGGTCAGCCTATGATCCTGGTATGGAAACTTTTGTCGATATCATCTCTGAGCCGTTTACTTGGGGCTTATTACTCGGGCTTGGCCTTGTCATTATGGTCTGGAAACTGATGCGTAAAGATATCACTATGCTACGCCGTGAAAATGCACGTATCGCCACTGAAAATAAAGAGCTACAGACACACCTCAATACCCAGCTTAAGATAAACTCTAAGGGTAATGAACAGCTAGAGAGTCAGCTAGAGGAACTACGTGAGCAGAACGAAAACTTACGGGTAAATATCAACACCGTAGGGCAGAAAGCAGGCCGGGCAGAGATGCGCCAGCTCCACATCATGGAGTCCGCGGTCAATGTGATGCGTGAGCAAGCACCAGGATTTGCCCCAGCATGGGAAAAGGCAATCCGTGATGCCGAGTCCGCAGAGTTAGCCGCTGAGGGAGGTCTTAAAAAACTGATGCGTAAGGTCCTTCCTGCTGGTAAATCCACTCCTGCCCTAGAGGTAAATGAACCTCATATACAGAAAGAGAATTAAAAGACTGAATGCCTAATTATTAGGTATGTCTTGAATCTAGCCACTCATCGTGCTTTTCTCCACACGCCTTCTCAGGCAGATACACTTTATTTTTCAACAACCACTATTATGAAAATCGTCGTCGCTTACTCAGGAGGTCTTGATACCTCCGTCCTGCTTCTTTGGCTAAAGGAGAAATACAATGCAGAAATCATCGCATACTGTGCGGATGTTGGCCAGGGTGAGGAGCTGGATGGGCTAGAGCAAAAGGCCCTTAGCACAGGTGCTAGTAAGTGCTACATCGGTGACCTTCGTGAGGAGTTTGCGGCTGATTATATCTACCCTATGTTCCAGGCAAATGCTCTTTATGAGGGCCGCTACCTATTAGGCACATCCATCGCACGGCCATGTATTTCTAAAGGTATGGTCGATATCGCCATCAAGGAAGGTGCTGACGCCATCGCTCATGGGGCCACCGGAAAAGGTAATGACCAAGTGCGTTTTGAGCTCTCTGTGGCAGCACTCGCACCAGATATCAAGATGATCGCACCATGGCGTGATGATGAATTTAGAGCTCAGTTCCCCGGGCGCTTAGAGATGATCGCCTACTGTGAAGAGCACGGCATTGATGTCACAGCCTCCAAGAGTAAGCCCTACTCTATGGATAGAAATCTCCTGCACATCTCCTTTGAAGCAGGCGCTCTGGAAGATACCTGGTATGATGCTACCGGTGAAGCTGACCGTGATATGTATGTGCTCTCCGTTTCGCCTGAAGAAGCACCTGATACTCCCGAATATGTAGAATTTCTCTTTGAAAAAGGCGATATAGTCGGCCTGAAATACGAGGGGCTAGACGCCGTGATTTCCGAGCTAGGTGACTTTACCGTGCAGGGCGAAAAGAATGGCTACACTCTACTTACCCCATACGGAGTAATGCGCGTGCTAAACTTCCTTGGTGGTAAACATGGAATTGGCAGAGTAGACATAGTGGAGAACCGCTTTGTAGGTATGAAGTCACGTGGTATTTATGAAACTCCAGGAGGCACAATCATCCTAGCCGCACACCGCGACTTAGAAACTCTAACAATGGACCGTGAAGCACAATATGTGCGTGATGACCTCATTACCAAATACTCTCAGTTAATCTATAACGGATTCTGGTTTGCGCCAGAGCGTGAGGCCATACAGGCATTAGTTACCTCCACACAGAGGACCGTCTCAGGTGAAGTTCGTCTCAAGCTCTACAAAGGTAACTGTATGCAAGCTGGGCGCCGTTCACCTTTCTCCCTATACAGTGAAGACGTAGCCACCATGGAAGGTGGAGCAGAAGAAGCGTATAATCAGAATGATGCCACTGGCTTTATTGCGCTTAATGCACTACGCCTCAAGGCATCTGCCCGCCAGACAGCTGAATAGTAGGGTGCCGTGCAGCCTTTAATAACTAAGAAATAACCGATTAATGGACGAAGCCATCATATACACCATCCTTGGTGAAGCAGGATTTACCAAGATGGTATCAGCATTTTACAAACGGGTTAAAGTCGATGACCTCATAGGGCCGATGTATCCTGAGGAAGACTTAGTCGGTGCAGAAGAGCGTCTCCGCGACTTCTTACTCTTCCGCTTTGGTAGAGACCCCCGTTATCAGGAAAAACGTGGCCATCCACGGCTTCGTATGCGGCACGCCCCCTTTGCCATTGGTGAGGCTGAAGCTGTGCGCTGGTTAGAACTTATGGATGATGCTATGGATGAGACTAATGTTCCAAAGTCTATTCAGCTAGATCTACGCACATTTTTTACCATGGTGGCGCATAATATGAAAAATCAGTAGCCAAATTACCAAGCTAGATTATACTCAAAAACATGGAAAAGATATTTATCTTCGTCGGCATGGTCGGCCTATACTTTGCACTTCAGCTCTGGATTCTTCCAGCCTTTGGTGTCCCTACATGAATGTCAGGTCAGTGCTCTCCGGGTGAGAGTGATGATGCAGAAAAAAACAAAGCCTTAGATACAGCACCAGAAGTAGAAACTAAGTTAGAAACTAAAACTAATGAAATAGCTCCTCTGAAAAAAGTCGAAGAGTAACAAAACATTAGCCTTACACCTTTCTTAAGGTACTAATACACCTAAGGTATTTCCCTTTTTAGTAAAACCCTCAGCCTACAAAGCTGGGGGTTTTTCAGCGGTCTAGTTTCGCTCTTATTCATAGGCAAGCGTAACCGCACAGTTCGCGTCTTTGATCTGGGAATTGATTCGTCCTAGGTCGCACATTCGGCCTTCAAACTCCATGGAGAAACGTGCCAATACTAACTCCCCAGTTCTAAATCGGTATTGCCTACCCCTTATCCGCACGCCCCATACTGAACTGAGTAATTTACGTTGGCTATGACGAAGATGGTAATGCCACATCATACCCACTCCCAAGCGAGGCTACCAGCAACGCCCAGCTCATCTGGGACGCAGAAAATAGGCTAATAGCAGTGGTCAAAGCAAACAATAGCACCATCTACTACAGCTATGATGCCCAAAGTCGCCGCACCAGTAAACAGATTGACACCACCCCAGCCATATATTACATCTATGACGGCTGGAACATGATCGCAGACTACTCCATAGTTAATTCCTCATTCACCATTCTCAATTCATACACTTGGGGTATGGACATGAGCGGCAGCATGCAAGGCGCAGGCGGAGTAGGAGG
>JALZUC010000059.1 GCA_023301765.1 Akkermansiaceae bacterium | reverse complement strand
CCAGAGATACTGCTAGAGATTCAGGCAGTGTGGTTTATACCACTCATCGCTGATGAAGTTATTAAATTTGCTCAGGCCATTCGCAATGATTGCTGGTTACTCTTTAAGAATTTAAATTACTACCAATCTGAAGTAACTATAAGTATTCATATTTACGTCTCGTTTCGGGGTTGAGGTCAGAACTAGCTGGGTTTTTGGGGAGGAATACTCCATGATTTCATGCCAGCTAGTCTCATCATTAGCCCCGCCTTGGTGACACCCACCAATGATGATAAGCCGAAAAAATCAGGAGTAAACCCGGCCAATTTAATCTAGCTCACTATCTGCCCCTGCATCCTTAAAAAGGATGTCATCGATGTTTTTAAAAGGCTACCCGAACATGCGAGCTAAATCATGGATGTGTGAGTGGCAGATACTGGCTTTCAGCACGATTTTTAGTAATTTCATCATACTTCCGGCACAGGTAGATATAGAGATGGTCGTTAGACCGCATGCCCTATCCCCCTGGATAGATTGATTTTTGACTAGTTCTTTGAGATTTCAGACTTGCGTAATAGGCGTTCTTGGGCGATTTACCTGCAGTTAAAATTATTTTACCACCACTCAGACCATGGCAGATAAAGAAGATAAAAATCAGGAGAATGTGAAGGGAACTTTCTATGTTGATAGTCAGTGTATCGACTGTGACCTATGCCGTGAAACCGCGCCAAATAATTTCACACGCGAAGAAGATGAAGGATATTCCTTTGTCTATAAGCAGCCTGAGAATGATGAAGAGCGTGAGCAGTGTGTAGAGGCCATGGACGGCTGCCCAGTGGAAGCCATTGGCGATGATGGCGGAGAGTAGATCAAGATCAAAGAAAACTACTGGGAAAAAGCGCAGTAGTCGTATCCGCAACAAGCTCCTCACCGAGTGGCGCGGCGGTATAGATCCGCCCCATCCGGCGAGGAATATTCATGTGCCTGGTGAATATCTTGATGATTTACTTAAGGCCGTGGGACTCTCTGAGGGCGTTGATGAGGAGCGTTTAAAAACGGTATGGAAGGACGTTGCTGGAGACTTTGTCGCGCAGCACACCGTGCCAGACTCTATCCGTAATGGAGTGCTAGTGCTACGAGTCGTACAGCCAGCAATGAAGTTTCACCTACAGCAGATGAGCGGCAAGCTCCTAGAGAATCTCCACAGAGAGTTAGGTGTAGAGAATATAAAGCAGGTGGTTTTCAAAATTGGCTAAGATTACGTGAACTCGTGAACCTAAGGAGCATGAAGGAAAAACTAAACGACTACAAAAACTGGATCTTTGATTGGTCCGGCACACTAGTGGATGATCTTACCATGGTACTAGATGCTACTAACCATGTTTTGCAGGTCTATGAAAAGCCGCTACTTACTCGGCAGGAATTTAAGGAAAGATTCCGGCTCCCTTACACTGGATTCTATGAAGAAGTGCTTCCGGGCGTTCCTCTAGACGAGGTGGAAGATCACTTTAGAGCTGGGTTTGCTAACTCCGCTACATCTGGTGTTATCTCTCCACTACTCCCGCACGCAGAAGATTTCCTAGAGTTTCTGGGCACCCGTGGTGCACGTATGTTTATCCTTAGCTCCATGGATGCACAGGCATTTGATGGTCATGCGGAAGAGCTTGGAGTAGATCACTACTTTGAGGCCTGCTATGCGGGTGTGTTAGATAAGCGAGAGCAAATTCACGCGATACTAAAGAAGCATGATCTGGCATCAGAAAATACAGTATTTCTGGGTGATATGACCCATGATATTGAGACCGCACAGCATGGGGGGGTAGCTTCTGTCGCCCTTTTAACTGGCTACCAGAGCCGTGAACAGCTACTTGCTGTATTTCCAGATTACCTTGTTCATGACCTCGCGCAGCTCAAGGAAATGCTGTCTACCTAATCTACCACAGAGTCCTAAAGAACTATGAAACCTTCAGAAAGCAATAATCAGATATTTATCCGTGGTCTGAAGGTGACGTGTCACATAGGCGTGCCGGATGAAGAACGTGCAGAGAGCCAAGAACTCCTTCTTAATATCACGATGGCTCCCAAGGTCACTGCAGAGGATATCCCCCTCAATGATGATATCAGCCGCACCATCGATTATCACGCTGTGGCTATTAGGGCGGAGGAGATCTCGCTACATCATCCACGTAAACTCATCGAAACTTTATCTGAGGATATAGCGCATGCCATATTAGACGAGTTTGCCGTTGCTGCAGTGACTGTTGAAATAGAAAAATTTATCTTACCAAATACCCGCTGCGTGGGAGTAGTTACCACACGCTCTAGCCCATCTAGAACAGTAGGTTAAAAGCTGTATTGCCGCTGTGTTATATCAGCGAACCTGCTAATTTTGATGTATATTTTAGCTTGTAGCGGGGTAGCGAAAGTAGGAATAATAAGATATCAATGAAAAAAATAAGATCTAGTATGCCATTGCCTATACCATGGGTGATAGGTTCCATGATAATATTGATCCTAGCTCTTGTGGTCCCGCTTTCGTTAAGGTTGTTACCTTCTACAGAAAAAAGTGAAGCGCCAGAGGCTACTCCGAAAGATAATTTACCTGAATTGGTTATCCCAGTTGACCTTATTGGGATCTGGCGAGGTAGCTCAGAAACTGTAGGCGATTACAAACCCTGCAAATATTCGTGGCTATTAGAGTTAAAGCGTTCTGGAGATTTCACCCTGAAGCTATCAGAGTCTAAGACTTTGAATGATAATGTTGAAATCGTAGGTTTATGGAGCTGTGATTCTAATAACTTTATCTTGTATGCAAGGAACACTGGAACACAGCTTTTTTCTAGCTCCTCCTTTAGCGCAGATCTAGGAAATATAGGGTATCATGCCGAATTGACCAATCTAAGTGAAGGTAAAATCGACCTATATTTCATATGCATGGATATTTATGGTAACGATTATAGGGTTTTACTAAATAGGTTAGATAGTTAGATGGGGGGACAAAAAAATACCACCCAGAGTGAACTGGCTGGTATCTTGTTTAAAGGAGATTATACTACCTTTGAGGACATCTTTAGAAGTCCCTTAGAACTTGTAGGATATACCAGTAACGATTTTTACATCGTTGTTACTGATGCCTGATGGAGGCTCACCCTCATACTTGTCCTGAATATAGATCTTAAGGGACATCGTATCAGTGAGTGTTGTCTCTAGGCCGAGCTCGGCTACTAGTGAATAATCAGATAGATTCTCGATAGGTGCAGTAACGCTAAGAGTTTGGTAAATGCGTGTCTTGTCATTAAGTTTGTGCTCGAAACGGTCACCAAGGTAGAGATTCGCGTAAGTATCAGTCTCACCGGCAACTTCTTCAGCAGTGAAACCAATACCAGTTTCTATTGCTAAGTATGTAGTATCACTTTTGATGAAGTAGTGACCAACTAAACCTGTAACTCCTGCTCTGTAGTCAATATCAGCAAGCTCATCGATACGGAGGTCAGCACGGATACCAGCATAAGTAACGTCTGTAATGAGACGGTTCCAGGCGAACGAACCAAGAATTTCATCACTAGTTACGTCTTCCTCTGATTCACCATAGGTATAATTTAAGGCTCCGAAGTATTCATCAGCATCATCCTTCTTAGTAGTTGCGAAACCTACACTAATTAGTGTGGATTCACTGTTACCGCGTGTAAGAGTGGCTCCAAGATCGAAGCTATTATTCCAGTCAGACTCCTCAGCGCATAGGGTAGATGTGAGTGCTGCTGTAGCAGCGATACTTAGTAGTTTTGTTTTATTCATAGTTATAGTTAAGTTAGGTAAGACAAACATGCCTTGTCTCCAAACACAGACCTTAGTAAACAAGAAGAATGTCACAAGTATTTATTGAAAATGGGAAAGGAAGGTGGGATTGGGTGAAAGTTTCTCTTTAGATAGTTAAGGATAGTTGATTAAGGATGGTTAATATACCATTCTTCGAGGCATTACTCATGTTACATCTACTCCATGCATGTGTAAAAGTCTTACCTAGAGTGCCTATTGTACTACTGCTAAACTGAGCTCCGTGGATGTGCTGTAAAATGTTCTTTATTTTACGGGAATAATACTTTGCTTGAATGCTCCCACTTATAATTGTGCGCCTCTATCTTGGAGTCACACCTTTTAACCTAATATAAACTAAAATATGAAATTATATACAAAAGCCATCGCGCTGTGCGCCTTTGCTGCACTCCCGATGGGTGCCGCTATCGCAGCTCCCACAACAGCCCCGCAAAATGTAGTAACAGAAGCAGACACTAAGACTTTCACACTGAATGTTTCAGGCATGAAGTGAGCTGGTAGTTGTGCAAAAAAAGTGCAGTCTGCACTAACAAAGGTAAAAGGTGTTTCTAAAGTAGTAGTAACTATGCCTAACAAGGCAGTTGTCCAAGCTAAGTCTGGTGTGTCCGCACAAGACCTTATTAAAGCAGTGAAAGCTGCTGGTTTCACTGCCACTGAAAAGGCAATGAAGGAGTCATAATCTACATAAAATATGTTTAAGCCAGCATCATCTATGGTGTTAGCTACTCAGATTAAAAGCACAGCTACGTAGCTGTG
>JALZUC010000058.1 GCA_023301765.1 Akkermansiaceae bacterium | reverse complement strand
ACAGGGAAGTGTTATTGAGCTAGAGTTTTCTAATCGATAATGGTGTAGGCATATATAAATGGTGCCCTAGTGCCGCGGACGATTATATTTGCAGGGGTTTTCTGTGTGTTTGGTAGCATTCGTCAGCTAGTATGGTTGATACTGAGGATATGTAAAATTAGTGGCTATGTGGGGCCACCCACATTTAATTAACTAAAAGGGGTATATATTAGTTATACCGTAGGATGAGCGCTTGCGTAATCTAGTTTACTTATCAGCTAAAAACGATTGTTTAGAGAGTCTAGTGTATTTACCACCCATTGCGAGGAGCTCTCTGTGCGTTCCTGTTTCAATGATCTGGCCTTTATCTAACACATGAATAACATCTGCATCTCGGATAGTGGAGAGGCGGTGGGCGATGACAAAGGCAGTGCGGCTTTCCATAAGTCGATCTAAAGCTTCCTGAATGAGTATTTCAGTTTCGCTATCTACTGATGCGGTAGCTTCATCTAACAAGAGTATGGGAGGATTTTTGAGTAGAGCTCTGGCAATGGATAAGCGCTGCCGTTCACCTCCTGAAAGTTTTACGCCACGCTCACCGACTACTGTGTCAAGGCCTTCTGGGAGAGCACGAACGAAGCTCTCTGCATTGGCAGAGGAGAGTGCTGACCACAAGGCCTCATCAGTAGCATCACGCTGCGCGAGATAGAGGTTTTCCCTGACAGAGTTATTAAACAAAAAGGGGTCTTGTGTGACGTAACCAATGGCTGAGCGTAGTGATGTTTTATTGGTGGTGTTAAGCTCTGTGCCATCAATGGTGATAGATCCGTCTTCGTATTCATAGAAGCGGCAGAGTAGATTTACGATGGTTGATTTACCTGCGCCAGAGGATCCAACGAGGGCAATAGTTTGCCCGGGTTTCGCCTCTATAGTAATATTGGTGAGGGTTTGTTTAGCTGAGTAAGAAAAGTTAAGATTTGTAAATTGCACGTGCCCACGCACAGGTAATTTGAGAGGTTTGCCATCGTGTGCGTGAGGTTCATTAGCTTCATCTAGGATACTAAAGACCCGTTCAGCGGCGGCGCGTGATGACTGCGTCATTTGGTTAAGTTGGTGGAGGCGGCCCATTGGTTCATAGAGCGCCCATATGATGGTGAAAAACTCCAAGAGTACATCTGATCCCATTCTACCGTGGTGGATTTCCCAAGCTCCAACTCCTAATACGAGGGTGTAGCCTATCGAGTTAAAGAAGCTCATGCTGGGTGAGTAGAGGGCCCATGCTTTCATGACTCTAAGATTAGCAGTGCTTACTTTGGCCGAGGTCTCATTAAATGCTGCGTGCTCTTCATTTTCTGCTGCGTAGGATTTGATCTGCCGTATCCCTGCGATATTGTCATGCAGAGCTGCGTTCATTTCCCCTGTCGCTTTTCTAACGATACGATAACGTGCAGCTGCGTGGCGCGTATAGAGCCATGCTCCCAAAATAAGTAGTGGAATAGGAGCGAGTGCTGATAACGCTAGGATAGGGGAACGGGTAAAGAGGAAGATACTGACGGCTATAATTTGGAGGGCTGCGATAAGGCCTTGTTCAATACCATCAATCATAACCCGTTCCATTTGGGGAACGTCTTCCGCTACACGTGTCATGATGTCACCCGTACGACGTTCATCGAACCACTTTAAGCGCAGATTTTGGAGTTTATTATATAATTCTGAGCGTAGATCATAAACTGCTTTCTGCTCGAAGGTGTTATTTATTAGAATACGTAAATAATTAAAGAAATCGCGGGCAAAGAATGCCACAAAGACAATGATGATGTATGGGAGAAGTAATCCAATTGCACCATCATCAATCACCTCTCGCTTCACGCGCCCCGTTATAATAGGGAATGCCAGAAGCATAAGTGTCATTACAATGGCGCAAAGAAGCTGGGCGGTAGCGAGCTTAGGATACTTACCGAGGTAAGAGAAAATGCGGAGAATAGTCTTCATGATAGATATTTGGCGTCTGAGGGGACCTAAATTACAATGTATAATTACGCTGTGAAGTCTCAAAAGGGTAATGGCTCAGATGTGCAAGAGTAAAATTGATCAAGTTTGCTATTGCCGCGCCCCCCTATAAGACAGTAGTTTGTTTCATCACACCGAAATCGTAGCGATTTCACCACATTAACTTACTATTATGTCTACAGTATTTGGATCCATAGCAGCAGTATTACTTGCTATTGCAGCATTCGTTGCATTTAAAAATAAGGAAGCGTATCAAGGCGAGATTGATATTAACAAAACGGCCTTGAAATTACAGACCTCTACGGAAAAAGAGCTGGGTGAGGAGCAGGAACGCCTTACAAGTGCTGAAGCTGAAAAGGAGGAGAAAATCGCAACTGCCAAAGTAGTCCAAGGAGAGCTGGAAGAAGCTACAGCGAATTTTGAGGCTGCTGAGAAAAGCGTAACTACATTCAAATCAGAACACGCAGCAAACGAATTAGAAATGGCGGCTGGGGATGAGACTCTGAAGGAGCTACCTAACCCTTCTGACCTAATTCCCAAAGTCAAGCGCATGCGCACTGAGCTCAGCGCAGCAGCTAGTGAGATTGATAGTAGTAAAGCAACTCTTGCCAATCTTCTTCAACGTAGTGAAAATGCTGAAAATCGAATTGCTAGTATTCGTAACTTAATTGACCTCCAGAGTACAGGGAAATCATTCCCAACATTACGCACCAAAATCAGCTCGGTCTACCGTAACTGGGGGTTTGTGATTCTTTCAGCAGGTGACAAGCAGGGCGTAGTAAGTGGCTCCAATCTTGATGTTCTCCGTGGAAATGAACTCATTGGTAAGCTCAAAGTAACAGCCGTAGAATCTGGCAGAGCATCTGCTGACATCATACTTGATTCAGTAGCAGAGGGCGTAACACTTCAAGCTGGAGATTCAGTAGTCGCTGAACGTGCATTAGTAGAAGCTAATACCAGCACTACCGCTACTCGATAGAACTGTTATAGATCAAGCAGCCGACCTACACATTTAATTATCACATCCATTTTAAGCACTATGAAAGCTATTACTTACATCATTGCAATCGTCGCAATCGCCGCCGCCGGGTGGTTCTCATACGATAGTATGAACAAATTTAAAGATCTGCAGACAGCGCGCAAGCAGCTTGATTCAGAAAATGAAACTCGTAAGAAAAACATTAAGAAAGCGGGTAAAGAGGCTGACGAAGTTGAGGATGCACTCAAAACTGCTAAGCAAGAGCTTGCTGAACTAGAGTCCAGCCGTGACAATACTAATAATAATGCAGACCTCGCTAAAAAGCAGGCAGCCACGTGGAGTAGTAAAATTGCTGGACAAAAAGAGAGACTTCAAGAAATTCAAGATCTAATTGTTCAGATTAAAAAGAATTTTGCATCTGAAGTGGGTGATGATGTTGAACTTGACGAAATTCCAGGCCTTATCAGTAAACTCGAAGGGGATCTTCAGCAAGCTAACAAAGATTTAGAGGAGCTCAATACCAACGTTGAAGTTGCTGATAGGCGTGCTAGCTCTAGTGAAACTCAAATTACTGATCTTAATGAGCGTGTTAGCAGGCGTGCAAGCCGTATCAAATCAAATGCACTCCAGGGCCGCGTTAGTGCAGTTAATCATGACTGGGGATTTGTAACCGTCAGTATTCCGAGTAATATGCCTGTAACTAGTGCTTCTAAGCTTATTATTAAGCGTGGATCTGCTTATGTTGGAAATCTTAAAATTAATGCTATTGAAGGCACACGTATCATTGCTGATATTGACTACAAGACATTAGCTCCTGGAATGGTGATTCAATCAGGTGATGCTGTAGTACTTAGTAAGCCTGTAACTAACTAAAGAGATACTGAATAAATTTAATTAAACGGCGGTGCACTTCGGTGGCCGCCGTTTTTTTATGAGAGATTAATGTAAAGTAGTAGCTAGTAATCTATCTGAGTGCAAGTGTGTTAGAGGTGTGGCTACTACGCTGGATTAGAGATAGCGCTGCTATATATTGCTAATGACGATATCTGTTTAGCGTATGAAGCGCTGTTGTAGATTTTTTAAGATATCTTGTAAATCTTTAGCCTGATTCATTAAGTCCATCATTTCTTCTGTGCCTAGGTTTGGCTCACGGAGGCGTGCCCGGATGGATGCTTCCTTGTTTTGAAAGTGTGTGCTGACGAGCATAGCTGTTGTTTCTTCAGCAGCACGTACCGGGTTTAGTGGCGAATCTTGCATTAGGCTAGACCTAAGTGCTAGTTGGTCTTCCTGGCTGAAAGAGGCTATGAAAATTTGTATAGTAGCAGGTTTTGTAGTGTCTGGGCAGCGGCTTAGAATATTACGGAGGATAGATCCGCCTGGTAGATGTGCTAGCGGTTCTCCTAGTGACTCTAGCTGTTCGCCAAGCCAGTCTTGAGCCTCTTGTGATGATAGTGCCAGTTGGCATAGATAGGAGACTGAGCCGTTGATCTGTGTGGCGGTTACACGAGGCGTTGTTTCAGCGGCTTGTTTGTCTCTAGCTGTTTGCCGGGTATCGTAGAACTGGGAGCGGCTTTTTTGTTTCTCTGCACGGACGACTCCTGCACGTAATTCTTCTGTACCTATCTCTAGGCGGGTAGCTATCTGATTAATGAGCGCGTCTTTGGTCATCTTATCATCAACATGAGCTACTAATTCGGCTAGATCGTGGGCTAGTGCTGCGCGTTCCCTAACGGATGTTAGGTCACGTACCATTGTTTCATGATTTAGTTTTACCTCAAAATAGTCACGAGATTCATTTACCAATTTGCGGAAGCTCTCCGAACCCTCTTTTTTCATTAAGGAATCCGGATCTTCGCCCTCGGGCATAGCGACCATCCGCAAGTTCATTCCTTCTGCTGACATGATGGTAAAGGCTTTGTCTGCTGCCTTAAAGCCTGCGGCATCTGCATCAAAGCAAATTACTACATCGTTAGTATAGCGTTTGAGGAGTCGCGCATGCTCTGGTGTGCAGGCAGTTCCGAGTGTGGCTATAGCGCTAGTGATACCGGCCTCATGACAAGCTATAACATCGATTTGACCTTCGCAGAGCAGGGCGAATTTATCCTTGGTCATACTTCTGCGTGCTTTATCGAGAGCAAAGAAGACTTTAGATTTCTTAAAAAGGGGGGTTTCTGGAGAGTTGATATATTTACCGCTGTTAGGGTCCTCTCGTAGTTGTCTACCGCTGAATGCGATGATGTCTCCGTAATCGTTGTGGATGGGAAACATGAGTCGATCACGGAAGCGGACGTAGAGGCCTCCGGCGTCTTTTGGAGCAGCTAGGCCACTGTCACAGAGTTCACGGCCGGTGTAGTTATTGGCTTTTACCCAGTCTGTAAATACGCTTGGTTGTGCAGGCATCCAGCCTACGAGCCAGCGCTCTGCCATCTCTCTACCATAGCCGCGTGATTTCAGGTAATCGCGTGCATGCTGTGCTTCTGGAGCTTTCAGTAGTAGTTCATGCATGAAGCGTGCGGCACCATTATGTAGCTCTTTTAGACGTGATATTTTCCGCCGCCTTTTATCTGCTTCCGGATCATAGACATCTTCTTGTATAAGAACTCCGGCGCGTGAGGCGAGTTTTTTTACGGCATCTATAAAAGGTAAATTTTCATACTTCATTACAAAACCTATGGAGCTACCGCCTTCACCGCAGCCGAAGCAGTGGAAACTTTGCCGTGAAGGATTTACGTGAAAGGATGGAGTTTTTTCATTATGAAATGGGCAGTTAGCCTTGAAGCTGGAGCCAGCTCTCTTCAGAGGTAAGTAACCGCTTATCACATCCACGATATCAGTGGCTGCGAGTATCTGTTCTATAGTTTCTTCTGGAATACGACCCACGGAGCTATTTCTAGGTTCGAATTTTAAAATACCAAATACCAAAATAGAAATTCTTCTGCATTCTTCTGCATTCTTCTGCATTCTTCTGCATTCTTCTGTCTTGTGTGCCAGGGTATCTCGATATTGACTATGGGTGTGCAGGAAAATGGGATAGCGTTTTTAAAGACTGGTAATGGAAATTACACCGTAGGCTACGGCCCTTTCGAGGAATCTTCCGATGCGCCAAAATATACTACAGCTTTTTACAGGAATGACTTTTCACTTTCTGACGCGCGGCCATGGAAGATTCCAGCAAAGGTAGAGGAGGTTAGTTCTCTGAAAGAGGTGGGGCTGGCGGAAGAACTGGTTAGCATAAAATGGGAAGAATTAGAATCGGAGGATTTTGCTCAGGTCTTTAGCGAAATTAATGAAATGATTACACGAGGTGTGATGGTGAAGTCTGTACCGGTAGCTACTGAGCAAGGTTCGATTACGGAAGGAAACGCAGAGAGCCTTTTAGCCAAATTAATGGTCCGAGGAGATTCATTCTATAGCTATGGCTGGAGTTCTGGCGATGAAGGTTTCTGTGGCGCGACTCCAGAGCTATTATTTAGCTTAAGAGGTAAAAGTTTAAAAACTATGGCGTTAGCAGGTACGGCGAAGTCTGAAGAGTGTGATGTTTTTGCCGTGGACGGGAAAGAAATTCGTGAACATGAGTTTGTGGCACAGACTCTGGTAGCTAAGCTTTCTGATATTGGTTCTGTCTTGCGTGCAGAGCGTAGTATTATGGATCTTGGGCAACTGGTTCATTTTCATACGCCTATTGAGGTAGAGTTATTTGAAAAGCACGGTGTAGATGATCTGATGAGGAGATTACACCCAACACCAGCACTGGGCCCTCTTCCTAGAACTGGCGAAACGCTCAAGATATTACTAGAATGGCGTCAGCGGCTGGGTTGCCCAGTGTGCTTTGGTGCGCCATTTGGGCTGTTGAACGGAGGTGAGTTCACCGCTGTTGTAGCTATACGCGGTATTCACTGGGCAGGTAATGAGGTGAAGATACCATCAGGCTGTGGCGTAATTGAGGCTTCTCGCCTAGTTAATGAATGGCGCGAGTTACGGTTGAAACGCGAGGCTGTGAGGGCTAGTTTAAACAGTATTTGAATGCATATAGAATAATTTGTGACAAAATAGGCATACATTCTCATCTACCTTTGCGATGCTAGATGAGATAGATAACAAAAGTTGCGTAGAACCGCAGCGATTGGCGACTGAGAATGCTGTAAGGTCATTATGTTTAGCAATTCAATCCTGTAAAAATTTGGTTGCTTTGACTGATGTCGTAGTTAAAGGGGTCAGTAGTATTTATAAATCTGCGGAGATTTCATGGTTAGAGGTTGATAAGGCCGAAGGTAAATTGCTCTGGAGTAGTATTCATAGTGATTCTGATATTCCATCTAGTCATGATAAGCTGGGGGGGGCGACAGAAATTAACGCTCTACGCAGAGTGATAAAGAGGTATCGTGAGGAGGAGTGTGATGATATCATCCTTCTCAGTGAAATTGCTTCGCAGTCGGAATTAGCTAAAACTGCTTATTTTCAACATGGAATGGAGCCAGCAGGTCTACGTGATACAATTAATCTCCAAGCTTATAACTCAGAAAGTGGAGCTGTAATCCTAACATTAGGAATGAAGCAGCAAGGTTTAGCGGCAGATGATAGAAAAGACTTAGCCTACATCCGAGATCATATACGTGCAGCAGCAAAGAAAATTGCTCAGATGAGAAGTTGCTCTAACCTCATTAAGACGCTTCAAGAGACGCGTAAGACAAAACAGGTTACAGGAGTTAGTGTAATTTCAAGTGATGGAGCTAAGCTCTGGGATGTGGATAAAACTTCAGAACTAATCTTGGGCCGCACAAGGCTAGGTGAAAAAATTGAAGGTAGATGGGCGCTTAAAGATGAATTAAGCCTTTGGGTTGAAAATATGGTGAAAAATGATGCACGTATTTTCCCTAGAGAAATAGCCTATACCCAGAAGTTTGGAACGAAGGGCTGTGAGCTAGAGGCTGCAGTTTACCTTGAGCGAGCTGGGGCAGGAGGGTTATTAATTTGTTCTAGTGAAAATTCACCATACCAGAAGCTTAATGAAGAGCAGAAGTCTAGATTTACACGTAGAGAGTCTGAGATAGCGACATTAATGCTTGCGGATGAATCTAGTCAGGAAATTTCTGATGCTCTAACAATAAGTAAGAGGACCGTTGAGAAACATCTTGAAAATATCTATATCAAATTAGAAGTTAAAAACCGCTTGGCTGCTATTAAGAAGCTAAGGGCTGCTAGTTAGTGGTTTTGAACGTTTTTTCGTGTTTGATGTCTTATTTCCTGCTCATTGCTTTTCAAAGCGATGATCAGTAGATATTTTTTGTGTAATGAAGTGTGAGGGCTGCAATTTCCGCTTTGAAATTAGAAGTTGATTTACCTTTGGTCGGGCACCCAGATTTCTAATCTCGGAGTTAGATTACACTAATTCTGGCGCCAGTTCTGAATCGTCAGCGTGGGCATCATACTCGCTCGCTCGATACTGAGGTAGATTACTTTAGGTAGAGCGTATTCCGAGGGTAAGGTTTTCTATGGAATTGTTAGTATAAATTGCACTTCGGTTATCAGCTGGATATGCAAAAATCATGGGGGCATTTCCCAATTAAGCGCCCGCGGCTCTCCAGTAATCTGGTATCTCGTAGCACATTTTTCACGAAACGGGTTAAGCTACTCCTCGGCAGGGTCAGCGTCAGAGCCCCAGTAGATATTTTTTAAATACTCCAGCTACTTCTTTGCACCTTTGTCTAATTACCAACTTCAAGGAGTCTCGCGCCGCGGTAATCACTTTGTTAATTAGATCTTGGCTGGCTCTAACATGACAGATTTTATCTAGCGATTTATCTGACTTGCTTTGTTTTTGTTCATAGGGCGTATTTTCAGTATTTGCGTATTTCCGCGGAATGAGTAATGTAGGGGTATGAAAAACCTGTTTGTTATCGTTATCGGCCTTATTGCGTTCGTGGTCTTGTGTATTCCGGATCCATTTGAAGTTATACCTCTCATCGGTGCTCTTGACGAAGCGACAGCGACAGCGGTTCTGATAGCTTGTGCTCGTTACTTTGGTTTTGATTTAGCTCGTTTCCTTGGTCGTAAAGATGAAGGAGCAGAGAGTGATAGCATCGATATGAAATAATCTTATTTTCTACTGATTGCATGTTGCCCTCTTATTTAAGTAATTAAGATTGCCGTCAAAATATAGAGAAGCCCCCCCCATTAGATGAATTTAGACTCGGTATTTCATTGTTAATCGATATTTTTTTGCTTCGTATTTATTTTTTGTTAGCAAGTAATGCTCTATAAAGAGGGAAGAGTTGAGCTTCTGTATACTGGCTGGATTAGTCAGCAGCATTCTTCGCCCTAGAGGCAATGCTTATTAGAGTAGTTGTAAATCCTGGGGAGACAGGGAAGAGTTATGATGTTGATGGATTGTAGCGTTCAAAGTGTTACAATAGGCTATCTGATCAAACATTATTTGGATTTAGAATCAGTAGCTTCAATGTATTTACATTAGGGCTTGCAAGGGGTGGGAGCTTAGATTAAGAATAGATGAAAAGAAGCTTTCATCTATAAACAATTTTAATAACCTGCTCACCAGACTATGAATAATATTTCTTCTAGCAATACCAGTATGCATAATCTACATGGAAAATTTAACCGTTGTAGTTCTCTTGCTGCCTTTACTCTCGTGGAGCTTTTGGTAGTTATCACTATTATTGGTGTTTTACTCACCGTAGGCGCGGTAGGCCTCAAAAACGTATCTAAATCAAGCGGTGTCACAGCAGGAATACCGCTCGCTGAGGGTGTATTTGCTGAAGCGCGCACAGTAGCTTCTGCATCAGGTACTAATGCTCGAGTTTTAATCAGTGCAGACCCTGATGATGAGGAAAGGTATCTACGCTATATGATGGTAGCATTTGAGTCAGAGTCTGGAGATTGGGTAGCCGCTAGCCGTGGTATTTACTTGCCGCAAGGAGTTTTTCTAAGTCAGGAGTATAGTTTATTAAATCATCAAATGGGTTCCGGTGATATTCCATCAGCAAATCATGAGATTTTTTCTAGTGCGGATACTTCTGGAGGTGCTAACTCTAACCTCTCTGGGGATTATTTTTACTACGAGTTTAACGCGGAAGGTATCTCTGCTAATGCAGGTGCCAGTTTTATCGTAGGGGCAGGTAGTAGGCCTCCTGGGGCAACAGCCCCTAGGGTTACGTCCGGAAGTGGCGTGGCAAACTTTGGTGGGTTTGTTGTCTGGAGGAAAGGCACTACCTCAACATTCCGCCATCCAGATCAAATGGAAATTCCAGATGATATCGATAATGGAGATGAGTTTTAATAAACTTCTAATTTAATATTTTCGTAAATAATCAATACCAACATACTAAGCTAACAAGCTAAGGAACTTAACATTTAAGATGAAAATTAATCGTAACATAAAAAACTGTGGTTTTACTCTCGTAGAGACAGTAATCGCTATGGGTATTATTGCCGTCATGGTGACAGCGTTTTTGGCTGCTTTCGGGCCCGCTGTACAGGGAGTGCGTAAGTCTATTTCCTATAAGGAGGCGAACCGGCTCTCCAGTTCTCTAGAAGCAGAACTCTCAGTGCTTCGTCCGGGGGAGTCCCAGTTTACTACTGCTTTTGAAAAAGCATTCACTTGGATTGAAGGGTCAGTGGAGACTGCAGTAGGAAACGATAATATGGTGTTAATTTATCAATACCGTGGAGATCCAAACAATGTGCGTGAAGATGGCACACTTATGCCAATTGCAGCTGGAGATAATGACATCCCAGGTGAAACTTTTGTTATTCAATCTGTAGTGCGGCGTCTTGGTGACCCCCAAGTCGATGAGGAGCTTATTCCACGTGTAGTAGAAGGCCGAGTCTTCTATGTCCGTATGACGCAGCTTATATTTAATGATGACGGTGAGTTAGAGGTGAGTGACCAACCTGGTACTATTCGTGGTCAGAGGCCTCCTAATACAGTAAGTGACCATGCTAGCTACCCTGATGCTGTGATAGCTATGCAGGTAGAATTCTTTGTAATGGAGAGTAGTTTGGTTCCTTACATTAGAAACACATTTGATCCTGATAGGCCCGGTAAAGCAGTCTTTACTGGGAATCTTGCGGTGCGCCGTTAGTTCTTGAGCGGTAGTAACTTATAAATAATTTAACTGATGAATATTAAGAAATTTAAGTCCACAAAACCAGGATTCACGCTTGTGGAGCTTCTGGTAGCTATGACTATTACGATTATCCTATTGGGTGTGCTAATCTTCTTGACTGGTATTTCCATGGATACTTTCCGTGACAGCCGTAATCAAGTACGCGCATCACGTCAGGCGAAAGAGGCGATTAGTACTATTGCGAAAGACTTTGAGGGTATTGTTCTTCGTAAAGGCGGGAGTAATCATGAGTGGCTCTATGCTGGTGAAGAGACGAGTAACCTTCAGGGGCCTTCTGGGAGAGAGATTCCTAATACTTGTCGCTTAATCTTTTTCACTGGAGCGACTGATCGTTATAATGGTGATATTGGTGGAGCTGATGATTTGGGTGGTGACGTTTCGGCAGTGAGCTACCGTCTTGTTTACCGAGATCAGATCACCACTGGAGGGGATGACACGCATGCCGTATTTTCACTCTATCGTCACCTGATTAATCCGGATGAAGCATTTACCCACTTACTTGCAGAGGATGATCTTGAGCAGGCGTATACTGGTCAGTTTACCGATGAACAAGACTTTACCTCTGAGAACTTTCTTGTAGAAAACATCTATGAATTTTCAGTTACTTTTCTCGTTGAGGTAACTGTAAATAGTGGGAGTGCTCCAGTTACTCATACAGTGAGGGCTACGATGTCTCCAGGGAACCAGCTACAGGAGTTTACCATGTCAGAAACAGGTATTGATTTTGATGGTAACATTCAATTCCCCAATAATTCTAATCTCACAGAAGATCAAGTGCGTGGCGGGACTATTGTAGGTGTAGATATTAGTATCACTGTTTTAACTGATCAAGGGCTCACTCTCGCTAAGAGAAGTGGTATTGACCGTGCTAAATTAATTCGTGAGCATGGTAAGCATTTCTCGAAGAGTATCACTACTCCTCGCCCATAATTATCTCATGAGGAGTGTGTATTGCCCTACGCACTCCTTTTTGTATTTGCTGGACTGTAATCCTCTGCTGAAAAAGGTTGCAAATCAGTGGTAGAGGTGGCTTTTTTGACTACGTCATGCCCGAAGTAAATGAAGCCGCAAACGAACCACAAAAAGATCGTAAAACATTAGAGGAACGCCACCAGATGACGGATCTGGAACGTTTGCGTCATTCATGTGCTCATGTCCTTGCTACTGCGGTGCTTCGTATATGGCCGGATGCTCAGTTAGCAGGCGGACCTCCTGTGGAGAGTGGCTTCTACTATGATGTAGACCTAGAGCATTCAATCACTCCTGGTGATTTCGAGAAGATCGAAGCGGAGATGAAGAAGATTGTTAAGGAGAATCAGACCTTTGAAAAAATGGTGGTCTCACGTGAGGATGCCATGAGACTGGCAAAGAGCGGCCGATTAGGTGCTCTTGATGAGCGTGATTCAGTTAGCCAGTTTAAGGTGGATTTACTTAATGACATCCCTAAGGATGAGGAAATTTCGATATTTAAAAATGGTGAATTCTGGGATCTTTGTGCTGGGCCCCATGTAGGCCGTACAGGTAACTGTAAGGCTTATAAGATCATGAGCGTGGCCTCGGCTTTCTATAAAGGAGATAATACTCGCCCTCAGTTACAGCGCATCTATGGTACATGTTTTAAAAACAAGACCATGCTTGAGGAACATCTAGAAAAGCTAGAGCAGGCGAAAAAGCGTGATCACCGTAAGCTGGGTAAAGAGTTGGGAATCTTCCATATTGATGAGGCTGTAGGGCAGGGGCTTATCCTCTGGAAGCCAAAGGGTGCACTTATGCGCCGAGCTCTGCAGGACTTCATTACTGAGGAGCTTGACAAGCAGGGTTACTCACAAGTTTTCACGCCACACATTGGTAAGCTAGACCTCTACCGTGCTAGTGGTCATTTTCCTTACTACCAGGAGAGCCAGTATCCTGCTATTCCTGAGCGTGATGCACTGGAAAAGCTTTCTGATGAAAAGGCTAGCTGCTCTGTATTAACCAATGGTCTGGAGACAGGGGCAATAGAGGGCTACATGCTAAAGCCGATGAATTGCCCTCACCATATAAAGATTTTTGCAAGTGATCATCATAGTTATCGTGACCTACCTGTTAGGCTTGCGGAGTTTGGTACAGTTTATCGCTGGGAGCAGTCAGGTGAACTGGGCGGTATGACACGTGTGCGTGGATTTACTCAAGATGATGCACACCTATTCTGCACACCGGATCAGGTGGCAGAGGAAGTGCAGAGCTGTCTCGCTCTTGTCAAAAAGGTGCTTAAGACTCTCGGGATGAATGATTACCGTGTGCGCTTATCTCTGCGAGATCCTGACTCAGATAAATACGTGGGTGATCCTGAAAATTGGGATAAAGCAGAGGATGCATTACGTCAGGCTGTGCAGACACTAGATGTTGATTACACAGAGGAAGAGGGAGAGGCAGCGTTCTATGGTCCTAAAATTGATTTTGTGGTAAAGGATGTTATTGGCCGTGACTGGCAGTTAGGCACTGTGCAGGTGGACTACAATCTCCCTGAGAGATTTGATCTTTCCTATGTAGGTTCTGATAATAAACCACACCGGCCGGTGATGATTCACCGTGCTCCATTTGGTTCTCTTGAACGTTTCGGGGGGCTACTTATTGAGCACTTTGAGGGTAAATTCCCTACCTGGCTATCACCTGAGCAGGTGCGTGTATTACCTATTTCTGAGAAATTTAATGATGCAGCTGATGAGGTGGTGAAGGCTCTTACAGACATAAAGGTGCGTGTCTCCGCAGATAGAAATGCTGATAAGGTGGGAGCTAAGATTCGACTTGCAAGATTGGACCGTGTGCCTTATATGTTAGTCATCGGAGCACGTGAAGCTGAGAGCGGCACGGTAACCGTAAGGCATAGAGATCGAGATGATCTAGGTGCCATGCCGATTCATGAATTTGTCCAAACCATCAAACAGGAAATTGCCGACCGTGCTCTCTGAGCTGGCGTCAGATATATTTATGTATGATAGCGGCTTTTTATGTCCCCACACCTACATTGGGCATGGAGAATAAATTGGCATACTCACTTATTTATGCGTCAATGTGACGTGTAAACAGCTTATATGATTAATCATTTAGGCACACCGCTTTCCCTAAACAACCAAGGAGAATACCATAGCAAAACCGAAAAAAAAGCCATTCCGTAGCCGCCGTGACATGACACGTGTCAATGATCGTATCCGTGCGCCTAAGGTCCGTGTAGTATATGAAGACCAGCAGTTGGGAGTGATGAGCTCTCGTGTAGCAGTAGAAAAAGCTAAATCTGTAGGTCTAGACCTAGTAGAGGTAGCCCCGAATGCTAGCCCACCAGTATGCCGTGTATGTGACTACGGTAAATATAAGTATGAGCAGTCTAAACTAAAGAAAAAGACACCTAAGGTAACTAACAAAATTAAGGAGATAAAACTCCGCGTAGGAACTGATACTCATGATTATAATATCAAGCTAGCTCGCGCTGAGCAGTTTCTTGATCAGGGGAATAAGGTGCGTGTTAGACTTCAATTCCGTGGCCGTGAGAATGCTCACCGTGAAATTGGCTTTGTAGTTCTTAACAAGGCAGCTGAGGATCTGAAGCAAATTGCTAATGTAGATCAGGCACCACGTTTAGCAGGGCGCGCCGTGAATATGATGCTTTCTCCTCTTCCTAAGGAACAGCGTAAACGCCACTTCTACCTGAGTCATGGTAGCCTTGTAGACCCCGATGATGAGGGGGATGAGGATGTCGAATTTGATGATGATGAGGAGCATGATGGTGATGATGTAGCTGATACTAATGTAGCTACGGAGGATCAGAAGTAGCTTAATCTTTATTATGTTAGGGTCTATCAGCTTTTCTGAGCTGATTATCACATTGGTGATATTAGCTGTTAGCTCCCTGTTCCTTGGATTTTGGCTTTGGATGCTAATTGACTGCATCAAGAATGAGCCTGCCGAGGAGAGTGATAAAATGGTATGGGTAATTATAATCGCCCTTACCGGCTGGGTAGGTGCTCTGATCTACTTACTTATTCGTCGTCCTAAACGTATCAGACAGTATGGGGCATAAAAGATTGCTGAGTTAAGTGTTTATTTAACCCTCAGCGAGTGTGGCTAGACACCGAGAAACTGCAAAAAATCCAAAAGTAGCAGTCATGTGTGTAATGCTCCCTAGGCCCGAGACGCAGTTAATACGTGTATCAGCATCTTTTTCGTTATTAGGGCGCTGCTCTGAGACTTCTCCATCACAGTGTGGGTAGACTGGGCTCTCTGATGAAAAGATGCAATCGATGTAGAACTTCTTAAGCTTACGCTTTATTTTAGGATCTGGCCCAGCAGGGAAACCGTATTTTTTACGCAAGTTGACACGGACGTGGTTCATGAGCGAGTCATTATAGCAGCGTGAGATGTCATCTATTTTAATTTGTGAGGGATCACGTAAACCACCAGCTCCTCCGCAGCTAATAACTGGAATATCACGTTTATAGCATCCTGCTAATAGGAGTGCTTTTGACTGCACTCGATCGATGGCGTCTATGACGTAGTCAAAACTTTGGTCGAGGATTTCATCCGCATTACGGCGATTAAAAAAAGTCTCTAGGCAGACAACTTCACACTCAGGATGGATAGCACTGATACGGCTAGCCATGGCTGCTGTTTTTTGGCGGCCAATTTCTCCATCCATAGCGTGTAGCTGGCGGTTGATATTAGTGACACATATTTCATCAAGGTCGATCATGGTGATTTTACCAATACCTGATCGAGCCAGCGCTTCTACGGCCCATGAGCCTACACCGCCGATGCCTACGATACAGATGTGAGCTTTGCTGAACCTCTGCATCGCGACTTTTCCATAGAGCCGCTCAATACCGCCAAAACGCATGACTATTTTTTATTTACAGATAAAGTGTTACCCCAGTGTTTCAGATTACTACCTCTGGTGAGCTGCTACTAGCCTGTCTCTGGTCTAGTATCACGTGTAAGAAGGTCTTGTAACGCTTCTGACGCTGGTTTTTCTTCGTAGAGAATCTGGTAAACAGCATTAATGAGTGGAGTGCGAATCTCTGTTTTCTTGGCTGCCTCGTAGATGGACTTGGTGTTTGGCACTCCCTCGGCGACCATGCCGAGGTTAGCTATGATGTCTTGCAGGTTGCCGCCTTTACCTAAAGCTTTACCTACGCGATTGTTTCGTGAATGGGCTGAATAGCAAGTGGCCATTAGGTCTCCTACACCAGAGAGGCCAATAAAGGTTTCCATCTTACCTCCAAGGTGAGTGCCGAGTCGCGTCATTTCTGCTAGGCCACGGGTAACAAGTGCAGCGATGGCGTTATCACCCAGTCCTAGCCCTTCAGCGATGCCCGCAGCTATGCCAAAGACGTTTTTCATAGCAGCGCCTAATTCGATACCTACTATGTCATCGCTGGTGTAGCAGCGGAATGCATTGGTGGTGAAAATCCTCTGTAGCTGCTGTGCTAGTGCATGGTCCTTAGCTCCAATAACAGCACATGTGGCTAGCCCTTTACTTACTTCTTCGGCGTGATTTGGTCCTGAGATTACAGCAAGTGGATTATCAGGTAGGTGAGAGTGAATCAACTGGCTCATCCCTGCACCGGTTTTTGAGGAAATACCTTTTGCGCATGATATTAGCACGGTCTCACTTGGGAGTTTCATTTCAGCTAGTGATTTTGCTGTTTGCTCTGTAGCTGAGGTGGGTACAGCAAAGAGTATAAGTGGGTATTTCTGAAGTTCTGTAACATCAGTATTGGCGATGATGTTATGTGCTAGTGGGAGGCCAGGAAGATAGTGTTGGTTCGTATGGTGGCGATTAATTTCTTCCACGGTTTTACTATTACGCCCGATGATACATACTTCATCGAGAGTGTTAGCAAGAAGTGTGGCGAGGGCCGTACCCCACGAACCTGTACCAAGAATAGCTGCGCGCTTAATCATTTCTTTTTTCTGGTGAATTTATGTTCTCTACCGTTTTTGAGGTCTATAATATTAGAGCGGTGTCGCCATGTTGCCATAAGTGCAATAACTATAGAAAATATAAATAAAGGTTTGTTCCAGGTGCCGTCTGCGAGGTAACCGTGGCTGTATGAACCGTAGATGGTGAGGAAGGGGACCGCAAGAGCGGTGCCGATACTTGCCACGGAGACATAGCGTGTGCCAAAGAAGAGTAGTAACCAGATGAGTAGAAGTATGAGCACTCCAACGGGCATAAGTGCTATTAGAACTCCGCCGGATGTAGCGATGCCTTTACCTCCTTTAAAGCCAATCCATGGTGAGTAGTTATGTCCTAGAATGGCGGCGAGTCCTGTTAGGATAATCAGTGTCTGCGCTTTCCATGCGTCTACTACTGGAAAGATGGTGCCGAGTTCTTGTAGTGATTCCACAGACATCTGGGCATTTTTGCCTATGATTAAATAGATGCTGATAGCTAGTAGTGTGGGCAGGAAGCCTTTAAGGAAATCTAGGAGTAGACAGGCGATGCCGTAGGGCTTACCTATGACTCGGAGAACGTTTGTGGCGCCGATATTACCAGAACCTTGTTCGCGGATGTTAACGCCCTTTACCCTAGCGATAATAAGGCCAAACGGGATGGAGCCTGCTATAAAGGCGATAAGAGGTGGCAACCAGAGGGGCATATTAATGTTTGGGTAAGAGACGGTGTGAATATTTAATATAGATAGGAAATATGGAAATCCAATGGTAATATAATAAATCGCTACACAATAATCGTGTATTTAATGAAAACATAAAATTCACTTATCATGAATATATAACTTTTTTGTAGGTTAGTCAGATGAGTGCCGTCTTAATGGGTGGCTCTGGAGCTTGAGAAAGGGGGAACTACTACCCCTCATTTAATCAATAACCACACTATAGCACTAATAGCCCTTAAGCGGGCGGGAATAAATGGCAGAGGGGGTGGGATTCGAACCCACGGTGACTTGCGCCACGCCGGTTTTCAAGACCGGTGCATTCGACCACTCTGCCACCCCTCCAGAAGTGCAATCAGATTGCGGTCGCGGAGAACTTTCACGATTCGCCGGTAATTTGCAAGAATAGTTTGCAACGATTTTACATTTTATACGAAGTTCAAGGCTTGCGTGAAATACGGCCACCTATTAAGAGGGGGGCCTATGAACAATGTTGTTATATTATTTTCCGGTCAAGGTGCGCAAAAAGTAGGTATGGGCAAGGATCTAGTAGATGCTTATCCGGCGGCTAGAGAAGTGTTTGCAAAAGCAGATGAAGCCCTAGGTTACTCACTGAGTGATATTATGTTTACCGGCCCGGATGACCAACTAACGCGGACCGCTTACTGTCAGCCTGCGCTATATCTTCATGGCCTGGCCTGTCTCGAGGTGTTAAAAGAAAAGGTGCCGTCATTAAATCCAGTAGCAGCAGCAGGCCTCTCCCTCGGTGAGTTTACGGCTCATGCAGCGGCAGGGACGTTTGATTTTGCCACGGGGTTAAGTCTAGTTTCTCAGCGTGGTGCATTTATGGAGGAAGCTTGTGATGCTACAGATGGTGCCATGGCTGCCATGATCGGCGGTGATGAGTCTGCTGTTGAGCAGCTTGCTAGTGATTGTGATGTAGATGTGGCCAACTTTAACGCGATTGGCCAGATAGTGCTCTCAGGTAGTGAAGCTGGTATCGATCAAGCAGTGGCTGGTGCAAAAGCTGTGGGTATCCGAATGGGTAAAAAACTTAACGTAGCAGGAGCCTACCATTCACGGTTAATGCAGAGTGCTCAAGATAAATTGGCCACTGTGCTAGCTGATACAGAGATGTCAGAGCCGTCCATTCCAGTGGTATGTAACTATGGCGCCCGTAAGGTAAGTGGTGCGGATGATATTAAAGCCATGCTCGAGCAGCAGGTTACTGGGTCAGTGCGCTGGACGGCATCTATGCAAAAACTCATTGCAGAGGGTAATACTACATTTATCGAGCTTGGGCCAGGTAAGGTGTTATCTGGTTTAATGGCGAGGATTGATAAGTCTGTGAAGGTGATTTCAGTAGAGGATGTAGAGAGTTTAGAGGCTGCAGTTATTACATTTAAATAAAAAATTCATTTTCCGTAAAAAAGGTATTGCGTATTGGCGGAAATCCTCCTAGTTTCCGCCCGCCCACGCAAAGCGAGGGGTGGTAGCTCAGTTGGTTAGAGCGCCGGCCTGTCACGCCGGAGGTCGCGGGTTCGAGTCCCGTCCATCCCGCCATTTGCTTTCTGGCAAAAACCCTGCATTAGCAGGGTTTTTTTTTGCCTGTGTAGTAGGTGTTTAGGAGAGCTCGCTGGTGGGTTTTAGAGATGACTGCCTTCTAACAGAGAGGCTTTAAAGCCTGAAAGAATCTCATAGAGAGAGTCGGCATGTAGTTGGCGCAGTAAGGGAGTAGCCTGACTAAGTACATCGAGCCCAAGTGCATTCTGAGCACATAGAGAGGATTTGAAAGAAGTTCCGGCTGGAGTGGTGAGTCTAACCTTTGGTATCAGTTAGAGGTCGCCACAGGCTGCATGAGCACAAATGGGCTGACCACTAGTGCTGTGAAATCCTGCGGATTCTGCTCCCACCATTGCTCGTGGAGCTCTGATGGCTTAACTAGGTCTCCAGACTTTAGCCAAGTTTCGATCTGCTCTTTATTATCATCTGTTACAGCCTGTCCGACCTCGGTGATTTTTAGACAGGGGTCTACATAGATCAGGGCTCCAGACTTGTAATGCGGCTTCAGATATTCCCAGTCTACCACACCTGTATATTTTTCCAGTTTCTCTGTTAAGCTCTGACTATCTGTTCCTACAAAGCCGTAGTTCATTTTTTCTGAAGGATCTTCTGAGTTACTCATAGCTGGGTAGGGGGCATGTGTATAGAGTGTGCACGTAGCGTCTACCGCAAACGTGCTACACAATATAGCTGTAGGTCAATGTTGGACTATTCTAATAGTCGCAGAGAGCTTATGACATACGGTCCACGCCAATGCGGAACCTCTGGTTCCTTAGCTTGGAGTCACTGAGTTGTTTGATCAGCTTGTCAGCTACATCTTTATCTACATCTATTAGGCTGTGGCGTTCAAAGAGCTGGATACGTCCTACAGATGAATCAGGAATAGAGCCCTCACGGTAGCACATACCGAGGATATCGGCTGGGCGGACACTGGCTGCTTTTCCAAGACTGAGGAAGAGAGTAGTCATGTTAGGATCTTTTTTATGAGGTTTACCTCCATCTCTGCCACCACGTCTGTCAGAGCGATCACCGCGGTCCCCCCGATCTGGGCGGCCTTTACGGTCTTTACGTTGTGTCTCTGGTTTGAAGTTAGGGTTATCTTCATCGATAGCCTGTCCCTCCCGGCCCATGGATTCACGGAGGAGTTCAAAGACTCCTGCGGCAATGTCTGTGGCGGTATGCCCCTGATCTAAGAGTCTGTCGATATAGTGGCGGTAGCTACGATTAACCTCCTTTTCCAGGCGCGTTTGCACAAGTTGGAAAAGCTGATCTGCGCGGACTCCCTCGACTTCTTCTTGAGTGGGGATTTTTTCGCGTTGGATCTGCTGCTTGGTATAGCGTTCAATACTCTGTAGGCGGTAGATATCACGGCCAAAGACAAAGCTTATAGCCTTACCCTCACGACCGGCGCGGCCCGTCCGTCCGATACGGTGGACGTAGTCCTCTGGATCCTGCGGTATATCGTAGTTGAAGACTGCTTGCACATCATCAATATCTAGTCCCCGTGCAGCTACGTCTGTGGCTACTAGAAGCTCAAATTTACCTTCGCGGAATCGTTTAGTGGTGCGCTCACGTGCTTGCTGGCCAATGTCGCCGTGTAATTTATCTGCACCATATCCACGTGCGATGAGAGCCTCTGTGCACTCGTCTACGCTACGCTTAGTATTACAGAAAATGACAGCTAGGCGTGGGCTATCTAGGTCTAATATCCGGCTCAGGACCTCTATTTTCGAGCGGTTTCTCACCTCGTAGTATGACTGGCTGATGGTAGAGACGGTTTTTGTCTGCCCTTTGATGGAGATTTCCTGAGGGTCATTACCAAACTTGTGGATGAGTTTCTCCACATGTTTATTCATGGTGGCGGAGAAAAAGAGTGTCTGGTGGTCCTTCTTCATCGCACCTAGAAGATTTTCCATGTCCTCACGAAATCCCATATCAAGCATGCGGTCGGCCTCATCGAGAATGGCGAGTTTGATAGTGGCGGGCTTGAGCGTTTTCCTGCGGAGATGGTCTAGTAGTCGGCCAGGTGTGCCTACTACAATATGTGCACCCTTCTTGAGCTGAGTGATCTGACGATCAATAGGAGCACCGCCGTAGATCGGCACAGCGCGGAGTCCCTGCATTTTTCCACCTAGTCTGTGTACTTCTTCGCAGACCTGCACACAGAGCTCACGAGTGGGGGAGAGGATAAGCACCTGAGTGAAATTATCCTCTAGATCGATCATCTGCAGGGCAGGTAGAGTGAATGCAGCGGTTTTACCTGAGCCAGTTTCGGAGAGGCCCACGATGTCAGTGCCTTTGAGAATTTGAGGGATTGCCTTTGCCTGAATAGGGGAGGGGCTTTCGTAGCCTAGGTAGGAGATGGCCTTAAGGAGGTCATCGGAGAGGCCGAGATCGGAAAATGAGACGTCTGTCATGAGGAAATGGTGTTATAAAATGAGTTGATCAGTGGGCGGTAGCCTTAGGATCAATGAACCAGCGCTACGGAGCGGAGCGCGAGCCTTAGTGTCCTCTTCTACTATTAGCAACTTTAAAAACCAAGCCGCAATGAAGTAAGGTGGTTATAATGAAGGGGTGTAGTGCTTAATTTTAAGGCGTTTATGTGTCTATTTTTTAATAATGCTCTACGCAAGTATTGACGTGGAGAGATCGGGAGGCATAATCTCCGCTCCTGCGCTTTCTATAGCCGCAGATAACTTATTTTAAAACTTACCATGGCAAACTACGCAATTAATGGATTTGGACGCATCGGACGCAACGTATTGCGTGCTCTTATAGAAAAAGGTGAACTCAAAAACGTCGTCGCAATTAACGATCTTACCGATAACAAAACTTTGGCACACTTGCTGAAGTATGATTCTTCACAAGGGCGTCTCAATATCGAGATTACTTATGACGATGAAGCAATCATTGTAGACGGACACAGAATTCTAGCTACTGCAGAGCGTGACCCAGCAACTCTTCCATGGGCAGCTAACAATGTAGACGTAGTTCTCGAGTCTACTGGGTTTTTCACATCACGTGAAGGTGCTGAGAAGCACATCACAGCTGGTGCTAAGAAGGTGCTTATTTCTGCACCAGCTAAGAATCCAGACCTCACTATGTGTATCGGCATCAACGATGATGAGTATGATTCAGCTAAGCACAACATCGTGTCTAATGCATCATGCACCACTAACTGTCTTGCACCACTTGTTAAGGTTCTTAACGATAAGTGGGGTATTGAAAAGGGCTTCATGAGCACTATTCACTCATACACAGGTGACCAGAACCTTCTTGACGCACCACACGGTGACCTTCGTCGTGGTCGGTCCGCTGCTGTTAACATCGTGCCTTCTTCAACAGGTGCTGCTGTTGCTATCGCTGAAGTTATCCCAGCGATGAAGGGTAAGCTCACTGGAGGATCTTTCCGTGTGCCTACTCCTACTGGTTCACTTACGGACTTCGTTGCTATCCTTAAATCAGATGTAACTGTGGAGGAAGTAAACGCCGCATTTAAAGAGGCTGCTGCTGCAGGCCCAATGAAGGGCATCCTTAGCTACTCTGAAGATCCACTAGTGCTTCAAGATATCATTAGCGATCCTCATAGCTCAGTATTTGACTCAGATCTCACCATGGTAAACGACGGTAACTTCGTTAAAGTTTGCTCATGGTATGATAATGAGTGGGGCTACTCTTGCCGTGCCGCTGATGGCCTCGGTCTTCTGGGTGCCTAATCAACAATCATTTATTCCAAGGCGGAGGAAGGTCACTTTCTCCGCCTTTTTGCCTCTTTATATAACTAACTTAAATACCATGGCTAAACTCAGCATCCGCAATCTCGACGTCAATGGGAAGTCCGTTCTTATGCGCGCAGACTTCAATGTACCACTTAATGACAGTGGTGAAATCACAGATGATACACGCATCGTAGCCGCACTACCCACTATCAAGCATTTGCTAGACGGAGGTGCTAAGCTCACACTCTGCTCCCACATGGGCCGACCTAAGGGCGAGCCAGATCCTAAGTATTCACTGGAACCAGTAGCACTACGTCTTGCTGAGCATCTTGGTAAAGAGGTAGCATTTGCTGAAAGCTGCGTAGGGGGTGCCACTGAGTCAGCTCGCACCGAGCTTGAGTCTGGTGAGATACTTCTACTAGAGAACACCCGCTTTCACTCTGAGGAAAAGGCAAACGATTCTGACTTCGCCGGCGCCCTCGCAGGTGGTGCTGATATCTTTGTGAATGATGCCTTTGGCACAGCACACAGAGCGCACGCTTCCACAGAGGGTGTAACTCATCACATTTCTCAGAGTGCTATGGGCTTCCTCATCGAGCGTGAACTTGAGTTCCTCGAAGGAAAGCTACGGGAGCCAGGTAAGCCATTTGTCGCCATCATGGGAGGGGCTAAAGTTTCTGATAAAATCCAAGTCATCAAGGCTATGATGGGTAAGGCAGATACCTTCATCATCGGTGGAGCTATGGCCTACACATTCCGTAAGGCTCAGGGATATAAAATTGGTAAATCACTTGTGGAAAATGATTTTCTTGATCTGGCCACTGAGATTCTCGAGCAGGCCAAAGAGCAAGGCATCCACTTTCACCTACCTGCCGATACTCGTATTACTCAGGAATTTTCCCCTGATGCTGAGACTAAGGTAACAGCTGCTTATGAAAATGGTGGCGAAATCCCTGACGACTGGGAAGGTATCGACATCGGTGATCAAGCTATTGAAGACTTTGCCAAGGTAGTTGCTGGAGCTAAGACAGTGCTCTGGAATGGACCAATGGGAGTTTTTGAAATGGACAACTTTGCCGCAGGCACCAAGGCTCTTACTAAGGCTGTTGCTGAATCCTCAGCACTTACTATCGTGGGCGGGGGTGACTCTGTTACTGCCGTTAAAAAATTCGGAAACCCTGACGACTTTGACTTCATCTCCACAGGAGGGGGAGCATCTCTTGAGCTACTTGAGGGTAAAGCCCTCCCTGGTGTAGCCGCACTTAGCGAAGCTTAACTTTTATCTAATCTCTACTAACTATTTAATATCATGCGCAAACCAATCATCGCAGCGAACTGGAAAATGAATATCGGGCCAAGTGAGGCAATTGATTTTCTAAAGACATTTTCTGCTAAACTAGACAATATAACAGACGAGGCAGACGTAGTCATAGCTCCTCCTTTTATTTCTATCCCGGCTGCTATCGAGACACTATCATCGAACTCCGCCATCTCTATAGCTGCTCAAAACGTATCTCAGAATGACAATGGAGCCTTCACCGGCGAAGTTAGCACTATGATGCTCAAGGAGCTCTACGTACGCTACGTTATCATCGGCCACAGTGAGCGCCGTACTCTTTACGGTGAGTGTAACGAAGTTATCAATGCTAAGATCAAGCAGGCCCGCATCGCTAATCTCAAGCCGATCTTCTGTATCGGAGAGACTCTGGAAGAGCGTGAAGCTGGAAAACTAGAGGACGTGCTCCGTAGTCAGATTTCTGAAGGCCTCGCAGGTGTTAAAGAAAAGGACATGAAGGAGACGGTGGTAGCCTATGAGCCTGTATGGGCCATTGGCACTGGAGTGGTAGCCACTGTTGAGCAGGCGCAGGAAGCACACGCATTCTGCCGCTCAGTTATCGCAGATCTCTACAGTAAGGAGCTTGCTGAGAAGATCCGTATCCAATACGGCGGTAGTATGAAGGCTGGGAATGCAGCTGAGCTTCTTGCCCAGCCAGACATCGATGGCGGTCTCGTAGGTGGAGCTAGCTTAGAAGCCCAGAGCTTCCTAGACCTCATCCGCGCCGCTGTATCTAACGGCTAAAAGGACTAAGTCTGAGAATTATAAAACACGGTGAGGAAACTCACCGTGTTTTTTTATACTCATAAAGCTTGGTAGGGCGCTGTATGTGAATATGAAGCGATTGCGGGTGGAATTATATATCCGCAATCGCTGTACCAGCGAGATATCCACTAGTCCATGCGTTTTGGAAATTAAAACCGCCAGTGATACCATCGATATCTAATACCTCTCCGGCAAAGTAGAGACCGGGCTGGAGTTTGCTCTCCATGGTTTTTAAGTTTACGTCTTTGAGTTTCACTCCACCGCAGGTGACAAATTCATCTTTGTTGATACTTTTGCCTGAGACCTGAAAGCTACCTGCATTAAGTTCAGTGATCAGCTTATGTGTAGGCTCTTTTCCTAGCTGGGACCATATTGTATCAGTAGAAATACCAGCTGCCTCACAGAGCCTATCCCAGAGGCGTTTGGGGATAGCTTCAAATGGACAGTGACCACGCACGCGGCGTTTACCCCAAGTCTGGCGTTTTGAGACTAGCTTGCTCTCTAGCTCGGCTACCTTTATGTTAGGTAGCCAGTTGATCTTGATATGAAAACGGTAATCACGGTCGTGTAGATCACGTGCGCCCCAGGCGGAGAGCTTGAGGATGCCTGGGCCACTGAGGCCGTGGTGGGTGATGAGGAGTGGGCCGGTGGCCTTAAGTTTCATGCCATCTACAGAGACTTCTGCCAAGGGCACAGAGACTCCCGGAAGGTCATCTGTGCGGGCGTCTGCTATATTAAATGCAAAGAGGGAGGGGGCATTAGGTATAAGCTGATGCCCGAGAGCTTCAGCTAGCCGTGCACCAGCTGCTAGGCGCGTGCCTCCTGTGGCGATGATAATGTGATCCGCTGTTAGTGTCTCGTCCTTATTTGTTGTTAGGGAGAAGTGGTCGTTAGCGGAGATGGTCTGCACTCCTGTGGACGCCTGCACCTTTATACCCGCAGCGCGTGCGGCATGGGTAAGGGTATCAATGATTGTTTGTGAGTTGTCTGTGATGGGGAACATACGCCCATCTGCCTCCGTTTTTAGCGTCACACCACGCTGTTCAAACCACTCTACGGTGTCTGAAGCGCCAAAGCGGTGGAATGGCCCGATGAGAGATCTCCCCCCCCGTGGGTAGTGGGCTGTTAGAGGCTTAGGTTCAAAGCAAGCATGCGTGACGTTACAGCGCCCACCACCGGAAATCTTTACCTTTCCCAGCACGTGTGCCGTTTTTTCTAGAATCAGCACGCGCTTTCCAGATGTCTCTGCACAAGTGATAGCAGAGAAAAATCCAGCAGCGCCACCTCCGATCACGATGACATCCCATTGTTTATTCATGATCGGTTAGATTGTGATGTGTTAAGCCTCTTCTAGCTCAAACTCTGCCCACTCGATGGCTCCGTTCAGGGCGGTCACCGCATCATTTATAAGCGCGTCAAGGTCAGGGGCATGTCCTTGCGTATTAAAAGCGAGTAGGGGGCCGCCGTGCTCTATCTCTGGCGGGTCTGTCTCAGCACCAGATACGCGGAGGTAGAACCAATCTAGAATGCCCTCACCGGTATCGGGTAGCCACTGAGCAATTAGCTCGATGGTAGTAATGGGGTCTTCTTCTCCCAGCTCGTGCTGGTTATGCAGATCCTCTTCATCACAATCAATACCCGCAAGTGTCTCTAGCTGGGTTTCCTCTTGGCGGCTGCCTAGTGCTTCCGCAATTTTCTGAAAAACGGCATCCTTGGTAGAAATAATTCTCATGGCAAAGAACCGTCCATGAGTAAGCGTGTTTTGGCAAGGAATTTAGGATGCCTGCGGCGTCAGAAAGGATTTACAGGATTGTTTAGATTTAACAGGACTGGATAATCCAGTAGATCTTGAAAAATCATGTTCATCCTGTCTTAAAAGAATTAATCCAGCCGGAACTCACCGTCCTCATCCGAGCCCATCCACCCGAGCTTTCCAAAGGCAGCGAGGATGCTCGTATTAATCTCATAGCCGTCATCTTCCTCATGTTCAATAGTGGCTGAGCTAGTAAGACCGCGCATGGACTCGATGCTGATGACAGTTTGTTTCTCCGGGAATGTGATCCAGTCTCCCCAGTCCTTTTTTTCGTGCTTAGGTTCCAGTTTTTTACTGCGGAGTGCCACCATCACTTCAGTGATACTTGATGGGGGCTCCATGTCGGGTAGATGCACGCGTGTTTCCATAGTTGATAAAATAACGTAGTTTTTGATGTCCGCCAGATTATTGTTCCTCCGATGCTTTCTCGATGGTTTCCGGCTTATAGTTATGGATGGCAAGGCTCTTACTTCACACGGATTACGGCTTCCATCCAGTGAGGGAGGTGACTCGATTTGAAATTCATTATAGTGGCCTCTTCTTCTTTAACATTGGCAGTTTCAAGCACCCATTCTTCGCTATCTCCTGAGTTATCGAAGACGTAACCCCGATCCGCAATTTTCAAGGCCTTAGGGAGTAGTTTTATCGCACGGTGGTAACGACTGATGACTTTACCCTGAGGTACATCATGACCTCCATTCATCACCCTGTTAGCCACTCGTGCAATGTTGATCTGAGGGTCTTCGGTAGCAATAAAATAGAGGTAAGTTCTAAAGCCTTGTTCTTTTGCGAGCTTAAGAAATGCAATTTTACTTTCATGTGACATCACCGTCTCAAAGGTGAAAGATATCCTGTTCTGTAGATAATACATGCGTATTAGCTCTGCAATCATAGCAGCGTAATATGAGTTTAAATCCTTTTTCTTTACGGATACCAGACCATCAACACACCGAATCGAGGGGAGTTGCATCTGCCGTTTCTCGCAAACCACTGTGAACTCCTTTAAAAAATCGGAGTCATCTAATCTGACTTTGAAATGAGAAAGCTGTATTCCTCCGCTCTCATTAAGTTGCTTTTCGATCTCGTCGGCGTTCACATAGACTCCGAGCCACCTTTTGTTGACGATATTGTTAAGGCAGCTTTTACCGGAACCATTTGGTCCGGCAAACATTCTTACCCTTGGAACTCTGGCCACTGTATGTTAGGCTTTTAAAGAATACCTTTTCTTAGGGTCCACCTCTATCCGTTTGGCTACCTTCTTGAGTTTTTTACGACTTCCGTCAGAATAAATCTGGTACAAAACACCATCGACAACGGCGGTAACGCCACCCTCTGATGCCAGTGCTTCTTTGTAAGCTGAACGGAAAGCTTTACGAGCCAGCAGCTCAATACGGCTATTCACCATATCGGTTGATGCAGTTTCTGTGTCGCTCTCGGCCATGTCTAATTCTATTCAATACTCACTGATTTGTCAAACTCGCTTAAGGCCGTTGCGCCACTAGCGATGCGAGTTTGAAGACTCTTTCTTGCCCTATTGTTCCTCGGCGGCCTTCTTGATTGCCTCTAGCTCTTCCCAGCGAGAGTATAGGCTAGGGACTTTTTCTTTGGCTGTTTTTAGCTCTTCCTCTAGCTCTTTCCAGTTATCAGCATGTTTCTCGTAGAAATCTGGTGCGTTAAAAGTCTTTTCTAGGCGTGCCACTTTTTCTTCAGCTTCCATGATAATTTCTTCGATGGTCTCTAGCTCACGTTCTTCTGCCCATTTAAGTTTACGGGGACGTTCTTGGCGTGACTTGGTTTTTTGTTTTTTTGAAGTGTTCTGGTAGCTTGCGGCGGTGGCTTCACGTGCGGCTTTTTTTTCTAGATAGTAATCATAGTTTCCTACTTGGTAGTCTACGATGCCGTTACCCTCAAAGGCGAGGATGTCTGTGCAGACGCGGTTAAGGAAATAGCGATCGTGACTGACTACGATGACACTTCCCTGAAAGGCTAGCAGCGCCTCTTCTAGGAGTCTGAGGGTATTTAGATCAAGGTCGTTAGTAGGCTCGTCAAGTACGAGGACGTTACCTCCACGTTTAAGGATTTTGGCTAGCATTACACGGCTACGCTCACCACCGCTAAGGAGATTGATCTTGGTGTTGATACGCTCCTCGGTGAATAGAAAACGGCGTAGGTAGGCACGTAGACCGATGGTTTCATCCCCTAGGCGAACGTTTTCCTGACCTTCTCCGACTTCTTCAAAGACAGATTTTTCATCATCTAGCATCAGGCGGTTTTGATCAATGAAGTTAATCTCCGTCTTCATGCCGATCTCTACCGTGCCCTCCATAGGTTCTAGCTGACCGAGTATGATCTTTAGTAATGTGGACTTACCCATACCATTACGGCCTACTACGCCGAGGCGCTGCCCGCCTTCTAGTGAAAGGTCTACTTTGGAAAATAGTCTGTTATCTCCAAAGCTCATACCCACACCACGAGCATCGATGATTTTGTTCCCCAGTTTAGGTGCCTGTGGGATGATGAGATCTACATCGAGTTCCTGCTCAGGGGCTTCCTGATCCGCCACTTCAAAGTAGCGGTCCATACGGTCTTTTGCCTTGGTGCTACGTGCCTTTGGCCCACGTCTTACCCACTCTAGCTCGCGGCTGAGGAAGCGCTGCCTTTTATGCTCATTACGTGCTTCAGCCATGTCTCGCTCTGCGCGTGAGACGAGATACTCGGTGTAATTACCTTGATAGCTGTCACATTTCCCACGGCGGATTTCCACTATGCGGTTTGCGATACGGTCTAGGAAATAACGATCGTGAGTGACAAATAAACATGTGCCGCTGTAGCGGGAGAGAAACTGCTCAAGCCACTCGATAGAGCCTGTATCTAGGTGGTTAGTAGGCTCATCAAGGATGAGGAAATCTGGCTGTGATAGTAGGGCGCGGCATAGTGCTACTCGGCGTTTCTCTCCACCTGATAAGTTTTTCACCGTTGCGGTGGAGTCAGGTGCATGAAGGTTTGTCAGGAGGCTTTGTGCGCGGTGTTCTAGTTCCCAACCCTCGTGGTGGGTGATAAGGTCAAGTAGCTCAGAGCTGCGGTCATCATTGGTCTCTGGGTTTTCATATTCCGCTATCATATCCAGTACGTGCTGGACACCTGCGAGGACGTTATCAAGAACGTTGGCCTCATCATTGAGCTCGAAATTCTGAGGCAGGTAGCCAGTGACGAGACCTCGCCTTTGAGTTACTTCACCGGAATCACCGACAGTTTCTCCAGCGAGGATTTTCAAAAAGGTGGACTTCCCTGCGCCGTTACGGCCTACGAGGCCAATACGGTCTCCCTGCTGAATGGCGAGAGTGGCACCATCAAGAACGGTATGAGAGCTATAGCTCACGCAAAGCTCGCTGGCACTGGCAATGGAATCTGACATGGGCGGGACTATACGGAGAGCCGCGCTCTTGTCATGCTTTTTGCGGCATAGTGTGATATGATTTTCTTGCGAGATGGTGAGATCCCTGTAGCCTCCGCCGCTATCTCCTATGGATATAAATTTGCACATCGCCCCGGGGCAACGCTGGATCAGTGAAACGGAACCTGAACTTGGCCTCGGAATTATGTTAAAGGTCGAGTTTAAGCGGGTGGAGGTCATGTTTCCTGCCGCACAGGAACAGCGTCAGTATGCTCTGGAGTCAGCACCGCTGCGCCGCGTGCAGCTAAAACCTGGTGAAGAGCTAGAGACTCATGAAGGTGAAATACTTGAGATCGATGCTGTGGAGAAACGAGAGAAACTTCTTGTCTACCTCTGTGGCGGCCGTGAAATCAAGGAGGCACAGCTAGCAGATACTATGAGCTTCAGCAGACCTGAAGACCGTCTTTTAGCCGGGAGCATTGATGATTTAAATACCTATGACCTCCGTGTGGATGCATTACAGCGCCAGTGTGAGGTGATGCAGTCTCCAGTGCGTGGCTTTGTAGGTGGGCGTGTGGACTTGATTCCGCACCAGATTTCCATCGCAGATGAAGTGGCCTCGCGTTTAGCACCGCGCGTTCTTCTGGCAGATGAGGTGGGACTGGGGAAGACCATAGAGGCCTGCTTGATCATGCATCGGCTTCATCTAACGGGTCGGGCGGAGCGGGTATTAATCCTAGTGCCAGAGCCATTACTACATCAGTGGTTTGTGGAGTTACTGCGGAGGTTTAATCTACTCTTTAGCCTCTTTGATGAAGAGCGCTGTAGATCTATAGAAACTGATGGGGAGAACCCCTTTCTCGATAGTCAGCTGGTCTTGTGCAGTGTGAGCTTCTTGGCAGAAAATCCGAAGCGTTCTCAGCAGGTCATCGAGGCTGGTTGGGATCTCTTAATCGTGGATGAGGCTCACCACCTAGAGTGGTCTGAGCAAGAGGCTAGCCCAGCCTATCAGATGGTGGATTCACTTGCTCAACGCACGGAGGGTTTACTTCTGTTAACCGCTACGCCACGGCAGCTGGGTGCTGAGGGGCACTTTGCTAGGTTGCGGTTGTTAGATCCTGAGCGATATGTTGATTTACAGAAATTTCAAGCCGAGGCTGAGCAGTATGAGGCAGTGGCAGATGCCGTTGGCAGGTTGCACGATGGTGAGCTGCTTAGCGCGGCGGATCGTGATTTGTTTACCACTCAGTCAGAACGAGTGCATGAGCACTGCCTGGCATTTGATGGTGGTGATGAGTCTGCCCGTGAGCCCTTAATTAGTGAGCTTCTGGACGCCTTTGGCACTGGGCGTGTGATGTTTAGAAATACGCGCCACGCCCTACAAGGGTTTCCAGAGCGTAAGGCTCACCTCATCGCCGTAGATGGTGGTAAAATGCCGTGGTTAGTGGAGCTTTTAAAACAGCTGGGTGATGAAAAGGTATTACTGATTTGTAAGACCCGCAAGATGGCGGAGGATATTTCTGAGAAGCTACAGGAGATCATTAATATTAACTGTGCGCACTTCCATGAGGGGATGACTCTGCTGCAGCGTGACCGCTCTGCGGCCTATTTCTCAGAGGATGATGGGGCACGGATTTTAATCTGTTCAGAGATTGGCAGTGAGGGGCGGAATTTTCAGTTTGCCCACCACCTCGTACTATTTGATCTACCAGAAGACCCTGAATTGCTAGAGCAGCGTATTGGCCGCCTAGACCGTATTGGCCAGACGGAGACGATCAATATCCATGTGCCTTATGAAAAGGGCACACGCAGTGAGTTTCTCGCACGCTGGTATCATGAAGGTTTGCAGGCATTTGAGCATAGCCTACACGGTGCTACTGAAATTTTACGTGAGTTAGGCGGGGTTCCAGAGAGTGTTGATAGTCTGGATGAATTTATTCTAAAGTCCCAGCAGAGCCGTAAACACATTGCTCAGAAACTTCAGCGTGGATATGATAAATTGTTAGAAATGAACTCTAGTAGGCCGGGTAAGGCAGCCGCTGTGATCCGCCAGATGGCAGAGATGGATGCCGATAAAAGTTCAGAAGAGTTTCTCCTGCGTCTGTGGGATCACTTTGGCCTCCATGTCGAGGAACTGGTGAACCGCGCTTATTTACTCCTCCCTGGCCACTTGATTACCGATGCCTTTCCGGCGTTACCTGATGAGGGGCTCAATATCACCTTTGATCGTGCACGCGCTCTCTCTCGTGAGGACGCCGCCTTTATGAGCTGGGATCACCCTGTGGCACGCACCGCTCTGGAGCTACTACTAACATCTGAGGCTGGTAATGCCTCCTTTGGCGTCTGGGAGGGTGCTCCTAGTAAGGGTGTTCTGCTAGAGACCTTCTCTGTAGTGGAGTGTGTGGCACCAGCGCAGCTGCATAGTGATCGCTTCCTTCCCACTACACCTATCCGCGTGCAGGTAGACCATAGTGGTGCGGATAAAACGTGTTCACCGAGCCTTACTGCGGAGACTCTTCGTGTGGGGAATTTACACAAACTTCTGGAGCAGGAGAAATTCCGCCGTGAGATGATCCCTATGATGCTAGAGAAGTGCCGTGAAATCGCTACTGCTAATATGCAAGGTATCATCACCGCTGCCGTCACCGCATCAGATACCCAGCTTAACCGTGAGATTGACCGTCTCGTGGCACTGGGGGAAATTAACGATCATGTCAGTGAGCTGGAAATTAAGGCCCTAAAAGATCAACGTGATGCGCTACACCAGAGTATTTCCAAGTCCAGACTACGTTTAGACTCACTGCGTATCATCTTCTGCCAGCCATAAATAGATTAAAACCCCCATACTCTATACCTATTTTAGGTTACTCTAATGAATGCTTGAGAATCTTGATGGTTTCATTATGGTCGCCCCAGCAAACTAGATACTAATTTTACCATGGGAAGAGCATTTGAAGCACGTCGTGCAGGAAAAGAAAAACGTTGGGGGGAAATGTCTCGCCTCTACCCTAAGCTGGGTAAGATCATCACAATGGCCGTAAAGGCAGGTGGGTCAGATCCTAACTCTAATACCGCTCTTAAGACAGCTATCAATAACGCTAAGGCACAGAACATGCCTAAGGATAATATTGAGAAGGCTATCAAGCGTGCCACCGCAGCGGATGCTGCTAACTATGACGAAATCAGCTACGAGGGTAAGGGCCCACACGGAGCTCTCATCTGGGTAGAATGCGCAACGGACAATAGTACGCGCACAGTGGCTAACGTCAAAACAGTCTTTAATAAAAACAATGGTCAAGTGGTCAACAGTGGCTCACTTGATTTTATGTTCACTCGTAAAGCCGTTATCGAATTTAAAAAAACTGAGAACGTGGATCTGGAAGAACTAGAGCTAAGTCTTATTGACTTTGGACTAGAGGAAATGGATGTGCAAGAGGGCCGCGTAATCGTCTACGGTGAGTTTACCAGCTTTGGAGATCTTACCAAAGCGTGTGAAGACATGGGTATCCAAGGTTTTAAAGCTAACCTTCAGCGCATCGCTAATAGTCCAGTGGAGATGTCAGAAGCCCAGATAGAAGAGGTCGAAGCACTCATCGATAAACTTGAGGAAGACGACGACGTGCAAGCGGTCTATACTAATATCGCGTAGGTAGGGATAAGGGAAATGTAAAAGGCCTAGTCTAAAGGCTCCTTCAAACCGCCCTTTACGCAGCATTCGTGCAAGGTAACCTCGCCTTTCACCCTGTGCCAATAAGCGTATAGTGTCGATATATGGAAATAGCGGAAAAGCTTCGAGAGTCTCGCTCTCGACACACCAGATGGGTTACGTCTACTGATCGAACAGCCTGCTATTAAGGGGGCGATTGCCACAGAAGATCAGATTACGTTTTTTTCTCTAGCACAGGTTGGAAGCTCTTTCATATTAGAGGAAACCTAGCATTATTTGATCCTCTCAGGAAAATCGTTGTGTCAGATACTCACTTGGGAAATATCATCCTAATAACCGATGGTATACTAGCTCCCATCGATCTCCGCGTTCAGCGACTCTCAGATAGACTATTCTCTATTGTAAAGAGCTTGATTTAAAATAACAAGATTCTGGACTTTCTGCTCAAGAGCATAAGGCCTTATTGAAATCAAGGGTAGGGAGCTGAAGAGGTTGGTATTCTGAATCTTACGATTCATGGTTTGTGGCTATAACGTAGGTAGCACATTTATTTTTTCACCGCAGCTACCACTGATATTTCTACCAGAAGTTCAGCGCGTGCCATGCGTGCTTCTACACAGGCTCGTGCTGGGGCGTGGCCTTCGGGGATCCAGGTGTCCCAGACGGCGTTCATCGCGGCGAAGTCTTTCATATCTCGCACATAGATGGTGGCGGAGAGCATGTGCTGGCGGTCTGATCCAGCCTGGAGGAGTAAATCATCCACCTTTTCTAACATCGTTATAGTCTGCTCGGTGATATCCTTGGTGGCGTCTTTACAGACTTGGCCGCATAGGTAAACGGTATCGTTGTGGGTGACGGTACGGCTCATGCGGGTTTTAGTATCTTGTCGTTGTATGCTCATAACTCTCAGTAGTGTGTTTTAGGTGGTGGGGAAACCGTAAGATAAGTGAGGGCTGTATCTGCTGTGTGTGTGGATACTAGCACCTTACCTTCCGTGGATTTTTTATTTTCCGTGGTTAAGAATAGTTAGGCTGAAATGGTAAAACCTTTCACGTTTTCAAGAAGAGGTATTTCTTCAGTATACACATTTTTAATATGGTGAGCCATAGCGCTTTCCTCGGTGATTTCTTGGATAAACTCATCTAGCTCATCAGAATCCCCCATGAGCTGGATTTCTACAGTTCCTTCAGGAAGATTCTTGATCCAGCCACAGACGTCAAATCCCATGGCGAGCTGTTTAGCCGCGTAGCGAAAGCCTACACCTTGGACGCGGCCCTCGAAAATAACACGTTTGGCAATCATGATGCAGAGTGGATTGAGCAATGGGTATTCGTCAATGGTGGATTGATCTAGAGTGATCTTCTTTACTTACGACTAGATTCCATCCATCACTTGCCTAAGGAACTAAGCCTATGAAATTATGAAATCTTATATCCTCGCTGCCAGACCTAAGACTCTACCTGCCGCCGTCGTGCCGGTGTGGGTGGGCTGTATGCTAGCATATTACCTAACAGAGCAATGGGATGCTAGACTGGCCGTCTATACCCTCATGGGGGCGGTGTGGATCCAGATAGCGACTAATTTTTTTAATGATGCCATTGATTCTGAAAAGGGGGCTGACACCGAGGATAGGCTAGGGCCTGTTAGGGCGACGGCATCTGGTCAGCTTTCTGTTAGGGCAGTCTATGCTGTGGCCCTAGTTTGCCTACTGGTAGCATCCATCTTTGGGTGGTTACTTATCCAGTCGCGAGGGTGGCCGATTTTGGCCATTGGCGTGCCATCACTGTATCTTTGCTACGGCTACACAGGTGGTCCATTACCGCTGGCGTATCGTGGATTAGGGGAGTTGTTTGTTATTTTGTTTTTTGGTGTGGTGGCTGTCACTGGCACAGTATTTGTGCAAACTGGCACTTGGGAGCCAGTGGCGCTAATCATGGGCGTAGCGATAGGTTGTTTATCCGCAGTTCTTATTTCCATTAATAATCTGCGTGATGTGGATGAAGACCGTAAACATCAAAAAAATACGCTAGCAGTAAAGTGGGGACGGAAAAAGGCCTTAGCGCTACTGCAGGTGATGACAATTGTACCTTATGGAGTTACTGGCTTTGTTTTTGGGGTAGAAGGAGGTGTGTTTTATTTTCTACCAGCGTTTTTATTAGGGGTATTAATTCAGGTGTGGGTCTACCGGACTTCTCCGGGTGCTATTTATAATCGATTTCTGGCGCTATCTGCTCTGCAACTGTTACTTTACGCTACTGCGATTCAAATTATCGTGATCTTATGAAATCAGCTATCTACATTCACCGCTATACTCTGCGGAGCTCCGGTGTTCTGAATGCTAGCTCTAGCAGGCTCGAGCACGAGGGAGCCTTAATTAAAGTGGGTGATGGCCATGGCTGTATCCACTCATGGCCAGAGTTAGGTGATGAGTCACTTGATACCCTGCTAGATATACTTAAAAATGGAGGCACCACACCTATCATAGGAGCGGCATTACACTGTGCAAGTGAAGATGCCCTTGCCCGGCACGAGGGACGTAGCCTTTTCGCAGGGCTTCACGTCCCAGAGAGTCATGCTACGTTGCTGATGGATGAAGCTTTTTTTGATCAAGCAGTGGCCTCGGGGTTTGCTATGGTGAAGGTGAAAATGGGCAGAGATCTAGCTCGTGAAACGGAGTTTATACTGGCGCTGGCTAAGCGTTTTCCAGAACTGAAATGGCGTATTGATTTTAATAGCTCGCTAGGGCGAGGGGATATCGAACAATTACTAGATAACCTCCCAGAGAGTTTTCGTAGTAAAATAGATTTCCTAGAAGACCCCTGCGGTTATGAAATAAAATACTGGGAGGAACTACATAGACGCTATGGTATAGCTCTAGCTGTGGATCATGATGTGGAATCAGCTACGCACTCCTTCAACGTGGCCGTCCTAAAGCCCGCAGTTAATACGCTTAATAAAGTCCTAGCGCATGCGTACGTGGAAAGCCGGCGCGTGGTCTATACCAGCTACATGGATCACCCCATAGGGCAGACCTATGCAGCTTGGTGTGCCGCGTTAGCCGCGCAGAAATATCCAAGTATGATAGATACCTGCGGGCTGATGACGCATGGATTATTCGAGCCGGATGCTTTTACTGAGCGGATGGGGCCGGTGAAGCCAGCGTTCTCTGCTCCACACGGAAGTGGCCTCGGATTTGATGATTTACTAGAAGCTTTACCATGGAGACGCTTGATCTAACAAACTCTGAGTTTTGGGAATCCCCCAGTGTAGAGGTGCTGGTAAATCCCAGAGACCGTGACGCAGCAGAGGAGGCATCTTTACTCCAGCACTGGGTGCAGCATCAGCCAGTGCTGAGAGCGCATATACTCTTTCGTACATCGGGCTCTACGGGGCGGGGGAAGTGGGTGGCACTGGCAAAGAATGGTATACTGGCCTCAGCGCGAGCGGTGAATGACCTTCTAGTAGTAAGCACTGCAGATAGATGGCTACAGACGCTACCTTTATTTCATGTAGGTGGCTTAGGTATCGCCGCGCGCGCCTACCTGAGTGATAGCCAGTTGATTAGTTATGAGGGGAAATGGGATGCGGCTACCTGTCATAGGGTATTGTGTAGCGGAAAAATTACGCTTACGTCATTTGTACCTACTCAGTTAGCAGATATGGTAAAGCAGGCTCTTCCTGCACCTCCATCGCTAAGGGTGGTAATGATCGGTGGTGGCAAGCTGGATGATGAGCTCTATAGGCAGGCTATAGAGCTGAAGTGGCCGATACGCGAGACCTACGGTATGACAGAGACATCCTCTCAGATAGCTACCTCTCAGGCTGATACTAGAGACTTAGAGATGCTGTCATGCTGGCAAGTGCAGACAGATGATCAGGGTAGAATCCAGATTTCTGGTCAGCCACTACTCACCGCATACGTGGGTATCAATCAAGGGGGCCAGTGTTTTATGGAGGACCCTAAGAAAAATGATTGGTGGACGAGTAATGATCTAGGAGAGGTTTCAGTAGATCACCTTGTTATCAAAGGGCGTGTAGACCGCTGTATTAAAATACTCGGTGAATTAGTTAATTTAACAGATGTTGAAAATACTCTAGCTGAAATTTTTCATCAGATAAATAAGGGTCATGTTAACTTCGCCGTAGTAGCACTAGAGGATAAAAGGGCAGGTTACAGGCTGATACTTTGCTTAGAGAGTGAAGTGTGTTTTTCTGATCTGTTAGATCTTCATAATAGTTGTTGTCATCCGCTGCATAGAATAGAAAAGGTAGTTTCTTTTACTGTGTTGCCACTCACAGGTATTGGTAAAATAAGCTATGCTTTACTTAAAGAAAAGTTGGTAAGTCGAGGGTGTTGAAATAGTAGTTGCCTTACTTAAAGAGATCGTTGATATTAGATTAGATTAAAAATTTTAGTCTACGTCCGTATTGTTATGTTGTTACTCTAACACCTCATGATCACACCTAATACCTCAGAATCAAAATTAACCTCTACTGAGACTATTGAGCAGAAAACATGCCCTCAATCTCATACCCCTAGTTCTAATAACAAGCGCGTGAATAATGCGCGCATCCAAGATTTTGGCCTTAAGGCCCCATCTGATAAAGTTAAAAACTTTGTCTTAGATACTAATGTTCTCCTGCATGATCCAGAGTGCTTGGGTAGATTTAAAGATAACCATATCTGTGTGCCAGCTGATGTTCTAGCAGAGCTTGATAAATTTAAAGGTGAGCAGAGCGAGCGTGGTGCTAATGCCCGTAAAGTCCACCGTAGGCTTACTGAGATGTTTTTCTCAGGAGGGAATGTAACAGCCGGCGTGCCAACTGCGGGTGGTGGCACTATCCGCCTGGTGATTTATGATCCTGATTTTTGTGATAAAAATTCAGAGGCTCTTAGCCAGTTTTTGCGGATTTTCCCAGATCGAGGGCAAGTAGATCACCGTATCCTTGCTGCTACCGTTCTTCTTAAAGAGTATAACTCAGCTCATGTCGTCTTGGTAACTAAAGATCTAAATATGCAGCTTAAAGCTAAAGCTGTAGGGATTAACTGTGAGGACTACCTGAACGATAAAGTGGACCCGCTAGAGTTGAGTAGTTATGACATGTATAGTGTCGATCTAGACGCTGCTGAGTTACAGCGGTTTGCTAGTTCTGGGGAGCTTGTCATAGAGCACCATCGCCGGAAAGATATCGTAGTTAATCAGTATGTAATGCTAAAGGTAGGGGATAAACAAGAGATGCCTGCACGCTTAGACGCTGAGGGTAATCTCGTCCGCCTACAGATTCCGGATATACTACGTATCCCTGACGGTCATCATCTGAAGCCACTTAATTTAGGGCAGAAGTGCCTTATTGACGCCTTGCTCAATCCAGAAATATCTCTCGTCACATGCTATGGTCAGGCTGGCACGGGTAAAACATTAGTCGCTGTAGCCGCTGGACTACATGAGATGTTTAACCGGCGCTATAATGGGCTCACGATAAGTAGACCCGTAGTCTCCATGGGAGATCAATTAGGTTTTTTACCAGGTTCCTTAGATGAGAAAATGCGCCCATGGCTACAGCCCATCTATGACGCTCTGGACTTACTTATGCAGCCAACTAGTAATCAGGGGCCGCGAAGAAAGCTACAGAAAAAAGAGAATGCAGGTGAGCAGGTCAGTAAGCCTTATGACGATCTTATTGAGCGCGGTATCATCGAGATAGAAGCACTCTGCTACATCCGTGGACGCTCTATCCCTAACCGATTCTTCATTCTAGATGAGGCCCAGCAGCTTACCCCACAGGAGGCTAAGACGGTGGTGACCCGTATGTCGCGTGGCTCTAAGCTAGTCCTCATAGGTGATCCAGAGCAGATAGATAACCCCTATGTGGACAGCAGGAGCAACGGTTTGGTATTTACTAAGAATCGCCTGAAAGGGCAGCCTTTTACCGCCCATGTCACGCTATCACGCGGCGAGCGTAGCCCACTAGCTGAAGCGGGCGCCCAGTTAATGTAGAAGTATTCAGATTGATGTTTGAGGGTGACTAGCCTAAGTTCGTGCAGGCCAGTCGCCATTAGCTCTATGTCATCCTTTTTGAATCAAATTGTTAGTCTTGCCGCGTGTTTTTGCGTGTTGAGTCTAGTAGGTTGTATAGGTAATTCTGTAGATCATCGCCCGTGGCAGGGGGAGATCAGGCATGAGCTAGGCTACCTAGGTGCTAGAAACTGGGTAGTCATAGCAGAAGCTGCATTTCCCATAGCCAGTCGCAGTGGTTTACGTGTCATACAGGTAGATGCAGATATTCCTGATGTGTTAGAGTCTCTAGAGGATCTCATTGAGGAGAAACACCACGTAAAACCCCGTATTCATATTGCCAGAGAGATTGGTAGATTAGACTATGACTATGCACCGGGGGTAGACGTGCACAGGGCCGAGCTTGAAGAGGCCCTACACGGGAGGCAGGCGGTAAGGCTAGATCACAAGATACTGATGAGCCTTGTTAATAACACGGCCAAGAGCTACCGCGTGTTAGTCATTAAAACACGCACCGCACTACCATACTCTAGCGTTTTTGTAGAGCTGGATAGTGGCTACTGGGATGCAGAGTCAGAAACAGCTCTGCGGAAGAGTATGGATGAATAATTTTTATTTCACACAAGATATGTCAGCACCAAAGAAAGTAGACGAGGACCTCATGCGTGAGCGTGAAGAAGCATGGGTGGGGGACGCTGTATTAGCTCTCTATATGCGTAAACTTATCCTTAAAGAGCAGGGGAGGATGGATGGTGAAATGTTCGTCCGTTGCACATCAAATGATTTTCTCCGCAACATTGGTAACGCCACCTCAGTGGAGGCTCTGATTGGCCGTATCTATGAAGAAAAAGGCCTAGAAGCAGCATTCGAGTGGATGGAGTTCGAGCTTTTACCCGTTTTTAGAAAACAAGAAAAAAACTACCGTAACCGTGAGACTCAGCTAAAGGGAAAGCGTAGAAAAAAGAAGTAATACCACATCGGGCAGCCGTAGTGAAAAACGGCCTTAGGCATTTTTTCAGGAATATTTCCTCAGCCTTCTCAAGCGAGGCTTTTGATGAATTTCTCGAAATACTCTACCCCAGCTTCCAGCTCAGAGATTTGGATAAACTCATCCTTGGTATGAGCCTGAGTAATTGACCCCGGGCCGATACATACTGAGGGGATACCGGCCTCGTTAAGGTGTGCTGCGTCAGAGAACCACGGTGCGCCCACTGCCTTAGAGCCAGTATTAGCACTCATCATTTTTTTAATCCATACACTATCCGTTGCCAACTCCATTGGTGGGTTCTCTTGTGCCTCCATCACTTCAACTGGTAGTTTATTTTCAATGATGAAATCCTCTAACAATTTTAGCGCACCGCCATCTGCATGTAGTGATGGTGTGGTCCTGATATCGATCTCAGCACTCGCGGAGTCTGGAACAATATTAGGTCTAGAACCACCTTGGATAACTCCGACATTAAGTGTGCTATGCCCTAGCACTGGATGAGTGTAGCTTGCTAGCCTAGCGGTGAGCTTGCGGTTCATACGGTCTAGTGAGCTGGTAAGTTTCAAAATAGCATTTTCCCCTAGCTCTGGCTGTGATGAGTGCGCGGCTTTACCTGAGGTCTTTAGAGTAGTCCACAAAGAGCCCTTTGTGGTGTGAACGATATCTAGTGAGGTGGGCTCTCCTACGAGGGCGAATGAATACTCACCGGCGTGTTTTTTGGCAAAATGCTTAGATCCCCACTGGCTGGACTCTTCCCCCATAAACCCTACAAAGTCTACAGCTACAGGTAGGCTACTTAGCAGAGGTTGACAGTTCTTCAGCGCCTGTAACATCGCAGCCATTGGCCCTTTAGTATCTGATGCCCCACGGCCATATATTTTCCCATTGCGGATTACGGGGTCAAAGGGATCTATGGTCATACCGTCCACGCCCACAGTATCCAGATGTGGACCTAATAAAATGCGAGGCCGGTCATCCGAGCCAGGAGCACGCGCAATTATGTTGGGCCTACCGGGCTGGATCTCTACTAGTTCTGTATGAAATCCTAGCGGACTGAGATACTCCCTCACCATCTCAGCCATCGCAGCCTCGCCAGTCATATCTGTGCCAGGAGCATTATCTGGATTTACACTTGGAGTACGGATGAGTTTCTGAAGTAGAGATACTGCGCAACTGGGCATAGCTCTGTGTAATCATTGAAACCTCTAAATACACGTAATTTTTTAAAAGGATAGCGTCAGTGATCGGTAGAAAAATTAAGATTTGGAAATTAAAAATCTTAGCTAAGCTGGCGCTATGCATGCGGATATAGAAAAAGTGCTTATTGATGAAGAGGTAATTCAGAAGAGGTTAGACATCCTTGCAGAAAAGCTCACCCATGATTTTGCAGGCCAATCCATCGTTGTTGTTGCCCTTTTAAAAGGAGCCATCCTCTTTATGGCAGACCTCCTGCGCCGAGTGCCTCTGACCATGGAGATAGAGTGCCTTAATGTCTCCAGCTACCACGGTAAAACAGAGAGCAGCGGCACCGTAGAATTTCTGGATAAAACACTGCCTGACGTAAAAGGTAAAAGTGTTCTTATACTAGATGATATACTTGATACGGGCCGCACACTACACGCGGTAAGAGAAAAGCTCACCGCACTAGGAGCCTCAGACATTAAAACCTGTGTTCTACTCACAAAAGACATCCCTCGTGAGAGTGTGAAGGAGGCAGACTACTCAGGCTTTGCCATAGGTAGCGACTTTGTAGTAGGCTACGGGCTGGACTACCAAGGCAGATACCGTAACCTCCCCTACGTTGGCATTCTCAAAGAATCAGCAATCTAACAACTATACATTATGAAAAAATGCTCAATCATCCGCGAAATTGATACCCTCTCAGCCCTACTCGGGCAGAATGGACAGCTTAACTGTGCTGTTATACAAGGTCTCGATCTTACTAATGTAGATCTAAAGTGGGATAAGCTAGAGTGTGCGGGGGCTGTCTTTATGGGCTGTCATTTTCCTGACGGACTAGATGAGCAGAGCCTACGCTTACGTGGCGCGATGATTCTGCCTCGCTTCCCAGATCTCCCGTATGACCCATACAGAAATCAGCTATACACTAGAGAAGAGCTGATGAATGGCTGGACTACGGCTAAAGATAATAGCGTGGATAAAAAGATCTATGATCACTTTCATGCTAAAGGAGCAAATTCTCCTGATGTTTTAGAAGCACTCTCACAGAGGATTCATGATCATGCCGTAGATGATGCCCTACGAGACCTTCTGGAAGGAAGGGTGGAAGATGGGGGGCAGAAAAAAGTAGTAGCCGTAATGGGAGGGCACGGCACCCCTAGGACAGATCCCTATTATAAGAAAGTGGCCGTCATCACACGCCAGCTCACACGCGCTGGCTACTTTGTCGCCTCCGGAGGTGGGCCTGGCATGATGGAGGCCACTAATCTAGGTGCATGGATGGCTACTGCAGAAGAAGGTATGTTAGAAAAGGCCTTAGAGATACTTGCAGGCAGTCCAGTCTATACCGATGAAGGCTACATGGAGAGAGCCCAAGACGTGATAGATCTCCACCCTTCTGGAGGCTCCAGTTTAGCTATTCCCACCTGGTTCTATGGCCATGAGCCTACTAATCTTTTTTCCCGCCACGTAGCTAAGTATTTTTCTAACAGTATTCGGGAAGATGGCTTGTTAGCTATTGCTATACACGGAGTGATATTTGCACCAGGTAGCGCTGGGACTACGCAGGAAATATTTATGGATGCTACGCAGAACCATTACGCTACATTTGAGTGGATTAGCCCGATGATTTTTCTTGGTAAAAAACGCTACACAGAAGATACCATGCTATTCCCATGTATTAGCCAGCTAGCTGAAGGTAAAAAATACGGTGAAATGCTACTCTGCACTGATGATGAAGCTGAAGTTTGCGCCGCCATAGAGAGCTACGAACTCACAAAATAATAGTAGAGGTAGACAGAGAGTCCTCACCCCAGCGACATACTACTAATATTTGCATGACACAAATCGCGTATTTACCCGTATGACAGCTATTTAGCCTATATTCTATATAGGATTCAGCAGCCTCTTTCTTGCATTATGGTATTTTTTGAGTATTGACAAGATTATTTTGATGGGTTAAAAGGTGCCGTGGTCGTTGTTCAACTTCAGCCACTAGAAACTAAAAATACAAAAAACTATGAAATTCACCCTATTCGCTCTATTCGCTTCGGCGTCTTTGGCTCATGCGGCCACTGTCACGTGGGATGTTAATCCTACGGCTCTTACAGGAAATACTGATCAGATTATTACAGGAGTTACATCCGCTGTCTATAATCTAGATACTATCGACCAACCTGATATCTTCACTGGAACAACAACTGGTTCATCAGTGTCAGGTGTTAGCAGTGCTGATTATGCAAGTTTCTTGGATACATTCGCTTTTGGTTCAACTGGTTTTCAATTGAACGGGCTTCAAGCTGGCGCTAACTATAATGTTCAACTTTTCTACGTTGATGATCGTACTCCAGCTAACGCAGGTAGAATTCAAAATATTGATGATACCAATGGTAACGTAGCGTCACTCACTAATGGATCTTTCAGCACAGGCACTTTCACTGCTGATGCTAGTGGCCTTCAACAATTTACGCTGTCTGGTGACGGCGGTGGATCACACTTCAACATACTTGTTTTAACTAGTAATGACGCAACACTATCGACGCCACCTACGTCAAACTTCGGTACTCTTGCTGCCTCAGCAGTTCCTGAGCCGACATCAGCTGCTCTACTCGGCCTTGGAGGTTTACTTCTGCTTGGACGTCGCAAGCGTGCATAAGCTGTAAGTTTATACAAATTAACTAAGAAGAGATGCTTTAATTAGCATCTCTTTTTTTATGTCCTAGAGGAGCGGGGTAGCAACAAATGCTTCTGATTTCAGCGGCTTTTTTTAGGTAACCCTGGGCAGGAACCCAGCGATCTGGTTACTGCTAATGTGACCTCAAGCCCACCATAGCTCACCGGTGCACTTACCACCCTTTACTGTAAACTGTAAAAATGAGATGCTCCTAGAGGCCGTGGTGGCAGACATTGTATGTTTTTTTACACTGCAGTCATTGAGATAATGAACAAATTACTATGATTGAAATAAATCTATTAGATGCTAAGAGTAAAATTTAATACTATGAAAAACCAAATCACTTTATGCGCGATCATTGCTACGGCTCTCAGTTTCATGAGTGTCCTAGTTGCTTCAGAACGCCCCAATGTTATTTTGGTGATGACTGATGACCAAGGCTATGGCGACTTAGGCTGCCACGGGAACCCGATTCTTAAAACGCCCATGATAGACCGCTTATACAGTGAGTCGATCAGGCTTAATGACTTTCACGTTAGCCCGTTTTGCACCCCTACAAGGGCTTCCCTAATGACTGGGCACCATGCAGGAAGAACAGGAGCATTCCGCACCACAGGTGGCCGCTCTATGATGCACAAGGATGAGAAAACTATCGCAGATATATTTGCTGATGCTGGCTATGTGACAGGTATGGCTGGGAAGTGGCACTTAGGAGACAACGCACCACACCGCCCGCAAGATCGAGGATTTCAGGATGTAGTCTGGCATCGATGCGGTGGTATCGGCCAGGGGTCTGACTATTGGGGTAATACCTATTTTGATGACACCTACGAGCGTGTCACCCCGGGCAGTAGAGCTGGGAAATTTGAGAAATTTAAAGGTTACTGCACTGACGTATTTTTCCGTGAAGGGATGCGTTTTATGAAAGAAAA
>JALZUC010000057.1 GCA_023301765.1 Akkermansiaceae bacterium | reverse complement strand
TTGGGTTTACCTTGTGCTTCGGGGCGAGTGGAGTTCATCTCTAGGTGGGAGAGGATGTCCTTGGCGCGATCTATGATGGCGGGGGGGAGGCCGGCGAGGCGGGCGACTTGGATGCCGTAGGATTTATCAGCTGTGCCGGGGATGATTTTACGTAGGAAGATGATGTCATCATTCCATTCTCTCACGGCTACATTGTAGTTCTCTACGGCTTCTTTACTACGTGAGAGGTCTGTGAGCTCGTGATAGTGGGTGGCGAAGAGGGTGCGGGACTGGATGGAGTCATGGAGGTGCTCGGCTACTGACCAGGCGATGGAGAGTCCGTCAAAGGTGGCGGTACCTCTGCCAATTTCATCTAGAATGACTAGGGACTTGTCCGTGGCGTTATTGATGATGAGGGAGGTTTCGTTCATCTCTACCATGAAGGTGGACTGGCCGCTGGTGAGATCGTCTGAGGCTCCTACGCGGCAGAAGATGCGGTCTACTAGGCCGATGCGTGCCTTTTCCGCAGGTACGTAGGCTCCTATCTGTGCCATCAGGGTGATGAGGGCTACTTGTCGGATGTAGGTGGATTTACCAGCCATGTTAGGGCCGGTGATGAGGATGAGGCGAGAGGTTTCTGCCGCCATGGTGGTGTCATTGGGGACAAATTTCTCCTCGATCATGGTTTGCTCCAGCACTGGGTGGCGACCATTGGTGATTTCAAGATCGCGTGATTCGTCTAGTAGAGGGCGGGTGTGCTGATGGAGCTGCGCAAGCTCGGCGAGGCCCAGGAGGACATCGAGGGTGGCGAGGGAGTCTGCACTCTGCTGGAGGCGGTCTAGCTCATCTGCTACGGCTTGGCGGAGCTTGATAAATTCTTCATATTCTAGCTGCTTGGCTCGCTCATCTGCGCCGAGGATTTTATTCTCCATTTCCTTGAGCTCAGGGGTGATGTAGCGCTCGGCATTGGCCATGGTTTGCTTCCGTTGGTAGTCATCTGGCACCATGTCCACCTTGGCTTTGGTGACTTCTAGGAAGTAGCCAAAGACGTTGTTAAACTTGATCTTGAGGGTGTCTATGCCGGTGCGTTTACGTTCAGATTCTTGTAGTTCTGCGAGCCATTGTTTACCACTGCTGGAGGCTGAGCGGAGTTCATCAAGCTCGGCGTTATAGCCGTCTCTGATGATGCCACCATCACGAGTATTTGCTGGGGGCTCGTCTGTGAGGGCTTTTTCAAAGAGGCTTGTTAGATCTGGAAAGGTGTGGAGCCGGCTTTCTAACTGGGCGTGAAAATCTGATCCCGGCAGGTGCTCAGCGAGTGCTTCTAGGTGGCTTTTAAGGTCCGGGATTTTTTGCAGAGAGGTGAAGAGGGAGATTAGATCACGTGCGTTACCAGAGTTCTGTGACAGGCGTGAGGTGGTGCGCTCGATATCACGAATGCCTTTGAGTGATTCACGGCATTGCCCTAGTAAAAATGGCTCGGCTAAGAAGGCGGCGATTATTTCCTGCCTTGCAGTGAGAGTTTTTAGATCATGCAGGGGGTGGAGTATCCAGTCGCGCAGTTTACGCGCTCCCATGGGAGTTTCTGTGCGGTCTAGTGCGCCTAGGAGTGAGTGTGAGCGGCCTGTGGGTGAGTCGACTAGATCGAGGTTCCTCTGAGATGAGGCGTCAATGAGGACATGGCCGCCGTCTTGTCTAACAGAGAGGGTGCGGAGGTGGTCACAGGAGCGGCGAAGCTGGAATGATAGGTAGTGGAGTATGGCTCCTGCGGCGGAGACGGCAGCGGTCATGTCATCACAGCCAAAGCCACGGAGTGACTGCACCTTAAAGTGGTCACAGAGTGTGTAGCGGGCTTGATCTGTAATGAAGGCGTAGCCGTCATAGGGGAGGCAGCCGGGCAGGTGGCCAAGGGTATTGATTTGATCATCTGGAATGATGAGTTCCCTAGGGGCTAGGCGCTGGAGGGCGTCTTTAAGTGCTTCTTTGTTAGGGAATTCAGAGACGGTGAAATCGCCGGTGGAGTGGTCTGCACAGGCTAGACCGATGGATTTACCCGCCTGATAGACTGCGGCTAGGTAGTTGTGCCGGGTGTCATCGAGCAGGCTCATGTCATCCACAGTACCTGCTGAGATGATCTGGGCGATTTCGCGCTCTACGATTTTTCCAGGCTCAGGAGCGGTGGTTTGCTCTGCGATGGCTACGCGTTTCCCCCCTTGGATTAACTTGGCTATGTAGCCTTGTGCTGCGTGGTGGGGAACTCCACACATGGGGATGTCATTACGCTTGGTGAGGGCGACATTGAGGATGGCGGATGCGTTTTTAGCATCTTCAAAGAACATTTCGTAGAAGTCACCAAGTCTATAGAAGAGGAGGATGTCATCTGGGAGAGAACGCCGCATCGCTAGATACTGCGCCATCATGGGGGTAATTTTTTTTTCCTTTGCTCCTGTATTTTTTGCTTCGGCCATTTACTGATTTATTTGTAGCTAGGGGTGAGGGGGGTGTCGAGTCTATGGGTGGCCGGACTGTATTTTTGAGGTAAGGTATTTAAAACACTCATTTAATTAGTTATTGTAGGAAATGAGAAATCGCCTCAAGATATGACTTTAATCATAATTTTATAAACTGTAAGCAGTTCACCTCGTAAAGCATGGTAATTAAATACATTATTATTTGTTCAGTGGCATATACATTTTTGACCACTTCTGTCCATTCTGCTGAGCCTAAATTAGCTACTTTAGAGAAGAAAGCAAAGTGGGAAAACCTGCTTAAGGAAGGGGATCTTTCACAGTGGAAGAAATTAGGTAAAGGTCAGATAATGAGCGCTGTAGGCTGGTCTGTTAAAAATGGTGTATTGCACCTGAGTAAAGCGAAAGAGGTAAAAGGTAAGGGAGGGAGTATCACTACTATTAAGGCTTACCGTGATTTTGAGATGAAATTTGAATTTAAGCTTAGTATTGCGGGGAACAGTGGTGTGAAATATCGATCATTAGCTAACTTAGGGTTTGAATTCCAAATTTTAGATGACAAACGGAACAAGGATAATATAAATCCCAAAAACCGAATGGGCTCAATCTACCAGTTAGTGGCGGCTTCCGATGATAAAAAAATGAAGCCTGTGGGGGAGTGGAATACGGGGCGCATTTTGGCCAAAGGGAATAGGATTGAGCACTGGCTCAATAGTGAAAAGGTGGCAAGTCTTGAGCTAGAATCTGATGATTGGAAAAAGCGTTTTGCCGACAGTAAATATAAAAAATTTCCAGCTTTCGGGAAGCAGGGGGGAGAAATTTTACTGCAAGACCATGGGAATGATGTTTGGTTTCGTAACTTGCTCATTAGAGAGCTTAAGTAGTATATCAGTTATCACTTTATAGCTGGTATATCTCTCAGCGAAGAACATACAAGATCATCATAAGGGCGTGTAGTGTACTACCGGAGAGGACGAATAAGTGCCATAGTGCGTGGTTAAAGCGTAGCTTAGTCCAGAGAAAGAAAATGATGCCTAAAGTGTAACAGAGCCCTCCGGCTACCAGCATGATAAAACCTGGTGTGGGGAGGGCTTTAATTAGGGGGCCTATTACAAAGATGGCTAGCCATCCCATTATCAGGTAAAGTACGGTGGAAATCCAGTGCTCACGATTCGTGGTCATGAGTGCTTTGATCAGCACTCCTGTTATGGCCATTCCCCACACAAGGCCAAATAAGACCCATCCTTTAGTCCCGTGCAGTGTCACTAGGGTAATGGGGGTGTAGGAGCCAGCGATCAGTAGGTAAATCGCAGCGTGATCTAGTATCTGGAAAAATGACTTAGTCCTCTGCGAACTCATTGAGTGGTAGAGTGTGGACGAGAGGTAAAGGGTGATTAATGTTGTACCAAAGATGGCCCCACTGGTGATTTTCCATGGGTCATCGCCTACTATGACCATAAGAACAAGTGCAGCTATACTGAGGCATACACCTAGCCCATGAGTAATGGCGCTGGCTAGTTCTTCAGCTTTGGTCTCACACAGCCTGGAGCGAATTTTCTCTGTGTGCGTGATTGCTTTTTCTTTAGCCATGAGTCTCAGCGTTTATTAGGGAGGCGCTTGCCTTGAACTCGTGCGGCGATCAAGTTCTTACATCTACCGTGGAGGCGTAGTTTTTCGCAGCAGGCTTCTATTTTTAGTGTCTGGCGCTCTGGATGAAAGCCGAGTCTACGTGCTGCACAGTCATTGAGTAGTTGGATGTGATTGTCTTCAAATTCTACTACTTTGCCACAGTCTATACATATTAGGTGATTATGAGCAGGGCTTTCAACGAAGTTAGGGTCATAGGTTTTCTGGTCATCCCCTAGGTCAATTTCGTGAAGTAGCCGAGCCTCTACGAGTAAGGAGATAGTGCGGTAGACAGTGGCACGTGAGGAGCGAGACTGCGTTTTACGAATACGCTCCCAGAGTTCATCTGCTGTGAAGTGCTCATCGTTAGCGAAAATAGCCTCAACAATAGCATCCCGTTGAGGGGTGTTACGTAACCCCTTGGTGTCTATGAACTGTTTTAGTCGTTTCGCTATTTCTATATCCATACGCTGTGAATTTATACATTATTATGGCTTCTGGCGAATTAGAAATTTCGATATTGGATTTTTTTGTTGTTACGCTTTGATTCGGGTGTGTTGTCAGTTTTTACAAATTCTCTAGCTAAGTATTCTCTCCTGTCTGTATTGACGGTTATTTTAGTTTCCTGTGGTGGGACTCCAGAGCCTATTAAAGTTAGGCAATTTCATCTACGTGATACTCAAATAGCTAATCAAGAGGCTCAGATGATACGTGGTGAACAGCTGTATCGTTTAAATAATGCGGTTACTCATAAACAGCGAATAGAGCGGCTGGGTAGTTACTACACTATCTCTTGGAATGTGCCTCAGGCAGCGGCAGGGGGGATGAAAGTTATTTTTGAATATCAGCAGGCGGCATCTGCTTCTAAGGTTCTTTCGATGACTCGTAATCTTCCTGCAGGTCAGACAAAGGGGGTAATCGAATTTAACATCATTGGTAACGCATACCGAGTAGGCGGGGGCGTCCTAGCTTGGCGAGCACTACTGGTAAGGGGAGAAGAGATAGTTGCCTCTAAGCAATCCTATCTCTGGGTAACAGGGCGTTAGTGGAGGGTGGTTTATGGTAGTTGAGAAGTTACAATCATGTGACTAGGCTGCGCTATGCAGCCACGATTCGAGGAGATTGACTATCAGCAGACGCCATTAGGTGAGGTGATTCTTAGGCGCCGCACCATGCAGACGCTGGGGGATAAGGAGGTTTATGAAATAATGCTGGGAAGTGATTTTCTTATGTCTAGTTTGTTTACCGTAGTGGAGGAGGCTCTTTCTACTTTGGGTATAGCAGCTACTGAGAAGAATTTCCCAAATGCCCAGCTAGATGTTGTGGTTGGGGGGCTTGGTCTGGGCTACACAGCGAAGGTCGCTCTGGAGCATAATACGGTAGGACGCCTGACCGTAGTGGACTATTTACAGCCTGTAATTGATTGGCATAAGCGTGGGCTTGTACCATTGGGGAATGAGCTGACAGGTGATAAGCGGTGCAACTTTGAGCATGGCGATTTTTTTAGACGTGCTATATCAGCTGATGGTGTAGGATTTGACTCTCAGAATGCTGATAGAAAAATGCATGCTATCCTCTTGGATATTGATCATTCACCTAGTCATCTACTGAATGAGCGACATGCGAGTTTTTATGAGGTGGAGGGGTTACGAAAGATGACTGAGCAGCTGCACCCAAATGGAGTATTTGCCCTCTGGTCAGATGACCCTCCGGAGGATGGCTTTATGGCCTGTCTTCGTGAGGTGTTTACTCAGGTGACGACTCATGTGGTACCGTTTGAAAACCCCATTTTAGGGCGTAACTCTGAGAGCACAGTTTATGTGGCGGAGCTTTAAGTAGGTTCTGCATCAAGAATCGCTCCTATGTAGGTATTGGGCATATCCCAGTTATATGGGGGGGAGCACAGGTTTTTGAATGAAATTCCCAATCTAGTAACGCTAAATTAATTCATCTGATCTGTGAAGCGAGCATGCCATCAATTCTATAGACGGAAGCTCCATATTTCTCATGGATACTGGGCCAACGAGATAGCATATCTACAACTAAAGAACCGAACGTCAGGCTGTGGCTCACTGCAGTGGGTGTTGCAACTCTATTCAACCACAGTCATACAGCATGGGAGGGGGGAGTTTTAATACTAGGGTGCGTGACTGAGATTTTTCAAAAATTTAGCGGGGCAACCTCCCTCATTGATCACATGGGCAAAACGATTTAACACTTAATCAATGAAAATGCGTGCTACTTCCTATACCTAAAAGTATGGGCACAGAAGCTCTTCAAAAAGCTATCAATCAATGGCTAATACCTACTAGATTATCAATGTTACACCCTAATCTAGGAAGCTAATACAGTGACATTTACTAAGAAATCAATTAAAAGCCCATGACTTTAATCAAACCATGTCAGGTATAGGTAGTTGTCATTATAATGCTACCTGTGAGAGTTTCTTTTTAATGCTCAAGCGGGAAATTCTTGGTGGAGAAGGGGTGGGGTAAGCTGCCAAGTGCGGAAAGCGAGTGACCGTAATGATGCATAGTATCATGGAGAGTATCACGAACCCAAATTTCCATGGCTAGTGAGTTCTGACTTGAAGAGTGGTAACTAAAAAACTAAATACAGATAGCTAAATGCATCATGGCTAAACTTAGCTGGCCAAATTTAGCTGCCTCTGGTCGAACTTTGGGGCTAAGATTATTTCTTTATTTTAAAAAGTTCATTTTCAAAAAACACTTATTTTATCCAATTATTTATGAATCATATAATCCCCACACTATCATTTTGTTTCCTTGGGTTTTCACAAACATTGATTTTGGCAGATGACTGGCAGACTGCTTCGCAGGGTGACTGGAAAGCGAACAAGGCTGAGTCAGAGAATCTCGAGTTTAAGGATGCCATGGCTAGCCCAACGGCTGCGACTGCTAGCTTTAAAAGCATCCTTAAGTCTTTTCCAAAGAAACGCTCGGCGGTATCAATCAGTATCAATCAGTCACCTGTATGGTTAAACTGGGATCCTATTCCAAGCCTCGGCCCTAAAAATCTACGCGATGCACCTGTAGCACTTCGCTTAGGTGAGGGGGATTACTGGCTGTTCGGTAGATACGCAACTGCTAAAAAAGTAAAAAAGGGGGCGAAGACTCCTATGTCAAGAGACCAGAAGGGCGGCTTAGAAGCTACCCTCGATGGATTTGACATCCCTCTGACTACTACGGCGTATAAACACCAGTTTGATGCGCCCGGAGCTATGACGAAGAAACTGGGTGGATACCATGCATGGCAGAGTAAGGATATGGTAAACTGGGTGCACCATGGCTCCGTTTCTGATACACCTGCTAAGTGGATGACTACTGCTGAGCAGGTAGGTGGTAAAACATACTTTTACTATGATTTCCCTAATGATCAAGACCCTCACCTCATCATCGATGAGGATCTCACCGATGGTAAGATGGGTAAAAAAATGGGTATCGCCTTTAAAGATCCCTCACATGGCTCTGATAGTGCCATTATCCGTTCGCTTGATGGTAAATTCCACCTTATTCTTGAGAACTGGGATCCTATTAAAGCGTCTTCACGGGCATGGGATTCACCCTTGGCTAGCCACGCCGTTAGTGATGACGGTATCAGTAATTTTAAGCTGATGGATCCAGCAGTAGATTATCGCACTAATCCCACTGGTGAATTTGCATATTTTACGCACCCCCATTGGCATAAAGAGGATCCTGAGAATTTTAAAACTAATAAAGCGAAGTATGAAATTCATACTCCAGAGCAGGAGGCATATGGTGACTGGGCTGCTATTTCTATTGGAGGGCAATACTACCTTTTTGGTGATTATGATCCAGCGGGTGTAAGTGGCAGTGGGCATATGAAGACTGTTTGGTTTACTTCTTCAGATATTAATAAACCATTTGTAAAATGTAGTACTATTGGTAGTGGCCATCCAGATCCAGATATTATTTTTGCCGAAAATCAATTTTACCTTGTCTCACAGACAGTGGATTTTGTCAGTCCTGGCCCATGGGTAGACGGCGTAGAGGTGCGTGTGGGTGTAGATATAGATAATGATAAAAAAATCGACCAATGGACAGAGTGGAGGTCTATTAAAGAGACATACAGTGGAGTGGAAGGTTTTGCAAAGCAGGTGGCTAAGACACCTGCGAAGGCTGATTTAAACGAGCTGCCAGATGGCTTTGGCTTTCAGTTTGAAATTCGGATTAGTGATAAAACAAAGAACGGCAGTATGCCTATACTTGATAAGGTAACACTTACCTTTGATCAGTAATCTATATAGTAGACAGATTAATTTGTACACAAAAAGCGGGAGCTGTTAGCAACTCCCGCTTTTTTATTTTTCAAATTTTCAGCTGAAAATTATGGGTGTTTCTTTGTGGGTGGTGCAGGTAGGGTGGCTTCTGGGTGCAAGGCTCTGACGCGTTCTAGTAATTTAGGGCGAATTTGAAGAGGTCTATTAATTCTCTTATTTGGTGTAGCGCTAATACCGGCAAATTTAGCGTCTTTAGGCATAATATTAGAATCAAACCCTGCTAAGTCTGAGGGGTTTACATTTAAACGGTGAAGTGCGCCTGTTGAGTAAGCTGAGGGCTCGAAGCCACCTACAAGATCCACATTGAGGTCAGCCGTGATAGATTTCTCCATGCCTACAGCCCATAGACATGCATTAATGAGAAAGCGGCGCGCGGTTGGGTCTAAAAAGTCTTCAGATGCCCCGATGGATGTATAGACCACCCGGGTATCTTTCTTTGTGCCAGAGGGAGCCGTATAGTGGTTACGAGCCCAGCCTACATTGACTTTTTCTTTTTTAGTATTGATGTTGGCGCTTGATTCAAAGGTGTTGAGAACTTGCACTTCAAGTAGAGGTGTAGCATCTAAAGGTGGGTGAGATTTATAAGAACCACTATAGGCGTGAAATGCTGTTACACCGGTCATGATGATGTTAGACTTAGCTGATGCTACTGGCGTATAAGTCCCGCCTTCACGGTGGTTTTGTCCATAGTGGCTTTGGCCTTTTTCCTTATCCCAGGTGTTCCCAAAAATTTGGTTACCAAATCCTCCAGAGTAATCTTCGCCTTTGTATTTAAAGTTAAATTTTGCGTAGTTGCCACCTTGGTCGTTAAAGCTGTGAGTGGATGTTCTTAGGCCAATGATGGGGGCTCCACGCTCTAAGTAATCGGTAATATGCTGCACCTGCTGATCAGGAAGGCTCATAAAGCGTGTAAAAAAAACGAGGAGGTCAGCTTCTTTGAGCACTTCTAAGTTAGGGAGACTTTGTGCGCCAGGCTTGATGTTACCTTCTTTATCAATGCCAAAAAGCACGGTGCATTTAAATCCCTGATGTTTTGCGAGGAGCTTTGCTAAGAGTGGGCAGCTTTCTTCTGAGCGGTATTCATGATCGTTAGCTATAAAGACGATGTGTTTACCTTTGCCGATGCCTTCTGTGCCTTCATAGACAAGAGGGGCTGCTGTTGCGGAGAGGCTTATTAGGCTCATTGCTATGCCAATTATGTAGTGTAGTTGTTTTTTCATCTATAGGTTAGTGTTAAGGGAGGTGGCTCATGACCAAACTCATAATAAAGCTCAATGAATCTCTGGCTAATGTCAAATTTTCATAGCGTCAGAAACTGTCCCAATGGGGCTTATGGTAGAATTTATAATTATCAATGTCATAAAAAAGCCTTATCTTGCAGGGCTATTAAACCGAGGAGAGCTAGTTATTCCCGTAAGCCTCGCTAGCCAGATGCTGATGTAAATATTCTTTGTATTTCGTATTTGAAAAATAAGACATATGGACAAAAAAAACATAAAATCTGTCAAAGTCCCAATAATGGTGACTTTTTAGATGATGAAAGACATCTTAATGTTGCCTCCTTTATTGTTATGAAGAGAATCTATTTTTTAACTGCCCTATTATCTATCTGCATCAGTTCATGTGGTCATATTTACACTAAGAGTCATTCTTATAAGAAGAGTGAAACAGTAAATATAAATGGAGCGAATGTTGGTGGTGCGGTGAAGCCAGAGGGAGGTAAAGGAGGCTTTAGTGTGTCTGCGATGATTTACTTTGCAGGAGGGGCTACTCTTGATGGGCCATTCCGCTGGCGTATAGAAGCAGAGGGAAAAGAGGGAGTGCATACGTCTCTTACTCTGCACAGGGTAAAGGTCATCACGAGTAAAACTAAACGCAATGAGTGGTATCCTAGTAAATACCTTGGTAAAGCAGCACTGTTTAAACCATTTAAAAAAGAACCTGGTAAGGTATTTGCTAATTTTGAAATCCCCGGGAAACTTAAAGTCTACCCACGTGAGGATGGTGATATTACTATCTTAGCTGATATCTCTGTGACTACGCTACAGAGGACTGAACGTAAAATGGTCAGTTTCCTGATGGCTTCTGAGACTCAGAAGAATACAGAGTTCATCAGCCTACCTGCGGAAATCATTAGTAATTCTAGAAAAGATCCACGTGCATGGTCCTGGGGTAACTGGACTGATGAGCGCTCTGACTTTGGTAGATAGAAACCTACACCTTTAGATGTGTTTTTGAAAGTCTACAGGGAGCTTCTATGTAAATCACAAGAGGTAATCTACTAATGTAGACTAGTTTATCTCTTAAATATGGGGATCTATTATTGCTGGGGAGTAGATAGTTTTATTCAGCTCAGGCTGCGCTTGCGCGCTTTTTACGTAAAATAGGGGGTTTTTTACCCTCTACTACGGAGCGGTTGATAGTGACAGATTCGATATCGTCACGGCCTGGAACTTCATACATCACGTTAAGCATGATCTTCTCAAAAATAGAACGTAGGGCGCGTGCTCCAGTACCTCGTTTGATGGCTTCTTCAGCGAGTGCTTGTAGGCCGTCCTTGGTGACTTTAAGTTTTACACCACTCATAGCTAAGAGTTTGGAATACTGCTTTATGAGTGCATTTTGCGGCTGTGTGAGGACTTCAATAAGTTCCTCTGAGCTGAGTTCACGGAGAGATGATATAATGGGCAGACGGCCAATAAATTCAGGGATAAGGCCAAAGTGTAAAAGGTCTTCTGGTTCAGACTTCTCTAGTATATCTGTAGTCTCTAAGGTTTGATTTGCATTTTCATCACCTTCATGGAATCCGAGGACATGTTTGCCTAATCGACGGCTGATTATGTCATTTACGCCTACAAAGGCACCGCCGCAGATGAAAAGAATACGTTCAGTATTTACTTGGATATACTCTTGTTGTGGGTGCTTGCGCCCGCCTTGTGGCGGTACATTACAGATGCTACCTTCTAGGATTTTTAAGAGTGCCTGCTGTACACCTTCTCCAGAGACATCGCGTGTGATGGAGACATTTTGAGTGGTACGGCCGATTTTATCTATCTCATCCACGTAGATGATACCACGCTCAGCACGTTCAACATCAAAGTCAGCTGCTTGGAGTAGTCTTAGGATGATATTCTCTACATCATCACCCACATAGCCAGCCTCAGTGAGAGTGGTGGCATCTACGATGCAGAATGGAACATCGAGGACTTTAGCTAATGTGCGTGCTAGGAGTGTTTTACCTGATCCTGTAGGGCCTAGTAGTAGTACATTAGATTTTTCTATATCTACATTATGGTGTTCAGCGGAGGTGGTGATCTGATTTTGATTAAGCCGCATGTAGTGATTGTAAACGGCTACAGCGAGCACTTTCTTGGCTCGCTCTTGCCCGATGACAAAGTCATCAAGTTTAGCGTTTACCTGCTCAGGGGTGAGCACTTCACTATGGGCACCTGCTGTCTTTTTAACAGGGTTTTTGCCCTGTTTTAGCTCTTTCTCAATGATGGATGAACAAACGTCGATACATTCATTGCAAATGTAGACAGATGGTCCGGCGATGAGTTTTTTAACTTCTGAATGACTTTTGCCACAGAAAGAGCACATAGTGAGATTAGAGGTTCGCGCCATGATGGTGGTAGGTGAAAATTAGGGCTAATATAGAGAGGGGATAATAAAAAGACATCGACGGTAAAGTCCGTTCGATGCCTTATGATAACTAAAATCAGAGATTTGTGTTATTTTTTTTAGTCATTTTCAGCGGGAGCTCCCTCTGGAAGTTCTTTACGACTTTCGAGGACTTTGTCCACAAGGCCGTAGGCGGCTGATTCTTCCGCAGACATGTAGTTGTCACGGTCCGCGTCTTTCTCTACCTGTTTTTCGGTTTTACCAGTGTGCTTTGAGAGAATGGTATTTAGACGCTTCTTGAGATTAAACATGAAGCCGATGGTGCGCTCTACATCAGCAGCAGTGCCCTGGGCACCACCAGATACCTGGTGAATCATTACATGGGAGTTAGGCAGGCAGAAGCGCTTACCTTCAGTCCCTGCGGTGAGTAGCACGGCCCCCATAGAGGCTGCAATACCGATGCAGTATGTGTTTACGTCACATGTAAGAAACTGCATGGTATCATAAATCGCAAGACCCGCAGTGACGGAGCCACCAGGGGAGTTGATGTAGATATGGATATCCTTTTTAGGATCTTGCATCTGGAGGAAGAGCATCTGCGCGATGACTGAGTTAGCCATACCATCATCAATACCTGTACCAATGAAGATAATGCGGTCTTTCAGCAGACGTGAGTAGATGTCAAAGGCACGCTCACCACGGCCATCAGATTCGATGACAGTGGGGATATAATAATTATTCTGAGGGGTAGTGGATTCGTTAAACATAACAGAAATGATGGTTAATTGTAGGACTTATCGTGAGGGGGATTACTCAGCTTCTTCTTTGACCTCTTCCACTTTCGTAATGTCTACCAAGAAGTCAATAGACTTACCGATAAGAATGGAATTTTTGAGGCTGGAAATACGGCCATCTTTTTGTAGCTCACGCATGAGAGCTTTGGGAGATTTTTTCTGTTGCTGAGCTATGCTGGCTACACGTTGAGCAACTTCATTGTCAGTAACAGTGATTTTTTCCGCATTAGCGATCTCTTGGAGAATGAAATTTGTTTTGAGGTTATTGCGTGCTTGCACCTGAGCGGTAGCAATAATTTCCTCCTGTTGATTGGCGATATCTTCGTCACTCATCCCTGATTGTGCACCACGGGAAACCATATCATCTGCACTGCCTTGGGCTTCTTGTGCGACCATTTCCTCAGGGAGAGGGAAGTCAACGCGCTCGAGAAGAGCTTCGACGATTTGGTTTACCTTATCTTCCTCGATCTGCTTTTTCTTCTGCATGGTGATTTGTTCAGAAATAAGCTCTTTGAGGTCGTCTACAGTTTTATCTTTGCCAAACTGTAGGGTCTCTTCCACAAATTTGTCATCCAGCTCAGGAAGCTTCTGATCTTTGATTCCTTTAACAGTGACTGAGAAGAGAAGTTCTTTACCGTGGAGGTCTGGAAGAGGGAATTCTTCCCCTACAGTGCAGGTGACTTCACGAGTCTCGTCTTTAGCGGCCCCTTCGAGCTGCTTGGTAAAGCCGGGTAAAAAGGCGTCTTCCTTGATCTGCACCCAGTAGTCTTCTTTTCCTGCAAGGATACCTACAGGTTTTTCTACAGATTCCTCGAGAGGTTTACCATCAAGGGTAGATGTAAAGTCGATCACTGCGATGTCGTCAGCTTTAAGAGCGCGGTCTTCCACATCATCATAGTCAGCGTAACGCTCCAGAATGCCGTTAAGTTCACTTTGCTGTTCTTCTTCAGTAGCGTCAGCAGAGGCAACTTGAATCTCTATATCCTTATATTCAGGAAGTTCGAAAGTAGGGGCTAGGATGAGGGGCATAGTGAAGTTAAATGTGCCGTCATCGTTGAATTCTACAGTTTCAGGTGTTTTGAAGTGAAGAACTTTAAGGTCTTCATCTTTTTGCATTGCTTCACCACATGCAGCGCTGATTAGGCGAGATTCAAGTTCAGCTTTGATGTCGTTAGCAAAGCGTTTTTCGATTACTGAAACAGGGGTTTTACCAGGGCGGAAGCCAGGTATCTTAGCCTGAGAACCAAAGGCTTTAACAATATTCTTACGCTCGGTCTGAACCTTTTCGGCTGGGATCTCCGCACGGAGAGTAGCGGTGCATTCGGGCTGTTTATCGACAGTGATGTTCATGATAGATTGGATAGTTGAAAAAAAATAGAGTTTGGGACTAAAATAGTCTCTCGGGACGCGGAAACTAGTGCTGCGGCCGCAGGGAGTCAAGAACCATGAGGTATATAAGGTAGTCAAAAAGTTGGCACTGGGAAAAATATATATTATACCCTATATCATAGTAATGAGAATTCTTATTACTGGTGCAAACGGCTATATCGGCACGCGTTTACTTTTATCGCTTGCACCGACAGGTCACGAGGTGGTGGCTGTGGTGCGAAATGAGGACCGTATTTCTAGAGCAGTTCGCGAGCTCTATGGGCAGAGGCTCACCATTGTGGAGCGTGACTTTATGGAGTCTGTTAATGAGCAGGGGGACGGCTCTTGTGATGTGGATGCTGCTTATTATTTAATTCATTCAATGGGTGGGGAAGATTTTGAAAATAGGGAGATTAGGTGTGCTGAGAACTTCCTAGTATGGATGAAGTCTAGTGCTTGCCGGCAAATCATTTATCTCTCAGGTTTAAGGCCTATAGAGGAAAAGCTATCAAGCCACTTAGCTTCGCGTGAGAGGGTCTATGATATTTTATCATTAGGGATGATACCTCTTACGACTTTAAGAGCTTCGATCATCGTGGGTAGCGGGTCCGCGTCTTTTGAGATTATTCGAGATTTAATAGAGAAGCTGCCAGTAATGATTACTCCAAGTGTAGCGCACACGGAGTGTCAGCCTATTGCTATCCGTAATGTTTTAGAATATCTTACTGGTGTAATCCTGTGTGATAAGTGCATGGGGAGGGACTTTGACATTGGCGGTCCATCAGTGATGTCTTATCTCGCTATGCTTAAGCGCTTTGCCACAGAGCGGGGTCTTAAGCGCTGGGTGATCGGGGTGCCATTTTTCAGCGCGAGGCTCTGTTCATATGGACTGACATTACTTACATCTACTAATTACCGTCTAGCACGCACTTTAACTGGAAGTTTACATATGAAGACAGTGTGTCAGGAGAATCATATTCGTGAACTTATCCCCACTGAGCTCATTAGTTATGAGCAGGCTATTGAGAGGGCTTTTTCTAAAATCGCTCAGAATAGAGTGCCTTCGACTTGGTATGGTGCGCTCTCAACAGGTCGATTAAACCTGAGTGAAATACGTAATATTAAGATGCCTGAATATGGGATTCTAACAGATCGTCAGGTAGCTTCCCTGAGTGTGAGTAGGGAGGAGGTGGTGAATGCTCTTTGGTCATTGGGCGGTAAAAATGGCTGGCCTAATATGCTATGGGCATGGAGGCTAAGAGGTCTATTAGATAAAATGGTAGGTGGCATAGGTATGCGCCGTGGTAGACGCAGTGTGAATGATTTAAAGCCAGGTGATGCGCTGGATTTCTGGCGCGTTATTGTAGCTGATAAAGATCAGGGAAGACTTATGCTATATGCCGAAATGCGTTTGCCCGGTGAGGCTTGGTTAGAATTTTCTGTGAGTGAGGGAAAGTTACACCAGACGGCTACGTTCCGGCCCCTGGGGCTATTTGGTCGGGTTTACTGGTATGTTACCTATCCATTGCATCTGTTTCTTTTCCCTAAAATGGTGATGGTTCTAGCTAGCGGGTGGAAGACTAGTTGATCGAGATATTAGCTTATATATAACTTTTGAGGATAAGTAGGGTGACTGTGTGGGTGACAAAAAACTAGGGGTGGTAGTGGTATACACACTTATTCATCCATTACAAATACCCACCAATTAACTGGGCAATAATGATTGCGAATTTGCAAATATCAGTGAGTATTCATTCCGATGAGTCGTATTGTAGTACCTGAAATACTGGATGAGTTACCGCCTGCAGACCCTGCAGCTATCCGTAGTAGACGTGACCTAAGACTCATCAATAAACTAATGGGGGGGCAGAGGTGGATTCTGAACGAGCTATCTAAAATGGAGGGTGTAGCGAAGGTGATCGAATTAGGTGCTGGTGACGGTGAATTGTGTAATCGTATCAAGCAAAATCTCCCAGCCTGTGAGGTAGCGGCACTAGATATCGTGCCTCGCCCTCAATCTGTGAAGGATGATGTGTCTTGGATTTCCCAAAGTGTCTTAGACTTTGATGACTACGGTGCAGAGTGTATAGTTATTGCTAACCTTTTTATACACCACCTTCAGGATGATGAGCTTGCTCTGTTAGGTGAGAAGCTTAAAGGTGTAAGGGGTGTTCTTTTTGCAGAGCCATACCGAAGTGAGCTAGCCCTCTATATGAGTAAGGTAGTGGTCCCATTCGTTAATTATGTGACTCGGCATGATATGCCGGTGAGTATCAGGGCTGGTTTTACTAAAGAAGAAACCGCTCAGTTATTAAGATCTAAACTTGTGTGGGAAGAGGGCTATAGTCTCTTTGGCGGTATTAGGATGAAAGGAATGAGGGAGTGAATGCTATCCAGATTAATGGTGGGGGGCTAGCCGGCTTGTCCTTGGGCGTTTACTTAAGGAGACAGGGGGTGGCAGTAGATCTTATCGAATCTGGGCAATATCCTAAACACAAAGTTTGTGGGGAATTTATCTGTGGAGTTCGTCCAGAGGTGCTTGAGCAGCTGGGTATTGCGGAGGTGATTGCTGAGTCTGTTATTCACCGTAAAATTAAATGGTGGATTGGGGAGGATAAGATACTCGAGGATACATTACCGGCGGTGGCTTGGGGCTTATCACGCTATAAGATAGATATGGATTTGGCGAATCTGTTCACTGAACTGGGCGGGGTGTTACATACCGAGAAAAGGGCTGCTTCTAATGATGCCTCTGGTAAAGTCTGGGCAACGGGGAAACGTAAAAAACGCGGACGTTGGATTGGTTTGAAAATTCATACTCTAGATACTAGAGTAGAAGGTTTAGAGATGCATGTGGGTAAGAAGGGTTACCTAGGTCTTTGTGGAGTGGAGGACGGAAGGACTAACTGCTGTGGACTCTTCAGGCTTGATAAATCAATCAAGGGGAGTGGGGGCGCGCTGATAGAAAACTACCTCAGAGCTAATGATCTGTTAGAACTGGCAAATTCCTTTCAGGGGTGGAGTAAAGATGAGGCGTCATTTTCTGCCACAGCAGGTTTTTCCTTTGGCCGTCAAGAGCAAGTGGGTGCCTTTTGTGTGGGGGATGCTTCTTATCTGATCCCTCCATTTACAGGGAATGGTATGAGTATGGCACTAGAGTCAGCATGGCTTGCGGGGCCATGGCTAGTTAAGTATGCCCATGGTGAAATACCATGGGGACAGGCAGTGCGTGCATATGACTCAGAGTGCGTAGATTATTTTCAAAAACGTATGAAGCTCTCAGGCACCATACAGCCATTGTTATTTAACGGTCTGGGGAAGTCATTACTACAGATTTCAGCGAAGACTGGTATGTTACCTTTTGAATTTCTATTCCATCAATTAAGAACCCCATGAACCTAATTTCCGTAGCCTCAGCGTTCCCTCCTCATTTTTTCAGCCAAAGCGAATGCCTTGAATCGATGCGTTCAGCGGACTTTTGGGAGGGGCTTAACGCTAGGTCTCGATTACTACTTACTAAGGTGTTAGAGGGGGATAGCGGTATTACAAAAAGGCATTTTATGTTAGATCAGCTTTCTGAAGCGTGGACACGTGACGCGCAGGCTATGAATGAAGCTTATGAAAAAGCTGCGCCTGAGATGGCAGCTGATGCAGTGCTGAAGGCTTTAGCAAAATCTGGCCATTCTATAAGTGATGTGGATGTATTATTTGTCTGTTCTTGCACTGGTTACCTCTGCCCAGGTGTTAGTGGACATGTAGCTGAGAAGTTAGGCATGCGTGATGATGTTTTTTTACAAGATATGACAGGGCTGGGCTGTGGTGCTGCGGTGCCTCTCATGCGTGCCGCTAGTGGTGTAATAGCTGAAAATCCAGATGCAGTAGTACTCACAGTGGCGGTAGAGGCGTGTTCAGCTGCGTTTTATGTGGAGGATGACTTTGGTGTGCTCATCAGTACCTGCTTGTTTGGTGATGGTGCTGCAGCGGCACTTTGGTCTGGAAGTGGTGGGTGCTGGAGTGTGGGAGACTTTCAGTCCCTACATGTGCCGGAGCACCGCGAGAAGATCCGCTTTACCAATGCGGGAGGAAAGTTAAGAAATCAGCTTCATAGGAAGGTGCCTATTCATGTGGCAGATGCTGTTAGTCAGCTTTACGCTAAACGTGCAGCTGATCCACAGGCATGGATTACCCACGGTGGTGGGCGTGACGTGATCGAACGCCTGGAAAAAGTCCTGCCTAGTGGTGAGCTGACCCATGTCCGTGATGTGATGCGTGACTATGGAAACCTGAGTAGCCCATCGGTACTCGTAGCGTTGGAGAAGTTTCTAGATAGTTCAGATGGTGAGGAGAAGCGCATCTGGATGTGTGCTTTTGGTGCTGGCTTTTCTGCGCATAGCTGTGAATTAGTAAGAAACTAGATGCTTAAGCAAGATTATGGTTATGCTTTTATAATCTTGAGCAGAGGAGAATCTTTTATTGATCAGGCTTAAACCCTGAGTCCTTAGGGTTACCTCTAAGGTCGGCAGCCTCAGTGGCTAGCTGGTCACAGCGTTCGTTCTCAGGTTGACCTGAGTGGCCCTTAACCCATTTCCAGCTAATTTGGTGACCATGTATAGCTTCAGCCATACGTTGCCATAGGTCAGCATTTTTGAGGGGTTTATTGGGGCCGCGCGACCAGCCTTTCTTTTTCCACCCATGAATCCAGCCTTTATCCATGGTATCAATGACATACTTGGAGTCTGAGTAAACGGTGATTTGGCAGGGCTCTAGGAGAGATTCTATACCGGTTAGTGCGGCGAGTATTTCCATACGATTATTGGTAGTTTTGGCAAAACCACCACTGAGTTCTTTCCTATGATCTTGGTAGATCATGAGTGTGCCATAGCCGCCCGGGCCCGGATTTCCACGAGATGAGCCATCGGTATAGATGATGATTTTCTTCACAACAAATGAAGTGAATGATGTCGGCCTATCTTACAAGTGCTTTACGCGATTATGAACTTATGTTCAGGAGTGGTAATTTATCTGGTCAGAGATGAATCATTCTGGCGTATTGGAAACATGATTATTTCTACATTAAAGCAAGGTCTCATCATTGCGGTAGTATCTATGCCTCTGCTTGTGGCTTCAGATATCAATAAGTTAACTGAAAAGGAGCAGAAAGATGGTTGGAAACTTCTTTTTGATGGGGACACTTTTAATGGTTGGAGAAATTATAATGGTAAAGGAGTAAAGGATGGCTGGAAGATTGAGGGTGGCACGATGAAGCATACGAAGGGGGGGCATGACCTTATAACTGAAAAGCAGTATGATAACTTCGAGCTGAAGCTTCAGTGGAAAATTTCAGAGGGCGGGAATAGCGGGATTTTTGTGGGAGCTAGAGAGATTAAAGGGGCTATTTGGCGTTCTGCTCTTGAAATGCAAATTATCGATAACAAACATCATTTAGATGCTAAAAATGAGAAGCATGTGTCCGGTGCTTGCTACGCACTTTATAAGCCCCCTGTGGGTGCAGCCCGTGAGGCTGGGGAGTGGAATCAGGTGCGTATTCTTAAGGAGGGCTCACGGTATCAGTTTTTTCAAAATGGTGTAAAAACCGCTGATTTTGATCTTGAAAGCACGGATTTTATCGACCGAGTTTCCGAGGCTAAATTTAAAGGATGGCCTCATTTTGCTCGTTACCGTAAAGGCCATATTGGTCTTCAGGATCACGGGGATGTAGTTTTCTTCCGTAATATTAAGCTAAAGGAGATTACTGCTATAAAGTAGGTGTGTTACAGCTATCTTTAGCCATAAAAAAACGGCTGTGAGGAGGTCCTCACAGCCGTTTTGTTTTAAATAGATTCTACTTAGATTAGGCAGTAGGCACAGACTGGATAGTCTGAAGAATACGGCCGGCGATCTTGTAGGGGTCACCCTGTGAGTTAGGGCGGCGGTCCTCGAGATAACCTCTGTATGCGTCGTCTTTGACGAAGCCGTGAGGAACACGGATGGAAGCTCCGCGGTCAGCAACCCCCCAAGAGAACTTGTCGATGGACTGAGTCTCGTGAAGACCTGTGAGGCGTTGGTCGTTGTCCGGGCCGTATACAGCGATGTGCTCTTCAGTGTATTTCTCAAATGCGTCCATGAGCTTAAGGAAGTAGTCCTTACCACCTGTCTCACGTAGGTAATCTGTAGAGAAGTTAGCGTGCATGCCGGAGCCGTTCCAATCGGTCTCGCCGAGTGGCTTACAGTGCCAGTTTACATCTAGGCCATACTCTTCACAGAGACGGAGTAGAAGGAAACGAGCAACCCAAATATCGTCAGCAGCTTTTTTGGAGCCTTTAGCAAAAACTTGGAATTCCCACTGGCCTTTAGCTACTTCAGCGTTGATGCCCTCGTGGTTGATGCCGGCGTAGATACAGAGGTCAAGGTGCTCGTCTACAATCGCACGTGCATCACCAACATTTTTGAAACCTACACCACAGTAGTATTCACCCTGTGGCTCAGGGAAGCCACCTTTAGGGAAGCCGAGGATTTCACCGTCTTTTTCAAGGAAGTATTCTTGCTCGAATCCGAACCATGTGCCTGCGTCATCTGGAATGGATGCACGGCCGTTAGTAGGGTGAGGAGTGCCGTCAGGAAGCATTACCTCACACATGACGAGGATACCGTTCTCACGAACGCCGTCAGGGTAACATGCAACTGGTTTAAGAACGCAGTCAGAGTCACCACCTTCAGCTTGTTTAGTAGATGAACCATCGAAGCCCCACTCAGGGAGGTCTTCTACGGATGGGAACTCATCAAATTCCTTGAGCATGCACTTAGTGCGGAGGTTCTGGACGGGGGAGTAACCGTCGAGCCAGATATAATCGAGTCTGTATTTAGCCATATTATATATTAGTAGTTAGTGATTGTTTTGGTCAAGTGCCACACGGGGATGCTGTGGCGGACATTACATTATATGAAAGCAATTAATGTGCCAGTTTTTCTATAAAAAATTAGTGATTAAAATGTATTTATGTATCGGGGTGATGGATCTTGAGGGTGATGAGCGTGGTGTCATCAGAGCCGTCATTAGCCATAGCACGTGATATCAGAGAGTCTGCGAGGGCACTTGTCGAGCCTCTGTGTTCTGAAAATGCAGAGTGGATGTGTTTTTCCCAGAGGCCATCGATGACGCCATCACTACAGATGAGAAATTGATCACCTATTTGATACGGAAATGCAGCAATATGTGGGGATATTTTCTGATGCCCGCCACCTACTACTTCGTAGAGAGCTGAGCGGCGTGGGTGGCTCCGGTATTCACGCTCGCTGATCTCGCCTCGCTGCATTTTCCGCCAAGCAAAGGTGTGGTCTAAGGTGAGTAATTTAGTTTTACTACCATCGTCACCTGAACGGTGTAGGTAGATTCTGGAGTCTCCTACATTGGCGAAGTAGAGATTTTCTGGTGTAAACCAAGTTAGTGCCAGAGTGGCGCCCATACCTTTTTTACTCTCATCGGTGGAGGCTTCAGCATTAATGGCTTGGTGTATGGTAAGAATGGCTTTTTCTAGATGGTTAAAATAGTCTGGGTGGAGACCAGCGGCAGCGGTTTTAAAAGTTTCAGGAATCAGAGCACTAAGAGTTTCCAGTAAGAGCTTAGATGCCACGTCTCCTGCATTACTGCCACCCATACCATCTGACACAGCAAAGATAAGGTCGTGGTAGTTTAGGGAGTGTGTGCCATTTTGTCTTTCTAGGAGTGTTGCTCCTTTAGTATCTGAGGAGAACGCTAACCACGCATCGTCATTGATTGGTTTTCTAGATCCTGACTGAATCCGTGCTGACCACTCAATGATGGCAGGCTCAGCATCTGGCTCTAGTGGGCCTGCTCCGGGGGTAGAGGGGGGTGGTTCTGCCATGTAAGAGAGAATTTTTGACTTTCAGGACTGGAGTGTCAAGACAGGGGATTAAGCTAAGTAAAATCTCACAGCTTTATCATTATCTGCTTTTGATGAATGGAGGAGGTGTGATGGCTGCACTATACGGCTATGGCCTCTCCAATAGCGTAGCTAGTTCGAAGTCGATGATGCAGAACTGGCCGGCTTTTTCATCGTAGGTAATGTTGCGAGGAAAAGGATCGTCATGGCGCACGCCGTAAGTTTCTTCCAGTTCTTGAAATAGTGTATCACACTTTTTCTGGGAAATGTCTGGGGCTGGAGTGCCGCAGCTGGTGGTGATGAGGTGGAGTTCCTCCTCGTCAGAGTCGATGAATTTGGGAACGTTGTTACAGCCACGTTCTTCGAGCGCCTTGAGGATTAGGATCTCGGTGGCAAAGCGTGTTTCTTTATCAGTGCCTCGGAAGTATTTGTGCACGTTACCGTAGAAATCGATTTTCACGAGGGAACGGATGCCGTCTTTGAGGTTACGCATGATTTTTTTTATCAGAAATATTATCAATCACACGAATGAATTTTTGAGGCTCTACTAGATTAAAGAAAGTAGTGATTAGCTACCTTAAAACCTAACCACACTGCGGCGAGAGATCCTAGCACAGAGGCGAGGATATTGATAATGGCTAGTGTGGGGTTTTCTGAAAGAAGTTTTTGGCTATCCAGAGCAAAGGTGGAGAAGGTGGTGAAAGATCCTAGAAATCCGACAACGGCAAAGGGCGGAAGGCGATCCCATGCTGCTTGGTTACGTGCAGCCATAAAGCCGATGATGAGGCCGATAAAAAATGATCCTAGAATGTTACATGCGAGTATGCCGATAGGGAGTCTGGCTAGGCGAGTATTATATACCAGCTGCTGCAAGCTACTGGAGAGAGCAAAGCGCGATAACGCACCTAGTCCACCACCAAGAAAGATGTATAATAAGTGCATGGTGATCAGTGATCGGTGATCAGTGTGCTGGCTAGGAGGGCTTTTACCTTTTCTATGTCTTTGATGCCTGGGGAGAGCTCTGCACCGGAGGCGATGTCTAGCGCGCAGGGGTGAACTCGAGCGATAGCTTCAGTAGCATTTAAGGGGGTGATACCACCTGCTAGGAGCACAGGGATGTTAGGGTTTTGAGAAATGAAATCCTGCGCGTGCGTCCAATCAAACTTCTCGCCGGTGCCACCGTAGACTCCAGGGGCTGGAGTGTCTAACAGAATGGCGGTAGCGCCATAGGCGGTAATGTTCTCCAGTGAGGATTTATTTTTTACACCGATTGCTTTGATAAATGGTAAGCCTTCGTCAGCGAAGGGGGCGCAGTATTCCGCTGTTTCATCTCCGTGGAACTGAGCGATGTCTATCTGGTTAGATTCTAACAATTTTCTAGGTATCTCTGGCTCTGCGTTGACAAATACGCCTACGCGGAGGATTTTTTTAGATGCCTCGGTGAGAATACCGCGGGCGTCTTCAGGTGATAGATAGCGTTTTGATTGAGGCCAGAAGTTGATTCCGAGTGCATGCACTCCTAGGTCGAGCAATGCGAAGAGGTCCTTCATCTGAGTGATACCACAGATTTTTAAAGAGGTCTGGGATGTATCTAGGAAGGTTTTCATTTCTATAATTATGGGTGCTAGGGGGCAGTGAGGGCCACTCACAGCTATAGGCTTACTCTACGTTTTGTATCTGCTCACGAATTTTTTCTAATTCAGTTTTGGCGTTGACTATGTGCTGAGCTAGGGTGGCATCGTTAGCTTTGGAACCAATGGTATTAAATTCACGGTTAAGTTCTTGGCATAGAAAATCCAGAGGTCGGCCTATTGGTTCATCTTTGCTGATGTAATCACGGAATTTTTCAAAATGTGAGTGCAGGCGCGTGATTTCCTCACTGATGTCACAGCGGTCTGCGAAGATGCCTATTTCCTTCAGTAGGCGATCATCGTTCAGATCAACATCTAACTCCGTCTCAGAGAGTCTACGGTGTAGCTGCTCGCGGTAGTGTTGCACTACACTGGGAGCATGACTGCTGATCTCGGTAGAGATTTTTTCTAGAATGTTAAGCCGTGCCTCGGTATCATCGCGTAGATGATTGCCCTCACTTGCGCGCATGGCGATCATGTTATCCAGCGCTTCCGTGACGGCGGGTTGGATGGCTGCCATAGCGTCTTCTGCAGAGGCCTGTTCTTGATCAAATAGAAGGATGTCAGGTGTGCGGAGGAAGTCAGTGGAGGTGGGGTGAAGAGGGCGACCAATGGCCTCTGAGAGCTCTGTGAATGCAGCTTCTAGAGCGCGTGCGCGTTGTGCATTGATCTGGATAGGTGAAGCTGTTCCTTCTGCTTGCTCGATCTGTATGGAGATACTGACTCTTCCGCGTGAGAGTTTACCTAAGGCTATCTTTCTAATTTCTGCTTCAAGTTCGTTGTAACAACGAGGTAACTGGATTACGATTTCTCCCTGTTTTCTATTTACAGAAGAGGCTTCAACACGTGCTGCTAGTGTGTTTGTGGCGTGTTCGGCGCGGCCGAAGCCTGTCATGGAGTGCATGGTGGATAGTGTAGTTTATGGTGAGTTTTTACCCCTGTCTTCAGCGTCACTGCCATCATGTTCACGGAAGTGT
>JALZUC010000056.1 GCA_023301765.1 Akkermansiaceae bacterium | reverse complement strand
CGAGGCTCGAAGGCTTCGCACGCTCGAGAATGACATCGCGTGACTTAAAAGAATTGTCGCCGACCAAACCATGCACATTGATATTTTGAAGAAAGTGAATTCAAAAAAGTGGTAAGCGTAAAAGCGAAGAAACATATTATTCAAGCCTTCACGGAGCAAGGTAAAGCTGATGTCAATAGCATGTGTAAAGCGCCGAATTTGAATCGCTAAAGCTTCTACACAATAAATCAGCGGAGCACTCGAAATATTGAACTAGAGCAATCTATTTTGCTCAAAAGCGATGATGAACCACGATTTGGCTATCGCCGAATCACAGCCCTAATAAGGTGCGATGGTAACGAAGTGAATGCTAAACGAGTCCACACAGTGCGCCGCAAGCATCGGCTACAAGTGCTAAAAAACGCAGCGAAGAACAAGAAGAGTAAGCGAGAATGAAGTCAAAAGACTCAGAGCAATCAAGCCCAACGAGGTATGGAGCTGGGACTTAGTGCATGATCAGACAGTCCATGGCAGCTCGTTTCGAATACTAAGCGTGCTAGATGAGCATACCTGCCAATGTAATGGACTAGAGCCTCGTCATAGTTATTGCGCACAAGATGTGATTAATAAATTAGATCAGCTAATAAAAGCTCATGGAGCACCTGAGTATATCCGTAGTCATAATAGGCCTGAGTTTATCGCCTACGCGATTAAAGACTGGATGGAGGCAAGAGACATAAAAACCCACTACATGGCGCTAGGTTCCGCATGTGAGCAGCCCTTTGTGGAGAGCTTCCATGATAAGCTAAGAGATGAGTTTCTATATCGAGCGCTGTTTATAGTCTCAAAGAAGCTAGCATTATGGTGGAAGACTGGCGTAATTACTATAACGCTGGACGAATACATAGCGCTATCGATCACAAGCCCCCCAATGAGTTCGCCTCCTGTGAGTTGATTCCATTACTGGCTACGCCCTCTACCCCGTCAAAATGTAGGAATACCTTACCAGTAAGCAAGAACAGAAAAACAATAAACCTGTCCGAGATTACAGTTTAGACCTGTCTAAGCTTCGGGGTCAGGCCATACTCACTCGCCAAATATTACGGTATAGCTTCAATATATACCAAAATGTTCTATCTGGATTACTAGCTAAATTTCGTTAATCTGTTATAGTAACTTCCCATGCAGCTCTGGCTACTAATTATTCTCTCTCAGCTTGTAGCAATACTTCCTACAATTGCCCAGCCACCTCCTATATTCGAACTTGAAACCTCTCATCTTGAGAAGTATTTGAATGAAATCGACGCTGAACTTAACCAGCTAGCTCATACCAGCCTTCGCTCGGGGATCGGAGCCATCGGCTACCGCTCAGCGCGTTATACAACTCCCGATCACAAAGAGTGGATCGAAATCAAACTGGACAAGGATTACTCGGTAGATGAAATCATCCTCGTTCCAAATATCTACCGCGACTCAAGCGACCGATTTCACTCCGATGGGTTTCCTACCGAATTCCGAATCATTACTGGAAATTCAACTAGTAAAAGCAGTAACATACTTGGCGAGTTTAGCTCCACAACTGATATCCCCCAGAGTATTGCCCCATACGTAATTGCTACGGGGGGGATTAAAGTATCATGGATCAGAATCGAAGCTACCCGACTTTCATTAAGAGCCTTCGACAAGCATTTTAACAAACATTATATTTTTCAGCTCGCTGAAGTCCTTGCTTTTAGTGGTGAAAAAAATGTCGCCTTACACCAGTCTGTTAAGGCCTCATCTGAGCATCCAGAGTCAAACACAATCGCATGGAGTCCAGATTATCTTCTAGATGGTCACACTCCCTACACGATGAGTGCTGCCAAGGGAAATCAAAGCGTAGCATATATAAGTAAGTCTCAACAATTTCCTGTCTTGACGATCGACTTAGAAGCCGTTGTTCCCATTGACCGGATTCATCTGCATCGATTGGAGCAAAATGATACGGTTCCCCAAGCATATGCCGGTGATCTCGGAATTCCTAAACATCTAAAAATCGAAGGGGCTAACCAACCTGACTTTTCTGACGCCGTGGTCATGCTTGACGTAATGACTACAGATATTAATAACACAGGTCCAATCATGATGTGGAACATCCCTGAAACTACATGCCGCTACATCCGGCTCAGAGAGATGGACTCTACAGACGCATTCCAGATTGGATTCGCAGAAATTGAGTTATTTTCAAAAGATCATAACGTAGCACGGGGGAAACGTATAAGTGGGAGTGATAAAGCGTCTATGCACCGCAAACTTGAAGCCTTGACCGATGGTCACAATCTCTATGGTGAAATTCTAAGTATCAGATCTTGGCTGAACCAGCTCGCCCGCCGTCATGATTTAGAAGTAGAGCGCCTAGCGGTTATAAAAGAAATAACTTTGCGAAATGATTTTCAAAAAACTCGCCTGCTTTGGATTAGTTGGGTTGCAGCAGGATTACTTCTAGGCACCATGATTCTTTTGTGGTTTCAATATATGACACGTCAGCGTGTTATTATCAGAACACGCGAACGTATAGCTGCTAATTTGCATGATGAGTTAGGGGCTAATCTTTACGCTATAGGCCTGCTAGGTGACTACGCTAAAAATATTATACGTCGGAAAAGCGTAAGTAATGAATGGGCTGAGCTTAACGAAGTAATTGATGAAGTACGTAAGCTCACAGAGGAAACTGGTCAGACCGCCAGATACTGCACCAATATACTAGAAACCAAGGAGATACATTCAAATTTAGTTGAAGAAATGAAGCAGGTTACCAGCCGAATACTGGCCGACCTAGATTACAAAATTTCATTTCCTAAAGAGTCTAACCTAGTTCAGCTAAAACCTCGAAGGCGCATCGACCTCTACCTTTTCTATAAAGAATGCCTAACTAACATAATACGTCATTCCGGTGCGACCACGGTATCAGCATCACTCACAACAGCTCGTAATGAGATAAGACTGATAGTATGTGACAATGGGCATGGCCTCCAGAACATTCAAATACCCGAGTCCTTACAGCGACGTGCTAAAATGCTGGGCGGTAATGTCCATACCAAAATTTCAGATACTGGGGGTACACAAATCAAGCTAAATATCCGAGTGACGCGAGGCCCCCTCTTTAAGCGTAAATAACTTCTCAAAACTCAATCAAGTATATCTATGAAGCCCCCTATAGAAATTATGTTAATCGAGGACAGCACCGCTTACCGAAAGGTAACTGCTAGAGCTTTAGACAGTGAAGTAGACTTAAATCTGACAAGTCAGTTTGGCACCGCAGAAATTGCTCTACGTGAACTTAAAGAGACACCTGCTCATTCTCAACCAGACCTTGTAATTCTTGATTTGAATTTACCCGGAATGAGTGGCTTAGAAGCGCTGCCTTGGATTCAAAATTACTCGCCAGACACAAAAGTCATCATTCTTACGCAGTCTAATCGTGAGGCCGATATCGTAACCGCAATCTCACAAGGAGCTGCTGGATATTTACTAAAAAGTAATACTCTTGATCAGCTCACAGAAGGCATAAGGAATGTCATGGCAGGTGGAGCTTCACTTGACACCTCAGTGGCCAAATTTCTAATCAATAAAATGAAAGATGTTTCAGCTACGCCGGAGAACAAAGCGCTTAGCCAACGAGAGATGGAAGTGATGGTATTAATCAGCGAGGGACTACAGAAAAAAGAAATCGGGGTATTGCTTAAAATCAGCACTCGAACAGTGGCAGCACATGTCGAGAGAATCTACTCTAAGCTTAATGTCAAAAACTCAGCGGCAGCCGTAAACAAAGCTCATCAGGCAGGTATTTTTTCAACTAAGAAATAAAGTCCCTGAAAGCTAATACTCTTATAACCACCTTGTTTTCTGTAGCAACTCGCTAATGTGAATAGTAAATTTTTTTAAACTACTCTAGCTACGGCGGCGTAAGATCAACGCAAGACCACCTAGTCCAAGTAATGCAAAAGTACTCGGTTCAGGAACTGCGTTTGCTTCTATGTTAAAGTTATCAATTGAAATGGCGCCGGCTCCAGAGTTGTCAGTTACATTACTGGCAAAAGCAGCCAAAACGAAGTCGAAGTCCGTTACGGAAGCGATAGGCCCAGAGAGACCTGGTGCTTCATCTAAACTCCAAGAATACCCAGTCAGATCAAATGTAGCCGAATAAGTACCCGATTCACCACTGGCGAATGAAACAGCATTTCCAGACGCACCATTAGGGTCACTACCATCAAGGAGGTTGATATCCCCGTAGTCAGTTTCAGCCTGATTCTGGATGCCACCATTTTGTGCACTGGTATTACCTAGAATTTCATTAGCGGCAGGTGTTCCATTTTCAGTGAGGCCCCATAAGTGAAAAAACAGTGTCGATCCAGTACCTACCGTATAATCAAATGAGACGGTGATTTCGGACAAACTTGTATCTGTTGTTGTGTCGCTTACCCGTGTGAGTTGGCCCACTGCACCTTCAGAAGCTACACCTGCAGTTGTCCCTGGATTCGAAAGTGTTCCACCTCCAATAGCCCATAGTGAATTAGCACCCCACTCATTCAGCTGGTTTGGACGAAAGCGAGTATGGTCTGCCACACTTCCAGATGAGAAATCATCTGTAATCAGTGTGGCTGCGGTTGCTAAGAATGGAGTAAATACGAGAGCCGCCGTAGCAGTCGTATAAACAAGTCTTTTGTTGATATTTAATTTCATAATTATGTCATATGTATTTTTTGCTCAATAGCACACAAAGTATAAAAACTAGTGTATTTATTACATCTAAGTGTATCTATTAAAACCAAATGTGTGTGTATCCGCTTTTTGACCTATGTTCATTAGAACATACGTAAATCAAAATGAGGATGAATATATATCTTAATCTGTGAAAAAATTACCCAGATTCGCTCAGATACTCATCCTAGGTCTTCTTTGAGTTATCCTATTTATTTCAGGATACTAGCCGTAGCATTAGTGACCTTCGTTCCGACTACGCAAGCCGCTACTAGTAGCCCCTCCACCTCTATTATACCTGAGAATAGAGAGGAAGAAGGATTGGCCAACCTCTCTTAAAAAGAGTTTAGGTAGATTTAATATTTTACTGAATAACTTTGTCACTAAATACTCCGTGTATTCTTCAGAAAATTGCAGCTCTGAGGGCTGATCTCTCTACCACTCTGAGTAAGGCCTCTGAGCTAGAGATGAATTTGCATACCTCCTATCATGACTCACCTCATCCCCTACCCAATCAGGCTTTTCAAATTCTTCATTCTCAGAAGATAATTCGATCTCTGCAACGATGAGACCTTTATTTTCTCCCCCGAAGACGTCTATCTCCCACGTGTGTTCGCCTAAGTGGTAGTAGTAGCGAGTTTTACGAACTACTGGACTCACGGCTAAATTAAGGAGTTCTTCCACATCCTCCAGAGGGATTTCATATTCATACTCTGCCCTGGAGATCCCTACGGTAGCACTCTTGATGGTGATCACAGCGCGCGCGCCCTCCTTTCTTACACGGACGGTGCGCACTGGGTCATGGCATAAGTATCCCTGTACCATGACCACGCCATTTTCTAGTGGTGGCTCACCTACTACTATAAACTTACGCTCAATTTCTAAATTCATACCCACTGGCTAGCAGACCTAATAAAATCAACCATGGAAAAAATCGAGCCGTTCATCAGGGGTAAATCCCACTGGCTTAGTTTTTGCTAAAATTTCCCGTAAGGGTAATTCAGCTAGAGAGGCTACATTCATTTTAATAACTGGCTCTACAGCTGGTTTAAGCTGGATCTTGCGCTGGATAAACTCGGGTAGGGAAACATTCTGCTGATGGGCTTGGCTCCTTAGAATGTGGTAAACTGAATACGGTAGACTTACGGTAATCTTCTCAGTGGGTTCATTACTTTTCATAGTGAGAAGGTGGCACGGTAGTATGAAAATATGATGAAGCGTAGATGAAAAATCGGCTTAATCCAAGAAACTATGAATCTTAGAAAGACCTCGTAGCCCTTACAAGTTTACCAGCTTATCCACTTACAAATACCACTTTTGATATCCTTCGCTATCAGTAGTAACAAGGGCAGTAGAATAAGGGTGATGATGGTGGCAAAAAGGATACCAAAGGCGAGTGATGCAGCCATCGGCTTAAGAAACTGAGCTTGAACTTCTGTTTCTAACAGTAGCGGCGCAAGACCAAAGAAGGTCGTCAGAGAGGTTAGTAGTATAGCACGGAATCTATCTGCCCCTGCAGTCCGGCAGGCATCGGTAAGGCATACGCCCTCAGCACGTAGGTCACCTACCCGACAGACTAAGACTAGAGAATCATTTACCACTACACCTGAGAGTGCTAGGATACCAAAGACGGAGAGGATAGATACCGGAATCCCCATAATGTAGTGGCCTAGCAGGGCTCCAATAATACCAAAGGGAATCACCGACATAATAATAAGCGGCTTCAAATAGCTCTTCAGTGGAATAGCGATAAGGATGTAAATGAAGACTATAGAAAAAATAAAACCTATTTTTAAAGATTTCATAGATTTGGCACGTTCCTCTGCCGCACCGCTCTGACTAACAGAAATAGCAGGATACTTAGCCCTCATTTCTCCAAAATACTCATTTTCTAATCGAGCAATCACCTCTTTTGGAGAGGTTACCGATTTATCAATCGATGCCTCAACAGCGACCACGCGGTTATTATCGTAACGTTCAATAGATGCTAAGGACTCTGAATAAGTAGTATCCGCGACGACGGAGAATGGCACCGATGTTCCATCATCTTTCCGGATTCGCATATTACGTAGAGTTTCAAGAGAATCTCGCTGATCCAAAGGATAGCGCACCATGACCTTCACCTCATCACGGCCACGTTGCACGCGCTGTGCCTCACGTCCAAAGAACGCATCACGCACGTTCAAGGCGAGATCCTGTTTGGTAAGATCAGCCGCTTCACCTGCTGGTGTTATGGCATAAAGAATTTCAGGTTTACCGGAGTCAAAGGTATCTAGGATATCATAGACACCCGGGTAAGTGGCGAGTAATTCCTTTAGTTCATCTGCTACGGCCTTAAGTTCTTCTAGGTTTTCACTTTCTAGATTCACTACGAGGTCTCCACCAGGAGGGCCTGCTCTCGAAGATAATGAAAGAGATCTAGCCCCAGCAATTTTGCCAATAGCCTTTCGCCAATCTTTGACAATTTTCTCAGTAGGTAGAGCCTCACGTGTAGTGGAGCGTGTCATCTCTGCTGCAATAGATGCCTTCGTATTAGAGCTAGCAGAAATCTGAATCTCCTTAAAAGGGTTTTGCCCATATTCCTCCTCATATTTTGCTCCTAATTCATAAGCAATATCAGTGATACGCTGTGCACTGGCATGCAGGTATTCCACAGATTGACCTTGCTCTAGCTCAAGATTTACAGAGGCATTATCTTGGTAAATATTGGGGAATGGAACAGTTCGTAGTTTCCCCGCAGGAATGAGTGAGATGACCACTATCAATATAGCAGTGAACCCTGCTAATACGGCATAGCGCCAGGGAATTAGAAAATGGATTAACGGGCGGTAGATATTATCTATCAGCCAGAGTAAACTTCCAGACACCTTTTTTTGGAAACGTGACCATATACGTGAAACCAGATTGCCCGGTTTCTTATGCACATTTAGGTGCGCTAGATGACTTGGTAAAATCAGTTTTGATTCTATAAGTGAAAAAATTAGGCAAAAAATCACTACCGTAGCTATCTGGCCAAAGACATTACCCATTCGCCCGCTTACTTGAGTTAGGGGTAAAAAAGCAGCAATGGTAGTAATCACACCGAAGGTAGCTGGAGTCACTACCTTACTCACTCCACGAACGGAGGCACGTAGTTGACTCTCATCACCCACATTATCTCTTAGCTTTTCTTTTTCCGAATAAATTGATTCACCAATGACAATGGCATCATCCACCACGATTCCTAGCACGACTAAGAAGCCAAAGGCTGAGATAACATTTATAGATAGGTCTAGTCCAGGTATGGGGAAAAGCATCACGGCACCCGCTAGCGAGACCGGAATACCGATAGCTACCCAGAACGCTAAGCGAAAATTCAAAAAGGTCATCAGAATCCCCAATACTAGAAGAACTCCAATCCCCCCGTTTTTACCAAGTAACACGAGTCGATCACGGATATTAGTGGCCCCATCTAACCAGTCAGCAATGGCCACTCCATCAGGTAGATCTTTATAATCACGCACCACTTGCCGCGCTTGATTTACAGCATTAATAATATCATCAGTCCCCTCGGTAACTATCCGTAAACTAGTCGTGCGCTTTCCTCGAAAGCGATTCATGAAATCTTGATCTACAAATGCATCTCTAACATTAGCTACATCCTTGACCAAGATACGTGTGCCATCAGCATTTGCACGCACGGGTATATTCTCAAAATCCTGTTTTCTATACGCCTGATCACGTGCGCGCAATGATATATCTCCCCGCTCAGACCGAATTACTCCCCCACCAAGGTCTAGCGAGTTATTTGATATAGCATCCGCCAATTCTTCAAAAGTAAGGTTATAAAAACGTAATTTCTCCTCAGACGGCTCAATAGAAATTTCATAATCACGCGAGCCAAAAGTTTCTATTTTAGAAATGGCTGGTTGCTTCAGAAGCTCATCTCGCACACGCCTAGCCGTTTCCTTTAGTACTTCCTCAGAGGCGTCTCCATAGAGCTCTACCCAGAGCACGATACGTTCACGCCTGCTCTCAGTGATCACTGGGTTTTCTGCCTGTTCAGGAAACGATGGAATGGCGTCCACCTGAATTTTCACATCATCTAACAATTTTGAAATAGGGTATCCTTCCTTAGCCTGAATAGTAATGGTAGCGGCACTCTCTTGGCTCACGGAGCGGATGTGGTCGATCCCATTTACCGATTGTAACGACTCCTCGATCTTGATCGCCACGCCACGCTCTACATTCTCAGGAGTTCCTCCACGGATGGGTACAGAAACAGTCACAGTCTCGGCAGCAAAGGCGGGAAATCCCTCCTTCCGCACTGTTAGCGCGGTAAAAACTCCCGCAGCTAAGATGGTAACCATGAGAATATTCGCCACCACTGGGTTCATAGCGAACCAGCTGATGTAAGGGTGTTTTTCCAGGGGCGTCATGGTATCTATTAGTTTATCTACTTTTCACCCTGCTGCTGACTCGTCTTTACAGTAATGCCTGTGCGGAAATTACTTAGTGGTCGTGAGACGATACGTAATGGTGGAGTATAATCATCTGCTGAGATCTTCACATACACATAATCAGCATAACTATGTAGACGTGTAGCGGTGGCACGGACGATTTTCTCTTCTTTTGAAATTATCCATACGTAAGCATCATTCACTAAAGCTGCCTCAGGGATTTTATACGCATCCTTGATCGAGGCCGCTGGAATAGAGGCATTTACAAATGTTCCTACCGCTAGAGGCACAGCTCCACCATAAGGTTCATCTATTTCCACAATGACGTAGGTTACTTGATTCTGCGGATCTACTATAGGCTCAGTTCGGGTAAGAACTGCGGACCATACTACCCCCTTATTATTAGGGCTAGTGAGAGTAACCTTAGTCTCCTCAGACTGAGTGCCTCTGGGCATAGAAATACGTGCTACTTGTTCACCAGTTAGAGGAAGGCGGATCTCAGCTTTTTCAGTAGCTACTAATGTCCCTAGAGATAGCTGAGAAGTAGCAAAATTACCCACCGCTGCTGTGCGAGTAGTCACCACAGCGTCATAAGGGGCACTGATATGCGTGCGCTCAATATCTACAATCGCTTTTTTCACTGCCTCAGATGCAGAACTTATATTTGCCTCAGCCGCTGCTAACTGAGGTTTTCTTAAAACAAAGTCAGTGGCATCGTCTAGTTTCCTACCAGAAGCCACCCAGTCCTCAGCAGCCTGCTTTGCAAGGATTACCTCCTCCGCAAGCATACGCTCCTGTAGTGCCATATTCGCCTGCTGGGTGGCAAGAGCTGAGGTGAAATCAGTGGCATCAATTTTGACTAGTAGATCCCCTTTTTTTACCATCTCCCCTACTCTGAACTGCTGAGAAACCTCGGTGATCTTCCCATTAACCTCAGAGGTGATGATAGTCTGGAAATAGCTCTGAACTGTACCATAGCTGAGGACAGGCGGTGCATGGTTACCTGGATTTACAGAGAGCACATCCACCACAGGCATCACAGGATTTGGCTTTTTACTCTTTGGTGCCTCCTTGGTACTAATGAGAAATTTCCCTATTAGAATGGCACCCGCCACGATCAGTAAAGGGAGAAGAATCTTAACGATAAGTTTCATAGATATAAGGTGATGATATTAAAGCCCCTTACCCAGAGCAAGAGCTAGACTGACGCGGTTCTGGTAACGCAGTGACTGGGTATTGATCAATGACTCTTCTGTGGCAAAGGAGCGGCGTTGAGTGTCCAATAGTGTCAAAATCTCTACCACTCCTTGTTCATAATTTCTCTGCGTCCGAGACTCAGCACTGCGCGCAGCCTTGAGGGCTTTCTGATAGGCTGTTTGCTGGCGCTTAAGGTAGAGCTCAGAACCTAGCGCATTCTCTACCTCACGGAAGGCATTCAGCACAGTACTCTGGTAACGAGCCAGTGCCTGCTTTGCACGAGCATTAGCAGCACCTACCTCTGCGCGACCTCCACCACCAGCTAGTAATGGCGCTGTTAGTCCACCAGCAAATGACCAGACGGTAAATGCTGAGTTTGCTACTTGGCTGAGCCTAGGTGACTGCTGACCACCACTTCCAGTAAGTGAAAAACTAGGATAAAGTGAGCGGTGTGCCACTTTTACCCGCGCATCTGCAGCACGTATACGCTGATAGGCAGCATCTATATCTGGGCGATTTAAAAGTAAGTCAGAGGGGATGCCCGCTGGCACTGAACGGCGTAGCACTGGCCAGCTGTATGCTCTACTCTTAGCATTAGGATAGCTACCAGTGAGTGCCGCCAGAGTTCTAGCTGTCTGGTCTCTTGCATCCTGCCGGGCTGATACTTCTGCCCGTGCGTTTTCCACATCTGTCCGTGCTAGATTCACATCACTTAGATTACCCGTGCCGGACTCAAACCGCCGATCAACAAGTTTCATTGTTTTTTCAAAACTTACCAACCGTCTACGCGAAAGGTCCATAAGCTTTTCTGCAGTCACCAGCTGAAAATACGCCTGCATAGTCTGAGCGGCAATAGACTCTCTAGCCGCTGCATAGTCAGCAGCTACAGCACTACTATCACCAGTAGCAGCGGTAATACCGGCACGAATACGGCCCCAGACGTCTATCTCCCATGACGCATCTAAGAGTGCGGAGTAGATATCCTGTCGGCCAAAGTTAAAGTTACTAGCACGTGAAGCACCGCTGTTTAAATTAAGCCTCGGAGAACCAGCTGATTTCGCTACTCGGATATTAAAACTAGACTCCTCCAGACGTGCTGCACTCTCAAGAAGGTCAGGATTTTTCTCCAGTGCTGTTTCCACATATGAGCGCATCCGAGAGTCAGAAAAAACAACTAACAAACTTTTAGCTACGTCTGGCACTGGAGGTTCACTAGCGTCATAGCGTTTGGGGATCCTTAAATTTTCATTTACGCCCTTTGCCTTTATGCTGGGTAGCTGGATACAACTATTAAGCGCACATATCATACTGCAGCCAAAGGCTGTCATTACAATCCGTCTGAGTGACAGGCTCTTTAATCCAGAAAATAATAATGGCTGAGATAAATTCACAAATTAAAATAGAATAAGAGGTGTTCCATTACGTCGTTACCTCATCAAGCGCTACAATGGACACTTTATGTTCCTTACACATAGCAGTCACCTCATCACGACCTAACAGAAGTGTCTTCCCTGCTTCTATAGCAATGGTACTTACACCTGCCTTTACACAGTTTTTCACCGTATCAGGCCCGATCACTGGGACATCAAAACGGAAGTCTTGGTTCGGCTTTGAGACTTTAGCAAGAGTGACCTCTTTACCCTTACCAAGTTCGCCACCTCGCCGGATACAGGCATTAGTTCCCTCGAATGCCTCCACCGCCAGCACCGTTCCGTTTCTCACTACTACGGTCTGCCCTATATCGAGCCTACTCGTTTGCTTAGCGACTTTAAAACCGTAATGCGCATCACTCATATCCTTAAGAGTAGGGCCACAGACGTGCCCCTGTGCCGGCATGATGTCTTCTAAAAATGTGGTAGCCGGTAGTAATGTAATGTCATCTTTAGCAAGCTCCTCCGCTATCGCGCCAAAGATAGTCTCAGCATTCTTTTGCTTAAGTCGCGCAAGCAGCATCGCTGTTCGTATATCAGGGCGAAGATCAAACAAATTACGCGGAGCGATCTGGCCCACCATCACAGCTTCAGTAGCACCCTCTTTAGTGAGGAACTTAATCATCTTGCCAAGTTGCCCCACACGGAACCAGGCACTCGCATCCGCCTGATCAGCTAGCTCTTGTCTAGTCTCACCCTTAAAGGCAGCCATCACTAGACGTCCTCCACCAGACTTCTTTCTAGCAGCCGTCATGAACTCCTCAGGGTAAATTCCTGACCCTGCGATGATACCGATAGTTCTCTGAGACATAGTCTAAAAAGATGAAAATTGAACCGCAAACTTTCAAACAGGAAAGTGATCGTTCACTTACTCATTCTTCTAATTATTTCTTTAAAAGATACTTCGCAGCCTGCTCCACGTCCTTATCTCCACGGCCTGAGAGGTTTACTATGATAACGGTATCTTTAGGTAGATCACCAGCGATCTTAGAAACGTAAGCCATGGCATGGGAGGACTCCAGCGCGGGGAGAATACCCTCTGTCTCCGCGAGCTCCTTAAATGCAGCAAGAGCTTCATCATCTGTGGCGTAGGTATATTCTGCACGTCCGATATCTTTGAGATAGGCATGTTCAGGCCCCACAGCAGCGTAGTCCAGACCTGCACTCACTGAGTGAGTAAGCTGTATCTGACCATCATCGTTTGCCAGCAGCCATGTTTTAGAGCCTTGTAATACTCCTAACTTACCTCCTTGGAAACGTGCCGCGTGCCGCTCAGGGATAATTCCGTCACCCCCTGCTTCTACACCGATCATACGCACATCCTCATCCTCTATAAACGGGTGAAAGAGGCCGATGGCATTAGATCCACCACCTACACAGGCTACCAGCATATCTGGGAGTCTGCCTTCTTGCTCAAGAATCTGCTCGCGGGCTTCCACCCCTATTACACGGTGGAAATCACGAACCATCATAGGAAATGGGTGAGACCCCAGCGCGGAGCCTAGGATATAGTGTGTGTATTCTACTGAAGAAACCCAGTCTCGCAATGCCTCATTTACCGCCTCTTTAAGAGTCGCCTGCCCTCCTGTGACGGCTACTACCTTAGCTCCTAACAGCTCCATGCGTGCTACGTTTAACGCCTGACGCTCCATGTCTACTTTTCCCATGTAAACTATGCATTCCATACCAAATCGAGCACACACAGTAGCTGTAGCAACGCCGTGCTGACCAGCCCCTGTCTCTGCGATGATACGAGTTTTTCCGAGGCGTTTTGCGAGTAAAATCTGGCCAATAGCATTATTGATCTTATGCGCACCAGTGTGCAGGAGATCCTCGCGCTTGAGGTAAATTTTAGCACCACCAAGTTTTTCAGTCCACCGCTCAGCATAATAAAGAGGGGTAGGTCTGCCGCAGTATTGCCTGAGTAGGTAGTCTAGTTCCTTTTGAAACTCAGGGTCTGCTTTAGTCTTCTCATACTCAGCGGCGAGTATCTGCATAGGGTCCATGAGAGTCTCCGGCACAAACATTCCGCCGTAGGTTCCGAAGTGCCCGTGGGCATCTGGGAGTTGCTGTTTAGTATCTATCGTAGCCACAGCCTTCATATAATCTAAGCACTGCAATCAAGCAAGTGTATCTGATGGCTTTAAGTAATCAGCCAACTAACGCCAAAATGCTTGCCATACCGCCCTGTAGACCTGATTTCTGGAAATCTTCACCCCGCGTTGGAGTTTAGACCAGTCCGCTTGATCCAGTAGATCGAGAGTTTTCTTGCCAATGATACCCGGTAAGGCCGTTGCCATCCGCGTACGGCGGTGCTTCAGCTCAGCTGCATAGGTAGAGCCATCCGTAAGATAATCACGTGCTCGCAAACGCCAGCGAGCGGCCTCGCTCATGAGCTGCTCATGATTCTCTAAATCTACCCCCGGCAAGTAACAGCGCCCCTCTTGTAGATCATTAGGGAGATCACGTAGGATATTGATAAGCTGTAGTCCTTTTCCATAATTCGCCCCCCACAGATTCATTTGTCCGGCATCTACCTTGGCAAACCTCTCTGTAGAAATAAACCCAATCTCAGTCCAAAACTCACCCACACACCCAGCTACTAAATAACAGTATTCCTCCAGCTCTGTATCAAGTGTAAATCTAAAGTCACCGGCTAGCTCAAAACGTTTAATATCGAGCCTCTGACCACACAGAATGTTTTCCATAAGTCTAAGAATGGCCATGTGCTGGCGAGCCTGAAGCTCTTCTCCGTAGCGGGAATCACCCTCAGCCCTTACATCAGTGAGAGTATCTTCTTTTAAGGAATCTAACCAAGAAAACACTCCACCAAGGTTCTGTAGTAAAATTATTTCCCCCTCATGCTGCTGCCTTGGTATCACCTCCTCAGCCAGTCGCTCTAGCCATAGCCCACGGTCATGACTCAAAAGAGCCCTCTGAAAGCCCGCTAACATCTCGGAACGCAACTCAGCATCCAGCCCCACAGTATCCGCCAGAGTATCACTAGCACGAGCTAGTAAATAGCCCAGACTGATCGGCTCCCTCATCCCCCTCGGTAGCACTCGCATACTTAGGTAGAAGGACCTAGATACATCTTTAAGAATTTTATTACCTAATAAATTCACAGCATTCGGGTATGTGCAGCCCAGAGCGTAGGGTCTAGATCCTTACGCGCACGATTAATTAGATCATCCGCAAGAGAAACATCAGGTAGAAAAGCCATCATCGTGGAGCCAGAGCCACTCATCATGGCAGCCCTTACCTCAGGCTGCTGAAGCAGCCAAACTTTCATCTCTGCGAGGAAACGGTGTTTGTAAAAAACAGGCTTCTCCAAATCATTAACTATTTCCCCCCACGGCATTTCCTGAGGAGTGTAAGTTACCCCAGGTAGAGCCTCAGCAATAAGGCATTTTTTATAAGCATCTGGTGTGGAGACCGCAAAATTAGGCTTAAGGAGAAGAACAGAATTACCAGTTAGTGCAGGCATATCAAGCGGTTCTACATGTTCCCCGCGGCCTGTTATCAGACAAGCCTGCTCGTAGATAAAAAAAGGAACATCAGAGCCGATCTCGGCTGACATTTCAGCTAGCTGTTCCTTGGAGAAATCTGTTTTTTCTAATTCATTAAGAACTAAAAGCACGGTAGCCGCATCGCTACTCCCCCCACCTAGCCCAGCTCCATGCGGCACGTTTTTCTCTAAGGTAATCTGCCATTTACAGTCTTTCTCAGTGACACGTTCAAATACCCTAACAGCCTTAGTCACGAGATTACTCTCATCTACTGGGACATCAGGGGCCTCACAGCTCAGTATATAACTATCCGCTTTTTCAAAATGCAGTCTATCCGCCAGCTCCAGCGGCACCATAAGGCTCTCTAACGCGTGAAATCCATCCACACGCTTACCCAGAATCTTCAGTGTGAGATTCACCTTTGCAGGTGCATAGTATGATCTAATAGGCATGATTTTTCGGGTCTAGAACTAGGTCTTGTTGAGAACTAAGTCCTGTTAGTTAGATTCAGTAAGTTAAATTACAATTTTCCACCATTCTTTTTACGGATTTACATACATTATATTATCAAATCTACGCCCTAAGTTTACAGGTATTTTAACCCCGCAGCTTAGACAGGTTTACACCGTAACTCAGCTAAGTTTATTGTTCTTATCTTGCGGCTTCTTGGCAAACTACTCCCTCCAGTAATCAAGTCAACTTAGAGGAGGGATAATCATTGGGAGCTTTTAATTGATAGTGCTATGGATTTGTTCAGCGCGTTTTTTAAATATTACACTTATATCCGGATTGTGATTCAGAACGGAGGCCCTCACTAGCGCCTTTCACCAACAAGTTTGGTGACAAAATACCTGACCTATGACGAATCAAACGCTAGCCCAAAGATTGGGAAACAGAACCACGCCCTATTTTAAAACTAACATAACCTCGCCAAGGATCAGGCCTACGGCACTTAGATGAGTTCTGATAGCATCTAAAACAGTAATCCATCAACTAAACTGATGGCCACCTACAGTTACTAGCAACCGTAATTTTCGCTCAAGAGGAAGATCACTACGTACACCCTCTCTGTCCCTAAGTAGTCCAATCCATCGGATACCGCCCTTCTGCGTAGTCCGTTTATTAATTTTCACGCACTGCTATAAACACTTCATTTCACTATCGCTATTGAATCTCAATAGCGATAGTGTCGTGTGACTAGCTTTACCTAGAACATAAAAATTAAATTAATACCAAAGACATGCAAATCTATAACAATAACCTAAGAACTAAGAAGAGAGCACTGCCAGAGACCACATTAGATCGTATTGAAAAGATCAAGGAGTTGTTTAAAAATGCACGCACTATGGCTGAGAAAGAGGCTGCCGCCAAAATGCTTTCTAAAAAATCGCTCATATAAGCACAGCATATTATACTCTAACCCTGTTTATATGATGAAAAACACTGAATCCAGCGGTAGAGAAATTGCCGCTCCCCTATAAGCCGGATTCTGTCCACCTCGCTTACGCGTGGCTGTACGATCATTTATCTTACCCAGCCGAAACTGAGCACCTTCCTTGCGGAATGGTGCAACTAATACCCGGGGATGCTAGTCGGGCGGGCACCCTTCCCCTGTTTTGTCTTGCGCCGCGCGGGGTTTACCGTGCCTCCTCAGTTACCCTTGGAGCGGTGGGCTCTTACCCCACCTTTTCACCCTTACCATCCTGAGATGGCGGTTTGTTTTCTGCTGCACTTTCCATTCAGTTAACTTGAATTAACCGTCCCTCGTTCTTCACGAGGCGCGCCTCCCTATGGCGTCCGGACTTTCCTCAATCTCTGATAGCAAGCTATCAAAAATCGCGATCGTCCGGGGAGCGGCGCAGCCAGACTAGATGGAAAGTTTAAAATTCCAAACCCCAAATAGTTAAAATGTGTCTCATTCAGAACTTGGAATTTAAAATTTAGAATTTAGAACATATTCATAATGTCTTATTTACTTCCTACATATGCTAACTTCCCCCTTACGATCGTACGTGGTGAGGGTGCACGATTGTGGGATAATACAGGGAAATCTTATCTAGATTTCTGCGCAGGTATTGCCACGTGCAGTATAGGCCACTGCCACCCTAGACTTACAGAGGCCATCAGCACACAGGCGTCCACCCTCATGCACTGCTCAAACTTATATATAACAGAACAGCAGCAGGAATTAGCTCGCACATTAGTCGAAGACTTTGCGGGCACACGCGGTAAAGTGTTTTTTGCCAATTCAGGAGCAGAGGCTAACGATGGAATGATCAAAGCTGCCCGTCGCTTCGGCCACACACGACCTAACAAAAACGGCGATGCTCGGCATGAAATAATAACATTTAATAACTCATTCCACGGCAGAACCCTCGGGTCTATGGCAGCCACTGCTCAAAAGAAAATTCACGAAGGCTTTACCCCCCTGCTTCCCGGATTCCACTATGTGCCTTTTAATGATTTAGATGCACTTAACGCTGCTATTAATGAAAACACCGTAGGTATTATGCTAGAGCCTATCCAAGGTGAAGGTGGTGTGAATGTAGCCAGCCCTGATTTTCTCAAGGGTATCGATACTCTATGTAAGCAACATGACTTACTCCTAATGCTAGATGAGATCCAGTGCGGCCTCGGTAGAACAGGCACCCACAATGGCTGGCAGTCCATTTACCCAGAACTACAGCCAGATACAATCTCCTGGGCCAAAGGTCTCGGCGGAGGCTTTCCAGTAGCATCATTTTACCTAAGTGATCGAGCTATCGATGACGCAGGCACAGAGCTATCATCTATCATGAGCGCAGGCACACACGGTTCCACTTATGGGGGGAACCCTCTAGCATGCGCCGCAGCCCTAGCGGTTCTGATAGAAATCAAAACATCAGATCTCTGCACTAACGTCATCGCACGTGAGCAGCAAATCCGCTCTGAAGTAAAATCATGGGCCAGCACTGTAATTACTCAGATTAAAGGTAAAGGTCTTCTGTTAGGTTTCACCGTAAATGCCGATGAGCTAAACCTAACTGAAGGTGCACTCCCAGCACCATACTTGTGTAAAGCACTCATGGCCAATGGTCTACTCACCGTGCCAGCTGGCACAGAAACACTCCGCTGGCTACCTCCACTCAATGTCACTGAGGCGGAAGTAGCTGAAGCCCTCGAAATACTCAAAACCACTCTCGATTCCCTAAAAAATCACTAATTTCTATAATGAATATTTAATGATTCATTATCCTATTACTTTTATCACCCACTCCCATGACTCACTTACTCTCTATTGAAGAACTCTCCAAAGATCGACTTTGGAACTTAATCGACGACGCCGTAGCACTAAAGGCCGAGCGTAATACTGGCGCTCATAAAAAGCTACCACTACAGGGCCAAACATGGGCACTCATGTTCTCTAAGTCATCTACCCGTACACGTGTCTCTTTTGAAGTCGGCATTCGTGAGCTCGGTGGTTCTGTTATGTTTCTATCCTCTAATGATATTCAGCTAGGCCGAGGTGAGCCGATCAAGGACACAGCTAGAGTACTAGGCCGCATGGTTCACGGCTCGATTATCCGGACATACGCACAACAGGACGTGATCGATTTCTCCAGTTACTCAGGCATCCCCACCGTTAACGCCCTAACAGATGACGGCCACCCATGCCAAATTCTAGCAGACCTTCTCACCATCCGTGAACGTCTCGGCACATGGGAAGGTAAAAAAATCGCCTTTATCGGTGATGGCTTTAATAACATGTCACGCTCATGGATGTGGGCAGCTAAACACCTAGGCTTTGAATTTATCATCGCAGCTCCTGAAGGCTGCACCCCCACAGAAAAGTACCTCGAACAACTAAACGCACCAAACGTCAGCGTCACCTCAGACCCTGTAAAAGCAGTCCAAGATGCAGACGTTATAAATACTGATGTCTGGCTCTCCATGGGCGAAGAAGGACAGACAGCCAAAGAAGCTCTCTTTGGAAATTATCAAGTTAACGCTGCACTACTAGAACACGCAAACCCCTTACACATAGTCCTCCACTGTCTACCAGCATACCGAGGCAAAGAAATCACAGAAGCTGTATTAGAAGCTCATGCGGACAGCATTTTTCAACAAGCCGAAAATAGACTACACGCACAGAAGGCCGTGCTCTGCCAGTTAGTCTCACACAGCTAAAACCCCCTGAATATATTTTCCTACCCCCCCAAACCTGAACTCTGAAAAAATGCACGGTCAGCTCTTACTTCTCGGTGTCTCCGGTACCCAGTTAACTTCAGAGGAGGCAACTCTGTATAAATCCATCCAGCCCGGAGGCTTTGTCCTTTTTGGCCGTAATGTAGCTTCACCAGAGCAACTAAGAAAACTTACCGATGACCTCAGAGATATTTGTCAAGACACCCCCATCATCGCCATCGATCAAGAAGGTGGCCGTGTCACCCGAACACGTGAAATAGGAACAGAGCCACCATCAGCACAAGAATTAAGAGAAAAAGGTGATCTCGGCATGATCGCCAGACACGGCCTCATCACCGCAGACCTACTGCGCATATTAGGTTTTAATATGAACTTTGCGCCAGTTCTAGATATCTCCTATGATGACGATGCAGATAACGCTCTACGCGGCAGATGCTACGGCACCAGTGCCCAGGAAGTCATCACTAATGCTGGAATTTTTAATCGTAATTTACGACATGGGAAAATCTGCTCCAGTGGTAAGCACTTTCCTTCATGCGGCCTAGCAGATGCAGATCCACACCATGATCTTCCCCACGTGCATAAAAGTATGGCAGAAATGCTTAAAAGTGACCTTCTCCCCTACACAGCCCTTATGCCAGAGCTAGACTCTCTTATGAGCTGCCATGCCCACTTTTCTGATATAGACCCAGATAGTCCAGGTCTACCCGGCTCACTCTCACACAATCTACTCACAAAACTACTCAGATATCAGTTAGGCTATAAAGGTGTTATTATGACAGACGATATGGACATGGGTGCAATGGTAAACACATACGGTAGGGGCCCCGATGTAAAAATGGCTATCGAGGCGGGCAATGACATGGTCATGATCTGCCACCAAATATCCACCGCCCAAACTGCCCTAAATCACCTCCAAACATTACCAAACGGCATAGTAGATGATTCCTTAAAACGCATAGGAAAACTTAAAAAACGCCTATGTGACCCCATCGCGCTCACCCAAGAGCTATGGGGAAAACTAGACGCAGAAACTATGCAGCTCCGCATCGACGTATTAGGTGAAGAACGAGCTAAGGAAGTAAGAGACTACACTGGCGTAAAGCGCTCCCCTGTAGAGGATTATTAACCCCCCTTCGCTGCCTTGCACAAAAACAGCCTCTCTTATTTGAGAGGTTCTATAGAAGACAGCACCGACTCAAAAACGGGCTTAGATTTCTCCCACATTGAAGGTAAAGTCCACAACAAGACCTGATGGTAATGTGTATCTGTTTCTAAATACCCATTGAAATATTTCACCTTTATCCCGTCTACCACAGCATCCACCTGGATTTTCATTATTTTACAGCCACTTACCTCAGAGGTAATCCACTCTTTTTGTTTATATTGCTTAGATACGTCTATGATATTTTGCAGGCAGCCCTCACCATAAAGTTCTAGGCTATAGCCATCTTCAAAATCTGTTTTAGGTTCAGAGAGCACCACAATATACAGCTCTCTCCGTAAACTCCCATATCTCAATGATGCCTCTTCAGGTAGCTCATCTAAGGTGCTCCATGCCTTCGGCAAGTTGAATTTTAGTAGTCCATCAGCAGTCTGTACCACTTGAGCGTTCTTCATAGAGTGATCCATATTCTCAGCTGCTGCATCAGCTCCAGTCTTGTATGTTTCTAGAGCGCTATGAATAATTGCGCTAATGCAAAATAGGCCCAACAGCCCGGAGATTATAAGACAGATGATCCATCTTTTACGCTTTGTTATGATGAGCTTAACCAGTGATAAAATAAATACAGCCGGAACTGTCAGCATGAGAAGCACCCCTAGGATCAGCTCCATGTTATACGCCATAATACTACTCGCCGCTTCAGCAAGCGGAGTGAAAAAAATTGTCGCCATATGGAGAAAATAATTACCAACCACTAAATAAGTAGCAATCTTAATTTTCACTAGCATTGAGTCAGATGATACAAGGGTCAGAATAATCAATCCCTCAACAATGTAATTTGTGCTAAAGTCAGATTCATTTAAATCTCTTAAAGCTGAAAACACAATCTTCCAAACTCCGTCGTGTAGGTGTCCTCCGCCTTCCCATGCCATGGCACCAGCCACATATCCGCGATGCTGATGGTGATACCGTCATCCTACTACATGGGCTCTGGCGCAGTCTATGGGCTATGGAACCTATGGCTCAGCACCTTAACCAGCAAGGATACCGCACCATTAATATACCCTACCCCTCTTTTCGTGATTCCATAGAAGAGATTGTTGATCAAGTTATCACTATCATAGCTGAACATGATAATGGTGGACGCATACACTTCGTCACCCACTCACTAGGAGGCATCATCTTACGCCATCTGCTTGCTGAAACTCACCAAGAATTGATTGGCCGGATAGTTATGTTAGCACCACCTAATCAAGGCAGTGAGATTATCGATTGGCTAGAAGGCTGTATCCCATTAGCAAAAACCCTCGGCCCTGCCGGCGCTAAACTAGGTAGTGATAAGATAAATGCTCCAGGCCTACCACAGCACCTAGATTCAGCCATCATCATGGGCAAACATAGTGCTATACCATTTTTCCGATGGCTATTAGACTCGGAGAACGATGGTATAGTATCTGTAAACCGAGGTAAAATCGACGGAGTAAATGAATTTCACGTCACAGACACCGACCATACCTTCATCACGTCAGACCCTTTGGTTCTAGAAATGACCCTCAACTTTCTCACGCACGGATATATCAGGTAGGGCGGTTTGTCCCAAACCGCTTCCCCATCAACCTAAGCGCGCTGGGACAGCACTCCCTCCCCATAAATACGTCATGAACACAAATTCACGCTTCTATAAAAAATCCTGTTAATCTTATTAATCCCGTCTAAAAAATCCACATACATGAGTAAGGAAAACAAAGCAGACTTCATCCGCGAAATCATCGCCAAGGATCTAGCCAGCGGTAAACACAAAACCATAATTACCCGCTTCCCACCGGAACCTAATGGATACCTTCACATCGGCCACGCCAAGGCTATCTGTTTTAACTTCGGAATTGCACAGGAAAACCAAGCTATATCCGCTCGCTGTCACCTCCGCTTTGACGATACGAACCCTGCCAAAGAAGAAGTAGAATATGTAGAAAGCATCAAAAAAGATGTCTCATGGTTAGGCTTTGATTGGGGTGATCACCTCTACTATGCCAGTAATTACTTTGATTTTTTCTATGACTGCGCCACCCACCTCATCAAAGAAGGTAAAGCCTACGTAGATGAACAAACGCTGGAAGAAATCCGTAAGACACGGGGAGATGTTACCACCCCGGGCACCCACTCACCATTCCGTGACCGCCCAGCTGAAGAAAGCCTAGAGCTTTTTAGCCGTATGAAAGCAGGCGAATTTGAAAATGGAACCATGGTACTACGGGCAAAGATCGATATGAGTTCATCAAACATGAACATGCGTGACCCTGTTATATACCGTATCGTCAACACACCTCACCACAATACCGGTGATGCCTGGTGCATCTACCCCATGTATGACTTTGCCCACCCCTTAGAGGATGCCTTAGAGCACGTCACACATTCACTCTGCACGCTTGAATTTGAAAATCACAGACCCCTCTATGACTGGACCATCCAGCACTGCCCTGTCCCTGCGGCACCACGCCAGATAGAGTTCTCACGCTTAAATCTCAGCTACACCGTCATGAGTAAGCGAAAGCTCCTCCAGCTAGTAGAGGAAAACATTGTTAGCGGCTGGGATGACCCCCGCCTACCCACACTCTCCGGAATGCGTCGCCGTGGTTACCAGCCTGCAGCTATTCGTAACTTCTGCCACCGTGTTGGTATTACCAAAGTTAACAGCGTCACAGATATGTCCATCCTAGAGGCCGAAATCCGCAACGAACTGAACAAAAATTCAGAACGCCGTATGGGAGTCCTAGATCCACTCAAAGTCATCATTACCAACTGGCCATCAGAAGACCATACGGAAATGGTCACCGTGCCTAATAATCCAGCTAAAGAAGATACTGGCACCCGTGAGGTATCACTCGGCAAAGAAATCTTCATCGAACGAGACGACTTCATGGAAGAACCACCAAAGAAATTCTTCCGCCTAGGCCCAGATCGCTCCGTGCGCCTGCGTGGTGGCTACATCATCACCTGCACAGGCTATGAAAAAAATGATACTGGTGAAATCACCGAAGTTCACTGCGAATTCATCCCAGACACCATCGGCCAAGATGCGCCAGAAGGCATCAAATGCCGCGCCGCCATCCACTGGGTAGACATAGCCAGTTCTGTAAACGCTGAAATACGCCTCTACGATCGCCTCTTTAAGGAAGAAAACCCAGACTCTGCAGATGGAGGATTCCTCACTTGCCTAAATGATAACTCTCTCAGTATCATCACTAATGCTAAGTTAGAAGCCTCTCTCGCTAGCTGCCCACAGGGCACTGTCTATCAATTCGAGCGCGTCGGCTACTTCTGCGCAGATAGCATAGACCACCTCCCTGGAGAAAAACTTATCTTTAACCGAACTGTTGCACTGAAAGACTCTTGGAAATAATCCTGAGCAACCTCTATTAAAAAGCCAAACTAGCATTCACTAGTGGATGCTCTAGATCGGTGGCAGTGATAAACCTCCACCGATCAATCCGTAGTAAGACTACTTAGGCTTAACCGCGGCTAGAACTACGTCCATTATTACAATACTCCCTGGCTCAAGAGCCTTACCTACACGGCGTCCACCGTAAGCAAGCTCGGGCTTCAAATAAATTTGCCAGTGATCACCCACCTCCATTAGAGTTAGAGCTTCGGCAAGACCAGGGAGAAGGTTATCACCTACACCTACTAATTTCTTTGGAGGAGATTGTTCAAATACCACCCCATTGGTATTAGCACTTTGATAAGTAATGAAGTATCTGACATCTTTTGCCTCAGGATCACTCTTCGCAGCATCTTTCAAATCTAACTTCTTTACCGCCTTATACTGTAGCCCAGAAGCTGTTTCCTTTACACCCTCCTTCTTAGCATTATCTACGAGCCATACTTTAGAGGCTTCAGTATTCACTTTCGCAAGATTTAACTCACGTTCCTGTAATTTTGCCTTAGCAAGATTAACGGCCACTTGAAAATCGGCATGTTTCACAGTAGAATCCTTCAGTGACAAAGCCTCTGCAAAACCCTCCTTCATAGCGCTTATAGAGAAATCATCGATTTTGTAACCCTCTTTAAGCAGTTCTAGAGCTAGCTGTTTCCCCTTAAGATATGCTATGCCAGACGATGCCTGATCACGCATATTTGGTGTCAGATCCAATGGTTCTGACTTTTTTTCCTCTCCAAAGAGACTCGTACTCAGGCCTAAAGCCAAAATTATAGGTATTGTTTTCATAAAAAATAAATTAAAAGCTCATGACCATTCCAAAATGGAATCTGCCATTATCATCAGAGCCAGCATCGCGTAATTGCCAACCATAGTCAGCCCTGACCGTCAAATGATCAGATAAATTTAACCTGACACCTAAACCTGCCGACCATAAAATAGCTGTATTTACAGAGGAAGCATCAGCTCTTGTAATTTGCCCACCGTGCCCAGTAGCCACCGCGTAATCTGAGAATACTAAAAACTGAGCTTGTCCTTGATAGGGCGTATCTTCACAAAATGTTATGGGTTTAAACTTTAGCTCATTCCCCCAAATGAATCCATTATCCACCTCACCTAGCTCACGTTCATTATAACCCCGAACTGAGTGAAATCCCCCCACACTAAGCTGCTCGCTCGATAGTAATCGGTCAGCACTCCATTGACCCCTTAGCTTTGATTCAAAAACCATAAAATTAGGTAACTGTTTTACGTAATTAAGCCTCAATTTCAAATAGTTATAATTGCTATCAGCTCCTGCACGAACAGCGTCAAAAGCGCTGTCATCGGATTGACTAAATATGCCACCAATACCAGAGACAAGACCTAGGTCAGCATTCAAAGAGTACCTCTTTCCTGATCTCTGGACCCTATAACCTAACTCAAATTGTCCGAGCTGCACCTCCTGTCCTGATACAGGAACAGAGCCAAACTCCAATGCATTCTCTGAACTCTTCCATGCAAACCCCGCATATGCCGAAGTGGCGAATCCACTTACTGGAGAAAGCTGCTTAATATAACGTAAGCCAAGCTCTGCACTCTCACCCTCAGTTGAAAACGGTGACGCCTCTACCTCAGTAGAAGTAAAACTCCCGTATAGCTCTAACTCACTTTTATTAGCATTAGGAATTCGGTAGGACAAAGAATGTGCTCCTAATTGATTGAAATCCTCTGCAATTAGATACTGATAGTTAAGCTGGTGCCCAAGGCCAAAGGCGTTCCCCCAGTTAAAGCCAACCAAATATCGATCTTCCCCAGTTAGCCCATTACCCGTATTTTCATAACCAGCGTAAAATCTCCAAGGAAAATGGTCAGCAACTCTCAATATCACATCAGAAGTGTAAGGCGTCTTACCTGGCGCAAAGATAGGCTGTACTCTTAAAAAAGGATTTTTATTAATCCAGTCCATATCAGCCAAGAGCGTAGTAGCACTGATAGTTTCTTTTTCCTTAATAGTCATCTGGCGAAGTAACGCCTTTTCGGAAAAATACTTATTGCCCGTTACACGCTTTCTATCGAGCACAGATTCTATCACTACGAGCTGAATCACTCCATTAGTCACATCCTGTTCAGGAAGAACTACATCCACTACCGGTCGGTCATTATCTCTATAGAAAATAATGATATCCCGCTTCAGCTGAGACAAAGTTCTCATGCTAACAGGATTGCCGATATAACCTTGCATCATCATGACAAATGTATTCTTTCTCATGATATCAGAATCATTCACCACAGAAAGTCCACTTTTATCAACGGTAGCAGTTATACTTACAGATTCCGGATTACTATGAAAAAACAAACCGCTGAGAGATGGTATAATCACGGTCTCATCTTGTTCCAAAGTCGATATATCACCAGTAGCTGGAAGTGACAGTTTAGTTGGAGTTACTTTGATCTCTTTGGGTGCAATTCTTTCAAAATCCTGTGCCTGTGACACAACAATCGTCAAAAGAACTATACAAGAAGTCAGTATAGTTTTTTTCATAAATTATTTAGAGGCTTTATAGTTATCTCTATATGTCTAGAAGATAAGTTGAGAAGCTCTTCTAAGCGGAGTTTCTGCTCATCACTAAGTATACTATAGGGGTCTTGTTCAAGTTTAATAAGACTTATTAACTCTTCACTGTATTCAGGAAGCCATTCCAAGTTTCCGATGGGTGAGTCATCAAAGAAAATCCCGTCTAAAACATGGCTATAGTCTTCATAGTCATCGGGAAGTAAATCGCTAAGACCGAAAACTGGAGGCACTAATATATTTCCTATTAGTCCACTTGGCTGGGAAAGAATATAGTTACCCGCAGCCAAACCAGTAAGACTATAGCCGCTTGCCGTGACAGGCTTC
>JALZUC010000055.1 GCA_023301765.1 Akkermansiaceae bacterium | reverse complement strand
GCGCCTGACATCATCTGATAATGCCGCGAGCAAGAAAGGCGAGGCCAAGACCGCAGCTCAGAAGGCGGCACTGGAGCTGGATGCTTAGTATTATTTGTTCTGTAAACAAATGAAAATTTCCCATGTAGTATTGATATTTGCACTGGTAACATCTTTGACTACTCAAGCGCAGGTTGATTTTCCATTTACTGGGAAATTAGAGATTGAGCATGCCACATACTATTGGAACGGAGGTTCTGTTTCAGCGGTTCTTTTGGATTCCGAAGGTAATCGAGGTTATGTTCATTACACTCCACTGAGTTGGACTGATGCACCCGATCGAAATAAGCTCACCTTTCGACTTAATCCAAAAGATAAGGGAGTGATTTTACCTCGTGGAAGTAATGACGAAAAACAACTATTAAAGTATATTCGTGGAGCTTGTATTACATCTTTTGGTTCTGTAAACCCAGAGCTACTAACTAGAGGTAAGCGAGATCAAAGAGGTCCAAACGCGCACGGCGATTTTTGGAATAGAATGCCGATGGGGAGACTTCTTTTTAAGTTTGCAGAAAAACAAGTAAAACTAGTGAACGAGCAAGATGACCTACAGTTACTTAATATTCGTCGAGAGGCATTAATTTCTAGTGGTTTAGGTGAGGCTCACCCAGATATAATCCAAATTGATAAATTAATTAAATTGCTGAAGAAGTAATCAACTAAAAATGAAGCAGAACAAGGCAGCGCACACTGGCCCTTTACACGCTAGGATACTAAGTTTTACTACTGTTCTTGAGGATTAAAACTTTAACAGTTTACCTAGGCTTTCATCACAGCAGGTGAACTTTATGAAGGGAAAGACAAGTTCAACGAGTTAATTGATAACGCCCAGTGTGTGTGATTGCGACTGTGGGCATTGGTTCTACAGAACAGACGTAACAAGACCGCTGTATCTATGATGAATGAAAATGCGGTAAATACGGAATATTCCGACTAGCGAATGATCACAAGTATGGCGCGGTGATCACTACCTTGAGCCCAGTACCTTGGGTCTAGTAGCTTAGAGGCTTTATGGTCAATGTGTGGCTCAAGGCCGAGACTGACCATACAGAAGTCTATACGTGAGTAGATATCCTCCCGCTCCCAATGATGGGTCCAGAGCTCACCTCTGGAGTCTGCGGGGTCGAGTATTTTTAGGCGGATGCTGCTGTTTCCTCTGCCTTTGATGCTGGATACTGTTTTGGTTCGTTTGGTATCGTTCAGGTCGCCATATACTACGAGGTGGGCTTTTTTATCAGATTTAAGGATGTGATCGATGTGTTTGCGTAGTAGCGCAGCTTCATTACGGCGCATCATTTCTTGATCGGCTTCTTTGATGGGGCGCTTGGACTTTAGGTGGACTCCGAGAAAGCGTATGTTTTTCCCCGCTGCTTTGATACTAGCGTCTAGGATACCTCGACTGATAAAAAACTCTTTGCCCTCTAACATGTAGCTGCTGTCTTTAGGCTTGGGGTGTGGCGTGATGGGGTATTTTGATAGGATAGCTAGGGAGCGCACTTTATCAGAGCCCTGCACGTGGTGGGTGTGGGGGAGGTGAATACCTTTGATGGCTAAGCGCTTTTGAAAATCGATCAGGTCTTTTAAGCTTCCGATCTCACAGATACCTAGGATGTCGGGGGTTCCTTCCGCGATTACATTGAGTAGTGGCTCGATCTCAGATTCTGGCTTTTCTATGTAGGAGGATTTACCATCATTGTATCGGCGCATGACTAGGTAATTACGCAGATTGTAGGATAGAAAGCGGACGGCCTCGTTGGAGGCAGAGGCATCAGGTAATACCTCCGCTGTATCAGTTGCAGGGGGCCCTACTGCCGTAGTGGTAGTAGATTTAGTTTGAGCTTTGTTTTCCCAGTCGGCCGTAGAGGCGGTGGGGGGGTCTTTACAGGAGGGGGTGAACAGGCAAAAAAATACCCCGATGATGATCGAGGCATAATTTATGGAGAATTTTGGGGTATTCATCGCAGGCGATGATTTAGCTCTCGTCGTCGTCGTTACGAGATTTGCTGTTTGTTGATTTAGTGGTGACCTCTTCCTCGCTGCGTGTGATCTCATGCTCAAATTCTTCTCTGGCTTTTTTAAATTCGCCCATGCTTTTCCCCATGCCTCGGGCAAGTTCTGGAAGTTTTTTAGCTCCAAATAAGAGCAGGACAACGATGAAAATAATAATCATCTCAGGTGTGCCAATGGGCCCGAGGAATGCTAATGGATTAATCATATAGAGAGGGAATAAGTTATGAGTAATACCATACAGTGCTTAAGTTGATTTGGCAAATGTATTCGCTGAAGTGCCGCAACACGTACGTCAAGCTGGGTATGCTCTTGAGTCGGTAAAAAAATTAAAACTATCTAGTAGATAGCTAAGGAGTATGAAGTTTATCTGGTGTAAATTTTTGAATGGAAAAGAAGGTGTTCGTAAAACGGGGCAGACATGATCGATTTCAGCAATTTGCTAAAGATGACTTTGAGGCTTAAAAAAGAACTGCTATATGAAAGCTTTGAAAGCAGGGTGTCGAGGTTCACTATTTGCAATTAAGATCTAAATTATTAGGTCTATGAGGGGGAGGTGGTAGCAAAGGGGCGTGTCTAGAGTGGCTCTGAGATGTGCTAGTGATGGGGTATTCTTAGACTGCGTAGTGCTGATATGCGGACAGTGAGTGCGACCGAATGAGTATTATCTACTTAAAATAATCTACACCAGCTTTGAAGAGTGGCTGGATTTTTTCTCCTGGGATGTTTTTGGCAACGTCTGTGCCTCGGCGTTCTGTATGACCCATTTTCCCGAGGACTCTGCCGCAGGGGCTGGTGATGCCTTCGATGGCATAGAGTGAGCCGTTAGGGTTGTGGCGGATGTCCATGGACGGGTTTCCTACTAGATCTGTGTACTGGGTAGCTATCTGTCCGTTGGCGGCTAGTGCTTTAATTTCTTCTTCTGTGGCGTAGAACTTTCCTTCGCCGTGGGAGAAGGGAACGGTATAGAGTTCATCTAGTTCTGTATGGGCTAGCCATGGTGACTTGGTGGAGGCTATGCGTGTGGTAGCATAGCAGGCGATGTGTCTACCGATGTCATTAAAGGTGAGTGTGGGTGCTCCTGCTTGCGGGTCACGGATTTCACCATAAGGAACGAGGCCAGTTTTTACGAGGGCCTGGAAGCCGTTACAGATACCTAGCACAAGTCCATCTCGGTTTGTAATTAGGTCCATGATGGCTTCTGAGACCATGGGGTTACGGATGACGGTGGCGATAAATTTACCCGAGCCGTCTGGCTCATCTCCGGCGGAGAAGCCTCCGGGGATCATGAGGATCTGGGACTCACGGATCTTCGTTGCTAGTGCGGCGAGAGATTCTTCCACAGCTTCTGAGGTGAGGTTTCTAAAGACGAGGATCTCAGATGCGGCACCGGCTTCGTTAAATGCCTTGGCAGAGTCGTATTCACTATTCGTGCCTGGGAAGGCTGGGATGATGACTTTCGGCTGTGCGGAGTTTTGAGCTTTGGCTTTTGAGTTTTGCGTGGTGCCTGAGTAGCTGAATGTTTCTAGCTTACTGTGAGCTGGCTCAATGGTAGTGGGGTAGGTGGACTCGAGTGGCTCTGCCCATGCTGTGAGGATGTCACGGAGTGGTATGTCCTCGCCACCTACGGTGATACTTGGATCTACCTTGGTGGTGCCGATTTTCTGGGCGTTAAGTTCTGCTGGTATAGATTCGCCATTTTTGACTTCGAGGATGAAGTTAAAATAGGACTCTGTGTAGAGGGCGTCGCCGTTGATTGTTAGATCTGCACCGATGTGGTTTCCTACCGCCATGTTACTGATCCCTGCTGCAACACCGCCTGCGGCGAGTGTGTGCATGGCGCGGATCTTGCCTTCACTATTGAGGGTGTGGAGGGTGTCTGCAGTTTGTTTTAGTTTAGTAAAATCTGGGATGTGATTTTCATCACGAGGCACGGTGATAAGTAGGAGGTCACTGTCCGTTTCTTTAAATTCTGGGGAGACCGCGAGTGTGCTCTTCCCCGGGGCTACGGCAAAGGATACTAGGGTAGGGGGGACATCGATATCATTAAATGATCCTGACATGGAGTCCTTACCTCCGATGGCTCCGAGGCGGAGTTCATTCTGTGCGGTGAAGGCACCTAAGAGGGCTGCGAATGGCTTACCCCAGCGTGCTGGGTCTGTGCCTAGTTTCTCGAAGTATTCCTGTAGTGTTAGGCGTATGTCTGAGAGCTGTGCGCCTGCGGAGACGATGCGGCAGACGGACTCTGTAACTGCGTAGAGTGCGCCGTGGTAGGGTGACCAGCTGGCAATGTTAGGGTTAAATCCCCATGCCATGTAAGAGCATGTGGTGGTGTTTCCTGCTAGTAGAGGGATCTTGGCCACCATGGCATCTGGTGGGGTGAGCTGGTGCTTTCCACCAAAGGGTGAGAGTACGGTGCCTGCGCCCACTGAGGAGTCAAACTGCTCGCCTAGGCCTTTCTGTGATGAGATGTTGAGGTCTCCAAGGATGGCTTGGAACTTTGAGCTTTGAGTTTTGAGCTCTGAATTTTCTAGAACTGGTAGAGTTTTTCCTAGTGGACAGTTGGAGTTGTCAGGGGTGGTGACTTCTACTTGGCTCTCTAGGGTGACGCCATTGGTGTCTAGGAACTCACGGGAGAAATTCACAATTTCCTTACCGCGCCATTTGATGATGAGGCGGCCAGTGTCTGTGACGTCTGCTACGTGATTACACTCGAGGTTTTCCAGATCACACTCTGCCATAAAGTATGAGATCTCTGATGGGTGCACACAGATGGCCATACGTTCTTGGGATTCTGAGATGGCGAGTTCTGTGCCGTCTAGCCCATCGTATTTCTTTTTAACGGCATCGAGATTGATTTCTAGTGATGGGGCGATCTCTCCGATGGCTACAGAGACTCCACCTGCACCGAAGTCGTTACAAAGTTTGATCTTTTTCGCGAGTTCGGCTTTGCGGAAGAGGCGCTGGATTTTACGCTCGGTGGGGGCGTCACCTTTTTGCACTTCGGCGGAGTTATCGAGCGCTGTGTCAGTGTGCTCTTTTGATGATCCAGTGGCTCCACCTACGCCGTCTCGGCCTGTGCGTCCGCCAATGAGGAGGATGACATCACCTGCGGCAGGTGTGCCACGGAAGACATTTTCCTTAGGCGCGGCGGCGACTACAGCACCGATTTCCATACGCTTGGCGACGTAGTTAGGGTGGTAAACCTCTGAGACCTGACCGGTGGCTAGGCCTATCTGGTTTCCATAAGAAGAGTAGCCATCAGCAGCGCCTTTACAGATTTTACGCTGTGGTAGTTTACCAGGGATAGTGTCTACAAATGGTGTGCGGGGGTCCGCGGCTCCGGTGACACGCATGGCCTGAAAGATGTAAGAACGCCCGGAAAGGGGGTCACGAATACAGCCTCCAAGACAGGTGGCGGCACCACCAAAGGGCTCTATCTCTGTGGGGTGGTTATGAGTTTCGTTCTTAAACATGAGTAGCCACTCTTGATCTTGACCGTCGACGTCTACTGGGATGACGATGGAGGCAGCGTTGATCTCTTCAGAAATTTCTACGTTATCTAGTTCACCAGTTTTGCGGAGTTCCTTCATGCCGATGAGGGCAATGTCCATGAGGGTCTCAGGGCGGGTGCTGATCTTATCACCATAGACTTCTTCACGAGTTTTCTGATAACGCTGGTAGGCATTTTCTATTACTTCTGTTCCGTTTTCGAATTTAACGGAGTTGATTTTAGTAGCAAAGGTGGTGTGGCGGCAGTGATCAGACCAGTAGGTGTCCAGCATTTTGATTTCTGTGATGCTGGGATTACGGTCTTCTTGATCGCGGAAGTAGGTTTGGGTGAAAACCATATCTGCAAGTGACATGGCGAGGCCCATTTCTGAGCGCTTGGCTGCTAGGGCGGACTCATCTGCGGTGGTGAACCATGTAAGGATCTCTACATCAGCTGGTATGTCTGACTGAGTCTCCAGTGTGGCCGGCGTTTCCATGGATGCTTCGCGAGAGTCGACAGAATTAATAACGTAGTTCTTAACCTCAGTGAGCTGTGCCTGAGTGAGGTCTCCCTTAAGAATAATTACCCGCGCTGAGGCTATGGGGGGGCGCTCATTATGAGTGAGGATCTGCACACACTGTGCGGCAGAGTCTGCACGCTGATCAAACTGACCTGGGAGGAATTCTACGGCAAAAGCTATGTCATCGGTATCTATCTCCAGCTGTGAAGTGGCTGAGGCGATCTGAGGCTCTGAGAATATGAGCTTGGTGGCATTTTCAAATTCTTCATCAGTAAGACCCTCAACTTCGTAACGCTGTAAGATACGAACGCTCTTAAGGCATTCCAGGCTAAGGTTTTCACGGAGGTTGTGCAGGAGTTCACGGGCTGGGGCGTTGAACTCAGATTGTTTTTCAATGAAGACGCGGTGCATGATTTGTGCTGTGTGGTGGCCGTTAGATACGGGGGACGACATCCTAGGAGGAAGTTGTCACTCGGCAAGACCAATGCGCACGGAAATCACTGGAAGGGTAAGTATTTTTCAAAATAAATGATTTTTAAGGAATAAAAAGGCGAGTGTATGGCTCTTCTTATTCATAATATGCAGCCAATTACTAAAATACTCTGTGGGACTCTTTTTATGAGTTGTATGCAGTACGGCTATGTTGGTCTTAATTACTCTGATGGTAATTCTTTAGGTGGTAGCGCTACTGTTACTGCAGTGGCTGAAAAAGATTATTCCGCTATGGGGACATGTAAAGTGGTGTCCATTGCTGATGAGTATAAGCGTGTGGCTGTATTAGTGGATGGGATGACATACGCAGATTATAGCGGTGAGCCAAATAAGGCTCTAGCAGCTCTGGGTGGTGTGACGGTGCGCACTGTATATCACAAAAGTGGTAAAGTGATGGTGGATGTAGCCAAGGGTGAAATTACCAGTGCCGCTGTGGTTAGGGTCATTGTAGATACCGATTATAAGGTAAGTTGATTTTTTATAAGTGTGGTAACTTATTAATAATGAAAGCCGGTTATTGCTCTAGGGTGATGATCGGCTTTTTGTTTTGCATAATATGTTGATTAGTCTGACAGTAAGCCCGTGAGCATCCGCTCATGAGTACTATAAGAGATTAAAAACCTCTTTATCTTAAAAAAACAATACACTATGAAAAAAGTAATTAACAAACTGTCTGTTATGTCCGTTCTCGCTCTCTCTGCATTTGCTTTCAGCTCATGTGGACTCTGCCCAGCTAAAGCTAAGCCTGCTTGTGATAAAGCTGGTGGCCATTGCGCTAAGTCTGGCCTTTGTTCAAGTAAGTAAGGATTTAGTCATAGTTTAAACTGATTAGAAAAATATTTTAACACCCAGAGATGGAGCAAAATGTTCTATACTGGGTGTTTTTTTATCTTCAAATCGTATGTTTATCACTTGCGGGCGGATGAATCGAAGATTTCGTTTTTATTAAAATTAAGGTATGAATAGGATTCATAGTATCGAAGAAATAAAGGCACTCCAGGGAGCTCTCCATATAGCTCTTGGGGTATTTGACGGTGTGCATATTGGCCATCAGGCTGTGATTAAGTCTGTAGTGGCTGCAGCACAGAAATCTGGTGGGGTGGCAGCGGTCTTGACCTTTGACCCTCACCCTATCCGAGTGCTGGCACCACATGTTGCGCCTACGAGTATTCTTGCTTCGTTACAGCATAAAGAAGATCTATTAGCTAGTCTAGGGGTGGAGGTCCTGATTGTGATTCCATTTACCGAGGAGTTCGCATTAGTGGATGCTGGTGTATTTCTTACAAATCTGAATGATTGCTGTGTGGATCTTCAAACCTTGGCGATGGGTGAGGATTGGAAATTTGGTAATCAACGCGGTGGTAATGTTGCCATGTTAAGGAGCTTCAGTAATGAGCATAGCATAGAGGTTATGGCTATGGGGGCTGTAATGCTGGATGGTGAGCGTGTTAGTAGTACTCGGATCCGGCAGGCTATCCGAGATGGTAATATTGACTCCGCCTCGGCAATGTTAGGCCGTGATTATTCTGTTTTAGGAACTGTGGTCAAAGGTAAGCAGCTGGGTAGGGAGCTAGGCTTTCCTACGGCAAACTTACGTGTGCATAATGAACAGTTACCGCCGGATGGTGTCTGGGCAGTGGATGTCACTCTAGAGGATGGTTCCGTAGTTCGTGGTGCCGGTAATTTAGGAGTGAGGCCAACGGTGGATGATAAGAAACCACAAAGGCTGTTAGAGATACACTTACTGGATTATCAGGGGGATCTCTATGGTGCACTGGTGGTGGTGCGCTTTCTAAAGCGTGTAAGGGCGGAGCAAAAGTTTGATTCACTGGATGCGCTTAAAGCTCAAATCGGGCATGATGTTAAATTGTGTAGAGCTGTGGCGGCTATATGATTTTTTCATACGTCTTTAGGAGATAACGTATTGACCTGAGTCGTTTGATATGGCTAGTGAGAGCAACTTATTTTCACTATGAATTCACCTATTACAGTCTCCGTTACAGGTGCAGCCGGTCAGATCGGTTATGCACTTCTTTTCCGTATCGCATCAGGTGCTATGTTCGGCCCTGATCAGCCCGTTAATCTACGTTTGATTGAAATAGAGCCAGGGATGAAGGCTCTGCAGGGAGTTATCATGGAGTTGGACGATTGTGCGTTCCCTCTGCTTAATGACATTGTAGCAACCAGTGATCTTAATGAAGGTTTCAAAGGTGCTAACTGGGCGCTACTCGTAGGCTCAGTACCACGTAAAGCAGGTATGGAACGTGCCGATCTCCTTAATATTAATGGTAAGATATTTACCGGCCAGGGGCAGGCTATCGGTGCTAATGCTGCCGATGATGTAAGGGTGCTAGTAGTAGGTAATCCATGTAATACGAATGCTTTAATTGCTATGAATAATGCTGGGGATGTTCCTAATGACCGGTTTTTTGCCATGACACGTTTGGACGAAAATCGCGCTAAATCTCAACTGGCAGATAAGGCTGGTGTGCACAATCGTGACGTTACAAATATGTGTATCTGGGGGAATCATTCAGCTACCCAGTACCCTGACTATACAAATGCTAAAATCAACAATGCACCAGTGACGGATGCCATCTCTGATACAGAGTGGCTTCAAGGTGAGTTTATCTCTACTGTGCAACAGCGTGGTGCTGCAATCATTGCTGCCCGTGGGGCCTCATCAGCAGCATCTGCTGCTAATGGTGTAGTAGATACAGTGCGTAGCCTTACTAATCCCACACCTGATGGGGACTGGACTAGCGTAGCAGTTTGTTCAGATGGGTCATACGGAATTGATGCTGGATTGATAGCCTCCATGCCTATCCGCGTAGATGCTGATGGCCGCTGGGACATTGTTCCAGGGGTGAAGCTTGATGATTTTTCCAGAGAGAAGGTAGATGCCAGCGTGCAGGAACTCCGTGAGGAGCGTGAAGCTGTCGCCAGTCTTCTAGGCTAAAACGCCTTCTAAACTCTCTGTAATATCATACTTCTTTTTATGAAATTTAAGGTAGTACATTTTCTGGTGATACTAGCTGTGGTATCCCCGTTTGCTCTAGTTAATGCGGCGGAAATAAAAGTCGCATCTGTGGATGTGAGGAAAATTTTTAATACCTGGGAGTATGCTTCTAAAGTAGAAGTTAAGATGGAGCAAAAGCGTGCTAGCCTAGATCGTGAAGATAGTGAGCGTCGTGCCGCGATTAATAAATATAAAGCAGAGCGTAATCAATTAGTTCAGCAATATCGGGCCAATGGTGAGGATCTTACTAAGGAAGAGGTAGAGAAGCTGGATCAAAAGTATCTTAACTTAAGTAGAGACGTTGATACTCTTGAGGAAAACCGTAAGGCTTTCTATAAAAAGAGGGAGCTCTCCATAGCGCGGGATGCTACGGCTCAATCTGAAAAAATTCTGGGAAAGATATCAAAGGCTGTGCAGGCACATGCTAAGAGTGCCAGATATGACATGGTGGTGGACGTAAGTGGTTATACCTCTAGTCATACGTCATTATTTATGCATATCCATCAGGCTGTGGACATTACCGATATCATTATCAGGCGTCTTAATGTTACCAAGTGATTGGTAAAAACTTATTTCCTAACAAATATACCCTATGCAACTGACATTGGATGATCTTATAGCTCTCACAGGAGGGCAACTTATTCGACCGCAACAATCAGGAAACGATATCTCATTCACTGGAGTTGCCTCGTTAGATGAGGCTAGTGCCGAGGAGGTTTCTTTTTTAGGTAATGAGAAGTATTACCAAGACTTTCTGAAGACCTCAGCCGGTGTGGTGCTCATTCCACCTGGTGTGCCTGAGTATCCAGCGGACACTACTCTAATAGAGGTGGAAAATCCCTCACGTGCATTTGGTGCAGTGGTGAAAAAGCTAATTGCTGGGCAACGCATATTTAAACCAGGCGTTCACGAGGGGGCTCAGGTAGCAGAAAGTGTGCAGCTAGACCCTACTAAGGTGTCAGTAAAAGCAGGGGCTGTAATAGAAGACGGTGTAGTGATCGGAAATGGTAGTGAGATAGGTTCTGGAGTTGTGGTTTGTGAAGGTGCGGTGATCGGTGAAAACTGTATTTTATACCCTAATTCAACGATTCGTGAGCGTTGTGTGCTGGGAAGTAATATAGTTATTCAGCCAGGTGCAGTAATCGGCTCAGACGGCTACGGCTATACCTTAGTAGACGGCCGACATGAACCGGTAGACCAAGTAGGGATTGTAGTGTTAGAAGATTTTGTAGAAATTGGCGCCAACGCCACGATTGATCGTGCTAGATTTGGTAAAACGATTATTGGAGAGGGCACTAAGGTCGATAATCTTGTGCAAATTGCCCATAATGTCCGGATTGGTAAACATTGTTTGGTAGTAGCGCAGTCTGGGCTAGCAGGGAGTACTCATGTAGGCGACTACGTGACTCTGGCAGCACAGTCAGCGAGTGCAGGGCATCTTAAAATAGGTGATAAGGCAATTTTAACAGCCCAAACTGCTGCTCTAAAGGATCTACCGGGTGGTGTTATTTATATGGGAGTACCAGCACGACCGATCAGAGAGGTGCAAAAACAGAGAGCTCTTATAGCCAGATTGCCCAAATTAGCGGCGCAGGTCAAAGAGCTTCAGCGTAGTCTAGACGAGCTGCATGGATAATCTTTCTCGAAAGGTATCTTTTATGAGTGGACTCCTTGTAAATTTAGGTGCAAATACATGCCGCCTTCAATTACGGCTACTATACAATGGATATTCAAATTGCAACTCTCTGTGACTTCGCTGCCGACTATAACGGTAAAATGGTGCTCTCTGGTACTTTTGACACACTAGCAGCACAGGCTTTACCTGTTGTTCATCCTCAGTGTTGTTTAGCACTACGTCTGTGCATTACTCCTGAAGACACAGGGCAACATAAGTTTTCTGTGAACATTATTGATGGTGATGGTAAGTCACTTGACGAGAAAATGCCTATCCAAGCTGACATGCCTGTTGATATCCCATCTAACGTTCCATTTATGACACGTAACCTCGTGCTGAATCTTCAGGGGCTCAAGTTCCCTGAAGATGGATTTTACTCCATTGATATCAGCATCGATGATGAGCTTATTCAGCGTTTACCACTTCGTATCGTTAAGGTGGACAAGAATAAGCAAGCTCAGTAGCAAGTAGCTAACACATTACCTTTAATACTCAGATGAAAAGTAATAGCAGTCCTCGGAAATACCGCTGTGCTCTTATTACTGGTGCCTCATCTGGGCTGGGAGAGGAGTATGCCCGCCAGCTAGCAGATTCATGTGATTACATGATCTTGGTAGCTCGCCGTGGAGATCTGCTTCAGAAGCTAGCAGATGATCTGGCAATCACCTCACCAGATACTAAGACACACTGCTACACTGCTGACCTCACCCTTGAAGAGGATCGTGTAGGTCTGGTGGCAATGTGTGAGGCTAAGTCATTACGCCCTGACCTATTAATAAATAATGCGGGGATGGGTGACTATGGTGACTTTAGTGGTGCTGAGTGGTCAAAGCTAGATGCTATGTTACAAGTAAATGTCACAGCCCTCACGCATCTTTGCCATAGCTTCCTGCCCGGTATGCTTGTTGGCCCTGAGCAGGGTGGTGCCATTATCAATGTAAGCTCACTTGCAAGTACATTACCGATCCCTGATTTTGCAGTTTATGCTGCTACTAAGGCTTATGTGAGCAGTTTCTCAGAAGCATTGCGCCTTGAGTTACGTGAAGTGGGTATTCCCGTGCTCGCTGTCTGCCCTGGTCCGGTGCATACAAACTTTGGTAAAATAGCTATCCGCACAGGAGATCGTGATAGTTTACCATCACGTGACGGCTTTTACGTGGCAGCTGAAAAAGTAGTTTCAGACTCCATTTCAGCACTGCATGCAGACTGCGCACGAGTTTACCCTGGGTGGAAAGTGGCTCTGCTGGCAGCTGGTATTTCTCTACTACCTATGGTTTTAATTAGACCGTTAGTAGCTAGCCGGAGAGGGAGTCTCTAGGGTGCCCATTGGAGATTAAAATCTACCATGGATCAACGATTAGACACGAAAGGTGCTTAAATTAGGGCTCTTTGTGTAAAACAGTCTTGTAAGAGCCTTCATCAGAGCTTATCTCCCATTAAGCCAGTTCTGGCATAACTTTCCGCTTTATTTCCCCCTTTAGAAGCGAATCATCATACATTGGTTCATGAATATTGATCTTACCCTCCCTGAAGATGCTCCCTTTTCACCGGAGCAACGTGAATGGCTTAATACATTCTTAACAAAAAAACTTGCTGACGCTCAACCTGCTCAGGGGCGTGAAATCACCATATTATGGGGCTCCCAGACTGGTAATGCTGAAAATCTAGCTAAGAAAACAGGTAAAGCGCTAGCGAAGGTAGGCTTCTCCCCAGTGGTCGTTGATATGGCGGCGTACGATAAAGAGAGGCTAGCTACCGAAGAGCATTTGTTAATTATTACCAGTACTTATGGTGATGGTGATCCACCGGATAATGCCATGGATTTACATGCGTGGCTCATGAGTGATGCTGCACCCAAGCTAGAAGGGGTGAAATACTCTGTTCTTTCACTAGGGGATACTGATTATCCTGATTTCTGTATTTGTGGTATTGAATTTGATGATCGTTTAAAGGCTCTTGGTGCTGAGAAAATTTATGACCGTGTAGACTGTGATGTAGATTATGATGATTGCTACGCCAAGTGGCGCTCAGGAGTGCTTGATTCACTTGGGACTGAAGCAATCGCTAATACCTCCGTGGATGAGAGTGAGCCACAAGGCTACGGGAAAAAGAATCCCTTCCCATCTGAAATACTTAAAAACTATAATCTTAACAGTGATGGTTCAGCTAAGCAGACCAACCACATAGAACTCTCTCTCTCAGGCTCTGAACTGGAGTATGAGGCAGGAGATGCGCTGGGTGTGATGTCTCATAATCCACCAGAAATTGTAGATGAAATTCTGGCCGGCCTACCATTTAATACCAAAGATGAAGTGCCACTTCCCGGTGGTGGAGAAGCTCCTTTACGTGAAGCTCTAATTGCTCACTATGATATCCGGAAGCTTACCAAAGCACTCCTCACTGCGTGGCAGAGCCGTAGCGGATCACCAATGTTACGTGCCATCATAGAAGCAGGTGATAAAAAGCATATTGATGACTTTATCTGGGGGCGTGAGTTAATTGACCTTGTTCACGATCATCCTGCAGACTTTGAGGACGGTGAAGAGTTTGTATCTATTCTTAAAAAACTACAGCCGCGTTTGTACTCTATCGCTTCGAGCCCTAAAGCTCATGAGGGAGAAGTGCATCTCACCGTAGCTATCGTACGCTACCACAGCCATTACCGTAACCGAGGTGGTGTGTGTTCTACTTTCTTAGCTGAACGTGCTGATGACCTCAAACCTGGTGTTTTTGTTCATATAAATAAAGCTTTCCGTCTACCTGAAAATACTGATTCGGATGTGATAATGGTAGGGCCTGGCACAGGTATAGCACCATTCCGAGCTTTCCTAGAGGAACGTCAAGCCACTGAGGCTAAAGGCCGGAATTGGCTCTTCTTCGGTGACCAGCATGTTAGTTCAGACTTCCTCTACGAGAATGAGCTGAAGGAGATGCAGGGAAATGGCACACTCTCTCGTCTGGATACTGCATTTTCCCGTGATCAGAAGGAGAAGATTTACGTGCAGACTCGTATGAAGGAAAATGCCGCAGAACTCTGGGCGTGGCTTCAAGGTGGTGCTAGTTTCTACGTCTGTGGTGATGCTTCACGTATGGCCAAAGATGTAAATAATGCACTTCTGGAAATAGCTCAAGAACAGGGTGGCATGACCTCTGAAGAAGCTGAGGAATACATCAAGGAGCTACGCAAAGAAAAGCGTTACTCACGCGATGTTTACTAAAAGGATTAAGACACTTAGGTAGTGCCGTTTCTGGAAAACGGCTCTCGCTCAGCTGACGTTATCAATGACCCATTGATACTCACGCGAAATTTGATCCTCAATCTTGATCTGCATATCATCAGGCAATACCTCCCAGGTGTATGTCTCTATCTCAAAATGCGTGCAGAAATCTGGGTGTTCTCTAAGGTAAGCTAGTGCGTCTAGCGCATGAATCTGAGTAGACCCCAGGGGAGGGGCAGGCTGATTATAGAGTGGGATATGAAAGTGAATCCGACCTACCAGCGTGTCAGGCGGGGAGGTGCTCGCGTTTTTAAGAGACTCGAAGAACTCGGGGAGATCGCGGTGGCGAGTTAGATGTCCATCGTCATCTAACAAAATTACCTGATGCAGGTAGGTGGGCTCATCAAACTGGTGGATGGCGTCTAGTGCAGACGCTGAGTCTGCCTCAAACTCTAGAGCACTGGAGAGATGAACCTTAGAGATGCGAAGTCCAGCGTCACGCAGTGAGTCCAGAGCTGTCCTACAGTCGTCAAACTCTAGAGCAAAGTGGCAAGTATCATAGTTGATACCAATCCGGCGTTTGATCAGGTCAGGATCAGAACAGATAGAAAGAAAACGATCAAAAAATGCGATTGTCTCCTCTGTATTTTCAAAATGCCCAAGCGGCTCTGGCTCAAGACCTAGATGTAGATCACGGCCGTATTTTTGGCTGAGTTCTTCAATTTTTAGAGCGCATTTTTCAAGGTTAGAAAATATGGCGCTCTCATCTGCCTCGAAATCTTTAAAGGATCCGGGTAGCGTAGATACCGAGCCATCTATACCGGCTGGAACAAGGTGTGCCATTATTTCGAAAAGCTGGATGGTGTAGTCCAGACGTGAGCTCTTGGTCCAGTCTGGCTGGTAGACTTTTTCTTTTACTCGTGTGCCGTGAAATGAACCGTAGGGGAAGCCATTTATGGTGAATACGTAGCAGTTTTCCTGAGTCAGCCAGTGCTGAAAATCAGTCAAGTGATCACCTTCTAACAACTCTGTAGCCGCCTGTGCTGAGAGTCTTAGTCCTATAGCATATGGCCCATCTGGCTGAACCTGATCTCTCACTTTTAATGTATGAGCCTTCAATACATGTAGTGTCTCTGCCCAGCTTTCCGCAGGGTGAATGTTCGTACAGTAAGCGAGGTGTGCTTGAGGCTGATTAGGTATATTCAACAGAAAAAAAAGGTGAGTTTGTAGAGGGCTTCTACGCAGCCTCTACGTTGCGAATTTCAAGAATTTTGATGATGTTGGCAAAAGGATCTTTAAAAAATAAGAGCGCCTGTCTACCAATTATTTTAACTTCAATAACACGTCCACGAGGATCAGGTAGACGGTAATCACCTACTGTATCAGGATTACTAGCTAGCTGATCGATAAAATCGCGTAGTTGAGAGCTATTTCCGATACCTCTGAGGTGATCTTCAGCAAGGTTATGTAGGTAGATTTGGGTGTTAGACATCTTTTAACTGAAGTTTAGCTTTTTCCCAGTCGTTCCAGTTCTCTGGATCGGCATCTTCTACACGCTTATGAATCACTGGCATCACCAGCTGGTTACGTTTCATTCGCTCGACTAAAAGGAAGCCCGCGAGGTGGTCTTGTTCCTCTGCAGAGAGTTTACTTAATTCGCTGGTTATATTCTCTAGTTTTTCTAAATCCATGGGTTTAGGTGATATTGAAATTTTTACTCTGACTGAGGAATTTTACAGGGTTATCATAGACAATTTTCTGCACAATATCTGGGCTGTGATGACGTTTTTTCATTTCAATAGCGCACTTTGCTACGGCTAGAGGATCTGAAATACCCCAATCACATGCAGAGTTCATCCAGATGTTTTCCATACCGAAGTTCTCTAGGATATCAATGGCTCTGCCCGGAGTACATTTAGACTCCGGATAGAGCGTCATTCCTGCCCAGAAACCTTCATTAAGTACAAGGCCAGCGGTGTGCTCCTCCACATGATCTATGATGATACGGCTGGGATCTATGTGAGCATTTTTTAAAGCGTCAATGATGAGTTTAGTGCCCTTAAGTTTATCCTCTAGATGGGGGGTGTGAATAAGAACTGGGGTATCATATTTCTTAGCAATTTCCACGTGCTCTTCAAAGATAGCTAACTCACTAACCGTATTTTTATTGAGACCGATCTCTCCGATTCCAAGAACGGTAGGGCTATCCATAAACTCAGGGATAATAGACATAACCTCACGTGCAAAGCCTGCGTCCTCTGCCTCCTTTGGGTTGATACACAGCCAGCAATAGTGATCTATACCAAACTTTTTAGCACGTGCAGGCTCATATTCAGTAAGTTGGCGATAGTAGTCATGAAAGCCCTGCGGTGATGAGCGGTCAAATCCAGCCCAGAAGGCAGGTTCACAGATGACTTCACAGCCGGCCATAGCCATGGCTTGATAGTCATCTGTGGTACGGCTCACCATGTGAGCGTGTGGTTCTATATACTTCATTTTAGATATTTTAAATTAGTCTCTACATGCACCAAAGGCTCCTTGAATAGTAGCTTTGGGTATAGGCTCTTCTGAGTGATCAGAGAGAGCTTCTAGCACAGCCTGTGCGCGGGGCTTATCACCAGGCTTGAGCATTGCTTCAAGAGCCTTGTGAAACCCATCATAGCGGTAGTCTGCTTCGCCCTCATGGCGGTCGATGCGATCCAAGAAAGCTGCAATGTCGATCAGCTTATATCTGGAGTCCATGAAGTAGAGGTCTAGGATGTCTTGCTTGCTTGGCATGAAAAGAATGTAAATTCTAAATTCTAAATTCCAAATTCTAAATTTTAAGATACACCATTTATATGAGCGACAGCGATTACTCAAAAGACGAGCGTGATTTAGGCCCGCAGCCCTTAGATATAATGATGGATGCATGGGGGATAGACAACCATGATGTAGTAGCTGTATCCACGGAGCAGCTGACACATAAACAGGTGCAGAAAGCTCGAAAAGGCCGCCGCCTAACACTTAAGATGATGCAGAAAGTCACCCGTGCCTATAATGTTTGTATCTGGCACCGCCTTACCAAGGAGCAAAAGGAAACTTACTATGAGTATATGCACCGGGATTTATTCAGCTACGCCAAGGGCTTTCAGGAAAACTGGGAAGATCCCAATACTAATTTAATCGCAGAATTTAATGCTGATGCGTCATAGTAAGCATCAATAAAAAAGAGAGGATGAAATACGATATCCTCATCGTAGGGCAAGGTATAGCTGGTAGCACCTTAGCTGTAGAGCTACTCCAACGGGGTGTAAAAGTGCTGGTGGTAGATCGGCTAGATGAAGGATCATCTTCCAGAGTTGCCGCTGGTCTTGTTACTCCCCTGACAGGTAAGGGGCTAAATCCCGGATGGCGACAGAGTGAATATCTTCCCGTAGCAGAGAGCTTTTACTCCTCACTTGAGAGAAAAACAGCTGAGAACTTCTACCACCCTTGTGAGGTAGTACGTGTATTTAAATCCGCACGTGAACGTGATAAATGGCGTGGGAAAAGCGCTACCCATAGTCAGTGGGGGCAGGAGAAGACTTTTTCTCAAAGTGGTATAACAGCTGAATTTGGAGGGCTACAGATGTCTGGTGGTGCGTGGCTAGATACTCAAAAGTTTATTACTGTAGTCAAACAGCTACTTACGGAGAATAATGCCTATAGAGAGGCTAACTTTAGTGAAGCTGATGTTAAATTTACCTCTGATGGAGTAATCTGGGACAATGTGTCTGCGGATAAAATTATCCTATGTCAGGGTGCTTATGGGTTAAACGGAGAAGGGTGGTTTGGTAACGTGCCGAGCCGCTGTGCTAAGGGAGAGATTCTGACACTGAAGATTGATGGATTACCCTCAGACACGCGTTATCATGCAGCTGGCTGGCTAGCAGCACGCGGTGATGATACATGGAAGGCAGGCGCTACCTATGACTGGCAGAATCTTAATTCTAAGAATACTGAGGCGGGAGAAGCTGAAGTGCTAACTAAACTCTCTAGCTGGTTTAAACACCCAGTAGAAGTGCTAGCTCAAGAGGCAGGTGTAAGGCCTATTATCAGAAATAGTAGACCTGTTATTGGTTTTCATCATGCGCATAATGAGATCGGTTTTTTTAATGGTCTAGGCTCCAAGGGCAGTTTAATGGCTCCTGCAGTGGCTGGTCACTTTGCTGATGTGCTTACTGGGCAGAGCGAGTTAGATCCTGAGCTCAGTATCCCATTTCCAGAAGAGACTGCGCACACTCCCATACCTACTGGTAATTTACTTAAAAAGGCACACGCACTGGTGGCGGATGTGGTGAGCGAGGGGGATGTGGTGATTGATGCCACCGTGGGGAATGGTCATGATACTCTATACTTAACAACCTTGGTGGGTGCTCGGGGTAAAGTGATCGGCTTTGATATCCAGCAGCAGGCTATTGAATCAGCAGGTGAGAGGCTTAGCAGTGCAGGCGTGCTGATGGATGGCTATGACCTACATCAAAGATCTCATGATGAGATACAACAAGTAATTCACCCTACTCAAGTGGGGCAGGGTGCCTGTGTCATGTTCAATCTAGGCTACCTTCCTGGTGCTGATAAATCAGTAATTACCCTATTAGATAGCACATTAAAGGCTCTTCAGCAGTCTGTGACTTTCTTGAAATCTGGGGGGCTACTTAGTGTGATGTGTTACCCCGGTCATGCCGGTGGCGATAATGAGGCTGCCGAGGTGCAAAAGTGGATGATGGCACTACCGCAGGAGCAGTTTCATACCAGCCACTATGTGCGTGAGAGCCATACTGAAACTACTCCGTTTCTTCTAACGGCCCATAAAAAATAGAGCCGCCCGACATCACTAGTAGATGCGGGCGGCTCAGAAGTAGTCTATCGCTTGGGAGTATACGCGATTGTTAGTTGTTTAGAATGGTAGTGTCCTGAGCTTCTTAGCACTCGTTACAGCCATCTTGAGAGGCTTGAGGATCTCAGCTACTTGATCTTTGTCAAAGGTAGCACCTTCGGCAAAGTGGAGGTTGATATCTTTGTCCACGTAGGCAGCAGTTACACCATCGATCTTTTCTAAGGCCACACGGGCCTTATCGTTCTCGATAGCTCATCCAGTACCTGAAGCTTTGAGCTGGTAGGCTGAAGCTGGAATTTCAGTTTCTGACTGTTCGAGGGAAACCATTTTAAGGCCCTTACTTACAATCGCCTTTTTAGTTTTTCTCTTATCAAGTGTCATTCCATCCTTCATGAGGACAGTGGCACGGTAACCGGAGAGGAGGACGTCTTTAACGCCGTCTTGTGATTTGATAGCCAAACTGGCTTTCGCACCAACTCCTCATCCTTTACCGTTGACCACAACGATATAGACAGGAACTTTCTGAGCTGTAGATGCCTGCTCAGTAGCAGGTTTTGTGTTTGCTGAATCATTTGCATACACTGGGAACACCGAGAGCCCTAGTGCCGCAATGGCAGCGAATGGTATAGTAAATTTCATATTAGTATTATTAATGCATATAAATAGCGATAAACTTATACACTACTAACCCTACTGATTGATTTAGCAAGAGGTAATCATGTCAGTAAGCTAGTGCATTAAACAAGGGGGGGGAATATCTATGCATGTATAAATGATTATGCGTAGTTTCTACTGTACCTTGGCCTGACCCCGAACCTTAGATAGGTCTATACTGTAATCTCAGGCAGGTTTATTGTTTTTCTGTTCTTGCTTACTGGTAAGGTATTCCTACATTTTGACGGGATAGAGGGCGTATCCCGTAATGGGGTCAACTCGCAGGAGGCGAACTCATTGGGGGTCTTGTGATCGATAGCGCTATGTGTTCGTTCAGCGTTATAGTAATTACGCCAGTTTTCCACCATAATGCTAGCTTCTTTGAGACTATAAACAGCGCTCGATTTAGAAACTCATCTCTTAGCTTATCATGGAAGCTCTCCACAAAGGGCTGCTCACATGCGGAAC
>JALZUC010000054.1 GCA_023301765.1 Akkermansiaceae bacterium | reverse complement strand
CCTCGTTCTTGGCTTTTTCAAGTTATCGAGCCGTTAGTTTTACCAAGACTATCTCCCTTCATGAGGTCTATTACCCGGTGAGCTGCTTAGTATAATTTTACTATGCTGTGAGCTGTTATAGCGCTTTGGGTTTGGTTATCTCTCGCCGAGATAGAAATTTGATTATTCATCAATTGCTTAACTCTTCAATTTTGCTACATTAGCAAAATGTTTAACATGCAAACGTCTGGTTACGTGGCACTATTTATTGCTGTCGTGGCAAGTAGATTATTCACGGATAAGGCTAACAAATTATTAAGTGCTGAGGAAAAGATACGATTAAAAGAGGGGGGCTTAAAAAACTTAGGGTATGCCTTGATTATACTATTGGTTCTTGTCGGCACTTTTTATGCCGTATTAAAAAATGTAGAAATAGACCGTAGGACTCTGATTAGCGGATATTTCGCTGGGTTACTCGTATTTTTATTCGCTCGTATTATTTTTAATCAAAAAAGGATGGTAAAGATCGAGCTAAATAAAGATTATCAGAGGTTTACCAATTTTGCGCAGATTGCATCGTTTCTCGGTGTAGCTTGGTTCGGCTATGTTTTTTTATAAAGCCTAGCCTATGAAGATACCTGTCAAAGCCATTGACTAGACTCACCTCATAGCTACCGGTTTATGGCATAATGAACCATCCAGATTAATTTAGTGAATAACATAGGGAACTCAAATATACCCCCTGTAATAAAAGGCCTAAGTTTATTACCTATATAATTGTGGGCTGGACAAAAATCCATGGTATTTAAACCCACTACATTTAATCTGTAATACTATAGAAGCGGCCCTTTGTGGAGAGCTTCCACTATAAACTAAGAGGCCACTTCCTATATCAGGAGCTACTTTATAGCCTTAAAATTCTCTTCTTATAGCGGAGGACTTGCATAATTACTACAAATCTAAGCTAGGGCGCTACAGATTACAAGTCCGCCAATGAATTCGCTACCTGAAATCTAACCCAGCTTAGCAAAATAAGAAGAAATAGAACCTGCTTGCCTTAATTACGAAACTAACTGATTATAAATGAGTAACCGTATTACTAATAAATAGTTTTACGGTCACTATTACCACACTAACCAATGAAACTAAATAACAACTCCTTTGCCTTTACGGCAGTTATGACAGCCTCATTGACCTCAGGTGCTTTTGCTGCTGAGCTCGATGTTTTAGTCTTCTCTGCCAATACGCAACCTTGGGCTCACACCCACGCCGTCAATGATGGCATAGCCGCTATTAATCAAATGGGACAAGAGGAAAACTGGAATGTTACTCATTCAGTGAACTCCTCACTATTTACAACCGCTAGTTTAGCACAATTCGATGTAATCGTCTTTAATAACACAAGTGGCGATAACCTCTTTAATCAGAGTCAACAGGCAGCTTTTCAAGCTTACATTCGAAGTGGCGGAGGTTATGTAGGTATTCATACCGCCAGTGCGACTGAGTTTGATTGGGAGTGGTATGGAGAGCTAGTCGGGGCTGTTAATAATGTCCGTGATGGCGGTTCTGGTCACCCAAGGGCTCAATCCGCAACGCTGAATGTGGAGAATGATACCCACCCCAGCACACTAAATCTCTCTAATTCCTTTTCAGAGCATGGTGAGTGGTTCTACTGGGCACAAGGAACTGACCCAAGGCAGAAGGATGGGATGAAAATCCTTCTCTCTCTGGATGGTGACTCCCTCACCGATACAAGCGGTGGATCAATTGATGATTCAAAGCACCCTGTGGCCTGGTGTCGTGAGTTTGAAGGAGGACGCAGTTTCTATACAGTGCAGGGTCACTTCGGCGCAGTTTATAATCAGAGCTACTTCCGCACCTTTCTCGCGGAGGGGATCAAGTGGGCTGCAGATGCTGTTGAACAAAACGGCCTACTCCTAGATCTGGATGCAAACAAGAGTGTTACAGTTGAAAATGGAAATAAGGTAACTCGCTGGCTAAACCAGGCGCCAACAAATGCCGCTCAGGTATTCCAAAGTACTGATCATGGCCGTGAGGTCACGAACGCTCCGCTTGCTAACCGCGGCGTAGATCTATTAGGACCAGGTTCAGGCAGACCAACTCTATTATCAAACATCGCTGATTTAAACGGAAACAATAGTATCTCCTTTCGGGAGGAAGACCTCGTCAACCTAGAGGAAAATGCTTTTGACCACCTCAATCATGGAACTGGTTACACTTGGCTAGCAGTGCTTTCTAGAGATAACCAAAGGTGGCCAAGTGAAGATATAAGAGAGGTTAACGCCTTCTTTGGAAATCTCAGAAACGGAAACCCCTTCGATGGAATTTGGGGTGGCTTTGATAGTCAAAATCGAATTTGGGCTAGCACCAGAACACTTAATGCCAGTGGGCGTGATGCGACTGGCGATGACTGGATCATAGGGCCAGCAATGCCGGAGAAGGAATACTTCATCGCTGCAGGGAGATTAGGCGCAGGACAAGGAACGCAAGCGATGGAGCTATTCATCAATAACGCAGATGCTATCGCTTCTGTTCCGGTGAGCATTAATCCAAACGGAAACCCATCTTTTATGGCCATTGGAACCGAGCGATTTGCGGTGAATCACCCAGGAAGAGAGTCCTTTGATGGTGAGATGGCTCGTTTCCTCATTTATGAGCGCCCACTCTCTGACCTAGAGCTACAGCAGACTATCGCGAATCTTCAGGATAAATATTTTGCGGATTCAGCCACAGTTGGGGCACCTGTATCTAACGCCTTCAACTTTAATTTTGAGAGCGGAGATCTACAAGGAGCTACCATCACGGGAAGCCTCAACCCGCTCACAAATTTAGCCAACTTCCATCTCACGAGAACACCTTATAATAAGGAAGGGAATTACTTCATCTCTACTCTAGAGCACCCAAATGGAGCCTCTGACGCCCACACTGGAACGGTGACTTCACCAAGCTTTATCCTAAACGGCGGCGAAGTTAGCTTCCTCATTGGAGGAGGAATGAGCCCAGAGCTTTCGTTCTCTATTCATAATACAATTGGCCAAACTCTCTACTCGGGTAACCGTGGTGTAAATGCTGAACCTCTAGAGCGCCGCTCCATTGATCTCTCTGCCTTCATTGGCCAAGAAGTTTTCTGGCGTATCACCGATAACTCAAGAAATACTTGGGGATACATTGCGATTGATGATATCCGCTTTGATGGAATTCCAGTGGACTCCAATAACTTTGAGTCAGGAAGCTTAGCTGGCCTTGTTGTGAGAGGAAACCTTCCAGCCCCCCTACAAAGCCGTGATAACTTCCTTGTTCCGAGCCTTTATAGCTCCCCGCTTATCAATAAAGAGGGAAATTATTTCATCAGCACTATTGATGGTGCTAATGGGTCCGCTTCAGACAGATTTACAGGCGAGGTTACTTCTGAGGTTTTCACACTTACGAGTTCAAACGTTAGCCTTCTAGTAGCAGGGGGGTCTAACTCAGACTTAGTCTCCTTCGGAGTCTATGATGACTTTGGTCTAGAGCTCGTCACAGTGGCTAGTAGCACGAATACAGAACAATTCGAGCGAGTTGATATTGATCTCTCTCCTCATGTCGGGAAACAGGTGTTTTGGCAGATTCGTGATTACTCCACAGGATCTTGGGGCTTCATTACTGTTGATGATATTCAGTTTAATGACGACACAGCCTTTATGCTTAATAGCCAAGATATTGGTGCGGTAGGAGCTGCAGGCAGCTACAGCGGTAACAGTGGAGGTCACGTCATAGAAGCAAGTGGAAAAGATATATGGAACACGAGTGACGACTTTCACTTCGCGTCCACTAACCTCGCCGGAAATGGTGAAATTATTGCTCTGGTCGATAACGTGGTTAACACGCACCGCTGGGCAAAAGGAGGTATTATGATGAGAAATTCCTACGCAGCAAATGCTCAGAATATCTTTGTCTTTGTGGCTCCAGATGGCAGATTCACTATGCAAGTTCGCGCCGTTACTAACGGAAGAACATTTAATATCACCTCCAATTCTGCGGTAGGAACAGGGCGCGTTGGTGTGCCTAAATTCGTATCACTCAGAAGAGAAGGAAACTCCTTTATTGGCTCCTACTCAGAGGATGGTTCTAACTTCACAGAAATAAACCGTGTTACAGTGCACATGGGGGATAATATTCTAACAGGCTTAGCTGCTAGCTCTCATAGTAACGGCAGGCTCACCACCGCTCAGTTTAGTAGTGTGATTATCCACGAGTAATATTTACATTACTTTTTTAGTCACTCGTTCTCGAATAATTAATTCAGCTAGCTCATAGAGAGTTAGCTGAATTTTTTTTGCTTCCATTTCACATCATATGAGATGGATACATTTTAACCTGTTTATTATTACCGCTAAATACAGCCTCCTCCAGATCTGCGGCTATAAGCTAAGCTGTAGTATGGCACTGCTATAGAGCGTTTTTTACTAACAATAAATTATCCTTACACATAGCACTCTGAACGCCTTAATATAACCAGTCACCTGAGTATCGAGGTAGTTTAGAAAATAGAGCTATAGAAACCAATATCACTAATTACTAGATGTCCTACAACATACGGGGGCGATCAACGATTAATGAAGGGTAACACTCATTAGGCTTTAATTAGCTTCGAGCGCGTCTGCCATGAATTCTATGCCTTTCCAGCCATATTTCATGAAGTTACGGATATTCGCGTGATCTGAGCCATTGGGGGTTTCTAGTACGTCTTTGCGGTAGTAATCACCAAAGCATGAGAGTGTGGCTTCTTGGCTTAGGTGGTTAATTTTAGCGAATGCAAAAATTTTACATGACCCTGAGTTTGTTCCTTCTAGGTTATTTGTATCACCGTTTTTAAAGGTAGTGGCCGTAAAGGTGTAGTTTGCGTCAATTACCTCCATGGTATCTGTAAATGTAATAGTTTGAGGGGCGTTCTTTAGTTTTTCAATAAAGTCAGAGATTTGCATGTGTTTGGTTATGCTAGTTATTGCTGGAGAATGCAATTATTTCTACTTTGTCATGGGAGGCTCGTTTAATAAGAAAACCCCTACTGATGAAGTCCAGTAGGGGGTTTGTAGATTAGTTAACGTGTATTTTAGATGGCTGCGATACGTTTACAGACTTCTTCTACGTTTGCACGGGTATTAAAGGATGAGATGCGGAAGTAACCTTCACCTGCTGCCCCAAACCCGGCACCTGGAGTGATGACTACCTGTGCTTCTTCAAGCATTTTATCAAACATACCCCACGAGTCTACACCATCTGGACACTGGACCCACACGTAGGGTGCATTTTCACCACCAAAGACGTTCAAGCCAATGTCTTTACAGGTTTTTCTAAGAAGTGCGGCATTCCCCATGTAGTGCTCGATGAGTGCTGATACTTGTGCTTTCCCTTCGGGTGTGAAGATGGCGGCTGCACCACGCTGGACGGGGTAGGAGGCACCATTAAACTTTGTGGCGTGGCGGCGATTCCACAGTGAATGGAGGCTAATTTCTTCCCCAGTGGAGGTCGTAGAAGTAAGACTTTTAGGGATGACGGTGTAAGCGCAGCGCACACCGGTAAAACCACCGTTCTTGGAAAAGGAGCGGAACTCGATAGCGCAGTCGTGTGCTCCTTCGATCTCGAAGATGGAGCGAGGTACTGATGAGTCTTGGACAAAGGCTTCATAGGCAGCATCATAAAGGATGATGGCATCGTTAGCTTTGGCATAGGCCACCCATGCTTCTAGCTGCTCGCGAGAGGCTGTAGTTCCGGTGGGGTTATTCGGGTAGCAGAGGTAGATAAGGTCTACTTTTTCCTCTGGGATGGCGGGCATGAAATCATTTTCTGCCGTGCAGGGAAGGTAGACGAGGCCCTCGTAGGCACCGTTTTCATCTGCTTCACCCGTGTTGCCAGCCATGACGTTGGTATCGACATAGACAGGGTAAACGGGGTCTGTAATAGCGATTTTATTTCCCGGCCCAAAGATGTCTAGGATGTTGCCGGTATCACATTTTGATCCATCTGAGATGAAAATTTCATCAGCAGAGATATTAAGGTCTGAAAATTGATTTTCTACCACGGCTTCGCGGAGGAATGCGTAGCCTTGTTCCGGCCCGTAGCCGTGGAATGTTTCTGCAATACCTTGCTCATCTATGGCGGCGTGCATAGCGTCTCTGACGGCATGCGGGAGCGGCTCTGTGACATCACCTATACCGCAGCGGATGAGGCGGTCCTTTTTATCAGGGTTAGCGTCTGTCCAAGCGTTTACGCGGCGTGCGATTTCAGGAAAGAGGTAGCCGGCTTTAAGTTTAAGAAAATTTTCGTTGATGTTCATTGTTTTAGGGTGGTTATGATTGTGTGGTGGGTAATTATGATTCTTGATTAGCTTTGCGGCGTGATAGAATGATGATTGCGCCTATGATGGCAAGAAATACCACTGCGACGAGGGCAAATCCTTTCATAAAGCGCTCGACGATAGGTGCAGTGTCTGCAGGAAGGGCGTCTGTTTGTTGTTCTCCCGGCTCTGTTTCTAGGATGATAGTGTTATCTTTGATAGCTACTGCTGAGAGTCTAGTAAACAGTGGGCCTATCTCGGTATCATCTTTAAAGGGGGCTAGGAGGGTTTTCGAAATTTGTTGTCTAAATTCATCTGGCACGGACCCGCCGCCGTCTGGGGCTATATTGGTGATACGCGGGAAGATGGCACCTTCTACAAGCTCGGGCTGGATAAAGATAGTGGCGTTAAGGTGACGGTAAGTTTTCTCCTTGGTAATGATGTTGGACATCTTGGAGTTTATGGGATTTGAGACTACCGCACGTATGCCATCTGGGGTGATGGAGATGATGTGGAGACTGCCGCGCTGTGGTTTAAGAATATCAAAGGTGACGATGGCGAGATTAATTTCATCCGCAGTGAGGGTGAGTTTACCTGGTTTCTGAGCTTCGATCTGGTGGCGGAATTCGGTCAGTTTATTATTAAGTGTAACTTGCTGGCTTTCCTTACCTGTAGTGTCTGTCTGCTGGATAGTTTTCGGTTTTTCCTGAGTAAAGCCTTTGATGGTGCTCTCGATGCGTGTTCCCATCCAGAAAGTGAAGGTGACCATGCCTATGGCAAGCAGACCGGCGATGATAAAGATGGCGCAGCCGGCGAAGGGGGAAAACTTGCTTTTTGCTGGAGCTTGCTCTGCTGTTGTAACTTCGGGCATGGCGGTGTTTTTAGACGCGAAACGGCAAACACCAAATACCAAATGTGAAAAAAATACGGATAGATGGTGTTCTATCTAGTTTTACCTTTTAACTCTATTATTCCTCCTAGTCTGATTTAAAAAAGTAACGTGCTATCTTCTTCATCACCATCGCGGAATTAATAGCTCCAGCTTACCACTAAGTCTCCGGAACGAGCGTGACTTAAAGCCTGTTGCCCTGGCTATTACCATAGCATACATGTCTTGCTCATTGGGTGCAGTGCCGGAGTGCTGGATACGTTTAATCCATCATATATGCTGTGTAGTATATATATTACTGGAATAATTAGCTTACAGGTTTATACTGACTAATATGAAATTAGAACATCACCTTATTCGGTTAACAGGCAGATTTCAAATACTGCTTACTGTGCTTAGTGCAGTGATCCTTACCAGTTCAGTAAATGCTGAGTGGCACACTGATTATAGTGCTCTTTTAGGTAAATACGTTAATTCTAAGGGTGTTAAATATAAAGCGTGGAAGGCTAGCAGCGAGGATGTTGCTAAGTTACACGCCGTCACAGATGCTATAGCTACGGAGAAGCCATCTGGTGGCCCTGAAGGCGAACTGGCCTTCTATTTAAACGCTTATAACGCCTGGATACTCCGTGCTGCTATCGATAACTATCCCACTAAAAGTATCATGGATGTGAAAAAGGACTTTTTTAAGACCTATCCAATTCTGGTATCTGGTAAGAAAATTAGCTTTGATGTGCTGGAAAATGAAATAATCAGGAAAAAGTTTAAGGAGCCAAGAATCCACTTCGCTGTGAACTGCGCCAGTGGCTCATGCCCACCGCTTCACAATGAGATTTTTGAGGCTAAAACTCTAGATGAAACTCTTACCAAACTAACTAAGGACTTTGTTAATTCACCGACTGGAGTTCGTATCTCTTATGGTAAGCCTCAGGTGTCTAAGATCTTTGAATGGTTTAAGGCAGACTTCGGTGATGTTACCGCCTTCATTAATGAGTACCGCAGTAGAAAGGTTAGAGGTAACCTAAGCTACCAAGATTATGTGTGGACATTAAACGAGGTGAAGTAACAGGCCACGTCTCAGTTAAGACAAGATTTACAGCCCTCGGAGATTATCATCTGTTTTTGATAACAGTATGATGATTACTCCAGGGCGCTTTTTTTTCAGGTGCCCTATGAAGCTATATTAAGCTTCAGGAATTAGAAGCTTCCCTATCAATTTACCCTCGACGGATTTCAGACCCTTTAAAGCGTATGGTGATCCGGTAAACCTTTTTCTCCTTACAGCTGATTTGCCCTGTTTTCATATCGAAAAAACTAGGCACCTCTACACGGTGTAGGTCTACAGAGGCAAAAAAGCCACGCTCTGAGAAAATGTCGATGAGCATTGCTAGTGCTCTGGAGTCATCGAGTAATGAATCTTCAGAGTTAATATGAGCCCTCCCAGATATTGCGTGGGGCCTTACAATAGGCATGATTTTCTCTTCAATGAGCGCTACAACGTCGTGAAAGAGCTCCGGATGCTCTAAACGGTATCTATCAATACGGTAAACGAGATCACGTCTAGCGTGTTTAGCGATCTCACCTGCTTCAGGAAGATTTCGGAGGACATCATATGTGCGTGGATCTAACTCCAAGGAACTCTGATATTCCAGTTCTTTGAAAATTTTACCTTGGACTTCATCCAGAGGCAGCTGGGCATTGATAAAGTGGTAATGGAAGATTTGTTTCAGTGAGAGAAGTGCATCATAGGTTTTTTCCTTAAATGTTCGGTAGCGGTTTCTCGCTAGCTCTTCATTAGTATCCGTGCGGCGCTCCTCCATAGGCTCACCTACACCGGTACGTGATATTTCTTCGTTATGGGCGATGGCGTCACGCCCGCGCTTTAGCTGGCGAGCGATACTCTCTGCCTCGTCTACAAAGAGTACCATAATATGATAGATAGGCTGTTTAAAATGAACCTTGAGCGGAGAGTCTTGGAAACCTCGGCGCAGGGATACCATTTTATCATAAAGCATCTTTATACACTCTACCTGCACCTTTGTGCGTGGAAAGCCGTCTAGGACAACGCCCTCACGGTAAACTGGGTCCAGCATCTTTCTGAAGAGAATTACCACGACTTCTCTATCACCTACCATGTGTCCTTCTGAGATCAGGGCTTGCATCTCGGCGGTATCTAGCAGGGAGCTAACTACTATGGGCGGTGCTGTGATATCGCGCACCTTGCAGATGTAGGCTGTATTAGTACCTTTACCAGAGCCTGGCGCACCACCTAATAAGATGATTTCTTTGGGAAAGCGCATGTTTTCACGACCTCGCTCTGTTTGTAATTCTTCCCAGACGGAATTAAAGATCATTTGTGCGTCCTTTACTTCGAGGTCGGGACTTTTTTTAGGTGATTTCTGAGGTGCTTTCACGATAGAGATGAGTAGAGTAAATGTATGAGTTCGTCGAACTTAGCGCGTAATACTGAAACCTCTTATTCAAAGAGGTAGCGTGTTTCTTGATGAGATTAGAATGGCTGCCGCTCATGTCTATGGCAATGCCGATATTGCATAACATGAATTCTGTCTAGAGCCCTTCAGGGGGCTGATCTTGACACAAAGCATGCTGCGCAGCATGTGTGGGTGATGCAAGACGATTCATTATTAGAAATAATCCATATTGATGATGCCTTTGTAGTAGTAAACAAAGAGGGTGGTATGCTTTCCGTCCCAGGTAGAGGCGTGGAAAAGATCGATAGTGTAAGTCACCGTGTAAGGCAGATGTTCCCCGGGTGTGTAGAGCAGCCCGCTGTGCATCGTCTAGATATGGATACTTCAGGTCTAATGGTTGTAGCCCGCACTGCAGATGCTATGCGGGAGCTTTCTAGACAGTTTCGCGAGCGTGAAACGGAAAAACTCTATATAGCTTTATTAGAGGGTGTTTTGAAAAGAGAGAGCGGCACGATCGAGCTACCCTTTCGTCTGGATGTTGAGAATCGGCCCTTTCAAATCTATGACGAGCTACATGGCAAGATGGGGGTAACACATTGGAAGAAAATAGCGATTGAGGGCGGGCTAACTCGTATAGAGTTTACCCCTATTACGGGAAGGACACATCAATTACGCCTACATGCCGCACATGAAAAAGGTCTTGGTATACCCATTGTAGGAGATCCTTTCTACGGTAATGGTATGGGACCTGGGCAGATGAAGCTCCATGCCTGTAAACTTAACTTTACCCATCCTGTGACGGGTAAACGTATGCGCTTTACTCTGATGCCCGATTTTTAAAAGGTAGGTTTAAATTCAGATGTGGTATTCGCAAAATATCCCTTCCGCGTCTTCTCCAGGGCGAGACTACCTTAAGACTCGGATATGACATCTTCGCTAAAGCGGCTTCTCTTCATAGTTTTTTGGGTCGGGATAGTTTCTCTCACTATAGTTCTGTAGGGTTTAATTATTCGGAGGCAGGGCGGCTCCGCCCATGACGGTTTCCAGAAATCCTCCTACGGATACTTTAGCTTATCAAATGTGGTATTCACGCACTGCATGTATGCTCAAATCTTGGCTATGCCGAGCGCTCCTCACTTCACAAGTGTTCTTATCCCGCTACCACTAGCGGTAAAAAATCTTTAGCATCTCTACTTCTGGGCACAAAAAAACCACCATGAGTGGTGGTTATCAGATGGAGGCGGGAGCGAGAATCGAACTCGCGAATGTCGGTTTTGCAAACCGATGCCTTACCACTTGGCCATCCCGCCTTATTATCTGATGCTGGTGCTAATTACAGCTCCGAGGCGGTGATTTCGTAGTGTGGCTGCGTGATCTTGTCAATGTCCGTTTTCTAAGAATGAAAGGATTAGTGTGACTTGCAATTATTGGGCAGCCAGCGTATTGGATTCTCTTCTCAGACTCTCTGCAATATTCTGCACGGTCAATTTACCCAATCAAACATACATTTTTCAATGGAAGGTATAGCAATCATGACATCCGGCGGTGACGCTGCAGGAATGAACCCAGCGGTAAAGTGCGCTGTAGAATACGCACGTAGCCAAGGCTACATGCCCTACCTAGTCTATAATGGTCTGCGTGGATTGATTGATGACCATATTGAAAAAGCTACAACAGCCTCCATCTCAGGTATCATTAATCGTGGTGGAACAGTACTTAGGTCCACACGCTCTAAGAGGTTTTTCGAATACGAGATGCGTGAACAAGCTTATAACAATCTACAAAAACACGGTATTTCTAAGCTGATAGTCATCGGTGGTGATGGCTCTTTCCGCGCGCTCAACCAGTTCTATGCAGATTTTAAGGTGCCCTTTGCTGGTATTCCTGCCACAATTGACAATGACATTCCCGGTACTGACTACTGTCTAGGAGTAGATACCGCACTTAATATGATCCGCCAATCCGTGGATAGTATCCGTGATACAGCTAACTCCTTCAACCGCGCCTTTGTAGTAGAGACTATGGGCCGTGATTGCGGTTACCTCGCCATGGCTTCTGCGGTAACTTGCGGTGCTGATATCTGCGTGGTTCCAGAACTTGAGTATGATCTAGACGCCATCGGTAAAAGACTCAGACTACGAATGGAAGAGGGTAAAAACTTTCTAATCGGCATTGTGGCAGAGGGCACAGGCATAGGAGATTATTTAACACGCTGGATAGGTGATAATCTAAAAATGGATGCCCGCCTCACTATTCTTGGCCATATACAACGTGGTGGATCTCCCACAGTTAGAGATCGCCTTATGGCATTTAAATTTGCGACTGCTGCGGTGGATTCCTTACAGCGTGGTGAGCCATGTAGTATCATGGTCTACCGCTCAGGTAATTATGGCACACTCCCTATACATAAAGTAGCAGACGCTCGCTGCGCTGCAGACCCTGCACTCATCGAGATGTGTAAGCCGCTTTGTAAATAACCCCAAAAGAGAGAATACCAAGCAGTATTAGGGTTCCCTTAATACTCACGATCCAGCAAATAGCGCGCGATCTGCTCTAGCCTTTGCCCTTTTTTACCAAATTGCTCTAATGCACTTAATGCTTTCTTAGTGAGGCGTGCCGCTTCTTTACGAGATTGCTCTAGCCCTATAATCGCTGGGTAGGTGGACTTTTCTACTGCTTCATCTTTACCAGCTGTTTTACCCAGTATTTCCGTGGTCTGCGTGACATCAAGAATGTCATCAATCACTTGGAAAGCGAGGCCTAGATTATAGCCAAAGCTGGTGAGCGCCTTCAGCTTTACCGGTGTGGCATTAGCCGTCATTCCACCAAGCCTGACTGCACATGTTAGCAGCGCCGCCGTTTTAGCCTCATGAATGCGTACGAGATCTTTTTTATTCAGTTTTTTACCCTCGCCTTCGAGGTCTAAAACCTGACCTCCAATAAGCTTTTTACTCCCCCCGGTTTCGGCAATTTCCCTTACGTAGTCTTTTACAGAGTATCGCTTCGTTACGGGTGTCTGTGCGATAACTATAAATACCTGCGTGAGTAATGCATCCCCTGTAAGCACAGCCATACCTTCACCAAATACTTTATGACTGGTAGGCCGACCACGGCGAAGATCATCATCATCCATACACGGCAGGTCATCATGCACTAGCGAGTATGTATGCATAATCTCTGTAGCACAGGCTGGTGCAAGGGCACTTTCCATATCACCCCCACAGGCCTCAGCTGCGGCAAGGGTGAGGATAGGGCGTAGGCGTTTACCTCCGGCAAAAATGCTATATCGCATAGCCTTATGGATAGTCTGCGGCCGGCTAGACTCGCGGGGTAAAAATTTACCAAGCGCGCTGTCTACTGTTTTCTGCGTTTCTTTAAGCCAGGGTTTGAGATCATCCATTGGGAAAGTAGGGTGGCACTAATTATCTAACGATGGAAAACTTATGAGTAGGGGTGACTGATTACTCCACTAGCTCAGCGATCTGCACAGCATTCAGTGCAGCGCCTTTACGGACCTGATCACCCACTACCCAGAGTGCCAGCGCATTCTCAAGTACAGTATCCTTACGGATGCGGCCTACTAGGCAGTCATCCTGATTCGTCGTATCTAATGGTACGGGATAGCTATTGTTTTCTGGGGCATCCTTAGCATTAATACCTGGGTATGAGGCAAATATGTCACGAGACTCCGCAACGTTCACCGGCTTTTCAAACTGAGCAGTAACACTCACAGAGTGCGAGCGATGTACAGGCACACGCACACAGGTGCAGCTGACTTTAAGATCGGGGAGGTCAAGAATTTTACGGCTCTCGTTCACCATCTTCAGCTCCTCTTTAGTGTAGCCATTTTCTGTAAATACATCTACCTGAGGAATGACATTAGATGCTATCTGATGAGGGTAAACATTCATCATTTCCTCCGTAACTGGTTTTCCGCTACCCAGTGCTGTAATCTGCTTATCCAGCTCCTCAATCCCCTGTGCTCCACTTCCTGACACAGCTTGGTAACTGGAAGCAATAATAGACTTCAAGCCGTAGAGTCTATGTAGTGGGTAAAGCGCCATAAGCGTAACAATGGTCGTGCAGTTCGGATTAGCAATAATGTTACGAGGTCTTACTTTGATAGCTTCAGCGTTAATCTCAGGTACCACCAAAGGCACGTCTGCATCCGTACGAAAATGAGAGGAGTTATCAATCACCACACAGCCTGCCTCCGTGGCAGATGGTGCATATTCTTTCGAGATAGCACCACTTGCACTAAATAAGGCTATATCTATACCCGCAAATGAGTCATGTGTTAATTCCTTAACTTTAATTAAGGTTCCACGAAAGGAGTATTTCTTTCCAGCTGATCGAGCTGATGCTAATAAAGTTAATTCACTAATAGGGAAATTACGCCTCTCTAAACAATCAAGCATTTCCTGCCCTACTGCCCCTGTAGCCCCTATAATTGCTAGATGTTTTCCAGATGTTGCACTCATATTCTTAGCAAGACCATGGCTCCTTGCGCTACAGTGTCAATATCATCATTTTAAGAAAATTTGAAATTTTCATGGCTAAAAAGATCAAAGTTTTTGCTTTTTATTATTTTCAATTCGCTTGTAATGGAGGATTGTGATATTATTCTTCCATGGCTACAACGAAAAGAACTCGCTTCTCTCGCCGCGTCCCAGATCACGTAACAGACGAAATTGTTAACGTATTGGGTGATGACGACAGCTTCTTCGGATTTAATGACTTATTCGAAGCTGTCTACGCAAGGTTGAAAGAGCGGAACGCCGTAAGCGGTGGAGAAGAAATGCTCCGTCTGCGTGCATACGAAAAATTACAAAATCTTGTAACACGCGGAATGATCGAGAAGGAAGGTAAAGAGTATAAAGGACTAGCTAAGCTGTCCGAAGCTCACAGCGACTTTCTTGCAGCCCAAGATTCCCTCTAGCCTAAGCGGGGAAACTCATCAATCGAATCAAATCAAAATTTCGTGCTGGTTATACCACCACGGATTGTTTTAAAAAGCCCACATCACCATCTACGGAGATGTGGGTTTTAATATTTTCAGCTTCATAGCACTCATCCTCACCTACTACTAACTTTTCAATTTATCATGCTAGAGAACTATTTGCCAGTGATGATGCAGGCTGTCATTGCGATCGGTTTTGCCGGGATGATGCTGCTAATGAGTCTCCTGCTCGGTAAAAAAGGAACACCTAATGCTACTAAGGACAGCCCCTACGAATGTGGTATGAAGCCTATCGGCGATGGTGCACCACGATTTAGCGTTAAGTTTTACGTGATTGCTATGCTCTTTGTTATTTTTGATATCGAGGTGGTATTTCTGCTTCCTTGGGCGGTACAATTCCGTGATCTTATACAAGAGAGCACCATGGCATTTTGGAGTATCTCCGGCTTTGTCGGTGTACTCGCCGTTGCATACATTTACGCTTTGAGAAAAGGCGCGCTCAACTGGAACTCATAATATTCAGCCGCCACTAAAGGGTAGGCTGTAATATGCATTTAAATATATCTCGGGACACTATAGGTCTCTCCAGCCAGGTATTGTTCTAGCTGGCAATGAGAGTCTGTAACGCGTGTTTTTTAGCGCCCTAGCATTAATCATTAATGCTTAATCATAGCAGCTAAAGGTTCTCTAAAGTTCTACCTCTGTAGAACTGTGTATTCATTCATGCTTATTGGCGCTTAACCATTTAACTGGGTAGGCGTCATTTCTGGTTATCACTTTTCCTCTTTCCAGAAAACCGTCTTTTGGGTATATTGTTTAGTACGTCATATATTACGCACTCACCACGCGCTCAATGACTTAACACAAAACTACGATCCAATTATGAAACAAAAAACTACTACCACCATTGTAGCGCTAACCCTAGCGGTCTGCGCACCCTTACCAGCCCAAAACGGACAGACTAGTAGCCAACGGCAAGAACAAGCGCAAAACCTCTACAGTGTGGGCGTCATTGCCATGCGTGAAGGAAAGTATGAAATAGCCCAAACAAGCTTTCGCGAAGTTTTGCGCCTCTACCCTAAGCACACACAAGCACGTAAAAACCTCCTTCATATTCTGAATAATAGAAATTCCTTGGAGATTAATAAACGTAAAGCATCACTGAAAAATATAATCATCCCGTCCATAGATCTGGATAAAGCTACCGTGCAAGAAGCCGTAGAAGTTCTCAGCGTCATGATCGAGCAACAGTCTAAAAAAAACTCAGTGCCCAACTTCATTGTCCAAGACTCGACGTCCACATTTGACAACAAATCCATTACTCTTCGCCTAAACAGAACCCCTGCTGATGCTGTTTTAAAATATATAGTGGATCAGGCCGTCGCTACCTTACGTTATGATAAACACGCCATTATCATAAGGCCGCTTAATCCTAAAAAAGCTGGCCCTACCAAAGCTACAGTTACCCCCAGTATCAAAACCCCCTAACCTTACTTAGAAAGCAGCCTAGTTTGCCCAGGCGTTGATGATCCACGCGATCACCACCACCTGCGGTAAAGTGAGCAACGGTAGAATAAAAGTCGCCTTCCAGGACTTAGTGGTCTCTTTAAGTGCCATGATTTCTGTATAGTCTGTAGCCGCGCCAGCCATCAGGAAGGCAAAGCCATTACCGGGTGCAGATGCACGAGTTACTAGATCCGCTGCTATCGGACTAGAGCCCTCTGAGCAGACCTCGATCACTGTGGCTGCCAGAAGTGTTAGTAAGACACCCGTCCAAGTAGGGCCAAACCAATCACCAAATATCTCCTGTGGTATAAAGGCACGCACGGCAGCAGCCATAAGTGTACCCAGAAAGATCCAGCGCAATATCATTCCTGACTCAGTGATACCGTTTTTAATCACAGCGCCTAAGGTGGCGAAATTCCACTTTGTAGCACGGCTAGATTTTTTTACCTCATTGAGGAGGTTAAAGTCCTTGGGTAACTCCACCTTATGTGGATTTGCAGGGAGCATACCTCTTTTTACCATTTGCTCTACGATTACTCCTGTGATGACTGCTACAACGGCTGAGAGAAAAACAAAGACGAGCGTCCACTTCAGCCCGATGAGTGAGGCTAAGATAAGTGTCAGTGAAAGTGAATTCCACGGACTTGCGATAAGAAAGGCAAGTGTCTGCCCTAGTGATGCTCCTCGCTCATACAGCTTCATCGCTATCAGGAGGATACCATGATTACATAAATCCAGAATAAGCCCCGCAGACATAGCGCGAAAAATCCCCTGTATACTCCCCGGCCTTCCTAGTACCGCCGCTACCCACTCACGAGGCATCTTGCCCAGAGCACCTACCGCCAAAATCCCCAGCGCTAGACCCCACCACATTTTATTTAATAACTCAAATATACCTTGGGTAAAATGTGCTAACTGATCCGGCAGCCCATCTTCAGTAAACAGATACAGCCCGTACCCAAGAGCACATAAAATCAGTGATCCCCAGAGTAACCAGTCTACCCCTTTACCACTGCCACCACAGCATGATCCACCCCCCTCATCTTCTGGAGGTGGGGTTGATTCAGGTGGTTCTGGAGTAGAGCAACAGCAAGAAGACATAATGATTACATAAAGGGTGTGCCAGTATTGGCATTATCTCCTTAGATTATTTAGCGTCTATCACCACCACCTGCAAGTACCAGCATGATAAAAACATGGAGCGTCGGTATCAGTGGTCACACGTTCCGAGTAACTTACTTTATATTTTATCACCCAATATCCCAGTTTAACTCCGCTCAGCAAGCCAAGCACTCACCTTTTCCATCGCGCGGGCACGATGGCTTAATGAATTTTTAATATCTTCACCAAGCTCAGCAAAAGATAAATCATAACCCTCAGGAACAAACAAAGGATCATAGCCAAACCCGCCCGCACCCTGCGGCTCGCTAATAATCCTGCCCTCTACGGAGCCATCAAAATGAGCTACTAATTGACCTTTTTCTGCTAAAACAATAACACAGCGAAATCTGGCACTGCGTTTAGACGCCTCAGTATCCCCCAGCTCTCTTAGTAGTTTTTCGTTATTGAGTGCATCATTTCCATTCACTCCAGCATAGCGGGCTGAGTATATACCAGGAGCACCATCTAGCGCATCTACCTCCAAACCAGAATCATCCGAGAGAACCAGACCAGAAACCTGACGGCTAATTTCCACCGCTTTCAATGTAGCATTTTCTAAAAATGTCACCCCCGTCTCATCTACTACGGGTAAACTTGGATGAAACCTCAAATCACTAATATTATAGCCAGCACCTAAAATAGCGCCGATTTCTTCTGTCTTGTGAGTATTTCCAGTGGCAACGAGCAGATTTAACATAGTAAGATTTTAGCATTAACTCCTTTTATTTCTAGAAATATGAAATAAAATAGTAATCTAAGCCTCCTAAACTAAATGATTACTATTAAAAAATCTCTCATTGCCACTTTTGCCGTTATCTCTCTAGCAGGAACTGCTCTCGCAGGTATAGGCTGGGAAACCTCTATTGAAGCCGGTATTGCTAAGGCAAAACAAACCAACAAATCAGTAATGGTCGAGTTCACCGGGTCAGACTGGTGCCCGCCATGTATGATGATGGAAAAACAAGTATTTTCACAAGCTGAGTTTGTCTCAAAAGCATCTGAGAAATACGTTCTCGTAATTATCGATATTCCCAAGAAAAACCCTACGCTAAAGGCGAAAAATCAAAAAGTCATGGGTAAGTATGGTGTGCGCGGCGTACCTACCATCCTGCTCATGGATAGCGAAGGTAAAGAGTTCAGCCGCTTTACAGCCTCCCAGTTCCCGGCCGTAGATAAGTTTCTCGCACATCTAGACAGCTCACTAGAAAAGAAAGACATGGAGTAGTCTCCCTGTCATAATTTATTACTCTTTATACCAAAGGCTGCATGCTAGATCATGTAGCCTTTTTATTTCCCTTCTCTCCATCACCCCAGCTGACAGAATATCACAGCAATGAAAAAAAACCTCCCTCTCAGCCCGCGAGGTGCCACCCTCATAGGTGGCTCTGCGGCTCTGATAGCAGGAGGAATATGGGCCACAGATGGCTGGCTTATCCTACTCGGCTTCTCTGGCATGATACTTCTTACCATAGCCTTCGTCATCGCCATTTTTAGCCTGAAAAATATAACTTTAAGCCTGTATGCCCCCTCAAGAATTACGGCAAGTATACCCTTCCAGCTAGAACTTACACTCCATAATCACCGCAGACTGTTAGACTCTTTTCATACAGAAATCATTCTACAGCTTATGGGTAATAACAGTGCTGGTGGCACTCTCATAAAAGCCACCGCACCGTGGGTGGCCTCAGGGTCAACAGCACGTATTCAGCTGCCTGTGACACTCCATAGCCGCGGTCATGCAGACACCCATGCTGGGCGAATCTCCAGCACTTTTCCTCTAGGTCTCTTCAGGTTTGATAAACAGATACAAATCCGCCATCAACTTACTGTCACCCCACGCTGCATCACCCCAGTAGAGCTTAACTGTGATGGCTCTATGCATGATGCGTTACCTCAGAGTGGAAGTGCCGCTGGCCACACCTTTGGTGAGCCTCGTGGTATACGCGCATGGCAGGCAGGAGACTCCGCTAAACACATCCACTGGCCAGCATCTGCACGCTCACTAGCACGAGGCCACACACTCAGAGTGCGTGAGTATGACCCTCCCGGCTTTCATCCAGATCACTGCCATATCATCTTCCACTCCTATGCCACTGGTGGAGAAATGCTGAGGGGAGATCGCTTCGAGCGCGCGCTCTCGCTCCTCGCTGGCTCTATCACTAAGATGCAGAATAGCGGTATCCCCTGTATTCTCACAGCAGACTTCCATGACTGGGCACCTATACCATGCAGCTCGCGTGCTCAATTAGCAGAGTGCTTATCCCAGCTAGCTAGAGTGACCCGTGCACGTGGTATAGAGGCACATGATCTAGATACCGTATTTCGTAAGGTCTCGTCTGATCACACCCTGATAATCATCTCTGATATGGCACCTGATTCATGGCGACATCTCCTCACGCAGCACCCACAGACACTGATCATTGATATCCGCCAGGTGCGCTACCGCAACCAGACTCTTCACGCCGCTTCTGCCTAGCCCTCATGCGCACTCTACTACTCATCATATCTATTGCCGGGGCTTACGTGCTCCTGCACGGCTGGTCAAGTGGACCAGGTCTGATACTTCGTGCGTCCCTAGCAGGGGCTGTCATAGTCGCTGGGCTGATACTCTGGGGAACAGGCAGGAAAGCCTCTACCCGCTGCAGACGGATGGCTAGTTTAAAAAAAGCAACACTGTTAGATTATTGTAGCCTTGGTATGATAATTCTATTTATAGCAGCATGCTTTGTAGTATTCACCAGCACCCTGGCACAGCCAGCACAGAAGTTTGCCTACCTCATACATGACAGTATCACTGGCGTAGATAATAATGAGAGAATGAGTGGCGATCACACCCGTGATATTGGGGACGGCTCTACGCTCGGCCAAGATCACGCAGGCCCATGGATTTTTAAGAAAAACCTAGAGCGTGACTTACCTCAGCAAAGTAATATCAAACCTACCAATAAACCAGAGGCCTTTCTAGAAATTACTAACCATCACGATGCTACATCACTATTAGATTCTCGCATCTACCTAAGTACCTTTGCCTTCTCACAGTTTAATGGCAGCTCATGGTCTGCATTACCCAGCCCACGCACAATACAAGAAGCCCCCATCCGCTTTCCCAAGATCATCAGTGAGCTACCCAGTATTCCCCACCGCATCTATCACGCTGCAAACCCCACGGGTCAAAATGTCTTTACCTCCCTTCAGGGTGCCGTCACCACAGATGTAAAAACTCTCACAAAACTAGCCGAATCTATTTACCTCCTGCCAGATAACTTAGATACCGGCAACGGCTACGATTACTACGCCACTTCTCAACCTGTATTACTCACACAGCTGTTAGAAAAAAAAATCATCCCAGCACGTGCCGACAAGGGCGAATTAGTATTACCCCAAGACATGTTAAAACGTCTTAGAAAAACAGCTTCTCATTTTAAAAAGGAGCCAGATACCATTAGCCAGTTAAGAGCACTACGTAGCTACTTACATAAAAATTATACCTACTCCCTGAAGACTACTAACAAGAGTGGAAGTAGCCCTCTAGAGAACTTTCTCTACACAGAGAAGCGCGGCTACTGTGAGCACTTTGCCACCGCAGCGGCACTTCTCTGCCGCGCCCTCGGTATCCCCAGCCGTATCGCCTACGGATGGTCTGGAGGACTTTTCTACCCTGCTCAGAACATGTTTGTCTTCCGTGCTAAGGATGCGCACGCATGGACTGAAATAAAAATTAAAGGTTACGGGTGGGTTGTCTTTGACACCACTCCACCTGATGCAAATGCTACATCAGAAACAGAAACTGCGCCTGATAACGAACAAGCACCAGACCCCAACAAAGCACTCAATACAGATATAGAAAAATCAAATCAAGATCATGATAACGCGACTGCAGGAGCGCGTGTTGATCACAAAAAATCATTGGCTGTGCTAGGTGCACTCTGCCTCTGCTTACTGATATTTTTTACCCTACGCTACATCAATAGAGGTCAGACTACACCGGATGGCCGCCCGATCACACATAGTCAGCCAAGTTACTTAGTCCATTTTAAACAAACCACTGCCGCCCTAGGCTACCCTATGCCATTGGGGAGAACTCTGCGTCAGCACATTCTTAAACTTAAAACCACAGAGATAGCCCCCAAATTTCTAGATGATCTGCTCGCTTACCACTATCAAATGACTTACGCAGATACTAATAAAAATCCAGCACTAGAGAAACAGCTAAATCAAAACATTCGCCAGTGGAAAAATACTTACACGAAAAAACTCAGTAGTAATTTCTTAGTAGAATAACTCTCCCAGCTTTCTGCTCAACTCAGTATTGTTAAAAATAAAAAAATCCCGACCCATCTATGATGAATCGGGATGAAATTATCCTAAATTAAGAAGGTTTATTCTAAACAGTCTTTACCTCATCTAAGCGAGGGTGCCCATCCTTAAGGTCATCACGTGAGATTCCCTTACCACGATTCATCTTATCCATCAGCTTAAAGGTCTCTACCATACCGTGAATAGCGGCAAGAACATCTGCGGTATGACCAGTCTCAGAAATAGTATGCATGTTCCGAATAGGGAAGCCAATGGATGTAGCCGCACTATCAATTCCTGCTAATGAGGCCGCCATGGCATCTGTACCAGTATCACGCCCAGCAAAATCAATCTGGTAAGGAATATTGTTTTTTAAACATGCCTGCTCAATAAGTGAATTTAAATAAGCACTAGTAATCGCACCATTTGTTAGTGTGAACCCCTTACCCATGGCGAGAGAGTTCATACGCTTAGCTCCTATGCCAGGTGCAGCATCATAGTCATGGTTCACATCAGAGCCGATAAGAATATCTGGTTTCAGCTCACCAGCAATAGCGGTAGCACCAAAACGGCCAATCTCCTCATGCGTAGCAATCGTGTAGAGCACGCGCACATTCTTAAGTGGAGACTTAGCAAGAATTTTAGCAATTTCCGCCACTACAAAACAACCAAGACCATTATCTAAATATGCACCGTAGAAGCTGTCCTCAGAAAAACCACGCTTAATCGGACGATCCAGAATAATCGGGTCACCAGGGCGAATACCAAGTGCTTCAATCTTTTCCTTACAGTTCTCACCATGCATCTGGAGCTCTAGATACATCATCTCAGGCTTCAGACCTTTAGCACCTGTGCGCTGTGCGGGCTCAGAGAAATGAATAGCACCCAGTGCCTCAATAGTTCCCCCTTCGATACAACGGAATGTACCTGGTTTATCTGGCTGCTGGCTAAAGAGCTTCACTTCATGGCCCACTAGCGTACAAGGTAAAAAGGAATCGGTATTTATCCAGATTTTACCATCAGTATCGATCTTGCGCACCTGCATACGAATCTTATCCGCATGGCCAATGATCATAACAGATGTCATATCATCCTTACCAGGGTGAGTGTCTAACACTATACCAGCATTCCCCTTAAACTGATGGATACCCCATGACTTGGGCATAAATTTTTCAAAGTATGGTTTTAGCACACCGTAAGACATAGCCGCCTCAATCCCGATAGGGCTGGGCGCATCTAAGATCTCACGCATAAACTCGAATTGAGGCTTAGGCATGGACTTTTCCCAAGCTCCCTTAGCGGACTTCTTTACGACTGGCTTTTTTTTCGTAGGCATATTTTTTGTTAGTATGGAGTTTTAGTTATTCTGTAAAATGAAATTTTTCCCAGACGTTTTTAATAGCCTCTGGATAGATTAGATGTTCTTGCTCTTGGATCCTAGCATGTAGAGTATCTGCAGTATCATCTGTAAATACCGGCACTCTAGCTTGTAGTATAACCTGCCCAGTATCCATACCAGCATCCACATAGTGCACGGTACAGCCAGACTCTTTTGCCCCAGCCACTACAGCCTGCTCCCATGCCATCAGCCCCGGATAAGCAGGTAGTAGTGATGGGTGGATATTAATGATACGTTCAGGGAAAACATCTAACATCGGCTGCTTCACCAAACGCATAAACCCAGCCAAACAAACGATATCTACACCGTAAGACTTAAGTTTCTGCGCCACTGCCCTCTGCGAATCATCAGGAAACCGTGTCTGATAGCCCTCGCAATCAATTACTTCCGCCGGTATACCCGCTTTTTCTGCACGCTCTAGAATATAAGCATCTGGCACATCAGAGAGCACGAGCACTATCTCAGCATTCAGCGAACCATCAGCAATGGCATCGAGTAACGCCTGCATATTAGAGCCGGAGCCGGAGCCAAGCACGCCAAGTTTAATTTTTCCTGAGCCATTGGGCATGCACATTAACTAATCTCACAATTCTCTACGGACAATTGAAATCTTGATTCTTTATATAATTCTCCTAAATCTTTACAATATGAATGACCCACGCATCACAGAGCTTGCTGAACAACTTGTCCGTTACTCCACAGCCATAAAAAAAGGTGAAAAGGTAATGCTTCATCTAGTCGATGTGCCTGACGAACTCGGAGTCGCCCTCATCCGTGAAGTTCGAGCTAAAAAAGCCATTCCCATACTCCGCGTAGAACACGGCCTCTTGGGACGTGAACTCTCCATGGGCGCCACTGATGATCAATACGCCATACTGGCCAAACACCAGCTCGCAGAAATGAAAGATATGGATGCCTATATCGCCATCCGGGGATCACACAATATCTGCGAAACAAGTGATGTGCCATCGGCAAAAATGAATACCGTCATGAAGCACATGCGTAAGGTCATGAACCACCGAGTCGCTAAAACCAAGTGGTGCGTGCTCCGCTGGCCACATCCATCCATGGCTCAGCAAGCAGGTATGAGCACAGAGGCATTTGAAGACTTCTACTTCAGCGTCTGCCTGCTCGATTACAAAGCCATGCTCCCCGCCATGAATACGCTTAAACGTCTCATGGAAAAAACTGATCACGTCCACATTAAAAATAAGGGTACAGACCTCCAGTTCTCCATCAAAGATATCCCAGCGATCATCTGTGGAGGAAACTATAACATCCCAGATGGTGAGGTATTTACCGCTCCAGTAAAAAATAGCGTGGAAGGTGTAATCACCCATAATGCCCCCACAGTCTATCAAGGTATTCCATTTGATAATATCCGTTTGGAATTTAAAAAAGGTAAAATCGTGAAAGCAGACGCAGGCACACAAACTAAAGCGCTTAACAAGATCCTAGACTCAGACCCCGGCGCACGCTATATAGGTGAGTTTGCCATCGGCTTCCACCCTGGGATAATGGAGCCCATGCGTGATATCCTATTTGATGAAAAGATCGCTGGCTCATTTCATTTCACTCCAGGTCAAGCCTACGAAGAAGCAGATAACGGTAATCGCTCACAAGTTCACTGGGATATGGTCACCATCCAGCGTAAAGACTACGGCGGCGGTGAAATCTACTTTGATGGTAAACTCATCAGAAAAGATGGAGTGTTTATTCCCAAGTCTCTACACGGCCTGAATTACTAAAGATCGCACCCGCTTTCCACTTGCGCATCTCTAGTTCATATACGAGTGTCACGGCCATGGTAAAGAGCGTATGGATATCCCTAATCTCACTTTGTTTTAGCGCACTAACAACTAATGCCCAGAGCTACTCAGCGAGTAGTGAAATCCCACCCGTAGTCACGCGTGAGTTTCGCGGTGCCTGGGCAGCGTGCGTTTATAATATTGATTGGCCCAGCCGAAAGGGACTCTCAGCCTCAGCACAGAAATCAGAGCTACGCAGCATGCTAGACCAGATGGTTCAGCTGAAGCTCAACGCACTCATTTTCCAAGTTCGGCCTAATGCTGACGCCGTCTATAAATCCACTACAGAGCCTTGGAGTTCCTGGCTCACTGGCACCATGGGGCAGTCCCCAGGTTATGACCCTCTGAGTTACTGCATCTCGCAAGCTCATGCCCGTGGTATTGAAGTTCACGCTTGGTTTAATCCCTTCCGCGCGCTTCCAAATGCCTCTATGCAAACCGCACGTAACCACGTTACACGCACACATCCCTCCGTTATTCGTAATTTTAAGACCTACAAGTGGATGGACCCTGCCAGCGCCTTTACACGCCAGCGTGCACTCTCCGTGATTCTAGATGTAACGCGCCGCTATGATGTAGATGGCATTCACATTGATGACTATTTCTACCCCTACCCAGACGTCACCAAAAGCGGAGAACCTAAACAAATTTTCCCAGATGGAAAAAGCCCCGGTCAACGGCGCAGCTATGTAGATAGCTTTGTCCGCGATATGTACACCTCGATCAAACAAATAAAACCATGGGTCCGCGTAGGTATTAGCCCCTTTGGCATCTGGAAGCCTGGAGTCCCCAGTGGCACCACCGCAAATATCAACGCCTATGAACACCTCTCCGCAGACTCCCGTAAATGGCTCGCCAACGGCTGGTGTGACTACCTCTCCCCTCAGCTCTACTGGCGTATCAATAGTCCACAGAGCTACACGCGCCTGCTTAGCTGGTGGAGAGAGCAAGGAAGCCGCCCAGTCTGGCCAGGTATCGCCACCGCACGGATCAATAGCAGTGAGGACCCTGGCCGGCCCGCCTCCGAAATACTCAATCAAATCAACCTCTCCAGAACTATTGGTAAGAACTACGCCGGCCACGTCCACTGGAGTATAAAATCTCTAAAACAAAACAAAGGAGGCATATCCAAACTACTTGTAAAAAATACGTACACCACAGCTGCCCTTGTCCCGCCAATGCCATGGATTAGTCAAAATAAAATTCTCCCGCCTGCTGCCAGCGTAAAAATCACTCGTAGTGGCACTCAGCTCAGTTGGCGTAAAACCGCTGGCGCAGCCAAATATGCAGTACAAGCACGCTACGGAACAGGCTGGTTTACTGTAAGAATTCTACCCGCTAATACCACCAGCCTTATCCTAGAAGGAAACCCAGAAGCTATCGCCGTAAGTTCAGTAGACCGCTACGGCACTACTAGTAATCCCAGTGTGCTAGCACGCTAGCTGAGATATTTTACCATTGGCTTAACAACTTACAGAGATTAACTTCCCGCTATGCTCTCCGCCCTAGGCCGTCCCTTCCTAAGTTTTCTAGATTACTTAGGGGAAATTTTCCTACTCGCGAGTAAAATCATCGAGTCACTACTCCGTGGTAAAAAACGCTGGCACCTCATTGTTAATCAAATTGTCGAAATTGGCTTTTCCTCCCAGCCAGTGGTTATCATCACAGGAGCATTTGTGGGTGCAGTGCTCGCAGCACAAGGCCTTTTTCAGCTCAGTGGATTAAAAATGGAATCTATGGGGGGGGCCCTGGTAAGTGTAAGTATGCTTAGGGAATTAGGCCCTTCTCTCACCGCCATTATGCTGGCTGGGCGCGTAGGTGCCTCCATGTCTGCAGAAATAGGCACCATGAAAGTCACCGAGCAAGTCGATGCGCTCCGGTCCATGAGCGTACACCCCATTGACTACCTCGTTACCCCCAGACTCATCGCCATGATTATCTCCGTGCCGCTACTTATCACAGAAGCTGCGGCATTTGGTATTGGTGCCAGCTGGTTAGTAGGCACTCAAGCCTTTGGCGTAGCTGAAGCCTGGTGGACTCATCACACAGTGCTACACACCGACCTCTCTGATATCTACATCTCCCTCATCAAGGGCTTTGTCTTTGGTATATTGATAGTTCTTATCTCATGTCACCAAGGCCTAAACGCCTCTCACGGTGCTGTAGGTGTGGGTAGAGGCACTACGCGAGCGATGGTTTTTTCCTCCCTCGCCATCCTCATTTTTAACTTCTTTCTGACCTTGCTTATGAACATTATCTTCCCCGTCGGCTTACTCAACTAGGTATCCATCCCATTAGCCATCAGATCTAAGGAATAATATTGGCCTATATGGCTCTAACTAATAGCAAAACTCATTTATCATGAAAACAATCATTCGTCTTATTCTTGTTCTTAGCGTTGGTGGCCTGGCATACTTCGCCCTCCAAGCAAAACCACAAGCACCCATGAGCACCTCTGAAAAGAAACCTACTCCGCCTCAGAAAAAAATCGTTAAAACCGATGCTGAATGGAAAGAAATACTCACACCAGAACAATACCGTATAGCACGTCAGGGCGGCACAGAGCGCCCCGACGGTGAAGTTTACAAACAATTTAAAAAGCAAGGTAGCGGCACCTACTACTGTGCTGGCTGTAATGCTGAGCTATTCTCCTCCAAGGTCAAATTTGACTCACGCTGTGGCTGGCCATCATTCTATGACCCGTCTAAAGCAAAAAATGTTAAAAGCATAACAGACATCGATGGAAGGCGTGTAGAGGTGAAATGTGCTGTATGTGATGCTCACCTAGGGCACGTATTCACTGGCGAAGGATTTAATACACCTACTGATAAACGCTACTGTATCAATGGTACTGTCCTCAAATTTGTACCAGATAAAAAGTAATTTTCGCCTTCACCATTCTCCTAACTAGACAAAAAAAAATAAATGGTTATGATTGTCGATCGCACATCATGCCCACTAACAACAACCTCAGCACGCAAGCCAAATCTCTTCTCGAAACATCTCTTAAACAAGATGCTAATAACTGGGAAGACCGTAAAAAACTCGCCCATTTACTCTACGAAGAAGGGCTAACTAATGAAGCCGCCGAGCTCATCTGGGATACTCCAGAAATCCCATCTATTGATCTTGAGCTAGGCTTTGCTATCAAAGTCCTAGCTAAAGGAGCCCCACGCAGGGCCATACGTCTAATTAACGCTATCCAAGAGCTGAATCAGACTAGGCCTGTGCAGAACCTCGGCATAGCTAATGCTCTTATGCATAATGGCATGGCACTAGAAGCCGCACGCTTCTACGGTGCCGCAATAGCGCAAAGTAATGATCTCACAAACCCAGACCTAGAGCACTTTCTTCTCTGGACAGATGACCAGGCAAAAATTTGGGGAGATTTTAATGATCAAAAGCCAGAGCTAGGCCCCCTTCCGTGGATGAAACGTGACGCCAAAGAAGCGGCACATCTCAAAAAGACAGCTCTCGTCCACACCACTCCTATTAAAGTATCTACCCTCGAAAAGGTAGATGCAGAAAAGATAGTTCATGAGATGTATGTCCAGTCGGCTAAAAAAGGTGCACAGCCAACGCCACCACCATCCGTTACTATACCCATAGATCGCGTCAACCCCAAGGACGTCTTGGTAGATTCTAACTTAGGAGCTTCTCAGCCAATGACTCAAGCAACCATTCAGCCCGTCGCGGTAGCGGCTGCCAAGCCCATAATGCCCATAACAAGACCTGCCTCCTCCAGGCCAAGGCCACGGCCCTCATCAGCTATGCCAACTCCCTCAGGAACCACTCTTAAGCGCTCCGTGGGACTACATCAAATACGTCCGGTAAAACCTATACAAGTATCGGACAAGGGTTAATACCCAGCCTATCTCTAGCCTTCCTACTAACGGTATTTCTTTGTTAGACGCCGGGCACACTCAATCTGTGCCTCGGTCTCTAGGCAGCACCTCCGTCTCGCCCGTATCCAGCCCACAGGATCTACGCCCTTTGGTATAAATCCCGCCTTAGCACACCAGGCGATGATAAACTGCCCCGTACGTCCACAGCCAGCTACACAATGAATCACCACTGGCTCACCAGCCGCATAGTGCTTATCCATAAGATTTAGAAAATGATTTATCTGCTCCTGTGTGGGCACGCCAAAATCTGCTACATTAATAAAATGATAATCCAGATGTGCCGGTACATCATTCCTATTATCAAACTCACAGACATTAACGACAGCCTTTACCCCGTAATCGTCAAATAAATCAAAAACATAAGGATCTGGCCACCATGAGGCAGCAATCACTCCTTCTACAATCCATGTAAAAGGCTCAGTCCTCTCAGGCTGGCCTCCTTTAGGCCAATAGTATGGGCGTACAGGCATAGCCAACTATTACAATATACACCGCGTATATCAATAAGAGAACACCACCTCATATGGCAAGGTCATCCAACTAAGGAGAGTAAACGGGCTTTTAAAGGCCTTCATGAATCATCCGGCCTTAGCACCATTGATTTAAGAGGCATCAGGGTAAAATAAAAACGGCCAAGTTGCACTAACTTGGCCGTTTTAAACTCCTACAGATTTAGTAGCAGATTTTCTTACCTATTATTTATTACTCAGGTGTATATGAGTTATACAGCTCTGTAATTTCAGCAGAAGTTAACTCAACACGATAAACCTGAATACTATCTAGTGATCCACTGTATGACCTTATCTCTGCAGGGCTATTTACTCCTGCACTGATTGTTGCATCTGTAATGTCTTTTATCGTTCTCGTTTTACCTGAGCCACTATGCCATAAGTTGCCATTAAGATAGATAGCCATGCTACCGGTATTTGCATTTTTAGTAAAAACCCAATGGTTCCAGACATTTTTAAATTGATTACTAGAAGCTAATTTTTGGATTCTATCATAGGAACTTCCTACAACGCCACAATCCCAATAGACACGTGAATTTGACCAGGGTAGATGAATATTAAGAACCCGGTTACCTAAACTATTGGTAGCATAAATAACAGAATCGTTTCTTGGCTGATCTGGGTTACCTTTTGCCCACATCGCAATGCTGATCTCATCTCCGATGACGTTGAATGTTTCTTTCGGAATATTAGCGTAGGAGTTAAAACCACTAAAGTTAATTGCTCCTCCTAAAATACCGTTATCGGAAGTTACATTGTTAACCGTCGCATGATGCCTGTTTCCTGATATATCTGGTGTTTGAGTGCCAAATACGTCCATTTCCCAGCATGCCTCTAATATACTACTATGTTTATTTACTGAGAAATTACTATACTCAGAAGTAGTTAAACTGCCGTTATTATGGGATGTGAGAGCTAAACCTACATCCGTATGAATCGGCATTTCTACATCAACACTATTAATGAAAATCCAGTTACTACCATCGATAGAATAATACCCTGAAAAAGTATTTCCTAATCTTGTTAGTTTAACCCACTTAAAGTTCGTGGAGTCACCAGTAATATTTTGAGCGTTAGTAATATTAAGACTAGCTGCTCCCGCAGCTGGGCGGACCTGCATGCCTACTCTTTTATCAGGTCTCATAAATACAAAGACATTAGCAGCGTCTGCATCAGATGATGCACGGAACATAACTCCGCTTTTTGACCAGAAATGTCTCCTCACGAGACTGTCTACACGAGTAACAACTTCACCATCACTTAGAAGTTTCTGTGATCTAAACTGGAATTGATCTGAGGAATGCCAGACATCCGAGCCACTTGCTGTTAATGTATAAATGTCATTTGCAAATACAGTAGACCCGGCATTTTGTGGGTTTCCAATATCACTACTGTTAATATCAACAATTGATAACTCACTGAAATTGGCCGTTGTTTCACTATTCAGTAGAAAATCTCCAGCATTGGCAGCTAAGCCATATTCAGCACTATTATTCATAGCAACCTCAATGGACGCAAATTTCTCCCAGTCGTAACCATTAGCAGAGAACAAACCTGTGAAGGTATTTCCGATACGTTTAAGGCGAACCCATTTGGGATTAATAGTATCACCTGCAATAGCAGAGCCCGTCACCTCAGAATTTAAAAACAGATGCGTACCATTTGTATCTCTGTATTGCATACTCACACGCTTGTCTGGCTGCATCCAAATATAGACAAAAGCATTATCACTATTAGAGAAAGATGTATCACGAACCATCACTCCAGCTCGCGACAAACCTGCATCAGTTACGGAATCGACTCTTGCTTCTATTTGTCGATCACCAGCATTGTGGAAAGCACTAGTAGCAAAATGGTAGGAATCTGGACCTAAACCTAAATGGCTACCACCAGCGGTGAGTGTGTATTGATCAAGGCTCACATATTCTGTGCTACCTGTAGCACCTGTATTTCCAATATCACGTCCGTTAAGTCGTGATCTCGAAAACAAAGGTGTTTCCAGAAGTTCAGCATTAGCAGATCCACCTGTGAAAGAAACCGTAGCGCCTGCTTCAAGCCCTGCAAGAAGGTCATAAGCTATAACATAATCAACGCTTTCCCCTACTCCAAGAGTATCGCCTGGTTGAAAGCCCGTGGGGGAACTATAGAAAGCATTAAAACCAAAACTGCCATCTTGGGTAATAGCACCCTTAACATTAGTAATGGGATTATTTCCTATATTCCTTAATGTGTAAGTTGTTGACTCCTGGCCGAAAATTGCCCCCGGGGTGGGTAAAAATGGCTCTTGAGATAGATCGTTACCTTCACTATCTTCAATGCTTAATGCATCGGCAAATGCTGCCCCGCCTTGCAACATTAAAGAACCAAAACATAAGGCTTTAATGGATAATTGTATATATTTCATAGTATAGATTATTAGTCTTATCTTTCCAGAAGGAACTCTAGAAGATTATTTATCTAAAGAAGTATCACTCTGCAAAAACAAGAAAAATATTCAAAATTCACTAACAGAATCTAGCTAGGAATAGTAAACGGACTGTTAAAGGGCTTCTCGCTAAATTTGCGCGGTAAACTATCTGTATTCCTTATTATCTGTGTCCTCGCACTACAGTAGCAACAAAACGTATAAGAATAATTCGTCTAATTCTCCAAGGGGATGGCCCTGCCTCATACGGTAAAATCCTTCAACACATAAAACTTGACCAAACCTATACATTTCTATAGTTATAAAACTATGGAATTAAATGATGCCGCCGCCACTCTCTCCGCGCTTGCGCAGCCATCTCGGCTAGAAGTCTTCCGACTGCTCGTAAAATACGGTGAACAAGGTATCTGCGCCGGTGACATCTCCAAACAACTAAACATCCCCAAGCCAACACTCTCTTTCCATCTTAAAGAGCTTAGCCAAGCTGATTTGATCACCTCTGAGCGCAGTGGTCGCTCCATCATCTACCAGCTAAACGTCCATGGTATGCAAGAGCTCATGACTTTCCTCACCGAAGACTGCTGCCAAGGTAATCCAGAACTCTGCTCTCCCAGTACTAACTGCTGCTAATCACCCCTTTCTTAACTTTCTACTCTACAAAACATGAACATCGCAATCAACGGCTTTGGCCGTATGGGCCGTCTAGGTCTCCGCGCTGGATGGGACACAGACTCCTATCAGATCACACGTATAAATGAACTTTATGGAACAGCCGAAACAGCCGCCCATCTACTAGAGTTTGATACTGTCCACGGCAGATGGCACCGAAATATAAAATATGGTAAAAACCACATCACTGTAGAAGGGAAAGACATTAGCTACGGTACAGCCAGCACACCTTCAGCCATGAATCTGGAGGGTATCGATATAGTTATCGATAGTACCGGCGCCCACCGCACACCAGAGAGCCTTCAGCCTTACTTTGATGCTGGGGTCAAAAAAGTCATCGTAGCCGCCCCCGTTAAAGAACAAGCTCTTAACATAGTGATGGGGTGTAATGACCACCTCTATAAGCCCGAGCAACACCACATTCTAACAGCCGCCTCATGCACCACCAACTGCATAGCACCGGTAGTTAAAGTCATCCACAGTAAGCTAGGTATTAAACACGGTATGATCACCACCATGCACGATGTTACTAATACTCAGAACATCGTAGACGCACCGCATAAAGATCTACGCCGCGCGCGCTCCTGCCTGAACTCTCTGATCCCCACCTCCACTGGCTCTGTCACAGCTATCACCATGATCTACCCAGAACTACAGGGTAAGCTAGATGGCGTTGCCGTCCGTATACCACTGCTCAATGCATCCCTCACGGATTGTGTCTTTGAACTAGACAATAGCACCACCGTAGAAGAAGTGAACCAACTGCTTAAAGAAGCCTCAGAAAATGACCTTAAAGGTATCCTCGGCTATGAGGAAAAGCCGTTAGTCTCAGCAGACTACACGAATGACCCACGCTCAGGCATCATAGATGCCCCCAGCACCATGGTTACCAATGGCACTCAGGTAAAACTACTCGTCTGGTATGATAATGAAGTAGGCTACGCCACCCGCATGATGGAACTCACCGCTAAGGTGGCGAACTCTATTTAAAGACTAAAAATCTAACGGCTCATATAAATCCACTTGAGCTAATTAAACAGAATTAACTGACTTAGTGAAATCTGTGTCTAAAAAATGAACCTTAGTAATTACATTACCGTCACTGCATCCTACTGGGGATTCACCCTCACAGATGGGGCGCTGCGCATGCTCGTTTTATTACACTTTCATGCTCTAGGTTACTCACCTGTAAATCTAGCGTTTCTGTTTTTGCTATATGAGTTCTGTGGAGTTCTTACTAATCTATTAGGCGGGTGGGTGGGCTCGCGCGTAGGGTTGAGGTTCACGCTCTACGCTGGATTGACCCTACAGATTGCTGCTTTACTAATGCTCTCATTTTTAAACCCTGCATGGGCAGCCACATTATCTGTTGCTTATGTCATGACCTCCCAGGCGCTCTCAGGCATCGCCAAAGACCTCACTAAGATGAGTTCTAAGAGTGCCGTAAAGCTCCTTGTTCCAGATAATGAAGGTTCCCTCTTTAAGTGGGTTTCTATACTTACTGGATCTAAGAACGCTCTTAAGGGTGTGGGATTTCTGTTAGGTGGAGTATTACTTACCTGGATAGGCTTCACCGCCTCATTATGGCTAATGGCAGGGGGGCTGGGAGTCATCATGCTAAGCACTATTTTTTGTCTTAACCAAGATATGGGGAAAACAAAAACCAAAGTAAAATTCACCCAGCTTTTTTCAAAAAGCCGTAATATCAACTGGCTCTCAGGAGCAAGATTGTTTCTCTTTGCATCACGTGATGTTTGGTTTGTAGTAGCCCTACCAGTCTTCCTTAAAGAAAACTTCAACTGGAGCTTTAATCAAATTGGCTCATTCATGGCCGCATGGGTAATAGGCTATGGTATTATACAGATAGCCGCCCCCAAGTTAGCACGGCATAAAAACCCAAAGCACAGTGCCCTGATTTGGATCTGTGCTCTCGTACTCACCACCCTCATACTAGCCACTATGATACAGCTATCGGTTTTTCCCGTATACTCACTTATCATCGGGCTTGCAGTATTTGGTATCATCTTTGCCATTAACTCAGCGGTGCACTCCTATCTAATACTAGCTTTTACTACCAGTGACCAGATAGCACTCAATGTTGGCTTCTACTACATGGCTAATGCCTGCGGCAGACTCCTTGGCACACTGCTCTCAGGTATTATGTTTTTGATAGGCGGCCTAAATACCTGCCTCTGGGCAAGTGCCGCTATGCTTATCCTCGCCACTGCTCTTACCTGGCCACTCCGGTGCAAAAAATCTACGACAGTTTGAAACAGGCTGGGAAGTGTGGGTCACTGAGCAACAACTATAACCGATTAGGTAGTTAGAAAATTCAGAGGGCCAGAGTGGCTGCAGAATTAAATTCTACGCTCATGGGCCTTAATTCCCAAAAATTGTTTATAGAGAATCTCCACCTTATTTCTCGCCCAAGGCGTTTTACGCAGAAATTTCAGGCTCGATTTAATACTTGGGTTAGAGCTAAAGCAGTTGATCTTAATCCTGAAGGCAAGATCATCCCAGCCATAGGTATCAACTAACTCTGTAAGCATACGCTCAAGAGTGATTCCATGTAGTGGATCATTACTCATTTCGCCGTAGATATACCGTAGATGACCGAAAGAGGGAAGTAATACCATATTACGTTTAAAAAAAACGGCCTCATCTCCTAGGCTGTCTGACGTCACGCCGCTCTAATTTAGCGGCCCTTTAATGAAACTTACAAATTGATGCCGTCTTTAAAGAAATACCCCCGGCGAGAATCGAACTCACATCTAAGGTTTAGGAAACCCTTGTTCTATCCGTTGAACTACGGGGGCGATGGGCAATTGATGGCTTATAGACGGGCTAAGGTCAAGACGTGTTGGCGGGTTTCCATCAGAAACCGTTGAC
>JALZUC010000053.1 GCA_023301765.1 Akkermansiaceae bacterium | reverse complement strand
GCCATAGTTGCCGGAGCCATAGTTGCTTTTACCTGTAGCTTAATCACCACCACGCTCACTGACAGGCGCACTCCATCTACATTCACAAACCCCTCTGAAGTAGAACAAGTCATCTTAGCTAATGCACCCACTCACGGTATTTACACAATACCACTTAATAAAAACTCTCTCGATCAGACAACAGCTATAAACAAAGGGCCATATATCCGCGCCACCATACGCCCGGGAGCACTAAATAAGCCCAGAAATATCTACATACCACTGGCTATCTCCTTCTTCATACACACTATCTGTAGTCTTATCATTGCCATCAGCGTGAGACGTATCCGCGCTACTCGGTATATCTCACGCGCCAGTATAGGTGTAACACTCGGTGTCTTTGCTGCCATCTGCATGGAACTACCCCGTTGGAACTCGTTTGAGACCCCCACCAGCCACGTGATCATCAATATGCTCGACCCCATAATCTCATACACACTAGCTGGTCTAATAATCGCAAGTATTATCACCCGCCCTAAACAGCGCCGTATTTTCTCGTAAAATACAGCTCTGACACTAGCTCCACTTGACAGATAATTGATGTTCTATCAAAACTCTACTTGGCATGGATACAGAAAATGACATTCCACGGCACATCGCCATCATCATGGACGGTAATGGGCGCTGGGCAAACACACGTGGACTACCTCGTGGAGAAGGTCACCGTGTTGGTGCAGAATCTGTGCGCGAAGCAGTAGAAACCTGCCGTCAGATCGGTGTAGACTACCTTACACTCTTTGCCTTCTCATCAGAAAACTGGAATAGACCTAAAAAGGAAATCAACTCACTTATGAAGCTCCTAGAGCGCTTTCTCCGTGATAAACTACCAGAAATGCTGCAGCAAAATGTCAGGCTTCACGCCATCGGTAGACTTGATATGCTGCCAGACAGCTGCCGCAAAGAAATTGACCAAGCCATTAAAAAAACCCGTAATAATACCGGACTTAATCTTATCCTCGCACTCTCATACGGCTCCCGTGAGGAAATTGTAGATGCTACCCGTAACATCGCTCTAAAAGTAGCTAGTGGCGAGCTCACTCCTGAGGATATTGATCCAGCACTCTTCTCAGACCACCTCTACACATCTCAATTTCCAGATCCCGATCTCCTGATACGCACCTCTGGGGAACTCAGAATTTCTAACTTCCTACTCTGGCAGATTTCTTATTCTGAAATTGTTATCAGCCCTAAGAACTGGCCCGATTTCCGTAATGCAGACCTACGTGCTGCCATAGGCGAATACGCTCAGCGCAATAGACGCTTCGGTAAAGTCTAACACATTTTCACCAAATAATTTTGGCCGATCCACAAACAATACTTCTGGTTGCCCCAGATCTTGACTACCTCGAATGGGCTACGAAGCACCTTGCCGCTGACGACCTGCGTATCCTGCGCTGTGACCACGCGGAAAAAGCTATCAAAGTCTGTGACACTACGCGCGTGGATCTCGTCATCACAGACCTTATCCTCCAGCCATTTGATGGCATGACACTACTCTCACGTCTAAGAGCAGCGCATCCGGCCACCCTTGTCATCCTTACAGGGGCCTTCCCCACCACTGCTCAAGTCATCGAAGCCACGCAGATGGGTGCCGAGGATATTCTAAAAAAAGAATCCCTAACCTTCGAGCTGCGTAATGTAGTAGAAGGCGCTCTGCAAACATTAGAAGAGCGTCGTACGGCTCATTCTCCTGAAAAGTCAAAACACCCAGCAGACACACGTGTCAAAATCATAGGTAACTCACGAGCTCTACAAGATGTCTTTAAAATAGTAGGCCGAGTAGCACGCACAGATGCACCCGTCCTAGTATCCGGTGAAAGCGGCACAGGTAAAGAACTCGTCGCCAATGCTGTACACGAATACTCCCCACGCTCTAAAAATACCTTTGTCGCCATTAACTGCGGCGCCATTCCAGAGAACCTTCTCGAAAGCGAACTCTTTGGGCACGAAAAAGGAGCCTTTACAGGAGCCATAAACCGTCGCCTAGGACTATTTGAGCAATGTGATGGCGGCACACTCTTTTTAGATGAAATAGGAGACATGCCCACCGCCGTACAAGTGAAACTCCTCCGCGTTCTCCAAGACGGATCATTCACCCGTGTCGGCAGCACAGAAATGCAGAAATCAGATGTCAGAATTGTAGCCGCCACCAATAAAAACCTCTCTCAAGAAGTTTCACTCGGCCATTTCCGTGAAGACCTCTTCTACCGGCTAAACGTAGTCGAGCTACACCTCCCACCACTCCGTTCACGTGTAGAAGATATACCTCTACTCGCAGAACACTTCCTCCAGCTCACCATAAAGCGTAATGGACTCCCTCCACTAAAGCTCAGTACAGAAGCACTTGATCACCTACAAAGTCACCGTTGGCCAGGTAATGTCCGTGAGTTAGAAAATACCATTGCACGCGCCTGCGCTCTCGCTTCTAAAGACGTCTTACTCCCATCAGACATCCAGTTTACACGCACCTTCAAAGACCCCGAAGCTGAAGATAAACAGACCCTCAAAGCACTCCAGCAGCTCCAGCAAGCCGCCCCAGAAGGGCAAGATCTACAGCTCTGGATCACAGAGAAAATCAAACAACTCTAACTGACCCACACCACCAGTAACGGCCCACTGGCTACTCTGCACGCGGATGTGCTGAATCATAAGCCTCACGCATACGCTCCTTAGTCACATGCGTATAAATCTGAGTAGTTGACAGAGAAGCATGACCTAACAAAGTCTGCACACTCCGCAAGTCCGCACCATGATCTAACATATGTGTGGCAAAGCTATGGCGCAGCTTATGTGGTGTCACCTCAAAGCCAATATCCGTCGCTGCAAGATATTTCTTAAGTAACATCTGCACTGAGCGTGCTGATAACCTACGCTTACTAGGCTCCTTATTTTTATTAATAAATAAAGCTCCATGATGCACTCCAGCCTGCTGGCGGTACTTCTGTAGCGCGCCCATAGCATGAGAACCTATCGGCACCATACGCTCCTTATTCCCCTTACCCATCACACGTAAAGTCTCCGAAATAAAATCTGCATTCCCCACATCCAGAGCCACCAGCTCAGAGACACGTAGCCCACTAGAGTAAAATAACTCAAGAATAGCTACATCCCTCGCGGGCTGCCAGGGTAGTGCACGTGACTCAGGCTCCATATGCAAGGGGGCTTCTAACAGCTGCTCTATCTGTGACTGACTAAGCACCACAGGCAGCTTCCGCTCTGGCTTCGGCAGCTGGATTTCCGCCAGAGGGCTCACTCCCAGACCACATCGGTGCACCATATACTTATAAAAAGAACGTAATGCGGAAAAACGAAGCCTAATAGTAGATCTGGCTAGCTCCTGCTTCATCAGCTCATAAAGATACTCCCGGAAATCATCAGCCGTACACTCTCGCCACGAAACAAAACTATCACCCCGCCACTGCTCGTAAGCATTTAACGCGTGGCTGTAGTTCCTTAACGTACGCACAGAAGCATTACGCTCCGTTCTCTGGAACTCCAGATACCCGGCTACATCATCATAAACCCCACTCATTACACAAGCACTCTAACCTATCCTCCACCACTAATCAGTAAGAATAGTCTCAAACACCCCACCACCTAATAAAGTACCACCATCATAAAAGGCACAGATCTGACCAGGAGTCACCGCACGCTGAGGCCTCACAAACTCCAGAGATAATCTACCATCATCCAGAGGAGTGACCGTCACCGGCTCACTCTTGGCCCGGTACCTCGGCTGAGCCTCCACCTTACAAACCCTCATTATCGGCTTATTCACCCAGCTTACAGTCCCCACCGTACACTTTTGTATATAAAGACCGGGGGTATTTGCCATATCCCAGCCCACGATCAGCTCATTTCGCTTAGCATTTTTCCCCACTACAACGTAAGCCATGCCATCACGAGGAGATGCCACACCATGCCCCCTGCGCTGGCCCAAAGTATAAAGATGAAGTCCCTGATGTCTACCCAGCACCTTGCCATCAAAATCTACGATATCACCCGGAGTATCTGGCACGTAATGACGTAAGAAATCACTCATCTTCACATTTCCTATAAAACAAATACCCTGACTGTCTTTTTTACCTGCCACCGGTAAATTAAATCTCTCCGCCACCTCACGCACCTGAGGTTTAAGCATCTCACCACAAGGGAAACGTGCACGCGTAGCCTGATCCTGCTCCATCAATGCTAAGAAATAACTCTGATCTTTATTAGGATCAGCACCCCTCAGGATATCCGCCGTCCCATCTGCACGTTCACGCCTCCGTGCATAATGCCCCGTACCCACAGCCTCAAAACCCTGGCTAATAGCATAATCTAAAAACACCCCAAACTTCATCTCCCGATTACAATACACATCTGGATTTGGCGTTATACCACTACGGTAGCCCTCCAGCATATAATCCACTATCCTATCCCGATACTGATCTATCAGATCCACCACGCGAAACTCAATACCCAGCGTGCGCGCCACCTCATGAGCATCCTCCACATCCTGCTCCCACGGACAATCTCCAGCTATACCATCCTCATTAATCCAATTTTTCATATATCCACCCGCCACATCATGCCCCTGCTCCACGAGCAAGGCAGCTGCCACAGCGGAGTCCACACCACCTGAGAGACCTACTAAAATCTTAGACACGCAAGACTCTTAAACCCCTAACGCCAAATTCCAAATACCAAATACCAAATTCCAAATCTCACCTTCATTCACACACCAGGGGCATCCACGAGCCCTAGCACTTAACCAGCTCTTTTTTATCTATTGACAATGATAGCTAGTTCACGTTAATTGACTTTAATATATCTGTAGTTACATTGTGAATTTCAAAGCCTTTATAAAGAAAACACCCTGACCTAATTTTGATCATGATCAAAAAACATAGCCTCTCATTAACGATTATTCTCATAACCTTAGCTGTGCAGCTTTCTCTGCAGGCTACACCCGTTATTAATGAAATTGCCCCATTTAATAACGGTATTTTAGCTGATGCTGAGGGGGAATACCCAGATTGGATAGAAATTCATAACCCAGATGCCACTTCGGTAGATCTCTCCGGCTGGTTTCTCACTGATAAGTCTAGCGCGCTTAATCAATGGACCTTTCCCCTAGGGACAATTATTCCTGCACAAGGCTACCTCATCGTTTTTGCATCTGGAAAAAACAATATCACTAGTGAGCATCATACAAATTTTTCTTTAGCAGGCTCTGGTGAATACCTTGCACTCGTACAAGCAGACGGAACGACTGTGGTAGACGAATACACTCAAGATCAAGGCACAGGTTACCCCGCCATTCCAAATCACGTAAGTTATGGCGTAAGTGGCTCTGGTCATAGCTTCTTTGCCACAGCTACCCCTGGAACTGCTAATAGTACTGGCTCAGCGGTCGTAAGCTCCAGCCCCTCCTTCTCACACACCCGTGGGCACTACATGTCCGCCTTTGATCTCAGCATCACATCTGAGGCTACTATCCACTACACCACTGATGGGAGTGAGCCTACTAGCACCACAGGTATACTCTACACCACCCCCTTTGAGGTAAATACCACTACAGTAGTAAGAGCTATTGCTTACCAATCAGGAGGTATCCCATCCAAAATCAGCACCCATACCTACCTCTTTGCCGCAAGTACAGTAAATCAAAACGTCACCACTGCCACCAATGTTGGATTCCCAGAAAATGAATGGGGATTTATCAATCCCACTAGACCATCAGGTAATCATAGATTCCCAGAAAATGCTGACTACGCTATGGACCCCACTGTGGTTAACAACCCTATATATGATGTAGAAAAATCTCTACGCTCCATACCTACCGTCTCGCTCTCCATGCCCAGTGATCACTTTTTTAAAGAATCTACAGTAGTGACGCACGGAACGGATCCCAGTGAAGGTATCTACGTTAACCCAGGCGGACTATGGCCGGGGGGGGGGAATCGAGATGACTGGGAGCGCGCAGCCTCCTTTGAATATATTCCCGCCAGAGATAACACCAATGGAGCTACCGATACCCAAGAAGACTGTGGACTACGGATGCAAGGACTCTCTAGCGCCACTCCGCAAGCCTACCGAAAATTCTCTTTCCGTGCCATATTTAGAAAAGAATACGGAGCCTCTAAGCTAGAGCACGATATCTTTCCTAATGATTCAGATGCTGCCACTCGTCATAACTCACTAATTCTTCGTGCAGGTAGTTCAGATAAATGGGATACCGAACTCATGGGGCCTGTTCTCGGCATTGATGATGTCCAATACCTCCGAGACTCATTTGTTCGTTATACACAGATAGCTATGCAAGGCACTGGAGCTACAGGTCGTAGTGACTGGGTTCATATCTACATCAATGGCGTTTACTGGGGGCTCTATAATATGATCGAGCGCACGGATCAGGGCTGGCTCTCTGAGAATGAAGGTGGTGACGATTCTGACTACCAAGTAGAGCGAGACGGCACCCAATCAACTGCCGACAGTGAAAACACCCCCAACTGGAGCCGCCTTAACACGCAGTTACGCGATGCGGGCCCTGTCATAGATCAAGCTCACTACGTAGCCGCCGCTGAGGCTCTAGATCCGCGCTCGTTCGCAGAATACATAATGGCTAATCAAGTTTGTCAGACTCAAGATTGGCCAGGTGCGAACTTTAGCCTTCACACACCTAATGATTCATCCATCCGAGGCTGGCGCTTTACTGCAGAAGGTGCTGATCAATCTTTAGTCGCACAGCCGGGTAACGAACTCGCCTGGATGACCTACCGGAGGTCTCGGTTTGTAACCTCTAATCCTGGAACCTTCTGGGAGCACTACCGTGCTAACCCACACTTTCGCGAGCTCTTTGCAGACCTCATTCACAAACATATGCTCACTCCAGGAGGCGCCCTAACTATACCCATTCTAAAAAACCGTTATCAAGCAGAGGTTGATCTCATCCGCAGTCCATTGGCTGCAGAGTCAGCTAGATGGGGGGACTCTCAACTTTCACTACGCACGCCAGCCGAACATTGGGAACCTCTAGTCACAAGGACACATGACACATTCTTTGATTACATCATCCCAACTTATCTTTCTATTTATGAAAAATACGGGCTTACAGCCACCATATCAGCACCCATAATTGACCAAGCCGGTAATCAATTACTCGTAGACAGCCAGATAACAATTAATGGCCCTGAAAACTCCACAATCTACTATACTACTGACGGCAGTGACCCTAAATCTGCTCTGGACTATACCCATAGTATAGCACTTACGAACTCAGCCGCATGGACTAGGCTAAAAACAAATAATATAGCTCCTAACTGGGCCACTCCGAGTTTTAATGATAACGGTTGGGCCCAAGGCAATGGTGAAATTCGGGTACCCACCAATGATGCAGAAACATTTGAATACGTGCGTTACAGTTTTAATATTCCTAATCAGGCCAGTCTTGACCTGATCCACGGTATATCACTCACTGCAGCACAAAGATATAACATTGCCGATATCTATATTAATGGGGTTGAACAGATTTCAGAAATCGCCGCAGAAAATGCAAGCCTCTCAAAAGATTTCACAAGAAGTCTCAGCAGGGCTGTTCCTAATCTCGTCGTTGGAGAGAATATCATAGGCCTGAGGTTTGTAAAAAATGCACCGGGAGACAGTGCCGTTTTTGATGGCACCTTCACTCTCTTAGGCTTAAATATCTTCACCCACAACTCAGGCAGTAATCAACCCAAAGGCACACCCTATACAGCTCCGGTTAGCGTCTTCTCTGGTCTCACTAATATCAAAGCGCGGGCACGTGATAACATCACCGGACGCTGGTCCGCACTCAGTGAAGGGAGCTTTGAAACAGGCCTACTAGACAGTAATCTTATCATCAGCGAGTTTAATTACAGACCCCATAAACCTTCCCTACCTGAAGAAACAGCTATATCTACAGATAGAGACGATTTTGAATTTATAGAGTTCAGTAATATCGGCACCGTAGCTCTTGACCTCACTGGCTACTACTTCTCAAACGGCATCACCTTCAACTTCCCTGATAATACCAGTATCCCTGCAGGCGACCGATTACTTATCGTCCGTAATGAAGCTGCCTTCACCGCACGCTATGGCGTGCTATCAACACCCATTATCAGTGAATACAGTGGTAGCCTAAGCAATGACGGTGAGCGAATCACCGTAAATGCACCACAGGGCCCAATCATCGATTTCACCTATAACGACAGAGCTCCATGGCCTGACTCTGCTGATGGGGATGGACCATCACTCATACTAATTGCACCAAATAGCCAATTAAATGCTGATGACCCAGCCAGCTGGCGCCTGAGCAGCACCATAGGAGGTAACCCCGGTAGCAGCGATGCCGTAACACTTGCGTCCTGGTTAGCGGTAAACAATCTCACAAACCTCACCGGTGATGCAGATCAAGACGGGCTTAATAATCTTGTTGAGTTTGCAACAGGTAGTGATCCTGCAGGATTTACACCTAATATACTAACAATAGAAGAAACTAATGAATCTGGATTAGTATCCCTCTCGGCTAACCTAAACATCTCCGCAATGGATGAAGTAACTATGGTTATTGAAAGATCATTTGATCTCATAAATTGGCAGGAGACCCCCGTTAATAAAACAGGTGATGTATATCATAATAACGGCTGCGTAACTTCACATTACAGCAATCAGCTAAATCAGTTACGCACAACATTCTACCGTATAAAATTCTTAGTTCGTTAGCACACACTACTCAATACCATCTGGTGCTATACCCCCAGATGATTTGACTAGGATTAGAAATAGTTACTTCTTCAGCACCTTAATTTCAATTTTCCTGAACTCTGTAGGGTGACTCTCTGCCTGAATAGAGATGGTGCCTTTTTCTAACAATGTGCCATCATCTAGCTGTGGCTTGTTATACTCCATCACCACCTTGTTATTAACCTTGTGGCGGATCACCTCACTGCCACGAACCTCTACCTCTATAGTAACCCACTCATCGCCGTAAAAGGTAGGCCCCTCTGAGTGTGTCACATGCGGTTTAATAAGTTTACCACCTCGAACCACGTGTGTCCCCGGTGTGCAGACACTTAGTGTGGGGCGATTTTCCTGACTGTTAGGTGCACCACCCAGTAGCTGCACTTCTATGGAAACGGGGAAATCTTGCCCCTTCTTCATACTTGACGGCGTTTGGCCATGAATCATAAATCCATTGTTCCGTAACGCCCACTTAGGCGCACCTCTTACCTGCTTACCGACAAAGCGGTATTCGGCACGAAGAATGTAATGCGAAAATTCATCTTTAAAAAACAGATGCCCAAAGTTCTTATCCCATTTTTTGTATTTATCATAAGAAACCTTCAACACCCCGTCCTCTACCCGAAAAGTATCTTTATAATTCACCCCCAGCTCATAATCACGAAACTTAGGGGTCCAGCCCGTTAAATCTCTACCATTAAAAAGCTGCACCCACTCGCCAGCCGACTCCCTAACCTCAGTATTAGCGGCATCTTTATCCTCAGCATTACAAGATGTTAAGGTAATGAAACTACATAACAGCGTAATGGAAAGATTACTTAGTTTATACATAATGATTACCATTCGGCTAAACTAACTCATTTTGCCAGCGGTTTTTTAAGTTTTCATTTAATTTTCTTCCCTCACAATTACTTTATGTTCGGTTTTTTATACGCACCGGCTCCTAATTGTGGGAGTTCTGAAAAGTCTCTCTACCAGAGCATTTTCTGCGGGCTTTCCTGTAGACTGCACTCTGATTACTCGGCTGCAGCACGTTTTCTCGTTAACAGAGATTCCACTTTTTTGGCCCTAGCTGGTGCCGCCCTGGCAGAACAAGATGCACCCATGCAGGAGCGCACTTGCTGTAATCCTTTAGCCAATAAAAAGCCCGTCTGTGGTCATGCAGACTCTCTAAGCTATGCTGCCGCGGTGACCGTCAGCGGCCTAGCCACTAAACTCCAAGACAACGTTGATGACGAAAGTGGCTGGCGGAAACATCTACCAAAACTCGCCGGAAACATCATCGCCCCTGCCCGTGACGAGGCTACCGCAGTGCTTAACTCTCTAGAATTCCCCACCCGGCAGGTTATCAAAACTCTCACCCAGCAAACTAAAATAGAAAATAATAAAGCAGGCTTCATGGATGCCAGCGAGCCTACTGCACATACATATGGCAGTATTTTTTCACACCTAGCAAAAATCACGCATCAAGCCAACAGCCATCAATCATTATTCCTCCTAGGAAGCTCACTGGGCAGACTCATCTACTGGAAGGATGCACTTGATGACTGGGAGACAGATCAACAGCGCGGCAGATTTAACCCACTCAGCTACCAGCCCGCCCACGAACTACCAGCACTTGTTAATCAGGAATTCACTCAACTAAAATCCTCTGTTGCAGCCATCCCATGGAAACGACACAGTGAGCTCATCACATCCGTAATCAGCCACACCGCACAACACCATCAAGCCATAATGACAGCATCTCAAAAATCCCGTAAATCTCGTAAAAAGAAGAAAAGAGAAAGTAGCTCATGGTGGAGCTACTGTGATTGCTGCTGCACTGACTGCGGTTGTGACAGCTGTGGTTGTGACAGCTGCTGTTGTAATTAAGCCCTTAACTAAATCATTCTAAATGTCTGTTCCCTTTTCTAATCAATCCACAATATCAGATCTTCAGCGGCTCAAAGAACTACTTGGTGAATCTCTTACCAAAACCGGAATCACCATCCCGGAGCAAAGCCGCTTACTTAATCTCGCTTGTGGCCGTGCTGATGAAGCCTCCGTCCTTGCTGATGTCTTTGGAAAAAAAGGTCTACAGCTCACTGGCTTGGATATACGCGACCGAGAGATTGGTGAGGCACAGGAGCGCTGGAAAAAATATCTACCAAAAAATGCTGAGGCAGAGTTTCTCGTACAGGACTGCTCTAAACTTGATGATCTCAACACACTATCAGATGATTTTAACATCGCCTTCATGCGCCATCAAAACTTCTGGAACGGTGATACAACATGGAGTAAGATATACGATCAAGCACTGCACCGCCTTAATGAAGACGGCCTGCTAATTATTACTTCCTATTTTGATCGCGAACATCAGCTAGCACTTGATGCCATTCAGAACCTTGGTGCCGAACTTATTCTTACAGAGCAAAACCACCACTCCCGTAGTCTACATGACGTCCCACTGGGGGTGAAAAAATCTGTGGATAGGCATGTGGCAATTTTCCGAAAGCCATAATATAAATTGCTGTACCTCATCACTTATCACGTTGCTTTTATCATTGTGCACTTTTGATTTCTCATCTAAAAGTGTAACTTAGTATGTTTAATAATATTTTTACCCTTCAGACTCCGCACGCTGCCACCCTCATGGGATCTATCTGCTGTGTCTTACTCAGCTCATGTGCTAGTAATAAGAAAGCTGATGATGCATATGTCGTATCCATTTCAGCTGCTGAATCTATGGAAGCAAAAAAAGAAACCAATGGTAAGCAGAAACTTCTTCAGCTCATGAATGAAACGCGGCGAAAAAAAGGCCGTAAGCCACTTACCATAGATTCACGTCTATCTCGTGCGGCACAATTACACTCACAAGAGATGAATAGCCGTGGTATCATGTCTCATACAGGTAAAGATGGCAGTAACTTTGATACACGTATCCTGCGTCAAGGTTACCCCGTTTCCTTCTCAGCTGAAAATCTCGCACGAGCCCCCTCCGCGCACTGGGTAAACAAAATGTGGATAGCCAGCCCCTCGCACAATAAAAACCTCTATGGTAAAAGCTACACCCAAGTAGGTATAGGTAAAGCTGGTAAATACTGGACAGCTGTCTACGCCGAGGCCAAAGGAGGAAAATCCATAACTAACTCAACAGGCCGCAGTCAAACCCTACCCCCACCTGCCATCTCTTACGCAGGCGGCTTCTAACTTTTTCTCCGCCAGACCATCAGCTGTTCACAGCCCACACGTGCTGGGAAGGTATCCGCTGGTTCCTTATCCCAGACCAGATCAAAGTAATTTGAGAACACAGCATGCGCCTCCTCCACACTCGTTTCAAAAGGCGGCCCCTCACTAAGGGGCGTTTCAGTATTAGTAAAAAAGAGGGCTATAAATAAGCCTCCTTCTTCTAACAAATTATAAACTGCCTCAGCATAACTCTTGCGCTGTTCAGGCCGGATAGCACAATAGCAAGTATGCTCCCAAATAGCACCGTAGCGCTTCTGACGTGGTAACTCTGGATCAAATAAATCTGCTATTACAAAACTCAGCCCCTCTACTCCCACATGCATTGCCTCCGCGCCCTCTACAGCAGACACGGCGATATCAACACCTGTCACACTGTAACCAGCATCTGCAAAAGCGCGTGCATCATGGCCAAAGCCACAGCCCGGCACCAACACCTCAGCATCAGCAGGGATCACCTGTTTCGCAAAAATCTCTAAAACAGCTGGCGTATAAGTCCCCTTATCCCATGGAGTATCCCCATCTATATAACGCTGATTCCACTGAACCTCTGCTTCATTTACCATAGTGATATTCAAAACAGACCTCACTAAAAGTCCATCACAGCTTTTAAAAACCTACCAGGGCTATACCTATATTCACTCAAAGTAAGTATCCTCATGAGAGTAGGCTGGAGCACAGCAGCACAGAAAACGGGTATCCGTAATTGCCGTAATCTGGTGCCAGGCAGACGCTGGTATCAATATAGCATCATTAAGTTTAACCCTCTGAGTGATACCATTAATCTCCATGAGCGCCTCGCCATCTAGTATAAAGTAAATTTCCTCACTTAGTTTATGGTAATGCCGCTCAGTCTGTACACCCGCTAGTAAACTAGCCTCAGCAAGGCTCTGCTTTTCTACAGGTGCATTCGTAGTATCTAAAATACTTCGAATAGTAGACCCATCTGCGGTGGTAAATGGCTTTTGCGAGGCTAGTTGATTGACGATCATAACTAAATATTACAGAATCTTCTCATGGATACAACGCCCGTCACCTGTCCATCATGTTTTGAGTCCTTTGAAGTCTCTCTTCCCCCTGCTATGGAGTGCCCCTGTGAGGTAGACTATGATTGTGAGGTATGCTGCCGCCCAATGTTAATTAGTTTTTCAGAAAATTCTGCAAACGCATGTAGCTTAGACGACTAATGGCTGAGCGTATTCACTCCACAGATCGAGAACACTGCCCGTTTCTACCCCAGCCCGCAGAGCCACTCGGTCCAGAATATTCTAAATCACTACGTGGAAATTCTGATTACTTTCATAGTACACTCATTTGTGCGCAATCACTCTGGCTTCAGGAAAAACCTGCTCAGGCACTACTTCAGCTCAATCACGCGCTCTCAGTCTCCCATCAGCCATCACAAAACTGGCCACTTCCCTACCAAGCTAAAATTTGGATTTTCACTCATCGGCATCAAGCCGGTTTCCTAGGAAACCCAGTTCGCCACTACCAGCACCTAGCTAGTAGAGTCAGTGGCCCGAACTACCAACTACGCAGCTGGCGCGCATGGGCTTGTTTTCACCTGGCAGAAAGTGTTCTCCCCACTCATCATTTCCCCCGAGATACACGGCAGATACTCAAAGAGAACCTCATCATCCCTAGCTGGCCTAACGTTTTAGAGTATATCCACCTCTCAGGGTGGAAAGATGAAGCCCGCCTCTTAAAAGCATATCTTAAAAAAGAGAAATACCACTAGACAAATCACCAATAGCATCTAAATTTTTTCAGTCATATTTCTAATTAATTATGCTCTTTGGGAGCAAGCTCGCCCTTACAAGCTAAGCTTCTCAATACAATCACAATAACTAAACAAAACCCATCATATGTACGACGACACTTTTTGCCAAGATCTAGACTGTTTCATGAAAGGCCTCGAGAAGCGCAACCCTAACGAACCTGAATTTTATCAGGCTGTTAAAGAAGTTGCTGAAACTCTTTTCCCTTATCTAGATGCTAATCCTAAATACCGTAAAGCACGTATCCTAGAGCGTATGACAGAGCCAGACCGCATCATCTCATTCCGCGTCACATGGCAGGATGATGAGGGTAACATGCGTGTGAACCGCGCATTCCGTGTGCAGTTTAATAACTCCATCGGGCCATACAAAGGCGGCTTACGCTTCCACCCAAGCGTAAACTTAAGCATTCTCAAGTTTCTCGGCTTTGAGCAAACATTTAAAAACTCCCTAACAGGCCTCCCCATGGGCGGGGCTAAAGGCGGCTCTAACTTTAACCCTAAGGGTAAAAGCGATAATGAAATCATGCGTTTTTGCCAGTCACTCATGACTGAACTATACCAGTACATTGGTGAAAATACAGACGTCCCAGCCGGCGACATCGGCGTGGGAGCCAGAGAGATCAGCTTCCTCTTTGGCCAGTATAAGCGCCTCCGTAATGAATTTACCGGCACCCTCACAGGTAAAGGTCTCTCCTTTGGAGGCAGCCTAGGGCGTAAAGAAGCTACCGGCTACGGCTGTGTTTACTTTGCACAAAATATGCTTAAACACATAGGTGACTCCATGAGTGGCAAGCGTGTTGTCATTTCCGGCTCAGGAAATGTAGCCATCTATGCAGCAGAAAAAGCCATTGAAATGGGAGCTACCATTCTCACCCTATCAGACTCAGCAGGATTTATTCATGATCCCGCTGGCATAGACACTGCAAAACTTGAAATCATCAAGCAGATCAAAGAAGTAGATCGTGCACGTATCTCCACCTACCTTGAGCATGTTCCTACTGCAGAGTATCACGAAGGCCAGCGCCCATGGTCCATCGCCGCAGACGTAGCTCTACCATGTGCTACTCAAAATGAGCTTAACGCAGATGAAGCAAAAATACTTGTCGCTAATGGACTTCAAGCCGTTTCAGAAGGTGCTAATATGCCCACCAATGCAGAAGCTGTAGAATACTTCATCGAGCATAGAATCCACTTTGCACCCGGAAAAGCCGCAAACGCCGGCGGCGTAGCTGTCTCAGGACTTGAGCAAAGCCAGAACTCACTCCGCCTATCATGGTCTAGTGAAGAGGTAGACGAAAAGCTCCAGACCATCATGTCAGACATTCATCAGCGCTGTATAGAACACGGCACCATCGATGATACCTATGTCAACTACGTGCAAGGCGCAAACATCGCTGGCTTTATCAAAGTAGCTGACTCCATGCTCGCATACGGTGCTGTATAATTTCTAAAACTAGAATAGACCAAGTTATGTCCACAAGTATCGAAGAGCGCAGCCTCATTGTCCACGAGCAGCTACGAGGAAAGATAGGTGTTCACAATAAGATGCCAGTCCGCACCAAGGATGACCTCTCCCTAGCATATACCCCAGGCGTTGCCGCCCCCTGTCTAGCTATTGCAGAAGACCCCTCTCGGACTGCTCAGCTTACATTAAAAAGCAATTCTGTAGCTGTAGTCAGTGATGGCTCAGCCGTACTCGGCTTAGGCAACATAGGTGCTAATGCCTCCATCCCTGTCATGGAAGGTAAGGCTCTACTGTTCAAAGAATACGCTGACATCAATGCCTGGCCTATCTGTCTAGATACCCAAGACACAGAAGAAATCATCGAGACGGTCAAACGTATCGCCCCAGTATTTGGCGGAATTAACCTTGAGGACATATCCGCCCCGCGTTGCTTTGAAGTAGAAGCACGTCTGCAAGACCTAGGAATACCAGTCTTTCATGATGACCAGCATGGCACGGCCATCGTTCTACTAGCAGCACTCATTAATGCCTGCCGCATTCTCGAGCGCGATCTCAGCTCCGTCAAAGTCGTCATCAACGGCTCCGGCGCAGCTGGCACAGCCATCACCAAGCTACTCCGCTGCATCGGACAAGAATCAGATAGCTGTATCTCAGTGAATGACGTCGTCGTCTGTGACTCTAAAGGAGCCATCCACTCCGGCCGGGATGACTTAAACCCCATGAAACAAGACCTCCTCAGATACTCAAACCGGGAGAACCGCTCTGGCACTCTAGCAGAGGTGATCACAGCTGCAGATGTATTCATCGGCGTGAGTAAAGGTAATCTCGTTACTGAAGAAATGGTGAAATCCATGGCTCCTGACCCCATCATCTTTGCGATGGCTAATCCTGAGCCAGAAATCATGCCTGATTTAGCAAAGAAAGCTGGTGCCGGAGTCGTAGGCACCGGCCGCAGTGATTTCCCTAACCAAGTGAACAACGTCCTCGCCTTCCCCGGTATTTTCCGTGGCGCTCTCGATGTAGGGGCTGACCGTATCACTGAAAAAATGAAAATTGCCGCCGCCTATGCTCTAGCCGGCGCAGTAGCTCAGCCCACTGCTGACTATATTCTACCCAGCCCACTAGACCGCACAGTAGCACCACTTATCGCTCAGGCAGTAGCATCTGCCTACCAAGAAAACTCAGAGGTCTAATACTCTCTATATAATCAAATCATGATCGCAAAATACTATAACTGGCTTCACGGTAAATGGCCTGCCGGCACCGTAGAAAAACTCCCAGAAGTAGGTGAAAATGGAGCCACTAATGTTAATGGCATCCGTATCGTTGGTGACCTTACCGGCATACCACTCCTCAAGTTCTCATCCGATACAGGAGCAAAAGCCGTCCAGGCCATACTAGCAGAAGGTGATTTCCCCTCAGCTCGCCAGAATAAAGCAGACGATGTAGTAGACATCGCCATCATAGGTGCCGGTGTATCCGGCTTCTCCGCTGCCATGGAGGCTAAAAAGGCAGGCCTAAGCTACGTTCTCTATGAAAGTAGCCAAGCATTCTCAACCGTTGCGAATTTCCCCAAAGCAAAACCTATCTTCACCTACCCTACGGACCTAACACCCGCTGGAGGTATCACCTATGAAGGTGATGTTGGTGTGAAGGAAAAGCTCCTCGCAGACATGAAGCGTCAGGTCTCTGAGGCTGGCGTAGAGTCCACTGAGGGCATGATTGACCGTGTGGAGAAAAAAGGCTCCACCATTACCCTCCATCACGCAGGCCGTGATAAAAAGACCTCTCAAGCACTACGCTGCATCATCGCCATCGGCCGCAGTGGTAACTACCGTAAGATGGGAATTCCCGGTGAAGATCTTAATAAAGTCTCCAACAGACTTCATGATCCTAAGGCCTTTAAAGACCAAGACTTCATGGTTGTGGGTGGTGGTGACAGTGCCGCAGAGGCCGCCATCGCACTCGCAGAGGCAGATGCCCGCGTGACCATCTCTTACCGGAAGCCGGACTTTAACCGCCCCAAGCCTGAAAATATCGCCAAAGTAAATGCTCTGGCGGTAGAAGGTAAAATCGTCCTCAAACTGGATACAAACCCCAGTAAAATCACAGAGGACAGCGTCACGCTTAAAACAAAAGGTGGCGAAGAAGAAACAATCAAAAACGATGCCATACTAGCCGCCCTTGGGCGCGAGGCACCACTGGATTTCTTCCGCCGCTCAGGTCTCAAGATCGCTAATGATAAAAACACACGCTGGTGGACCACACTAGTCATAGGCCTACTCATCGGCCTATGGGTCTACCACTGGAAAAAAGGTATCATTGGTGGATTTGACCCTAAGTGGATCAGCCAGATGATCCCTGACTTAGGGCCTAAGAACTTAATTACCTCTATTAAAAATGCAGCAAGTGATCGCTCATTCTACTACTCCCTGGCATACTGCTTACTCGTCTTAATCTTTGGTATTCGCCGGATCAAAAGACGGAAGACACCGTATGTAAAGCGTCAGACCATTACCCTGAACCTCATCCAGTGGATACCACTCTTCATCCTACCCTACATCATCCTACCGTGGATGGGTGTAAATGGAATCTTTGCAGATGGATCACCGCTAGCTGGCTTTGCAGATCTATTCTTTGAGCGTTATGATGATACAGGGCATAGCCGTGCCTACTGGCGTGCCTTTGGCTTTGTCTTAGCTTGGCCGTTATTTATCGCTAATGTCTTCACAGCTCAGCCGATGATGGGCTGGCTCGTACTCAGCCTCATTCAAACCTTTGTCATCATCCCACTCATCGTCAGGCGCTGGGGTAAAGGTGCCTACTGTGGCTGGATCTGCTCCTGTGGAGCCCTCGCTGAAACTATGGGTGACGCACACCGCCAGAAGATGCCTCACGGACCATTCTGGACACGGTTTAACATGATCGGGCAGTTCTTCCTATGGCTTGCCTTCGCCATACTAGGTTTCCGTATCATTGGCTGGATTTTCCCCGGCAGTGTATGGGAAGCTACCTACCAATATCTATTAAGTGGTGAAAAAGGCCTCCCTGTACTAAACTACAGCTACTTTGTAGATCTACTCTGGGCTGGTGTCATTGGTGTCTCATTCTACTTTCACTTCTCAGGCCGTGTCTGGTGCCGCTTTGCATGCCCACTCTCAGCCTTGATGCAGATTTACCAGCGCGCTTTCGGAAGGTTCCGGATCTTTGCTGATAAAAACAAATGTATCTCATGTAACGTATGCACATCTGTCTGCCACCAAGGTATCGATATCATGAACTTTGCCAATAAAGGTAAACCCATGGAAGACCCTGAATGCGTGCGTTGCTCCGCCTGTGTGCAGCAGTGTCCTACTGGTGTGCTCAGCTTTGGCCGCTTAGGATCAGGGCCAGATGCAGCCCCTATCTTTGATAACCTTCCAGCATCTATCGTCCAGCTTGCTGAACAGCGTAAAAAGAAAAAGTAAACCTCACATTACCCCCCACCACTCATATTATGTTCATACATCACGCCGCTAGTAGAATACTGATTAAGTCGTTTACTGCGGCTGGTGTTTTCATAACGTTTGGTTGTTCGCTAGTTTCAGAAAAACCAAAGGTAAATCTAAATAAAATCTACAGTAAGGCGGCTAAGAGCCACGATACTGAGATTAATCCAGTCATTGTAATCCCAGGCATACTAGGATCTAACCTAATAGATTCCGTTACCCAAAAGTCCATATGGGGAGTTTATGATAATAATTACATCAACCTAAAAAAACCTGAAAACCTACCCCTCCTGGCACTGCCGCTACACGGCACTAATCAGAGTACCACAGGGATTCCCAATGGCGCACTATCATCGATCAAATTCCGTGCTCTAGGCGTTCCTTTCAAACAGAAAGCCTATGCCAATGTCCTCAAAACACTCGGCGCTGGCGGCTATACTGATGAAGACCTGACCTACAGTGATGTAAACTGGGGAAAAGATCACTTTACCTGCTTCCAGTTTGATTACGATTGGCGTTTATCAAATGCAGAAAATGCCGCAGCACTTCACCGCTTCATATTAGAAAAAAAGAAATACGTTCAGGCAAAATCTCTAGAACTTCGCGGAGTAAAGCGGAAGAATGTAAAATTCGATATCGTAGCACACTCCATGGGCGGCATCCTCGCACGTTACTACCTCCGCCACGGACAGCAAAACCTACCAGAAGACGGCTCATTACCCAAACTCAACTGGGCTGGAGCTAGACACGTAGACCAGCTCATCATGGTAGGCTCGCCTAACTCCGGTAGTATTTATGCCTTTAATGACCTCCTCGAAGGGCAAAACCTCATCCCCACATGGCAGAGAGTATTACTCGGTGTAAATTTACCCAAATTCCCACGTGCCGTACTCGGTAGCTACCCCTCACTCTACGAGCTTATGCCTCGTACACGTCATAAGCCGGTACTTAATAATGCCGATGACTCCGTACTCGATATCTATGATCCTACACTCTGGGAACGCCAGCGCTGGGGAATACATAACGCATCTGAAAAAGACACCCTCGCAGCACTTCTACCGGGCGTAACATCCCCTGCAGAACGTGAAAAAATAGCTGCAGCCCACCTGCGCCGCTGTCTCAGTAGAGCTAACCAGTTTCACCGCTCTATCGATAGGCCTGCCACACCACCTAAGGGGCTTCGTATCTCACTGGTCGCTGGAGATGCCACCAGCACCTCACGCCAGATTAAATATGATCTCGTAGAAAATAAACGTATCGATAATGACTTCCGGCCTGGTGATGGCACGGTTATACGCTCCAGCACTCTAGCTGACCAGCGAGTAGGGGCTGATAAACCATCCATCCGCCTCCAGTCCCCAATTCGCTTTCACCGTGTTACCTTTCTTCCAGAAGAACACCTCGGCCTCACCACCAGTCAGGCATTTACTGATAATGTCCTCTACCAGCTACTTACAGAGCCAAAGTAAGAACCACTCCTAAGTCTCAATCTTAGGCTTACACTCGGCTAACATTTCTGGAACTAACATCAGAGATGAAATAAGCACCAGCGTAGCACCAGCTATTGCCACAGTACTTGGGCCCATCGTTCCAGCTACGGAAAATGCGATCACAGGTGCCAGCACACCGCGCATACCCGTAAAGCTAGTATGAACACTCATATACTCCCCCACATTTTCCTCATTGGAAAACTTAGTCACCCATAGACTCCATAGCACATTACCTCCGGAGCGCCCCAGACCGTGGAATACCATACCAATACAAAGTGTCAGATAAGAGCCCCCCAAGTAATAAGTCAGCATTCCGATAAAGAAAAAAGCATTTATCAGCACACGCACACGGTAAAACGGCAATTTATCAAAAACCATACCCCACGGCACCACACACACAATCACCACCAACATAGGAATGGTGCTAGTTATCATTCCCACTCGTTTGGCATCTAGTGCAAACCCGTATTCAGGATTAGTAATAAACTCCACAAACAGCGCAAATGATATTAAATTCCCCATACCTAATACCATCCAGGAAATCAGTAACTTCCTAAACTTTGCATCCCGTGATACATGCCCAAATGCATCAAAAAGCCTTAATGAACTAGCCCTCCGTAGCTCCACACGAGCCATTGAAAATACACACAACGCCATCAATAAACAGCAAGTAGCATAAAACCAAAACAAGGAGTGGAAATCCGTCCCCCGTTGAGTCAGCCACACCCCCACACCCACACCGGCTACCGCCGCCGTCACTGCCCTCACCACACCAGCGATGGAATACAGCTTCCCTCTAGCTCTATTAGGATAATGCTTACGATAAATCTGAGACATTAGCGGCATACCCACCATCAGTAGCATCGCCGCCATACAGATCCCTATTACATAAACAAGTGCACTCCCACCAGACAAAGCGGCAGTGCCAAATCCCCCCGCTGCACCTACCCAAACCACTACCGACGCCATATTCACGGAACAACCAAGCCGCCTAACAATCTGTATGGTAAACAAACTAAGCAACAAACCTAAGCTACCCGCTCCGGCGATGATCATCTTCATCGCCACAGGCACATCAAAAAACCTAATAGCCACATACATCGCAAAGGTAGTGCCCGAAGTTTCTATAAATCCCTGAGGCACAGAACGTAATAATTCCAAAAGAAACGTCCGTCTCTGCTGGCCAATATCACTGCTCTCATTCATACGGTAGCCAGAGACAACCCCAGCCCCTCAGTCAGCGCAAGAGTATTGAGCCTAAAAATTAAAACTCACCCCCTCTCTCATCAGTAAAAATATGATAGGTAATGAGAAACACACACCTCAGTAATTATAACACCCTAAGTAACACCCCTAATTACCTATAATTATTATCACTTGCTTCTTCACCCAACATTTCTAACTTCTTCCCATGTCTGACGTCTACGAATCTGATCAGCTCCTCAGCGAGTACCTCCTTATGCACTACGGAAATAATCAGGAACTCATGCCCTGGAGCTTCGGACCTAAGGACGCCATCGGCTTTCCAGAGCGCACCGTCGGTTATTTCCCCAAGGAAAGAGGCACCCGCGCACTAGATCTAGGCTGTGCCGTAGGGCGCTCCACCTTTGAACTCAGCAAAGACTGTGATGAAGTACAAGGCATGGACTTCTCTCATAGCTTTATTGCCGCCGCAGAAGAAATGCGCACAAAGGGCCACATAGACTACCCCATGCTAGTCACCGGAAACCAGACTACACCAGCCACCGCCAAACTACCAAAAGGCTCTCAACCTGAAAATGTCAGCTTCTTCCAAGGAGATGCCATGAATCTGCCTGAAGATCTCGGGTCATTTGACCGTGTGCACGCCGCTAACCTCATCTGCAGACTACCAGAACCACAGAAACTGCTACACCGGCTCCCAGACCTCGTTAAACCCAGTGGCCACCTCGTCCTCGCCACCCCATGCACATGGCTAGATGAATTCACCGCGCCGGACAAACAGCCAGATCAAGATACATTTAGCTGGTTAAAAAAACAACTCAGCGGATCATTTTCCCTCATTTCACAGCATGACGAACCCTTTCTCATCCGTGAGACCGCACGTAAATTCCAATGGACGGTATCACTAATTACCATCTGGAAACGGAACTAACACTGAAAGACTCCCTGTAAACACACGTAAATAACCTTAAATATACGCATTATCAAAACCGTAGCCCCATAGTTTCAACTAAAATCGTAACTCTACCCCGCTATCATCGGTTAGCAGTTCAGACTTGGCTTGACGGAGCCTGATTCCCAGCTTATAAGCCGCTACCAATTTCTTCACTCCTGTCGCTTACACATTTCCTGAGCAATCAATAACTCGAGTCTCACTTACTTTGAGACCCAAAAACACTAATAATTTTATGTATCGTATCCCCTTCGATCGCGTTAACTGGATCACCAGTATCTTTCTCATTGGCACTGCCTTGACCGCCCTCATTGGCGTTCCCATATACATCTACAAATTTGATATGGATTGGTTCCAGTACAGTATGTTTTTCTTCTACGCCATCTCATCAACAATGAGTATCACCCTCGGCTACCACCGCCTCTTCTCACACCTATCATTTAAGGCAAAATGGCCCGTAAAGCTCTACACCCTCATCTTTGGCGCCTGTGCCTTTGAAAACTCCTGTTTGGACTGGTGTGCAGACCACCGCCTACACCATAAACATGTGGATCATGATGACGACCCATATGATATCTCCAAAGGCTTTATGTGGGCACACATCGGATGGCTAATGTTTAAGCTCAAGCCAGAGCCACCCATGGATAACGTTAATGACCTCCTTAAAGACAAACTCGTAATGTGGCAGCACAAATACGTGCACTGGATCGGCCTCATCATTGGCCTCATCCTACCAGCTGTCATTGGCTACTTCTGGAACGGTGGCGTAGGTGCCCTAGGAGGCTTCCTCTTCGCAGGTATTCTCCGCGTAGTCTGTGTGCAGCACTGCACATTCTTTATTAACTCACTCTGTCACACCATCGGTAAGCGCCCATACAATACTGATAACTCTGCGCGTGACTCCGCCATTATGGCCGTTTTCACCTGCGGTGAAGGCTACCATAACTACCACCACGCTTTTCAGCACGACTACCGTAACGGCGTAAAGCCATGGCAGTTTGACCCAACTAAATGGATGATCTGGTTACTATCCAAGCTAGGCCTCACCACCGGCCTACGCCGGGTTTCAGATGAACGAATCCTCCTCGCAGAAATGCGCGAAGCTGGCCGTCAGGCAGAGCGCATGACAGCCATGGAGGCTGATGCACCTATCTGCGCCAAAGCTAATGAGCTACTGAACAACTTCTCCCAGCGCCTCTCTGAAAGCTACACAGAGCTAGAACAAGCCATATCAGGTAAAGTAGATGTTTCTCGTAATGCTCTTAACAAATGGCAGCAGGAAACGCGCCAGCTAGTACGCCACATAGCCAGTATGAAGCGCACCCACAAAGCAGCTTAGATAAAAGCTAACAACCACCAGATAACTACACCAATTTAAAAAAATAAGCGATCGGTAGACCGGTCGCTTATTTTTATCTTCTAGATTATCACCTCCGGATCACCATATAAATTGTATCGAAAGTAACCCTTTCTCCCTTTCATTATGAATAAAATCACTCTCCTGCCACTACTCAGCCTCCTATTCGTCTCATGTGACCCAGAAATGCACAGATTCCCCCATGAACGTACACGTGTTAAAAAGCCCGTTATTAAAAAAGTAAAACGCAGCATCCCCTTAGTTGCTAAGCCAAAGCATATACCAGCACCCGCGTCAGTAAGAAAGACACCCACTGACCTTAGCTCAGCTTTCCTCACACCCACACAGGATACAAACCTACCAAGTAGTGAACAACTAGCCGACGGTGCTCAATCTGCCATAGGTAGCAAAATACCAGACCCAGAAATCCCTAGTTTACAAATCCCGACCATTGATCCTAACAGCCCAATCGTGCCATCTATCGACACTCCGGCACCAGAAGATGATCTTTTTCCTACGGAATAACCAAGGTCAAACCACAGCAAAGGCCATCTAGCTACCTCACTCTCAAAAAGAAGCTGCTACTGCCATAGCTAGCTCGTAATCCTCCACGGGAGCCAAACGATGAACGCCCACTAGATCTAATACTAGTGCGGCTAAAGCGGTTAAATCCTCTACCAGACCCATAATAAAATGGCCCTGAGTAATAGGAACCATAATAATCACTATATCGGCTACCTCTCGAGCTCCGCAAACGGCTGACATAAGCCCCGTTACGCTGTGCCTCCAGCCGTGCATTTTCACGCTGTTTCCACCCTGGCACATAAGCCACACGCTCCCCTTCAGCCAAGGTAACCTTAAACACCTTGCCAGCAGCATTATACCACACATCCTTCTCCGCCTGAGCAGCATGAGTCGCTGAAACGGCTAAAATCAGAGGCACAGAGAGTAAATAGAGTGATTTCATAGCTCTTACAGATTACACCTTCTCAGCTATTCGACCAGCCCTGGATGTAAAAATTTCACCCATCCACCACTTTGAGATTGGGTTCCCTCCCCATTAGCGACATACACACAGCCATGCGCAAGCCTAAGAAATTTAACCCTCACCCATTTGATTACCATCAAGAAATCGAAGTAGAGATTAATAGCCTTTCCAATCTAGGTGTGGGGATAGCTCGCGTTCAGGTGGAAGCTGAAGATACTGGCTTTACCTCTAACATCCCCGGAGTAGTTACTAAGCCCACGGAAAATCTAGGCTGGGTCGTCTTTATTCCACACACCCTCCCGGGCGAAAAAGTGCTAGCTCGTATCTTCCGTAATGACAAAAGCCACAGCCAAGCAGACCTAGTCAAGGTTCTGAAGCCCTCCCCAGACCGCCTTGAGCCCAAATGTGAACTCTTTGGAAAATGTGGCGGCTGCCAGTACCAGCACCTATCCTACGAAAAGCAACTCCAGTGGAAAACCCGCCAAGTAGAGGAACTTCTCAAACACATGGCTGGTGTGGAAACAGAATGCGCACCCGCTATCCCATCCCCAGTAGAGTGGGCCTACCGCTCAAAGATCACACCTCACTTCAAACGCCCACGCGATGGTAAAATAGGTGATATCGGCTTTCTCCTCTCCGGCCAGCGTAGCCACCTCGTAGACGTCCCTCATTGCCCCATCGCCATGAAGGAAATCAACACCGCCCTACCTGAAATACGTGAGCAAACACGCGCCAATGCCAAAGCATATAAAAAGGACGCCACCCTACTTCTGCGCCGCAGCTGTGGTCTACAGCCAGACGCTCCCGCCTTTGTAGAAACCAATCACCGGCATACCATCTGTGAACGCGTCACCACAGACGCAGGAGAAATCACTTTCAACTTCCTCGCTGGTGACTTTTTCCAAAATAACCCTTACATCCTCCCAGCCTTCACCGGCTACGTAGCTAATCAAGCCTCAGCGGGTGGCTCTAAATACTTAGTAGACGCCTACTGCGGCTCCGGGCTTTTCTCACTCTGCCTCTCCCACAAATTTGAAAAAGTAGCCGGCGTAGAAGTCAGTGAAACCGCCGCAGAATGGGCTCAGAAAAATGCTGACCTTAACAACATTACCAATACCAGCTTCCTTGCCTCCAGCGCCGAAGCCATCTTTTCTGATATCTCCTTCCCTGCCTCAGAAACCACGGTCCTCATAGACCCCCCACGTAAAGGCTGCAACGAAGAGTTCCTCACCCAGCTCTTCACCTTCAACCCTAATAAAGTAGTCTACGTCTCCTGTAACCCCGCCACTCAGATGCGCGACCTCAAAGAGTTTATGACAGCGGGCTATAAGCTCACTGCCGTCCAGCCATTTGACCTCTTTCCACAAACAAGACACCTAGAGTGCGTCATTGTGCTGGAAAAATAGGGCAACGATAGCTCCACCATTGAGATGCAAGTTAAGGCTGTATTGATAATTCATAAAAATGTGTCATTTAGGCTCAGCCAAAATGACCCAAGTTGGGACAAGTTGGCACAACTCTCATAACCGGCCATTGTAATCACAGATCATGGTATGTGCAATATGTTATATATATAATTTTTCACCCTTAGTAGGACGAACCCTAATATTATAAGCATCTAGAGCAATTTCCAGAGGCATACGATAGCTTATTTTCATTTGTAAATGATCAAACCATATAAGAAGTGAATGCTAGATCTCACCTTATGGCACAGATACTGCAAGAAGTAATCTATGAGTTTAATATTAAATCGATCCCAGAATATAGGTGCGTTTTTTGAGAGTCGCACTACATCAGCACAATCATTCTATCCTTCTTCTTTATCGCACATCTATATAAAACTAGATTTAGAAAAAAGATATGAAAATGCTGAGTGCACTAATGACGCTAAATCATTTTTAAGAAGCGTTACGCGTGCTTCTATTTTAATACACCATATAGTTCAGAAGCATAGCGGCAACCTTATCGAAATTCAAGGATCCCTAATGCATGTTGTGCTACCCGCTAACGATGGCACTTCTAATATATTGAATTTTTCAGGCGCTTTACATACTGACCTCACGGCGCTGTTCAAAGACAGTAGTGAAAAAGTTAAAGGCTGGCGAATGATTGCTGATACCGGAAAAACGCTATTAGTTAATGGTCCATCAATACATGGCGATCAATCAACCGTTTCACTAGGAAATGCTGCCAATCGCCCAGCTAAACGTCTTTACCAACAGCTCGCCATCACCAATGAAGAGAATAGAAGCCTCAAACGCGGTCATCTTGAAATACGGAATAATGGTAATTGGTTGGCTGTAAATTTAAATGGCATAGTGCTGACTGAGAACTTCAGTGTTCAATCAGATATAATCACTGAAATTAAGAACCGAGATCTTAGCAAGAGTTTTGAAAACATATTAAAACATCAAACTACTTTAAACGCTTCAGCAGCTCCAGTTGGCAAGCCCACATTTAACAACCCCCAAATTAGCTGGGGCTGGATTCTAAGATCTGATTTAGACGGTTTTACGCAGCGAGTTTCAAACTGTTATGATGATGATGTTGCACTGACTAAACTTGCTGAAGAATTTGTTTCCATCATGATTAAAGCCGCTTCGTTCGCTGAAACTCATAGTGAAATGATCACGCAACTTCCTTGGGCAGGAGATAATTTCAATGCCGTCGCAAATTACGCAGATAAACAATCATATGAAATCGCTGTAGAAGAGAATCTAATTGGTCTCTCGGTCGACTTTGAAGAAGACCTGCATCAGAGTGCACTCAATGCTGGGTGTGGAGGTTGGTCCCAATGTGTCGCAGGTGGTTACCCTCATGGTAATAGCTCTGGTAATGTCTATGTTTCATCTATTTTAGTTGAGGGTCAAACTTTTCTGGTGGGCGTTGGCATGGGTATTGGCAAGAGTCTACAAGCAATGAGTGATATCTCACCTGCTATTCAAGAAATAGTAATATTAAGTGATGACTATGAGAAAATTCATGAATCATATCGGTCTCATTTTCATCCTTCTGAGAAGAAGGTCTCTCAAAAAATATCAACTATTTTTAAGTCTGCAGACATAAAACAACTTGAAAACGAACGTGACAACCGTGCAACAGAGGCCAAACCCATTGCGGTCACTTCTGCTTGTAATGCCACTACACACATCTCTACCCGACCATACTATAATGGCTAAGCGGAGAATAAATCCAAAATTAACTCTTGAACAAGAATTGTGCTCTAAATTAACACATTCTACCAGTTCTAGAAATGGTCGCTACAGAGAACTAAGAGGTTTTTGGTCTTTAGGAACACGACTAGCTCAAACTAAAATAGTTCTACCAAAAAGCATAAGAGAATTAAGACAGCATCCACCAAGAGTATATTGTTCCGAGCCCTACATAAAAATAGGTGATGAGTGGCACAACAGCAATCGAACCGGACTTTGCTATGTTATTGACCTTGAATGGAAAAAATATATGGGGTGGCTAGGTAAAGATCGTGAATCAGTTATCAAAGAGGCTTCCGAATGGATAGCTATTGCATCAATTAATCTGATTTCACGACATAGGGTTGCTACTAAAAAAGGGTTAACGCGCTGGCCGGACGAATGGAAATATTGGGAACATGGAACTGACGGCTATGAACAATATAAAAAAGAAAACCCCCAAGGTTACTGAGACATATATGAATGATAAAAATACAGCAGCTACACATCAAGATTCCTATTCTGAATCCGTGGCTCACCTCTCTACTTCATACGAAAACGCACAGAGAACTATACGCTTTCTCGATACGAAGGCTTCAGGCACTCTCGTGTTCGTAACATCACTGATCGGTGCTACTATACTTCTCGCTAAGTGGGTAATCGATATAATTACTCTAGAACTCTCGCAGTTAGACAGTTGGTTGCCGTATAACGGAATGCAATATTCCGTTGTAATATGCTCAGTCATTCTCATTTCCTTACTCTATTTCGTCTATAAATCTGTATCGAATGCACTTAGTTGCCTAAGCCCTAAAGAGCCGGGGGGAACCAGCACTGTGCTTTTCCCATATTGGTTTGGTCCTGGCAACGAACAGAGAAATCAGTTAGCAGAGGAGCACCTCAACAGATTTCTTGAAGGCCCCGAGTTTCAGCTAGCAAAGGAAGAATACGCCACCCAAATCCGTAGAGTTGGTGTAATTGTAAATCAAAAATTGGATTTCTGTGAAAAATCTATTATCTCACTTAAATGGGTAATACTGTGTTTTGTATTATTTGCAATTTCAACGGTGACCGTATTTGCTGCTGCAAATGGGCTGTTTGGCTAGAAGACCAAAAAAACTACCAAAATTTCTAGCCCGAGAAATGATTTATTTCTATTTCTACGCTTCCTTTTAACAACAAACCTTACCTTGCGATTTTAGGGTTGATTTCTAAGAGCCGAATTTTGCATCAAAATAAAGTAATCTTGCTCATTTGTCTTCTGCTGACACATTGAGGTAAAGCCAGCTTATCAACGTGGATGCATCCAGGAACATACAATTTGTTATATAGTTATGAACACCGATCCATACACTACACCCAACACTTCATCAGAAGCGGCTAAGGTCGTCAAAGCACCGGCTTGCTTGCCTCCAGTGCCGAGGTTGTCTCATCTGACGCCTCCTTCCCTGCCGCACGCACCACCACCGCAGTAATTTATATATTCTATTAAGCTATTAGATAGAAATCACAGACCCGCACATAATAAACTCTACACTGTAAAAATATGGACTTAATCGTCACCTTAGAATTTCTGGCCGTCATCGTCTCCGCCATCTACGGTATCCTGCTAGCCACACGCGCGGGCATGGACATAGTGGGCTGTATTACCCTCGCTTTTGCTGCAGCATTTGGTGGCGGCACTCTACGTGATCTATTTCTAGATCGGCACCCACTCTTCTGGATAGCTAATCCACACTACCCCGTCACCGCATTTCTCATCTGCCTAATACTACCATTCTATGCCAAGCACCTCCCGAAAATCAAACCCCTCATCATTTATCCAGATGCACTAGCTATGGCACTTTATACTGCCATAGGCACCGCAATCGCATTAGAACACCAAAGCTCCTGGTTTATAGCAGTAATCTTAGGCACTATTACCGGCACATTTGGCGGCGTCATCGCCGATGTTATCTGTAACGAAATCCCAAGCATTTTCAAACCATCTCCCCTCTGTGCTACATGCGCATTTTCTGGCGCCTGGGTCTACGTCTTAGGCTCTGCTGCACAATTACCATCGCCACTACCCATGGTCACAAGTATCCTCCTAGTAACGGTATTACGTATCCTCGCCGTTACATTTAACTGGACCTACCAGCCCCTACGCCCCTCTAGACCATAGCTACTAAACACCATAATCCAGCCACCACACCCAGCTATATGAAAAAACCCATCATTATCCTCTTTATTCTCATCACCACTATATGTGCAGAGACAAAACCTAACATCATCTTCATCTTCAGCGATGACTGGGGGTGGGGTGACCTAAGCTGCCGTAATCACCCATATATAAAAACACCTAACATAGATCGTATTGCTAAAGAGGGCACGGACTTCCAAAGGTTCACCGTCGCCAGTGGGGTCTGCTCTCCCAGCCGTGCTGCGGTGATGACTGGCCAATTCCCGTCCAGACACAGCATAGCAGGCCACTTTGCCGCAGTTTCCAGTAATAAAGCACGAGGTATGCCAGACTGGCTTAGCCTCGACGCACCATTTATGGCCAAAATACTCAAAAACTCTGGCTACCGCACAGCCCATTACGGTAAATGGCACCTCTCTAATAACATGATTCCAGACTCACCAACACCCGGTGAATACGGCTATGATGATTACGGCTCCTTTAACTGCTCCGGCGAACAAATGCCATGGTACAATGATGCCATGAGAACCACCAAATTCATCGAGGAAAGTGTAAAACTCCAGAAACCATTCTTTATTAACGTCTGGGTGCACGAGCCACACACACCATTTCACACCATCCCTAGGTTTGAACACCGCTTCCGTAACCTTAATAGAAATGAACAGATATACGCCTCAGTACTCTCACATGCAGACGATCGCATAGGTGATATTTTAAATACACTTGATCGCCTAGGCCTCACCGAAAACACCCTCGTCATCTTTAGCTCAGACAATGGCCCGGCCGGAACTGGTGCTACCGACGGCGTAGCAGAACTTAAATATGATTCTGCTACAGGAGCTGGCTGGGGAACAGCTGCTGCTGTAGGCACCACAGGTGGCAGAGCTGGCCGTAAAGCAAGCATCAAAGAAGGCGGCATAGGCGTTCCGTTCCTAGCACGCTGGCCACAACACATCGCCGCTGGAGCAGTAGACAATGAATCATTAATCTCCGCCGTAGACCTACTACCCACATTCTGCGCAATCGCCGAAGCCCCCCTACCAGAAGACTACCAACCAGACGGCCTCAACATCACTGCAGTTCTAAAAGGCAAAAAAATGCCCATCAGAGAAAAACCCCTCTTCTGGGAAGGTATTGGTCGAAAAAATGAAAAATGGGCCACCGTCCAAGGACAATGGAAACTACTCACCACTCCAAACCTTAAAAAACCAGCCCTCTACAATATAGCCACAGACTACAAGGAAGAGCACAACCTCGCTAAATCAAAACCAGAAATCACTGCCAAACTAATCCAAAGCATCAAAGACTGGCAAGCTACACTCCCCAAAGAACCAACTGGTAAAGTATTCTCCATACACCGTAAATAACACCAGTTACGACCAAAAATTCATGAGGCACTCATCTCCGAGTGCCTCTTTTTTATACCCCATATTCCTACTCGGCAGACACCCCACTCTCTGCTACCCATCACCACATGGCGGATGCAATGTGGATGAAATTACGGAATATACCATGGGCGGAATATAAAATTGCCCCTTCATCAAAGAAGCAATTACCTCGTATCCTAGAAGCCCTTGCCTCAAGAAAAGGCCCTAGAGCCATGAAAGCAGGGCACGATATGTGGGTAGCTCTCTGCTCCGGACAGGTATGGCCAGCAGCTGAGCCAGCATTCCCCTTTCTCGTCGATATCCTAGGTATCTCTCAGCCTCACGTTCAGGGGGAAATCCTCGATTTATTTCTTAAATTCTCCACCCTTCCCAATGACGAAAACGCCGAGCCCTGGCACAAACGCTTACACATGCTACTGCATAAAGAGCACCGTTTCATCACGAAACTAAGCCACTCAAAAGACCCAATAGTAGCCGATAAAGCACAGCTTTTACTATCAAAAATCTCTACCTACTAAGGCTCTCATTAAAATAAATTGGCACCACTGGGTAAGGTCTACTTTCCCGTATTAGGTTACTTTTTCTTAATGAGCAAGGACTTGACCTGGCTCAGCTGCTCTTCACCCTTATATTCTGCTCCGTGCAGCCAATAACGCTTTTCATGCTTCCCTTTCAAAAGAGCCATATACTTCGCCCCCTCATTAATATCAAATAGATGTTGGCCCGCTATCTTTATACGCCAAGTCACTAACACTTTAGCTCCTTTTTTGGCATTTTTCAGAGGAGTCAAAACTTCCAGCTCCGCACGAGCCCAGTCCCCAGCTACCACTTTATTGACAACCTTGCCCACAAAGACGCTTTCCGCAGCATGAACGCGCTCTTGAAGAGGTTTGGCCGGAACTCTATCGATCACCACCTTTCCGAGAACCTTGATTACAGATTGAGGAGCCGCTTTCTGGGCAGGTATCCGCTCGACCACAGCCATAGAACCTGGAGAGATCATCAGAAGAATAAGAGGTATTAATTTGTTCATAGTAACTCTACTTTGCATGAACATCATAATAGGTGACATTTTTTTTGAAAAACCTCACAATCGCTACCAAATCTGAGCTTTAAGCCTAACTTCTCCTTAAGTCTAAAATCTCGCCCCTTAATCTTGCCCTCGAACTCATATAGCCCTGATACTGAGCCTTGTCATATTTTAGACTTTGCACTGGTTATTATTGCCTGTTAGACACAAGCGCAATATAGAACACACGCTTTCTTTAAGAGAAAGGTATACAACATTTTATACCACCACTCTCTTCACCTCTTCTACACCACTTATCTCTTTGTGAAACCATACGTTAAAATTACAGAAACCCTCACTCCAGAAGGAGAGCCCCTTGAGCTCATCGAGCACGACGGCACATTTTTGATCTGTTCCAATGGTGAACAGCTCATGACCAGTTTCTCGCATGGCTCAGAAGAAACTCTCGCCGAACTAGCCTGCGCTCCATTTACTCCAGTTAACCAGCCAAAATTCCTCATCGGAGGCCTCGGCATGGGCTACACCCTCGCCGCAGCCACACGCGCCGTAGTCAAGCAACGTGCCAGCTTTACTGTAGCGGAGCTTACCCCAGCCATTGTAGACTGGAATCGCACCCATCTCTCCCACCTAAACCCCGGCCTATTAGACGATGACCGCATTAACATAAAAATCGGTCCAGTACAAAAAGCCATCCGACAAGCAAACGGAGAATATCACGCCATTCTCCTAGATGTTGATAACGGCCCCTCCGCCTTTCATGGGAAAAAAAACAGCAGCCTATACACTCTCAACGGGCTCCGCGAGATCCAGCACGCACTCAAAGGTGGCGGTATTCTCGCCATCTGGTCTGCTCGCAGTGATAAAGTATTTACAAAAACACTCCGTAAGGCAGGATTTGACGTCAGTGAGAATACTGTAGCAGCTGCTCATAAAGGCAATAAACGCCGCACACACACCATCTGGCTTGCCAGAAAGAAAAACTTTTAAACAGCCGTTTATATTGCCCCAAATCAATACAACACTTACCAAATAAAAAGAACATGTTACGTCCATTAATACCCCTCATCTGTCTGGCCAGCGTATTTACCCACACTGCTCTAGCAGAGGATTACTCCGTTACTAAGAAACCATTCACAAAGGTAACCACCCTCAGTGGCACTTTTCTCCCCTCAAACTCCTCAGCCATCAGCATAGCTCCAGAGATTTGGACCACCTTCAGCATCACATCCTACGTCAGCCAAGCAGCAATCGTAAAAAAAGGTGACTCACTCATAAGCATCGACACCAAAAAACTCGACGAACACATCGCCAAAGAAGAAAAAAACCGCGAAACTGACCTCCTTAATCTAGCTAAAGCGAAACACGACCTAGCACAGTTAGAAATTAGCACTCCGCGTAGCCTCGCAAAATACGCACGTGCTGAAAAAGAAGCACTAGATGACCTCAAATGGTTTACTGAAATCGGCAGACCGCATGAAATTGAAAGCACAAACAGCGGTGTCGAACGTGCCGAGCTATCACTCCTCTACCAAAAAGAAGAGCTCAAACAGCTCGAAAAAATGTATTCCGAAGATAACGTTACCGAAGAAACAGAAGAAATTATCCTCATCCGCACACGTAACTCAGTAAAGCGTGGCGAATTTGCACTCAAATCCGCCAAGATAAGTGCCGCACGCACACTCGAGAGCTCCATTCCACGCAACTTTGAAAAGCTCAAACATAGTGCAAAAAGCGCCACCATCGATCACGCAGCTGCCCAAAAAAGCCTCACACGTGCGCTAGAAACCAAACGCCTAGATGTCGCTAAAGCCATTAAAGCAGACACCGAAAAAGTAGAAAAGCTTGCCAAATTAAAAACAGACCGTGCCATGATGAACATCACCGCACCTGCAAACGGCATCATCTACTACGGCAGCATGAAAGATGGTAAATGGAACCCTGGCACAGCTAGCAAAATCCTTAATGTAGGTAGTAAAATCCCCGCAAACACCACCATCATGACCTTCATCCCAACGTCATCCACGCTTAACCTATCTGCATTTGCTACAGAAGCTCAGCTAGCCAGCTTGAAAAAAGGCGCCAAAGGCCGTGCCTCCTCCACACTACAGCCATACAGCAGCTTTCCCATTACCGTAAACAGCGTAAGCACCCACCCAGAAGCTGACAGCAAGTATCATGTGTCAATTACCCAAAACAACGCTATTCAACAAAACATCGTAGCGGGTATGAAAGCCTCCATCCGCGTCATTTCAGATCAAAAGGAAAATGCCATCCTCGTTCCTGTAACTTACCTTACACTCGCCGATAACGGTGGCTACACCGTCAAACTCAAAATGGCCGATGGAAAAACTGCCACCCGCGCAGTAGAAATCAGCGTTGCTAACAAAGAGCACGCCGTTATCACCAAAGGACTCGAAGTTGGCCAAGTCATCATCAAGTAATACCTAAGCTAGCCCCCGCCACATTAACTCCACCCTAATCCTTATGAAGGCCCTCCTACTTCTCGCCCTACTCGCTCAGGGATCACTGGCAGAAGACACCCCCCTGAAGGCCGCCATCACCAAGGGAGTGGACTTTCTCGTTCAACACCAAAACAAAAATGGCTCCTGGGGCAGCTCAACACGCACCAAAGGGCTAAACATTTATGCGCCCATCCCAGATGCTCACAACTCATACAAAGTATCCAGCTCTTCACTCGCAATCCACGGCCTCATAGAATGCGGAGACCGCCGCCCAGCCACCCTAGCCAGTATTGCCAAAGGTGAACAATGGCTCCTCTCCGTACTCCCAAATGAACGAAGTATCGATCGATCAGCCACCTACAACATCTGGGCACACGCATATGGCCTCCGTGCACTCTCCTCCCTATACCGTGAGCACAACAACCCTGAAAAGCGCGCAGAATACATACGCCAAGCAAAAATTCAGATTAAAAAGCTACACAGCTACGAAGATGTAAATCGTGGCTGGGGATACTATGATTTTGATGAAGTCACCGTCAAGCCCACTGGTGACATCATGAGCTTTGCCACAGGCACCGCTGTGCTAGCCATGGTAGACGCATCCAAAACCATGGACATCAAACTCCCTGAGACCCTTATGAAGCGTAGCCTCGCCTCACTCCGTAGTATGCGTACACCAGACTTCTCCTACGTCTACGCCCGTGGCCACATCTACTACCCGCGAAACCCCATTAATCGCCCCGCCGGCTCGCTAGGCCGCTCCCAAGTCTGTAACGCCGCCTCACACGCCCTCGGTGATAAAGACGTAACCACCGCCGTATTCCGCACCTGGCTCCAGCGTCTATTTGATCGTAATGGCTGGCTAGACATGGGGAGAAAACGCCCCATCCCCCACGAGGCTCCTGCCGCTGTGGCTGGATACTTCTACTACTACGGCCACTACTACGCCGCCCAGTGTATCCACATACTCCCAGAAGGCGAACGCCGCCCATGGCAAGATAAGCTCGCCAAACTCATGATCTCCAAACAAGAGAAAAACGGTAGCTGGTGGGACTTCCCACTCTATAACTACCACTACGCCTACGGCACCGGCTACGTCCTAGCCACCCTCGGTAAATGTCAGTAAAAAACTCGCGTTGTGACACCCATGCTTACATGAAGTTCACTCCCCTACTTAAATGAGTCTTTAACAGAGTAACGGACTCTACACCCATCATTACCTAGAGTATTAGAGGCCACGTATCGATATAGCTTATTACCAAGCTTCAGCCATCATACCACTAATCGGTAATTTTACCTAAACACCCTCCTACCCACGCCTCTGTGCATAAGAAAAGTTCTTATCACTTAAAATGAGTTTAATATGCTCACCGGTAAGCTCTCCCATAGTTATACAGTTCTCAAACGCCTTTGTACTATGAATCCTACATAAATCCTCACGCAGCTGGATAACATGCTCAGGAGGTGAAAGGTGCTCACGTGCCATAATTCTTAATAACGCCTGTAGACGGTTTTTTTCCACATGTGCACGGCGCGCCATCTGTGTGCGTTCCTCCTCCGCATACTGCGCAATAGTTTTACGGTTCATCTCACGGAAACTCAGCCGCGTAACATCCTTATTACTATCAAAGTGATAAGCCATATAGATCTTTCCCTTCCCTTGATATGACTGCTGGTCAAAGTCAATTGGCCGCACACGGTACTGCACTTCCTCAAAGTCTGGGGTCACATCCACCACATAATTTACAGATCTCATATCACCTAACAGACGGATAAAACAACGCTCGTTAAATTTTACAAACTCCTTAGCAATACGCACACGATTTACCTCTGGTTTAGAAAGATAGTCAGATGCAAAAACATCCCCAGGCAACCCTGCAATATGCTCCTCAATAAGTGTATTCCCCCTAGCTAGATAATTAATCCTATTTGGCGATAAAATATGCTCTAACTCAAGCCCATAGATCCGTGACGCATCTGCATTTTTTACATAATAATAATCCGAGTTATCGTTATACTGATTGGTAATCCGGATGCGGAATGGGCGGGAATTACCAAACTCCCCAAAATCAATCCTATCCACCGTCAAATGCTCATGGTGCGTAGTATCACCACCAATTTGTAGCTCCGCATAAATTCGAGTAAGCTTAGGCCGCAGCTCCATCATCACCTCATGAGGAAACATAACCGTTAGCCATAGCGTCTCCTTCCCAGACGGATCTTCATAAGGCATTGATTCGCTAAATCTCAAGAGATCATCATAAACTAAAGGAATCTCTGAATAGCGACCAAAGTGATATAAATACTGGTTAAGCGATGTGCCCACCTGATAAAGCTTCTTACGTCTCGAGATCATTGCCATAGTCACTGCAGACTTACATCTAGTTACTCTTATGGCAAGAACGCATGAGAGCTTGACGCTCTACACTAGCAGCGCGTAGTCTCTTTCCCGACAGAGCTCCTAGGCAGTTTATGAACTCCCCAGAGCACTCCATCCCTCTCTCATTAACTATAAGCACATACATAATACCGTGGACCTTAAGGAAATTCGTAAAATCGTCGAGCTCATGAACGAGCATGAACTCTCATATTTCCACCTCGAAGAGGAGGGCATTAACCTAAAGATGAAAAAAGGCGCTGACATCGTGCAGGTAGCTCAAGCCGCTATGCCTACTGCCGCCACAGCAGCACCCGTCGCTGCAGCAGCCGCTACCCCAGAAGCCGCCGCACCTGCTGGAAATGAAGTCCCAGCACCTATGGTAGGCACATTCTACGCATCCCCATCCCCAGACTCACCTGTATTTGTAAGTGTAGGAGATACAGTGAGCGTAGGTCAGACACTCTGTATTATTGAAGCCATGAAAGTCATGAATGAGATTAAATCAGAGGTCGCAGGCACTGTTACCGCCATCGTAGCCCAAGACGGAGAAGCCGTTCAGTTCGGTGATTGCCTCTTTCGCGTTCAATAAATAACGCCCCCGCATTTACTTAAATGCACCCATCACCTCATCTTTCCCATGTTTACCAAAGTACTTGTCGCTAACCGGGGGGAAATCGCCCTCCGTATCATCCGCGCCTGCCGTGAGCTAGGTGTAGCATCCGTCGCAGTCTACTCTGAGGCAGATGTTGACTCCATGCATGTACAGCTAGCTGATGAAGCCGTCTGTATAGGACCCGGCCCCAGTAAAGATAGCTACCTAAAGCCAGATCGTATCATCGCCGCCGCTGAAATTACCAATGCGGACGCCATTCACCCCGGCTACGGCTTTCTCTCTGAGAATGCCCGCTTCGTTGAAATTTGCGAGAGCTGTAATATTAAATTTATCGGACCCTCCGCTGAAGTCATTCGCCGCATGGGAGATAAAAATACCGCCCGTGCCACTGCTGTTGAATTTGGTGTTCCCATTACACCTGGCTCAGATGGCATCCTGGAATCTGCCGAACATGGTCTAAAGCTCGCTAAAGAAATGGGCTTCCCGGTCATGATCAAAGCCACTGCTGGTGGCGGTGGTCGCGGTATGCGCCCATGTGCTGACGAGGCAGAATTTATCTCACTCTATGATGCCGCCAGTAAAGAAGCCATAGCCTGTTTTGGCAATGGTGACTGTTACCTAGAAAAGCTCGTTCTAAAGCCACACCACATCGAAATGCAAATTATCGGTGATACCCATGGCAACTTCATCCAGCTCGGTGAACGTGACTGCTCCATGCAGCGCCGTAACCAGAAAATCATAGAGGAATGCCCGTCCCCACTCATCTCTGAGCAAATGCGCCAAGAAATGGCCGCCGCCTCTGTTAGCCTCATCAAATCTATCGGCTATGAAAACGCCGGCACCATCGAATACCTCGTCGATGAAAAGGCAGAAAACTTCTACTTCATGGAAATGAATACTCGTATCCAAGTAGAACACCCAGTCACAGAAGAAGTAATGGGCTGTGAACTTATTAAAGAGCAGATTCGTGTAGCCTGTGGCGAACCACTCTCACACCACGTGCTAAACACAAACCCTCGAGGCCACTCCATTGAGTGCCGTATCAACGCAGAAGACCCCTACAATAACTTCTGCCCCAGCCCTGGGAAAATCGACCTCTGGTATACCCCTGGCGGTAAGGGAGTAAGACTAGATACCCACGTGTATGCAGGTTACACTGTACCACCTCACTATGACTCCATGATCGCTAAGCTCATCGTGACCGGAGCCACACGTGAGATTGCCATTGCCCGCATGAAACGTGCCTTAGCAGAATTTAAAGTAGAAGGCATTAAAACCACCATCCCATTCCAGCAAGAAATCATCGATCATGATGACTTCAAAAATGGTGAATACGGTATCGAATGGGTGGCTGACTACATGAGAGAGCAAGGCCTCCAGCCATAAGCTAATCATTCAGCTGCCAAATAACTTATCAAAGGAGGGCTATATGCTCTCCTTTTTTATTCCCCACATACTACCACACCCCTAGCTCTAGTAACTGCCTCTCAGCCTGCGGCTCCCAGCCACGGTTAGCAATAGGTGACGCTGGTGATGGATGGAGAATTTTCCCAGTCTTAAACTCCCGAGATGGAAAATACTCCTTCACCGTCTCGATCAGCTTTTTCTCCGCATAAGCACCTATACCGATCAGCCATTCCGGCTCTTGAGCCGCTATCACAGCAGCAAGATGTTTTTTACACGCCTTCTCCACTGGCACCATCTCGGCCTTAGGCAGCTTATCAGGTGTAATATTTTTACCCGTCTCACCCATCCAGACCAGAGGGCAATAGTTTACTACAAAGTGATCTTGGAAAAAATCCTTAGCCTCTGGGTATTTCTCCGCGAAAAGCCCCCACAGCCTCCTACCACTCACCTCCGAACGCTTGCATGCAAAGCCCACCACCTCACGCTTAGGATGTTCAGGATCAGGCTTCTCCACCTCTCCGGAAATACCCATCCAGTCACGAACAGCCGGAATTTCACCAAACGGCACACCAGTCTGTGACATCCCCCAAGGGCCTGGATTCATACCCAGAAAAAGCACCTTCTTTTCCCCCAAACCATACTTTTCTAAATACTCGCAGTGTGTCTCCCACGCGTAATCAGTCGGTAAATAGACACAACTTACAGGCTCTGCAAATTTTAGTGGCTTTAGCTCACGCGTCAGCTCCTGAGCTGCATCTAAAATAGTGATCGGCATGCCGCCCTTATAGCCCACCAGCATAAGCGTGCAATCCTGCAAACTCAGCACTGGTAATTGTGCTACACTCCCTTAAACTACCACTTAGTTTCCCTATGTTTGACCTCTCACAAACTATACTGATAGCGTCCTTCGCCATCTGCTTCCTATCCCTACTCATAGCTATCCCCCTGACTGCAAGTCTACGGCGGAAAGCATCAGAGCCTAGCTGGCACAAGAACGGCTTAGTAAAAACAGAACTCCTCACACCTGCAGACCTCCTAGGCATCGGCTTACTCATGGGACTCTACACCCTAATGTCCGCCTTGAAGCTACCTCAGCTCACTGATTTTCTCGTATCCATCGGATGGGCTACCGAAGAAGCCGTAAAAAACCCAGAAAGCATAACGCTTACCCCGCAAGTTCTCATCGCAGGTATGATAAGTCAGGCCGTTCCAGCCGGTATCGTCGTTGTCTTCCTAGTTTTTCGCCATATCAATATGGTGGAGTTCTTCAACCTCCGCTGGAAAAAAGCACCCTATCTCCTACTCATTGGCCCCACCGTAGCTGTAGCAGTCCAAGTCCTCTTCATCCTTATGGAAGCAGCCGGATACTCCCGTGCCCTCGAAAGTATCTTTGGTGAATTTAAAGTCCAAGACGTCGTTAAAATCTATCAAGATACACACGAGAGCTCCATCCGTATCCTAATCGCTATCATGGCTGTCATCATCGCACCCATCGTAGAAGAAGTCGTATTCCGTGGTTACATCTACCCGGTCTGTAAACGCTACACTGGACGCACGCTAGCAACGCTCGTCGCCTCACTCTTCTTCTCCGCAGTTCACTTCCACATCCCAGCATTACTGCCACTCTTCATACTCGCCATCGCCCTCACCATAGCTTACGAACTCTCAGGCAGTATCTGGGTACCTATATCGATCCACGCCTGTTTTAATGCCTGCACACTCATCGTACAGGAACTTCAACCACCTTCATGATCTCTTCTCGTTTTCAGCTACGCACCCTCACCATCTGCACTGTAGCCTTCACAGTATTTCTATCTGCATGTAGTAAAAAAGAGTCAGAAACTACCAAGCCAGAAGTAAAAGACAGCACCGGCGGAGTCTCTAAGTCCAATGCCGATGACACCGCCCTACACGCCTACCTAGGCAGTCTACCGGGGCAAAATGCCGTTTCCCAAAAATGTATGGAGTGCCATAAGGAAATCCATCACCACTGGCAGAAATCTCAGCACGGCCAGGCTAATCGACTCATCGATATGGCCTTAGACACCGCCCCCTTTTCGAATCATAATCTTAACACATCATCTGAAAAGTGGCACTTCACCCTAGACGATGGCAAACCTGTAGTTACCGCCAATGGTAAAGCCTACCAGCCCGGCATGGCCATCGGCGTAGAGCCACTCATCCAGTACCTCACCGCCTCAGAAGACGGCCGCTGGCAAACGCCAAACACCGCCTGGGATCCCCATAAAAAAGAATGGTTTGATGTCTTTAACGATGACATCCGCACCGCCTCAGACTGGGGGCACTGGAGTGGCCGTGGTATGACCTGGAATACCCAGTGCGCATTCTGCCACATGACAGACTTTAAGAAAAACTACGATATTACCACAGATAGCTATAAATCCCACTGGAGTGAAATGGGTATCGGCTGCACCCAGTGCCATGGTGCCCATACTGAAACACCAGATGCTAAAACTGGCTGTATGATCGACCTTGCAAAACACGCTAAAGTTAAATCTCACCACCACACCACCATGGAGAACTGCGCCTCCTGTCACTCCCGCCGTGGTGAGTTTGATGACAGCTTCGAGCATGGTAAAAAATATGGTGACCACTACCAGCTCCAGCTACCCACCATGCCCCATCTCTACTACCCAGATGGCCAAATCCGTGATGAAGTCTACGTCTGGACATCATTCCGCCTCTCAAACATGGGGCACAAGGGAGTCAGCTGTATGGACTGCCATGACCCACACACCACTAAACTTAAACTCCCCCTCGCTAACAATACACTCTGTATGTCATGCCACTCAAGCGGCTCTAACGGCCGGATGGACGGAGCCATCATCATAGACCCCGCCACCCATACCAAACACTTCGGCGTAGGTAAACATAATGGCGTAGGCTCAGGTCACTCTTGTGTAGACTGCCACATGAGCCACACCACTTACATGGGGCGTGATCCACGCCGAGATCATGGATTCCACATTCCAGATCCGCAGATGACCAAGGAAAATGGCACTCCAAATGCCTGTAACAAATGCCACGATGACAAAGATACAGACTGGGCTATCACATGGACCAATAAATGGTTTGGTGAAAAAATGAACAGCCCTGAGAGGAAACGCCAGCGCTCACGCACCCGCGCTATCCACGGCGCCTACACTGGTCAGCAACAAAGCCTAGACAACTTACTCACCAGCTACGCTAATGAAAAGAACCCTACTTGGCAAGCCACCCTCATGCAGATCATGCAAGCCTGGGGCACAGACCCACGGGTGCAGCAGATCGCACGCGAAGGAGTCCACAGTAAAGACTCACTCCTACGCGCCTCCTCCTGCATGGTCTTAGAGTTTAGTAATGATAACAGCCCATGGCTAGAGCCCATGCTACAAGACCCAGTAAAAGAAGTCCGCATGGCCGCTGCATGGGCCATGCGCGCACGCCTCTCACTACGTTCAGAAGTAAGAAATGAACTTGAGCATGCACTCGCCTTTGCTGCCGATCAGCCCGCCGGCGCCATGCGTACAGCACAGCTTGCCATGGATGCTGGCCAGCTAGAAAAAGCAGAGCTCTGGATCCAGCGCGCCGTTACCCTAGATGAGACATCTGCCGCCGCACGTGCATCCTACGCCGTCCTACTAGGCCAGCGTAACAGACCCAAAGAAGCACTCATCCAGCTACAAAAAGCCATAGAGCTAGAGCCAAACAACTCTCGTCTAATCTACATGATGGCACTAAACTACTCAGAACTCGGCCAGAAAGATAAAACCGAGCAGATGTTTAACCAGGTCCTTACCATCCAGCCAGACCACGATCGCGCTCGCTACAATCTAGGTCTACTCTACGCTGGGCAGAACAAACTAGACGCAGCTATCAAGAGTATCCTCATCGCAGAAAGGATTAACCCCACCACACCTGACTACCCCTTCGCTCGCGCCACCCTTCACCTTCGGCAAGAAGATAAAGCTGCCGCCTTTGAAGCATGCCGTACTGCACTAGGTATAGACCGGAATCATAGACAGTCTCTGGACCTACTCAGAAGGATTGGAAATCCTAATCAATAGCTATAGATTACCCGTCATATTATGAATCACACAGCATTACTCGTAATAGACGTACAAAAAGGCTTCGATCACCCATCATGGGGAATACGGAATAATCCCACTGCAGAAGGTAATATCTCACTACTCCTCAGCTGCTGGAGAAAGCATAATCTGCCAGTTATTCATATCCAGCACTGCTCCCTAGAGCCAGAATCACCACTGCGCCCAAATCAGCCAGGTAACGCATTTAAAGAAGAAGCTCTACCCATCGACGGCGAAGAGGTATTTACCAAAAGCGTAAACAGCGGATTTATCGGCACCGGTTTAGAAAACCACCTTAACAAGCAGAACATAATATCACTCGTTATAGTAGGCCTCACCACAGACCACTGTATATCCACCACCACCCGTATGGCCGGTAATCTAGGGTTTGATACCACACTAATCTCAGATGCCACCGCCACCTTCAACAGGAGTGATAAAAATGGCGTAGAATATTCAGCAGAACAAATTCATAACATCCATCTAGCCAGCCTAAATGGTGAGTTTTGTAACGTCGTACAAACACAAGTACTACTCAACAAATTTCTCTAACTACTGAGAAATCCAGATAGCTCACTACGAACGTGAAATGACCTTCAGCCTGTAGCCAAAGTACGCTCCTACTAAAAATATCAGCGCCCACATACATCTCCATGCTACACACTGATAAAAGTTCCTATACCGAACTACCCTCGCAGGATCAACAGCATCACTAAACGCAACATCTACCAAATCTCCATTGTCAGTCATTAGACTACGCGGAATAAGTAAGCTCTCATCATCATTCTTCCTGCTATAAGTTACTAGGTAACTTGAGCTAGAAAACCAAAACGTAGTACCCAACTTCCCATAGCGGGCACTATAAGGTATGCTAACATTAGTCATAGCAGAACTATCTGATACTACAGCCTCTACACTCTCCCAGCTGTGCGAACGGTAATGCCCATAACATAGGGCTACTAGTTCCTTGAATTGTATCACCCCAAGACCCGCCACAAGAAGCAGGGCGCAGAACCATGATGCCTTTGTAGCTTGGCTATGTTTCATAATACCTCAGACATTATCTACGCCCTCATCAGGCCAGATCACTAAGATAAGACCAATGACTGCTATGATAAATGCAGCTCCTCGTGGGTCATAACGTCGTAATGAAATACCTAAGGATGTACCCGCAAACAACACAAACACACCTATACCGATAGTGATTAGAAAAATACCGTATAGCCTGATTTTTTTTCGCGGCGGATGAACCGGGCGATAATGCATCCCCATTTTCACCTCTATGATCTTACTCTGCACACGCTCTATACTCGATGAGTCAAACATGCCATGACGCTGCAAATAATCAAATATTTCAGCTTCACCTTCCCCCTTCAGAACGAGTTCTTCTATAATATCCTCTTCACTTTTTAATGACATCCTTGTTTGACCAAATTAAATGTTTCCTCACTGAGAATCAAACAACAAATCACCTCTATAAGGTTTCTCCTACTCCTTATGAATCTGGACTTTCTTCGCTGTTTCTTAGATTTTCCCAAATTTGTAGAACATAAAAAACACACACGCCAAGAAGCCCGGTCATGAGGCCAAAAGCTGCCCATATACAAGCTCCACCAACTCTTCTTGAAGACTCCACGTATAACCATACAGCTATAACAAGATTAGAAATAGATGGCAATATAGTCCTCATTACATGGAGAACAGGATAACCTAAGGCTCCAGAGTCTGATATTTCTGAACGTGTAAAGTTAGCATCTAACACAAATATAATGATACGCGAAAGTATAACGGCACCTATGTAGATCAGGATAAATTTTTCGTAACGTTTCATTCCCCCCTATTTTTTTAGGCTCAATTACTAGAGATGTTTTCACGCGGAAAATCGCATCGTTCATACCGTGAAATAACTAATTTGAACTAAAACGGCAATGTCAGGATTTTCCAAATCACTCCCAGTATGACCATGATGATAGTATAAAATATACAGATCTTAATAGTGATTTTACGGCTTAAGCCACAGACCTTATCCACAAGAAAATACAGAGCGATCAGCGAGATAATGCCCGTAAACGATCCTAATATCCAACCCAGTAAAAAACGCGAGATCACGCCCACAATGAACACACCAATCACGACGATCCATGTTTCGCGCAATGTTGAACTAGATTTTGTAGATCGCGAGTAGAAGGTAATCAAGAACCAGAGAACTCCAGCTTGCAGAAGAATATTAAGAATAAACATAGTTAAAAAGGTATCAGAGCACCGTTACTAAAATATGGGCCAAGCCAGTTCATACGGCTACTGAGTCACGGTAGATTCTTACCCATTGGGCACCAGTAGCCACGTCTAGAGTCCATATATGCATGCAGTTTAAGGTTTTCTTTGGAGGTATGATACAGCCATGCTCTTATATTCATGATCATCAAGAACACCCTTCAGTTCGGTTAGTTTAGCTACTAATTCATCACCCAGCCGTTCTTTCAAAAAGGAAGTCTCCATTCGCTGATGCTCATCTAGCTGCACAGAGTCTTGCCATGGTGCTGTAAATATTAAATGAAGTTCATCATGAAACTGCCTAGATCTTATTGCCTCCCACTCCCCCTTATCAAACCACACACTACCAGTAGGAGAACGATCTAGATAAAAAGAAAAATCGTGACCCACCTTATAACGCAGCATGATATGTCCAGACTCTGGGCATATTTTTACACCTGTTGAATCCACTAGCGGTAATTCACTCTCGCTGCATACTAGATGAGGTAACCGCTCACCTTGTTTTGCTAACCACCTAACATAAGATGCTACAGGCAGAAATATACCTTCTGATTCTGGGCACTCATAAGCAAGTAAACCTTCCTCAAGGGAAACTCTTACCATTTGTTTGTGGGGCTCTACTGGACTACGCATATTGTTTAATATTTTTACAGATTTACACCCAGCCATCAATAGCCAAATCACGGCTAACAGCTTTTAGCTATGAGCGATTTTATAACTACTCAGCGTTAGAGATCTATAGATGGTTCTCTCTCGATAGGGCCCTTCGCCTTGGAGAGTAGAACGCCAAGTAGATACGCTAAAACCAATGATAACCAACCAGTCAAAATCCACGTTGTGGTAACATTGGTAGCACCACCGTATGCGATCATACCCTCCTCATGACTTGGAAGACCTGCATTAAGGACTCTCCATTGTGCTTGGTGCTGCACTAAAGCTGCTTGGAGTAAGCAAAATCCACTAATCCACATTAGGGGCCAATACAAAATCTTAACTAGAAATCCTTGCCTATGACCAACCCTCCAAAATCTACGAAAAACCCAGACAAAATAAAATGGTGCCAAGTACGCGGCTAGCGTGAAAAACCATTTTAACATTAAAGCACTCATTTTATTACCCAGATACTATAGATCATAAAATATCAAGACAATCATCAAATCCATCATTTATGGAGCGGCTAAGTTTCCGATCTAACATGCGGATATCCCCCCTAATAAAAAATCCCTAGGAGCATTATTACTCACAATTTTTTATCTAGAGATCACCTAAGTCATCCAAATCGTAATCATCACCACTCATCTTCCCTGCAGTCGGGTACGCCGTATACACTATAAGGATGGTTATTAGTCCTCCACCCAGTAATGCCACCACCATTACCCAGAAGTAAGTATTATAATGTCTATCCTCAGCCGCTATATTAAACCACTTCCATAATCCCCATGCCCCAAAAAATGGAAATATAGAACTTAACATGGCAACAAAACCGATAAGGCAGCCAGCAGGAGTTTTTCGACTCAGAGATAAAAAGGACATATTATTAGGCAAATAATATATTATTCAGCTGAAGATCACACAATAGCCAAATTCTCGCCGCCGCGTATAGTTCGGCCATATCTTTAGCTACGCAGATAAAAAATCAGACAACTTAAACAGGGGATCATAAGAAGTAGAAGCCAACCTTCCCATCTAAGAAATGTTGGATTTGACAGTTTGCCAATATACTTACTCCGCCCTAAAAGATTACCTTGGCATTCACTCATAGCATCTGGAAACCAAATACACGCCATAGGAAGTAAATAACAAACTAGTGATCGTAATGAGCCTACTAAATGATCATATTTAAATGTTAATACCACCCACAGTGTTAGCACGCAGAGTGATGCTATTCTATGAAACTTCTGCTTTTTATCGACAGCGTATTTTGCCTCTTGGAACATGTGTTTACTATGTTTTATTGATTTACTCTAACTTAGCGCTGATCACTGGCCTGTGATAGAGCACTCCTACATGCTTTCTAAGCAGGCTTATTTCGTGAAATATTTACTCAGATGCTCACTAGGTGCATTACCATCGATAGACACTATTGTGAGATCATCAGATGGACACCACAATATATCGCCACCAGCCGTGGAAATAGCTGCCATTTCTGATTCACCAGATTTTTCATGAGGGTCCATATTTCCAAATATCATACCAGGGCGGGACGATTTAAACATACCATAACCCACGCCTACTAAAATACCATACCGCTCAGAGTTCTTCAGCTTCACTATTGTTGCCATACATAGAACATTACTTCACTAGGCATGGTTGATCTATTATAATACCTAATAACGTTTGTAAGCTTTCCAGACCCCATAGCCCCTTATTTTCTATTGTCCATGAATGCTAAGGCATTCTGCTTACCCGCTCTGTATAAATAAAGCATTTATGAACCTTTTAAGGGCAAGTGACGCAGCTCAAATTAAACATCTCTACACTCAAAGTCGTCAGATTGACTGCTAGTAGATACAGATTAAAAAATACTCAATCATCCTAATATACTATTATATCTAGAAGCATACCCGAGACTGAATACAACACTGGGGTATGATTAATTCCTGCTCAGCGACAGCATAGCCAATCTTAACAATGAAACTCCTCATTCCCTCGGTCAATTACGCTGGCCGGGCTAACTAGACTTTGTGTAAATATTTTGAACTAACGAGTGACTATTTCCTGGACTAATACACTGGAGGTCTTCTCGCCAGTTAATCGCCTCGATACACACGAAACTCAGGTAATCATCATTACCCAGGTCTGCCATGGCACTGGATTTTTCTATCCAAGGGTTCCAGACCGTTGTAGCACAGCTATTTTCTTTGGTAACGATGATTTCTCGATTATTAAATCTATCATGAATCGTTACGGCCTCTCGTGAGGGAATAAATATTCGATCATACTCATGATCTATAACAATAGAGCCATTTTGAGTAGCAGTATTATCTGTAAGGGTATCCAGATTAGAGACTGCGTTTAAACCTGATATGGAGGTGTCAGAAATAGCACCGATCTTAAAATAAGAATGGAGAGCTCCTCCTATAATAAGGTCTGCATTACCTGTATTTGTAGTACTTAAAGATATTTTTAATGTATCAGTAATTTCAAAAGTGACTAATAACTTACATGGACCACCGATGATACGGAGATCTTTATCATGAATAGGCATTTCAAAAACCAGCGTATGATAATCATCCTCAGACACTATCGAGAGTAACTCCCAAAATCGGTTACGGGCAATACCGTGTGCAGGAAAATCCACCTGACTAGGGTGAGCATTAAAGTACGGCCAACAGATCGGAATCCCCCCTCTAATCGCCTTACCTTCTTCGTAAATTGCAGAATC
>JALZUC010000052.1 GCA_023301765.1 Akkermansiaceae bacterium | reverse complement strand
CCGGGTATTTTTAGAAAACCATTATCAAGCATAAATTGAATGCGTCCGGCTATCTCTAGTTCGTTTTCCTCAAAGTAGGCTGCGGCGCGTGCAGGCGCTGCGGGGTTTAGAACAAAGAGACGGCAGAATTCTACGGCTGCGTCATCGTAGTCATCCTCAGTCCATAACTTTTCTAACAGATCGGCACATGTGGGCTCAAGCTGCTTTAGGATGCTTGCCGTGGATGGCTCTTGTAGGGTGGCAAGAAGCTCTGGGTTTACTTCGCGTGCTAGTAGGGTAGCTGCAAGCTGGTAGACGGCGGACTCAGGGTTCATGAGGTCACTTTTTCTATCTTACAGACATTGTCATACCAGTTCTGGCCGCCGATAAGCGGTGCTGGATTAATTGGTAGCGCATCATTGATATGCACGCCACCTCCTATGCCGCCACGTTTCTTAGCCCACCATGGGCTACGCTTTAGCTCAGAGTCTGTTAGTTCCTTACTCTTTCCTGCATCTGGTGATGTTTCTTGATTGGCTGTGGAGCCTACTATTCCGTGCTCCCAGTGACCTACGTGGTGTGAGCACATAACTACACGTGGGTGCATACCTTTTAGGAAGCGGACGTGATTCTTAAAGCTGCCCATGACTCCTTCTTCGCCACCTTTGTAGGTATGGCCTTTCGGGCGGAAGACTGAGAGTTCTACACTATCACCTTCCTTAACACCGAGTTTTTTACCAGTGTCAGGGTGCATAAAGACAGGGTTGGTATGGATAATTTCAGCTGAGTATTTCCAGTGCCCAGAGCGGCCTTGGGTATGTACATTCCATTTAAAGGTGGAGAAGATGTAGCGATCATCAGCTAGGTTTACGTGTTCTGGAACATCATGGTAAACTGGCACTGTGCTAGCATTTCCATCTGTGAGTGGTAGGCCTACGGCTTTGGCTGCAGTTTCAAAAATAGGGTCAAAGACGTTGATCACGCGGTTTGGTGTGGGGAAGCCACGCACGGCTTTGCCATCTTTCATGATGCCTACAGGCTTACCGGATTTAATTATGAGGCTGTCTTTTACTTCTGTATCTTCTAGCTCAGTGGCGGTGAGTGGGCGTTCATAGAGTTCATAGTCCTTCGGGCGCGTTGCGTCTTGCCAGATTCCACGGCGTTTAAATTCCTCCCATGTGACGGGGAGGTTTTTATACCAGTCTTTGTAGAAAGATTCGTCATCCTTGTAGGTGAAGTGCTTCTCCATACCTCCACCGATGCGGTGTGCTAACTCGCGGAACATCTGTGGCATAGTCTTTGACTCACCTTGTGGCGCGATGAGTGGCTGACGTATTCCTGTGTATGGGATAAGGCCATAGTTGTTAGTGGAGTGGTGATCCCAGCGCTCTAGGCTGGTGGCTTCTGGTAAGATCATGTCTGCTAGTGCAGTCTGCTCACCGTAGCCGATGTCTATTGCTACGTGGAAAGGTATAAGTTCCTCGTCCTGTAGAACATCACGCACTACGTTAGCCTCTGGATAACCAAAGGAGGCACCAAGGGTGAAGGACATGTAGACGCTAACCTTTTGGCGGCGTTCTTTAATGTAGGGATAGACTAGCTGACCAACGCGCATGGCGTACCAGTGCCATGCAAGGGGATATTCAGATGGTGTGGCTAGCTCACCGTAGTATTTTTTCTTCCACTTATCAGGGAAGCCATTCACACGGTCTTGAACTTCTTGTGGGAGTTTTTTAAAGGCGACTTCATTAAAGCCTTCGCCAATGCCCCATGGTTTAGGGGAAGATGCTTTAGGCTCAGGCATAGGGAGCTTAGGTAGGCCTTCTTGACCGTATTTACCTGACCAGCCACGGAGGGAGGAGAGGCAGTAGCCGCCGGGCTTCCCTACATTTCCTACGAGTACGTCAAGAGTGCGGATGAGGCGATCTGCCTGCATTCCATTGTAGTGCTTAGCACTGCCACGGTTAGACATAGTGCAGCATGAGGGTGCAGCCTTAGCAAACTCTATGGCGATACGCTTAATATCAGCGGCTTTTACTCCTGAGGTTTTTTCAGCCCATTCTGGTGTGTAGTCTTTTACTTGCTTCCGGAGATCAGCTAGTGGGTAGTTAGCCCAGCGTTCCCAGAATTTTTTGTTCTCTAGACCTTCCTTGAGTATGGTGTAAATCATGGCTCCTGCCACGGCACCATCTGTGCCCGGCATGATGGTGTGAAATTCATCTGACTTTGAGGCGGTGTTAGATGGGCGGACTTCAAAGGTGACAAGCTTAGCTCCATCTTCCACACGTGCCTTTTGGAGGCGGTGTGCCATGAAGAGTCCGCCCTGGTATGCTTCATAAGGATTACCTCCCCAGTTTACCACATACTTGGTGTTTTCTAAATCTTGTGTCTCCCACTCAAACTCACGACCATAGAATGACATTAGTGGTGCGCGTCTGTTAGACGAGCAGATGGAGCGGCGGTTAAGGCGGTGTGGTGTGCCAAAGGCATTGGTAAAGTGCTTAGTTACTCCCTTGGTCTTATCACGCCCGTAGTGGAAGACAAATTCCTCAGGGACTCCGTTTTCACGGAGTGGCTTCAGCTTAGCTGTGAGTTCATCATAGGCTTCGTCCCAGGTGATACGCTTCCACTTTCCTTCACCTCGCTTCCCTACGCGGCGTAGTGGGTAGAGGATACGTTCAGGGTAATAGGTGTAGGAGATCATGCCCTGCGCCTTGGAGCAGATGTTCCCCTGTGAGTTAGGGTCTAGAGGGTTGCCTTCAATTTTACGTACGATGCCGTCCTGCACCCAGCCGATGACTCCACAGTGGTTAGTGCATGAGAAGCAGATGGTAGGTGTGGCCTTAGCCTTGGTATAATCTAGGCGGCCTAGCTTGGAGAAATCACGGACTGCTGGCGTGATTTGTGCAGATACGCGAACGGGAGCAAAGGCGCCAGCTAGTAGCGCGGTGCCAAGCTTTAGAACGTGACGTCGAGTGAGATCAGACATGAAAACTTAGTGTTTAGGTGTTACTTCTTTAGGTTATTTTGCTCGTAGGTCACATCTTCATCTGCAGGGTCTAACTGCACGCCGGTGTTTACCTTTTTTTCCATCCACTTGTCGTGGCTAACATAGAGTACGGAGGGGTTTGTTTCCGCCTCTGGTTTCCAGGGTTTTGCTTTACGCTTTGCCGCGAGTTTAGAGATACGGGATTCTGGATCATCTAGATCACCAAATATAAGAGCATCTGTAGGGCAGTTATCAACGCAGGAGGGAGCTAGGCCTACATCTGTGCGGTGCTCACAGAAGTCACACTTCTCAGCTACGCCTTTATCTTCATTAATGGAAATCGCTCCGTATGGGCAGGCTTTTACACATTCCTCATCAAGGTCACATTTAGATTCATTGATCAAAATACGGCCATCGGCGCCTTTTTTAATGGCTTTAGAAGGGCACGCTTTCAAACAAGGTGCGTCTACACAGTGCATGCAGAGTAGGGGGGCAAAGGAAATGGACGCGCTGGTAGGCTGCTCAAGGTAGCGAACACGCATACGAAAGTTTCCGAGGGGGACATCATTTTCAGTTTTACAAGATACTGAACATGAGTGACACCCGATACAGCTATCAAGGTCTACTAACATTCCAGCCCTCTTGTAGGACTTTTTAAATTGTGGTCCAACTTTTTCCCACGGCATTAGGGTGAAATCATCCATGGTTAGTAGCATCTAAAAAATAGCCCTTCTTACAAGCATTCAGGTAATATATTGAGATTTTTTTCATTGTTGGGAGGGGATTATCTATTTGAGGCGATTATTGCACGAGTATGGTCTCTGGGTATGCAGAGTGCCATCCAAACCAAAAGGCACTGTGGGATGGATAGCGCTTGAGAGATTTACCTGCGGAGTTAGTGAGGTGCTGTTCGGTGAGTTTCCATTTAGCACCATGGCGATCCTGAATGGTGAAGTTTTGATCCCACTTTGTGAATGTGTGGCCTGTACTATCATAGACTCTGGATGCTCCAGATTTGTCTGTAAGGATAACTAGGGATGTATTCTTGTGTTGGTAGTTATATAGAGAGTTTTTCTTCAGAAACTTAGGAGCAAAGGCAACTTTGTCTTTGGGGGCTGCCCCGAGGCGGAGTGCTAGTATGGAGCTTTTGTTTTTTAGGCGGGTATCTTTGAGTTTTTTGGGGATTTCAAACATCAACTTATCAGTGGCGAAGTATCTTTTATAGGCTACGCCTTCTCCGTAGTCTCTACTGTGACCTGTATGGAGTGATAATACGGTAGTGCTAGGGTGGCGTTTTTTCCATTCACCCCAGGTGGTAGTAACTACAGTTAAAGGTTTAAGCTGGATACCTTGATTAACTAGAGGGCCTAGTACGGGTTTCCCTTCTATTGTAGACCACATAGATTTTGTGCTGTGGTCATACATGAGTTTGTTAGAACGGTAGAGAAATCCACTGGTGCCTAGTTCGTAGTGTTTTTCTTTGTGCATTGTGTCATAAACTATCATAGACCCGCAGAGGGTGCAGTAGACTCCGTTGATTGATTTACCTCCTAGGGTGTCTTTTACCATTTCATGCCACGCTAAAATTCTTTTTGGGTAGGCTCGTGCTTTACCATTTAGTGAAACTCCAAATATTACGTCTTTATCTGAGAGGAAGCTGGCCTGGGCTGCGCGTAATACCCGAGGATTTTTAAGTGGGGGAATACCATCACGCTGCACTCCACCCCAGCGGATTTCATCCAGACGAATGATGCTCTTGGGCGAGTTATCAAAGTATTCAGAAAAACGAGAATCTACTTTTTTATAGAGTTTGGTCTTAAATTCAGAATACTTAGGATGTGGCTCTAGTTGCTTACTCCAGACCCAGTGCCAGTAGGTAGATAAATCGCTATTTCGAGATAGTTGAGTCCTTTTATGGAGGAGGGCAATTAATGATCGCTGATTTTGAACATCTCTAGAAAATCTGAGAGATTCGATAACCATGGGAGTGTAGCTATCTCTCCAACGGGCGTCAATATGTGAGATGGCTTGATTTACATGCTCTGCATGCTCCGAGTGGAGGCCTTCGAAAGAGGAGATTTTTACTAGATCAGAGGCAGTGGCCGCTGTTAGTGACATGGAGCTGATGATTAACTTTGCAAACAAGGCTTTCATTCATATGAGAGCACTGACGAAGTTATTTTATTCCTGTTTTAATATCCTATAGGTAGGTGGTTCTGAGGTGTTTGCATGTGCGTTCTGGCTGTCAGGTGCACCGATAGATAATTGGCGTGCTAACTATTATTGATAATGACTTCTCAAAGCTTGATCAGGAGAGTGGTCTACTTGTCCACATAACTCTGGCCAACATTAGTCCTTATGTGCCTATTTTCAGTATGATGAAGGCAAGTATATCTTAAGCCGTGACTCTACAGCACTTAATCTGAATATCATCCCATAAAAGTGATGGATAGCATCTGGGTACAAGATTGATTTAATGACCTGTTAGTCAAATTGATCCACACTTTAACCTTGTGGGAAGCGATGATTTTTTGACATTCAGCTAATCAATAAGTTGTTGATGAGATTATAACGCGATTAAATGGAGGTTTTACTGCCAATGGATACGGCCAGTTTTATTCGCTAAATCTACTTGGACGTTAGCGTGCTCGAAGCGGCGTGTGAAGATCCAGCCTGTGGGAGATTCTCTCACACGTGTGCTTAAGGGGTTACCGAGAGGGCGTTCAAACTCGGGATGGTGAAGTAGTGGGCCTGTGGCGAGTTTCCATCCCCAGCCGTACTGGAAATAGGAGTGCTCTTGTGCACCGATGAGAAAGGCCGCTAGGTAGTAGTTAATATGCTTACGTGCTAACTGTGCATATTTGGCATCATTTGTTTTTTTATCTTTCTGCTCATGTTCGACTTCGAGGCCAATTCGCCAGATGGAGCTTTTACCCGCAGCAGAGACTTTTTCCATTAGTTTCCAGTCATTTAGGATAGCTTCCTTAGTGAGTAGTTTTTCGGTATAGTGCTCAAACATGAAAGCGTCGCCAATTTCAAAAAGCTCTGGGGTGTGAGCTCCATTATTTAGGAGTAGTATTTTATTTGGTCCGATTGCTTCTTTAGCCATACGCATCATTTCAGCTTGTGCTGGAGCTACTTGTGGGCGGTCAGATTTAGGGCGGAGAAATTTGAAGCCGTGCATCTGATCTACAAAAAGACCGTCGGCACCAGTCTCTCTAACATAATCACCTACTTGTTTAGCCCACCATTTTCTTAAATCAGGGTTTAGAACATCGAAATAATGGACGCTGCCTCTCCTAGCGAGGGTATCTTTACCTAGATCTTTAAGTAAAAAAGGGTGTTCTTGTGAGGTGGTCTTTTGGAACTTAAATTTCTCTGTCGCAGTGGTAAATGAGTAAGCATAGGCTGAGTTAAAGTAGAAAAGACAGGTGGTGTTTGGTTTGTTTTTCTTGAAACGCTTAAACTCATGTGCAGCGCCAAGCTCTGCAGACCCTATAGTTTTATGACCATGGTTTTTTTCAATACAGAGGAAAGATGTTGTGGCACCGATTTTCTTAACCTCGTGCTTTTGTAGTAGTCGGCTACTATCACCAAACATTTCATAGGTGGGTACGTGATCCCAAGAAAATGGAGGTTTAGGGGTATCTGGTTTTTTACTTTGGCAAAATGCTGTGTTAGCACATGCCATAAGAGCCAGGAGGAGCAAATTAGTTGCTAGTTTCATGTGTTTTGTTTCAGTGGTTAGTCTGAGGTATGTGTTTTTTACGAGAATTAAGGGCGTGTTCTTACATGCTATTATTTTTGGCATGGTGGTATGCGTGTGTAATACCATGGTTTATGTCAGATAAGTATATACTGTGTGAGCATATACTGTGCCAAGTAGTGGCTTAGATACTTATTATTACAGGTTGATCAAGCACTCTTAAGAAGACTGTAGCTCGTCTGATATTTAGATTTAAGCTGGGCAAGAATGTAGTATTAATTAGCCTTTTATTCGGTTATTCTAACGAGCTTTTGGGGATAGAAGTTTGTTAGCGAGTAAAGTAGTAGTAAGTCTCTTTCAGCGCGAGTTATGCCCATATTTAAAAAGTTGAAACCCAAGCTGTGCTTTTTTTTTATAAGTAGACTGAGTGTCATCGTAGAGTAGGAGTAAAGAGTCTGTTGCTGGATCTGCCATCTGAGTAATCAGGCGTAACCACTGGGCCTCGAAATCATGCCCTTCATAGATTATTATAGCACCGTATTGTACTTTAATTCTTTTGTTTTGATATGGTTTATTACGCTAGCTTCTGGGCTGATATTACTGTCTGGGCTGTGTATTATTTTTTTAAACTGTATTCTCTACTGTGGTAGTGATTTAAGTTTCTTTGCATCAAGGTATCAGTATCAGGCAGGGGGAGATCTTGGGTTAGAAATAAATTATTTATCGCGAAACAACATGGCAAGATTTCAAATCCTTTCACTCGGCGGCGGCGGTATTCGCGGTGCGTTCATAACATCATATTTAAACGAGCTAGAAAAGAGGCTGGGGCGTCCCATATCTGAGTCTTTTGATTTAATTGCTGGGACCTCGACTGGTGGTATTATTGCGGCAGGTTTAGCTGCTGGTAAGTCTGCTGCGGAAATGCATGATTTTTACGTTCGGTATGGAGCTGATATTTTCCCAGCGCAGCCGCCTTATAAGGCTCGTGGGGTGATGAGGTCTTTATACCCGATGGCAAATTGGGTGTTTAAGAAAAAGACAGGGCGTTCATTGGATGCTGCTTTTCGATCACGATTTAATCAGGAGGTTCTTAAGAGTTCCTTTGAGGATGCGTTTGGTGAACGTAAGCTCAGGGATATTAACTGTACGCGTTTGGTTATCCCTGTAGTGAACCTGACTAAGGGTCAGCCCCATGCGTTTCGTTCACTTCATTTACCCAAAGGGGTGCACGATGCTGATATTAAGATAGCTGATGCATTGATAGCTACTACAGCAGCGCCAACTTATTTTCCGCATAAACAGATTGGCGGCTCTGCTTTTGTAGATGGGGGGATGTGGGCTCCTGATCCTAGTATGCTGGCTGTAGCAGAGGCGATCCGTATTCAACAATTTAATAAACGACACTTGCCTGAAGGGGCTAATGAAATGGATGAGATTCATTTGCTGTCGATAGGGACTGGCCAAGCTCAGTTTTCTATGGAGCCTCCGGGGGATGATGCGGGGATGTTATATTGGGCATCGCGCGCACCGGAGGTGATGGGTATGTCCCAAACTTTGGGGGCTCACTTGCCGTTAAAGTTTTTTCTTCAGGATCGCTATACCCACGTTAATTTCAGGATGACTGAGAAATGGCCACTTGATGGAGTGGAGCATATGCCTGAGTTATTTCTTACTGGAGAGAGACGGGCGGAAGAAACCTTCGATAGAATTAAGGAGCAGTTTTTTGGGCATCTTCGCCCTTGTTTTGTACCCTTTACTTCGACAGAGGATGAAATTCATGTGCACGAATTTGGGCTTGATTAAAAGCATTAGAGGTTACGTTGACCTTTTTTCTGTATAGGGGTATAGAGTGTATGTCTATGGAAGATCATGTAAGAGTAGAGCCTGTAGCACTGATGCCAACGTCGGCAGGCTGTGCTGTGTTTTTAGGAGATGGCGAGAAGGTGATCGTTTTTTATATTGAGCCGGGTATTGGGGCGTCAATAAATGCGGTGATGTCTGGGGTGCAGCCTCCACGGCCGCTTACGCATGATTTATTTTCGCAGGTGTTAGATGCCTTTGGTGGTAAGGTGGACCGAGTAGTGATCTTGAAGGTGGAGGGGGATGTCTTTTTTGCCCGTATGTTCATTCATGCGGAGAATGAGATTATGGAACGTAAGATTATAGAAATAGATGCTCGGCCAAGTGATTGCCTAGCTCTGGCGGTGAGGCAGGAGGCGCCTGTCTATGTGGTAAAGCATGTCTGGGATGATCTTCGCGATATGACGGATGTGCTAGTGGAGCTGAGGGATAAGGCGGATGAGTAGTAGCTGTGAGTAATTTATAACTTATCAAGTTATGCTATTTGATAGATTTTACAAACTTTAGGGCATCTGCTCTATCTGTTAGTCTGCCTTCTAGCTGCTCTGTCTGTAATTGAGTGAGGATGGCTTTGAAGGCCGGGCCAGGCTTCATCCCCAGATCGATAAGGTCTTTGCCGGTGACTAGTGGCTCAGGGATGAGGGGTTCTGCGGCGAACTCTGTTTCTTTCTCACGGAGGAATTCATAGTTCTCTGTGATACCGTTACTGCTGGCGCAGTCTACACGGTGGAGTTCCATTTCCTGTTGATAGGTGGGGCGTGCCATAAAGCGTTTTACCTTAGCGGTGCGCATGTTCTTCACGTTCATGAAGTTCATGTGGTTACGTACCATTACCGTGACATCTTCTGTAGTTTTATTAGAGTAGCGGAGCCGGCGGAGGATGACTTCTGCCATTTCTGCCCCTATGCGATCGTGGCCATTAAAGCGGATGCGGTTCTCAGCCTCATCATAGGTGTAGGTGGCGGGCTTAGCGATGTCATGGAGTAATACTGCAAGGGCTAGCTCTGGAGTGATCTCCCCCTGTAGCATGTCTAGCATGATACGGGTATGGGTGTAGACGTCTCCTTCTGGATGCCACTGGGGCGGCTGCTCACAGCCGATGAGGTCATACACTTCAGGCACGATGTGGCGCATGAGCCCACTATCTGTGAGGAGGTCTAGTCCTCGTGCGCGGTCTTTTACGATGAGTGTGCGGGTAAATTCATCACGTACACGCTCTGGGCTTATTTTTGCTAATAAGTGGGCGTTTTCTTGAATGGCTTGCCAAGTTTCTGCCTCTATATCAAAGCCGAGTATGGTGGCAAAGCGTATGGCACGAAGGAGGCGTAGTGCATCTTCTTGGAATCTATCAGATGGGTGGCCTATGGCGCGAAGGGTCTTAGTGTTAAGGTCTGCCTGGCCGTGTACGTGGTCGATGATTTCTTCCGTTAGTGGGTGTTGAAAGAGCCCATTGACGGTGAAGTCACGCCGTTGGGCATCTTCCTCTGGGCTGGAGAAGGTGACTGACTCTGGATGGCGGCCGTCTTTGTATGAGCCGTCGTGCCTGAAGGTTGCGATCTCGAAGGCCATTTTACCTTCCTTCACTAAGATCACACCGAAGTGGGCTCCTATGGAGTCTGATTTGGGGAATAGAGCCTGAACTTGATCGGGTGTGGCGGAGGTGGCGATATCATAGTCCTTAGGTTCTTTTCCGAGTATGGCGTCACGGACACAGCCACCTGCAAAGTAGGTGGTGTGTCCAGCATCGATTAGGTGCTGAGCCGTGCGTATGGCGGATGTCTTAAGGTCGTTCACTGGTGCTTAGTCATAAGACTGAGGGGGTAAGATACAAGATGAATGTGTGTGGGATAACGGGTATTTGGAATTTGGTATTTGGAATTTGCCAAATGGTGTTTAGAAATAGTTATGCCCACTTTTTATGAAAATTTGCAGATGGTAAACTGGCAGCATCCAGTGCTGGTGATTTCGGCATTTGTATTGGGTGCCTGTGTGGGATCTTTTCTTAATGTGGCGATCTACCGTCTGCCGCGTGGGCTTTCTGTAAATACGCCAAAGCGTTCTTACTGTCCTGTCTGTAATAAGGATATTCCGTGGTATAGGAATATGCCTCTGTTTACTTGGCTAGCTCAGGGTGGAAAATGTGCGGAGTGTCAGTGCAGAATTCCCTTTCGCTACTTTGCGGTGGAGCTGGTGACAGCCTTGCTCTTTTTACTGATGTGGACACAGTTCCCTACTAGCCCTGGATTAGCGCTTTTTTATATGTTGATGATGGCGCTGCTGGTGGTGGTTGTTTTTGTGGATGCGGAGCTGATGTTAATTCCGTTGCAGGTGACATGGCTGGGGACAGCGCTTGGGGTGGTGGGTGCGGTACTGATTCAGTATCATTTACGTGCTGAGGGCTGGGTAGATGGTCTGGTGAAGTGTGGTATTGGCTTTGTAGCGGGCTTTGGTGGTCTATGGCTAGTGGTGCTGCTAGGTAAACTGGCTTTTGGCAAAAAGAATATGGAGTTTACGAAGTCTGTGGACTGGTGCTTACGTGAGCCCACGGATGATGAGGAGGATGATCTGCAGGAGCTGTGCTTTATCATCGATGGGGAGTCTTACGGGTGGTCAGATCTTTTTTATCGCGATAGTGATCAGCTTATCATCGAGGGGGGAAGCTTTTTGGTAGATGGCAAAAAGGTGAAGGCTGAGACCTTGGTGATTAGGGGAACCACTGTTGAGGTGAATGGAAAAAGCACCGGAATCGAGGATCTTAAATCTCTGAGTGGTAAGGCACGTAAAGTCGTGATTCCTCGTGAGGCTATGGGTATGGGAGATGTTTACCTAATGGGGATGTTAGGTGCCTGTTTAGGTTGGCAGTCTGTGTTGTTTACAATTTTTGCTGCCTGCTTGTTTAGCATTTTCCTAGCGCTTCTGGGGCGTATGGGATTTGGCCAAAGGTTACCCTTTGGCCCAAGTTTGGCCTTTGGTGGCTTTGCTTGGATTTTCTTTGGCTGGCAGGTGTGGGACTGGTACTTCTCCCTAATGGCTCCGGCGCCAATTTAGTTGATAATCTCTGTGCCTATTCCTGAACGCGTGAAGATCTCTAGGAGCAGGGAGTGGGGCATACGGCCATCAATGAAGTGAACTTTATCTACGCCATTAGCCAGTGCATCTAGGGCGGAGTTAATCTTAGGTAACATACCGCCGCCTATGGTGCCATCTGCTATGAGCTCAGCAGCGGCTGTGCGATTGATGGACGGGATGAGGCTAGTAGGGTCTTCTCGATCAGATAGCATGCCGGGAACATCTGATAGGTAGATGAGTTTGGTTGCGTTTAGTGCTCTGGCTAGGCATGCTGCGGCAAGGTCTGCATTGACATTGAGTGGCTTACCACTTTTTTCCTCAGCGGCGAGGGGTGAGATGACGGGGACAGTTTCTGAGGAGATGTAGTCTTTTATGGGGTCTAGATTACACTCTATTGCTTCGCCTACTCTGCCGATGTCTACTGTTTGTCCGTGATCATTGGTGGCTTGTATACGGCGGCCAATAAAGACTTCTGAGCCTGGGAGGCCTTTGGCTTTTCCTCCTAGGCTTGTGAGCATTTTGACGAGGCCAGGGTTAATATCCCCTGAGAGGGTTTGTTCGACAATGTGTATGGCCTCTGGGCTGGTAACTCTGAAGCCGCCGATAAATTCGGCCTCAAGGCCAGATTTCTGCATGGCTGCTGAGATGGCTTTACCGCCTCCGTGTACGATAACTGGGTTTATCCCCGCTACTTCCATAAAGACGATGTCGCGCATGACTTTTCTAACAAGTTCTGAGTCTTCCATGGCGGAGCCTCCCATCTTGATGAGGAAGGTATGGCCTCGGAAGGACTGCAGGTAGGGGAGTGCTTCTATAAGGACTGAGGCTTTGTTAATGGTATCGTCCAGAGACATGGTATGGGTGAGGAACGGTTTTTTTAGGTGTTGAATGAAGTATAGCTCAGGGGCTGACTGCGGTCTTTGGGCGGGTATCTCTGTATTTTTTAATATTGGTGGTGCGCTTACGACGTTTTACAGGTGTCATCCATGCTGCGGCGATGGTGGCAAGTAGAGCGGATATACTGAACCAGTAATGGATGGTTTCCATCATGAAGAAGAGAAATGGGAGGGTGGCGGCAGTGGCTAGTGCAAATGCGAGGTGCCTATTGCTGGGTGATAGGCGGGTAAACCACCATCCGAGTAGTGCAATATCTAGGATGATTAAGATAGTTGCGTAGATTGGTAGGCGGCGATGCTGTGTGGGCTTTTCAATTTTTGGCACAGGGAGGGTTTTTGCCCAGTGAATAATGGCTGCTAGTCTTTCAGGGGGGAGTGTATTGGTGGTTTTTGTTTTTTCTCCGATACCGTGAATCATGTAGATGTGAGGGTCTGGCGCAGTATTTTTATTTTCAGGTTTTGCCAGAGTGATAAGGTCTTCGGCTTTGGTTGTGGGTATGGAGTTGATGTTAGCTGTGTCAGAGGGGAGTGCTATTTGGCCGAATTTACCAATTCCTATGATGGGGCCATCAGGTCCTAGGCGGATGTGTTTTCCGCAGTGTATACTTACTTCGTCTGGGCTGACTTTGTATAATGTCATGAGGGTGAGAAGCTCAATGGATGGGATTATACCTTCATCCTGCCAGATGCAGATCATGGGAATGGTATCGTGATCTTCAGTTAGGTTTTCTATTTTACTAAATCCGGCACGTGTCTTACCGCTATCAGATATAAGGCAGGGGAGGCTGACTTGATTGACAATGGGTATAAGGGTCTGATTCCCTGTTATGTTAGTAAAGGGGATGATACTCTGACGAAGAGGTGAGGGGACTTTTTCCGCAGTGACTCCTCTTGTTAGAGAGAGTGGTATGGCGGCGTATTTATAATCAGAGAGTTTACCACTGAGTGCTGTGGCTGTGATGCCTAGGTCTCCATCCCAGCTCATCTGTGTGGTGAGAACTATGTTTTCTGCTCCTCGTTCGCGGAGTGTGTGTAGGATGACTGCGTAGTCAAGTGGTGAGGGAGGTGTGCTTTCGTAGACCTGATCTGGATCATCAGTGATGGCGATGATTTTAAATTTTTGCGCGTTTTCAGGCTGTGTGATGAGTGCACGTGAGGTGACGGTATTAGACTCAGTGTCTATATTGTAGATTTGCCCTTGGGAGGCTGCTGCAGCGCGGATACAAGCAATATCAAAATCTTGGATGGCTCTAATCTTGTGGCCATAAAATAGAACGATCAGGCCTGTGGCGATGCAGGGTAGTAGGCGTATGGTGACGGCAGAGAGTTTAGACCATGATTTGTTTTTTTTATTTGATATAGCCGCTATTGTTGAGTCTTGTTTTTCTATGGATTGGGTGGTCATATGGCCAGAGGTAAATCACATGGTACGCGGATGGACTCCGTAGATTTTTAAACTAGTTTGTCTAAGACGGGTAGTAGTGGCTCTTCCAGTTCAGACCCTGCGATTACTTCGCGTAGTAGGTTGGCGGCAGTGGGTAGGTGCTGCAGAAACCATTCTTGATGTGGTTGGCGGCCGATTTTTGCGTAGGCACCCATGGCCTGCATAAGGCGCTGAGCGGCGCATTTCTGGAGAATTGGGGCAATAGGTTCTTCCTCAGAGACGTCTTCCCAGAGTGCGATGAGCTTTTGACGCTCTTCAGCAGAGTGGTTCATGTAGGGGTCATAGATCAATGAGGCTAGATCATATTCTTGGCGTCCTCTGCGCATACCTTGAAAGTCAATGAGCCATGCTTCATTATTATTGGCGATGATGTTTTGAGATTGGAAGTCGCGGTGTACTAGATTCCGTGAGGACGCGCCTAGGTCTTTGGCCATTTGTGCTAGTGCTGGGTGCTCGGAGAGTTCATCAACTACGGCGGGATTCATATCTAGATGTTCATCTGCTACTTGATCAAAGAAGTAGTCTTGCTCCCAGCGGTAGAGAGCTTCATCAAAGGGTGGTTGGAACGCGAGGTCTTTAGGGGCGCGGGTGTAGAAAAGTTTATCTAATTGTTCGAAGGCGGAGCGGTAGATGGGTTCACGTTTTTCCCACGGTTCATCTTTCATGCTTAGTAGGTCTACATCTCCGAGGTCTTCTACTAGCGCTACTCTGCGGCCAGGGTTATCATAGATGACTTCTGGGACGTTAAATCCAGCTTCGCTGAGGAATTCAGAAACAGGTAGGTAATTTGCATTATCTTTGCGATCCATCGTGTAGTGGATACCAATGTATGTGGGGTAGTCTTCTGCCTTGAGCCTGACGATGGTGCGGCCAGATGCGCCTTTGGTAATAGGCTCTAACACGCAGGAGTGCGTGGGGCTTAGATCTAGGTGGGTACGGATGGCTGTGAGGAGGGTATCGGTGGGCATGACAGAAGATATTACGTGGAGATTTCAGAAAACGGACTTTGTTTCAATGGTTAATTTTTTCCTGTGAGAATCTGGCTACAAGCATTTGTGTCTTCGGGTATAGATACCTGTGGCCAGACGATGGTGTTTTTTAGCTTAGCTCCTGAGGCGATCTGTGCACCAGGACCTATGATACAGGTGTCTGTGCATACTTCTGCCTGTGGATGAATGACTGCGTCTGGATGGATGGCATCCTTACGCTGGCTGCGCATGTGAGTGTGAATTTCACGGTAGGCTTCTGGATTGCCTATATCAAACCAGCTACCTTCATCGAGAACTACAGCACCGAGTTTTTCCATTTTGATGAGTTCTATAAATGCGGGTACTACTGAGACTACTTCACCGGATGGAATGAGTGGAAGTATTTCCGGCTGGATACAATAAATACCAGTAAATTGATGGGTGCCGGGGGTATTACTCAGGAGGTTTCGCATGTCGGTTACCTGATGGCCGCTGATATTGACATTACAGTTTTCGCCGGTGCTGCGTAGTGCGAGTGTGGCGATATTTCCTGATGTTTTATGGTGGTGGATTAACGCACTAATATCGATGTCTGTGAGGATGTCGCCATTGTAGATGAGGAGGGGGTCAGTATCTATGAAGCTGGCGATGTTTTTGATACCACCACCAGTTTCTAATAATATTTCTTCGTGAAAAAAATGGAGCGGGCTACCGTGGAATTTAGCATTGGGGTAGGCGTTCTGCCATGCGTCTGGCAGGTGGTGAGTATTTATGGCGAATTCCGAGATGCCTGCAGCTTGGCAGTGCCTGAGTGCATAGTTAGCCATAGGCTCATGGAATATGGGCACGAGTGGCTTTGGTAGCACATTGGTAAGTGGGCGAAGACGGGTGCCGAGTCCAGCGCCGAGGATGAATGCCTTTTTTATCACGTGCTAGAGAGTCATTAATCTAGGGGCAATAAGCAAGAACTAGATTACTCCTCTAGAATACTTTCAAGTGCTCTCCGGTCCGGGCTGGGCATGGGTAGGTCCTCGATGTTCTCCATACGGTGCCAGGCTTCATGTTCAGCCGCATTGATATCTTGTGTATGGCTGGAATAGATACGGAGGGTGACGTGGTAGCGTGTGATGCTGTAGGTAGTTTTTAGGGAGAGTGGGAGGTCGAGAGTTGCTGCGTGCTCGCGGCGAGGGAGCATCCACATACCTTCTCTGCGTTCTCCTTTCTGGACTTGCTGGAGTAGGAGCCTGCCGTGAGAGTCTTGAGCGAATAGGGCAAATTCGTCAACACGGGTGACTTTGATGGCGGATTTTTTGATGGGGAGTGTGGTTGGCTCTATACAGTGACAGAAGTTATTTACTGGGCAGGTGTTACAGTCTGGGGATTTGAGGGAACATTGGCGTTGGCCTAGCTCCATAAGCGCAGAGTTGTATGCGCGTGGGTTTTGCTTAGATACTAGTTCGGTAGCCCATTTCCATAGCTGTTTATTACCTGCAGTGGTATCGATACGGTCTTGGAGGTTAAATAAGCGGGAGAATACACGGGCTACATTGGCATCTACGATGGGTTGGGACTCATTGTAGGCGAAGGATGCTACGGCTCCGGCGGTGTATTGACCGATGCCGGGGAGAGCACGGATTTCTTCATATTTCCGAGGGAAAATACCACGGTGGTCACGTGTGATGGCTTTAGCGGCTGCGTGGAGATTTTTAGCACGGCGGTAGTAGCCTAGTCCTTCCCATGCTTTTAGGATTTCTTGTTCAGTGGCTTCTGCCATATCGGCAGGGGTGGGGTAGAGTGCCATAAAACGGGTGTAGTGACCTTTACCTAATACCGTAGTTACCTGCGTCTGCTGCAGCATGATTTCTGAAACAAGGATAGCCCATGGGTCTGTAGTGTTACGCCATGGGTAGTCTTTTGCCTCCGCTTCAAACCACTTAGTTAGGGTGTTCTGAAATACCCGCTGATTTTCGAGTGGGTGTTTTTTAGCTGTTGGTTTGTTTGTGCCGCTGGGCATAAGGTGGAGTAAAACTGAAAATGTTTGTTTCTAAATAGCAAATTTTTGTTTTTTTGTAGGAATAAATAGTAGTTCGGCTATCTCTGACATCCATAATGTCTAAGCCACTCATTCTCGTTCTTTGCACAGGAAATTCATGCCGTTCACAAATGGCGGAACATTTACTGCGTGCTGCTGCTGGTGATGTGGTGGAGGTTGCCAGTGCTGGCTCAGATCCAGCAGGGTATGTACACCCTTTGGCGATAGAGGTAATGGCTGAGCTTGGGCATGATCTTACAGATGCTAGGTCAAAGTCACTAACGGAGTTTCAAGACCGAGCAGTGCATGTGGTGGTGAGTGTCTGTGGAAATGCGGACCAGTGTTGCCCAGATTTCCCCGGTGAGCAGGCGCACTATTGCTGGTTGTTTGATGATCCCGCGCACGCTGAGGGTAGCAATGAGGAAAAGTTAGCTATGTTCCGACGTGTTCGCGATGAGATTCAGAGGGTCTTTGTAGCTTACGGCAGGGGGCTTTCTGATGGTATGCAGGGTGAGAAGTGGCTTGACTGTGGCTGTTAGTAGAATTATTTATTTGGAATAATTTTTTTTTAACGATCTCTTATAATATTATTATGTATAATAAATCTAAAATCATCTCATGGCTATTTGCTGCAGCATTGGCCGTATGTTCTTCCGCCCTTGTTAGTTGTTCATCATCTGGATATAATTCTGGCTACTCTTCACCTGGCTTTAGCTCAGGTGGTACATGAGGCTAGAACTATTATAGAGGGTAAGTTTTACCCTCTAACTAATTTTATCAGCACCGAAGTAAGGCGCTAGCACCTCAGGGATGAGGATGCTGCCGTCTGGCTGCTGATATTGCTCTATGAGTGCTACGTAGAGGCGTGGTAGGGCAGTGCCGGAGCCGTTTAGGGTGTGGCACATTTGATTTTTTCCGTCTGCATCTTTATAGCGGAGTTTCATGCGGCGTGCCTGGTAGTCACCAAAGTTAGAGCATGAGGAGACTTCTAGGTATTTATTTTGTCCGGGTGACCAGACTTCGATGTCGTAGGTCTTAGTGGATGAAAATCCGATGTCGCCGGTGCAGAGTTCAATCACACGGTAGTGGAGCCCGAGCTTCTGGAGGATAGCTTCAGCATGGCCAGTAAGTTCTTCGAGTAGCTCGATGGATTTTGATGGTTCTACGATTTGTACGAGTTCGACTTTATCAAACTGGTGCATACGGATGATACCACGATTATCACGTCCGGCGCTACCAGCCTCACGGCGAAAGCAGGGTGTGTAAGCGGTGAGTTTGACAGGTAAATCATCGGCTTTTAGCAGGGTGTCACGGTAGAGGTTTGTTACTGGAACTTCTGCAGTGGGTGCGAGGAAGAGGGAGTTTTCTTCAATGCCATACATGTCATCTTCAAATTTAGGTAGTTGGCCGGTGCCTTCCATACATTCGCGCTTGATAATGTGGGGGACATTAACTTCCTCATAGCCGTGTTCTTCACTCTGGGTGTTAAGGAGAAACTGAATGAGTGCACGTTCTAGACGGGCGCCTCTACCTCGATAGACTACAAAGCCAGAGCCAGTGATACGGGTGCCGTCTTCGAAGCTAATAAGGCCGTGCTTTTCAGCTAGAGCTACATGATCTAGAGGTTCTTTAATTTCAGGCTTTTCACCCCAGATACGCATCTCAGGGTTAGCATCTTCATCAGCGCCTACAGGGCAGTCGATATGAGGGATGTTAGGGATACTCATCAGAAGTTCTGTCATACGGGCATCATTGGTTTCGCTCTCTGCATCTAGATTAGAAATATTCTCACCGATGGCGTGGACTTGTTCTTTAATACTTTCTGCTTCATCAGCTTTACCTTGCCCCATGAGTGCGCCGATCTGCTTGGAGAGCTGCTTACGCTCTGATTGCAGGGTTTGTTTTTGCGTTTCTGCGCGTCTACGGATTTCATCACAGGTCAGTAACTCTGGGATAAGGGTGTGGGCGTCACCACCACGGGTGGCTAGGCGTTCTTTGATGGTGTCTGCGTGTTCACGAATGGCTTTGATATCAAGCATGGCGGGGGAGTGATAGCGGCTTCAGAGGGTTATTGAAACTACGAATCTTGGGAATCTGACGAATTTTTCTGTGGGTGATGATTTGGGAACCACGGATCTTACAAATCTGACGGATGTTGCGGGGCATGACTATTATGTAACCAAGCAAAATAAAGAATTCTAGTGGGAGGGCAGGTGGTGGGGTAATGGAAGTTTTTCTTATTTGGTATTTGGACTTTGGTTTTGGAAACGTAGAGTCGTGCCGATGTCAGGTAATAAAGCTAGCTGGGTGATGGTGTGTAAAGGTCTTGCTCGAATGATCCTGCATTCACGTGATTTGCGCCGGAAGATGCTTTTACAGCTGGTGATTGTGCTGGTGATTATCTCGGGTCTGGGGGCTTGGCCGTTGGCTAATTGGTTAGGTGACAGTGTTTGGTTATTTCTTGTCTGGTGGGGTTTTTGTATGCTTTACGGGGTGATGATTATTTTATTGGCCCTTTATGATATGGCTTCTGTGGTGAAGGAGGAACGGAGGAAGCACTTTGAAGAGTAGTGTTTCTCAGCTGTGATTTACTCAGCCGGAATTACTAATGTCTCACCAGAGGCGAGTGATGCCGTAGGAGTCTGGCTGGCTATCACATGAGAGTATGGCGATACTGCGGTTCTGTTATTCCGCGATAAGTAGTCTATCAAATGGTAAGTCGTTGATGATTTGTGGTTTTGATGCCAGTCGAGGGGCTTGCTCTAGCTTTGTCAAAAAAATAACGGCGGCTAGTGTGAAACACACTAGCCGCCGCTGACTGAGAGCTATTTACTGTGGTTTATGATTCGCGTCCGCAGCATTTCTTAAACTTTTTCCCTGATCCGCAAGGGCAGTTTTCGTTGCGGTTGATCTTGGCCATTGGTCGGCGTTTGGGGAGGTTGATTTTAATTTGTTGTCCGTCCTCTACAGGAGTCATTTGGAGGTCTTGAGAGTTACCAGTTTGTGCGATGTTTTCGTTAGTGATTGCTGGGCCGGCGGGGGCGCTGGCATCACTGGATAGCTGCTGGGGGAGCCCTTGCATGAAGTTCTCAAATTGCTCGATATTAGTTGTGGAGCGGAAGAGGTTACTAAGTGTTTCGTTCTCGATATTGCCCATGAGGGTGGCAAAGAGGGCGTAGGCTTCGTTTTTATATTCTACGAGTGGGTCTTTCTGACCTTGGGCGCGGAGGTGCACACCTTCGCGTAGGGCGTCCATGTTATAGAGGTGTTCTTGCCAGAGTTTATCAATACCAGTTAGGATGATATGCTTTTCTAGCATGTCGAGGAGTTCTGGGGCCTCGTGATCCATTTTTAGCTGATAGGCTTTTTTTACTTGGGCGACTACATAGTCGGCATTTCCTTGTGAATCCCGATCATGGAAGCCACTTTCATCGAGGCTTATCTGGAGTGGGAAGGTGGTGTTTACCCAGTTAAGTAGTTCAGCATAGTCAGGTGCGCCATCGTCACGGTCTTCGAGGTAGGAGATGACGTTTTCTGGGATGGCGCGTTCGATTACTTCATCGATTAGTTCGCGTGGGTTCTCAGAGCTGATTACTTCATTACGGTAGCCGTAAACAACTTCACGTTGTTTATTCATGACGTCATCAAAGTCGAGAACGCGTTTACGCCACATGTAGTTACGTTGTTCTACACGTTTTTGGGCGGTTTCTACAGATTTGTTAAGCCATTTATGCTCAAGGGCTTCGCCATCCTCCATGCCAAAGCGTTCCATCATATTGGTCATGCGCTCGGCTGCAGCGAAGTTACGCATGAGGTCATCTTCAAAGGAGATAAAGAACTGGCTCATACCTGGGTCTCCCTGACGTGAACAACGTCCGCGTAGCTGGCGGTCTACTCGGCGGGACTCGTAGCGCTCTGTGGCGATAACAAAGAGGCCTCCTGCTTCTGGGACACCGGGGGCTAGCTTAATGTCAGTGCCTCGTCCGGCCATGTTTGTGGAGACGGTGACTGCACCCTTTTGTCCCGCGTTGGCGACGATCTCAGCTTCTTGTCTGTGGAATTTGGCGTTAAGAATGTTACAAGGGATTTTGGCTCGTTTAAGCATTTTTCCTAGTAGTTCTGATGCTTCTACGGATGCTGTTCCTACGAGAACTGGCTGGCCACGATCGTGTGCTTCTTGAATTTTACTGACTACGGCATTGTATTTCTCACGGCGTGTCTTGAAGACTTGGTCATTATGATCGATACGGATGTTCGGGACATTGGTAGGGATGGGGAGAACGTCTAGTTTGTAGATGTCATGGAATTCAGCAGCTTCTGTTTCAGCTGTTCCGGTCATGCCGGCGAGCTTTTCATAGAGGCGGAAGTAGTTTTGTATGGTGATGGTGGCGTAGGTCTGAGTTTCTTCTTCTACGTGCACACCTTCTTTTGCTTCTACTGCCTGGTGGAGGCCGTCGCTCCAGCGGCGCCCGGGCATTTCACGGCCAGTATTTTCATCTACGATGATGACTTTGTTTTCTGCTATGACGTATTCTACGTCTTTTTCATAGAGGCAGTAGGCTTTGAGGAGCTGGGAGATGGAGTGCATTTTCTCGCCTTGGGTGTCTAGGCGATTTTGGAGCTTTTGTTTGCGCTCGGTACGGTCTTCTTCGCTGATGGTGAGGTCTGCGTCTATTTCTCCGTAGGCTTCACCAAGATCGGGAAGGACAAAGGCTTCTTTATCATTTGGGGATAGATATTCACGGCCAAGTTCCATGAGATCAGCATCGTGTGCTTTTTCATCAATGGTGTAGTAGAGTTCTTCTTTGATTTCAAAGAGGTCACGTTTTTGTGAGTCCTGATACATGGAGAGCTCAGTTTTCTCGATCAGGCGGCGTGTCTCAGGCTCTTCCATGAAGCGCATGAGCTGGCGGTTCCGTGGGTTGCCTAGTTTGATTTTAAATATGGCACGTCCGGCGCCAACTTCGTCATTTTTTTCAAGGCACTGTTTGGCTTCGTCTGCGAGATCGTTACAGAGGGTGCTTTGGAGTTTGACGAGCTGCTCGATGAGTGGCTTGTAGCGGCCGTATTGCTCTGTGTTAGATACTGTGGATGGGCCGGAGATGATGAGCGGTGTCCTTGCTTCATCAATGAGTATGGAGTCGACTTCATCAATAATGGCAAAGTAGTGGCCACGCTGAACTTGTTCTTCTGTTGAGGATGACATGCCGTTGTCACGGAGGTAGTCAAAGCCGAATTCAGCGTTGGTGCCGTAGGTGATGTCATTTTCATATATCTCGCGGCGGAGGTGTGGTGGCATCTGGCTCTGGATACAGCCTACTGTAAGGCCTAGGTATTTAAAGACAGCTCCCATCCATTCTGAGTCACGGCGTGCGAGGTAGTCGTTTACCGTTACTACGTGAACACCCAGTCCGGTAAGGGCGTTGAGAAATACAGGAAGGGTGGCAACGAGTGTTTTTCCTTCACCGGTTTGCATCTCTGCGATGATACCGCGGTGTAGTGCTATACCTCCAATGAGCTGTACGTCGAAGTGTACCATTTCCCATTTCATGGTTTGGTCACAGACTTGGATTTCTTGGCCGGAGAGGCGGCGAGCGGCATTTTTTACTGCGGCAAATGCCTCGGGCATGATTTGATTAAGGTATTTGGCGCGGGCGGCTTGAAAGCTGGTTTCTTCGAGCTCGCGGAAGGCTGATTTGGCTTCCTCGATAGATTCTGTGTTGGCACTGGCCTTGGTGAGTGATGGGAACTCTGTGTGGAGTGTGTCTAGCTTGGCGTTTATGAGCTCAGCTGTGCTTTGTAGTTCATCAGCATTCATCAGCTCTAGCTCACGGGTGGTGGGGGCTGTGAGCGGGAGGTAGCGGTGAAGGTGTTCTTGCCAGTCATTAACACGCTGGCGGAGCTGGTCTTCAGATTCACGTTGGTAAGCTTCTTCTAGCTTATTGATACGGGCGACGACTGGGCCGAGGCGTTTAACCTCGCGCTGGTTTTTACTGCCGACGATTTTCTGAAGGGTCCACTTGATCATTTTAGGAAAGATTTGAAAGGGTGCTGTTGGGTAGTGCTGTTATAAGCACTTGTTGGGAGATTTCATACACTTGCTATCCTTAGATGGCAAGGGGGGATTAGAGCCTGGGTCTAGTCTAGTGAGGTTGACTGTATTGACTTGATGGCGGCTAGTGTGTCCGGGTGTGCTTGAAGGTGGTCTGCTAGAGCGCGAATAGCTTCTAGTGTGGCGCGTGAGACGTGGTGTTCCATACCTTCTACGTCACGGTAGATGGTGTCTTTATCAATGTCGAAGAGTTCTAGAAAGCGTGTAAGTGTTTCGTGCCGGTCTATGATTGCTTTGGCAATGCTGAGGCCTTCTTTGGTGAGGGTGGTGCCGCGGTATTTCTCGTGTTTGACAAGTCCTTCTTTGTCGAGCTTTAGTAGCATATTGGTGACGCTTGCTTGGGAGATTTCTAGTTTTTTGGAGATGTCAATGGGACGTGCGTAACCTTTTTCTTCGATCAGATGGAGGATCTGCTCGAGGTAATCATCGCGTGCGGTGGAGCCGCTAGTGCGGTGGGATAGAGGCATAAGAAAGGAATACGGGGGGTGTGGGGAGAAGCAAGAGTTTATTAAAAATGTGGGGGTAATTAGGTGGTGAGGGAGGGGGCTAGTTTTTGGGTGAGGTTAATGTGGGTTTGCTATAAAGGTCACGATTAGATGCGTGGAATTCGGCTTTGAGGCGGACATGAAAGCGTGATAGGTCACAGAGTTCTGAGCTGTTGAAGTGCCATTGACCTTTTATGCCGTTATGGCTGATGCCGATGAGTAGGTGAAGGGCGTGGTGCTGGATTTTATTGGTGTGTGTTCGTGGCTCGTAGTAAAAGGTGCGTAGCGTGGAGCTGCGTGATTTCCCCTCAAAGAGCTTAGGGTCGAGATAGGCGTGGGTGATAGTACCATCAGTGGCGGTGTGGGTGATGTGGATATCTGGGTAGCCTGAGCGTTGTTGGTGACCTTTACTGTTAGTGGGGGGGCTACATTTTAGTTCTGGGTGGAGATTGATTTTTTTAATAATGAGTTCTTCAAAGTAGCGTGAGGCTTCATTGATACGGCGGAGTTTTTGTATGGGGGAGTTTGCTTGGCTTAGTTCTATGTTGGTTTCTTTTGTGGCGTGGTGGATAGCCTGAGTGATAAGCTGGTGTGTGGGGTTTTGGCGTTCTAGTGGTAGGATTTCCTTGCCGGTAGTGGCGTGGATGACGTCTGAAAAGGCGAATTTCCTAGTGTTTAGGTCTTGTGCGAGGATGAGCTGGATGAGTTCTCGGGTGGATGTTTTATTGGTTTTAAGGGGTAGGGAAGGACGTGCATATATTATGGCAGTGGTGATGAGTAGTGTGCAGGTAAGCTTTATGAAAATCATCTTTAAATCATGAGGGTTAGATGGATGAGGTCAACATCCTATCGAATGTATAGGTCTGCACAATAAGCCTTGTTATGTGGTGGTGATCGGGCTACCTGCATGAGGTCTCCGGGGAGGCCTCCAGAGGGCGCCACCTATTTAAATCTCAATTTTTTATGAAATTAGCTAGTTTACTTACAGCGGATCAAGTGATGCTCAATTTGAAGGGGGGAACTTGTCATGAGGTGATTTTAGAAATTGTTGACCATCTTGTGTTTCGAGAGCTTCTGGCCGTTGGTGTGAGAGATGAGGTGGTTGCTTTGCTCAAGGCACGTGAGGAGACAATTAGTACGGGGATTGGCTCTGGAGTGGCTATTCCGCATGCATTTTCTGATAATGTGGAGAAGGTAACGGCTTGTTTTGCTCGTTCTACAGATGGTGTAGACTTTGAGGCACTCGATAATGCTCCGGTTAATTTTGTGGTGCTTTTCGTGGTGCCTAAAAAGGACTACGGTCTTCATTTACAAACTTTGGCGGCTATCGCTAAAATGTTTAACTCATACGAGGTTAAAGAGAGGCTTCAGGAGGCGGAGTCTATCGAGGATGTGTTGAGTATTTTTTCTTCTCGCCCACCACGTGTTAATCAGGAGGTGTAATAGTCCTGATAAGTTATTAATATATTATATCATATCATATCATATCATGATCCAAGAACTTGAAGAGGCCCTAAATGCTGCCTTAACAGAACTGAAGTTAGAGGTGCCATCGGGCTTTCGTGCGAAGGTGGCTGCGGCTGCTGATTTACGCTTTGGAGATTATCAGGCGAATACAGCAATGGTACTGGCTAAGAGTCTGGGGATGAATCCGCGCCAGCTGGCGACGCAACTTATTGAGAGTATTGATCTTGGTGGTGTGGCTGAGGCTGATATCGCGGGGCCTGGGTTTATTAACTTTCGTATTACAAAGGTAGCGTGGTGTGAGAAATTGGCAGGCTTATTAGGTGATGATCGTCTGGGGGTTGATCTGGCTCAGCCGGCGCAAAATATTGTGGTAGATTTCTCTGCACCTAATGTGGCGAAGCCCATGCATGTGGGGCATATTCGGTCTACAATTATTGGTGAGAGTCTGGCGAGGATAGCTATATTCCTGGGTCATAAGGTGGTTAAGGATAATCATATTGGTGACTGGGGTACACAATTTGGCATGATTATCCATGGCTGGAAAACGGTGCTAGATCAGGAGGCTCTTGAGTCTGATCCTGTAGCTGAATTACTGCGTGTCTACCGGACGGTGAATGGGCTCTGCGGTGAGAGTGATGATATCCGTGATATTTGTAAAATGGAGCTCGTTAACCTTCAGAGTGGTGATGAGGCTAATCTTGAGATCTGGAAGAGGTGCGTGGATCTCTCTAAAGAGGGGTTGCAGGGGATCTATGATAGGCTGGATGTAAGTTTTGATTATTGGTATGGCGAGAGCTATTATAATGACAGGTTGGCGCCATTGGTAGAGGGGATGTTAGAGAGTGGTGTCGCTCGTGAGAGTGATGGTGCAATTTGTGTTTTCTTTGATGATGATGAAAAGCTGGCGGATAAGCCTACGATTGTCAGGAAAGCAGATGGAGGTTTTCTTTATGCAACTACTGACTTAGCTACGATTGATTTCCGTGTGGAGGAGTGGGATGCTGATCAGATTTGGTATGTGGTGGGTGCTCCTCAGCAGCTGCATTTCCAGCAAATTTTTACGGCCACTCGGAAGCGTGGGTTAAGTCCTGAGATGCAGCATATTTCCTTTGGTTCTATTTTGGGAGAAGACCGAAAGCTGATGAAGACCCGTAGTGGTGATAATGTGCAGCTGGTGGATGTGCTAGATGAGGCTGTGGAGCGTGCTAGTAAGGTGATCGCTGAAAAAAATCCAGAGATGGGTGATGGTGAGCGGACTAAAATTGCTGAGATCGTAGGTATAGGTGCGGTGAAGTTTGCGGAGCTTTCCCAGCATCGTATGACGGACTATGTATTTAGCTGGGATAGGATGTTAGCGCTTCAGGGGGATACAGCACCTTACCTTCAGTATAGTTACGTGCGCGTTAATTCTATTTTCCGTAAGTTGGAAGATGGTGTGAAGCTGGATGCTGGAAATCTGAAAATCACCGAAGTCGGGGAGGTTAATTTGGCGCGTATGATCGTGCGTTTTGGTGAGGTGGTGCCATCGCTGTTAGATGACTTCCGCCCGAACTTACTGGCTAACTATTTGCTAGAGCTGGCTAAGGCATTCCATTCATTTTTTGAGGCATGCCCGGTGCTGAAGTCAGAGGGTGAAACGCAAAACACCCGACTAGTGCTCTGTGAGCTGACCAGCCGGGTGTTGGTAAAGGGTTTGGACCTTATGGGGATTCAGGCTCCGGAGAGAATGTAGGAGCTTTTTGAGTAGTTCTAGCGTTTAGCTTTTGAGATGTTTTTTCTAGTAGTCTGAGCCTGAGCTGCAGTTGCGCGAACTTTTCTGGCACTAGTATTAGTGCTGGCGGGACTTACAGTTTTGGTTCTGGTGATAGGTTTTGCAACCGGTTTAGTGTTACGGCTGAAGTTTGTTCTAGAGCGGTTATAGGTGCCTCCTCTTGAACCTGAGCTGAAGTTGTTTCTGGTGGTGCGGTATGATGTTGGTCTAGAAACAGGGTAGTATTTTCCGCTACGATGCGTATACCAGATATTACCGTGGCTATAGTAGCGTGAGCCACTAATGGTGTGGCTACGGTATCCGCTAGGGAGGCGTGTTAGGTGACCGTAGCTAGAGCTTCTGCCGAGGCTTCCCTTATAGCCACTGGGTCGAGATGTGCGGTAGTAGCGTCCATTTGAGCGTCTGTACCAGTAGTTATTGTGGTAATAGAATGGGCTACCACTGACGTAAATCGTGCTATAGCCGAAGGGTAAGGATGTGAGGTAGCTGCTGGAGCCTTGATGGCTGGAGCCCTGTGCAGGACTGTAATAGACGCCTGAATGACAGGATGATAGCGCAAATGGCAGTAGGCTGGCCAAGGCAAATAGAAGTAATTGAAATTTCATAACACTTGTATAGACGCGTTTCGAGGGGATAAATTCAACTTATTTTTTCTAAAGTTGTGTTAAGTGGGTGATCAGGCTCTTGCCAAGCAGGGCTGCTTCTGCACAAATTAAGCCCGTGGATACTGAGCAATGGAGAATGTGGGATAGGGAGCACTGTTGGCACCCCTTTACCCGCCAAGCAGAGTGGGAAGAGGCTGAGCCACTGGTGCTGGTGTCTGGTGAGGGTGTATGGCTAGAGGACTCTGAGGGGGGGCGGTATATAGATGGAAACTCATCTATCTGGACGAATATCCACGGGCATAATCACGCACGTCTTAACGAGGCTGTGACAGATCAGCTAGGGAGGGTGGCTCATACCAGCTATTTGGGATTTGCTAATCCTCGTGCTAGTGAGTTGGCAGAGAGGCTTTGTGACTTTTTCCCAGAGGGGGAATTAGAAAGGGTGTTTTTCTCTGATGATGGTTCCACCGCTGTGGAGTGTGCTGTGAAAATGGCTATTCAGTATAGGCTTCAATCTGGAGAGCCGGAGAGAACTGAGTTGCTGGCCTTTGATCAGGCTTACCATGGTGATACTCTGGGTGCGGCATCACTGGGTGGGGTGGGTGTTTTTTTTAAGGCTTTTGAGAAATTTGGTTTTCCTGTGAATCAGCTAGGAGGTCTTAATGATTTGTTAGGTTTGAGCGAGGAGAAGATCAGTAAGTGTGCGGCGGTGATTATTGAGCCTCTGGTGCAGGGGGTAAATCAGATCAACCCCTGGCCCGAGGGTATGCTGAAGGAGATTAGAAAGTGGTGTGACACTCATGGCGTGCACTTAATTTTAGATGAGGTGATGACTGGATTTGGTAGGACTGGTAAGATGTTTGCTTGTCAGCAGGAAGATGTGGTGCCTGATTTTTTATGTTTGGCGAAGGGGTTGACGGGTGGATACATGCCACTGGCTGCTACGATGGTGAAGGGTAAGATTTATGATGCCTTTTTAGGTGGTGTAGAGAATGCTTTCTACTATGGGCATAGCTATACTGCTAATCAGTTAGGCTGTGCAGTTGCACTGGCTAGTCTGGATGTCTTTCAAGAGGAGCAGACATTAGATAAGTTACCGGAGAAGGTGGAGTTAATGAGGAGGGGGCTTGCTAGATTAACCGAAAAGTATGATGTTATTCATGAGATTCGGCAATGCGGTTTTATTGCGGGGGTGGAGCTGCGCCAGCGAGATGGGGTAAGATTTCCCCCATCTAACAGAATAGGAGAGGTTGTCTGTGTGTTAGCAAGGGAGTATGGTCTTTTGACTAGGCCGATTCAGGATACGGTTGTGATTATGCCACCGCTTAGTATATCGCACCGTGAGATAGAGCATCTGTGTAGTGCTCTTGATTCGACTCTGGATAATTGGACGAAGAGGGGATAATTTTAAGGATAAAAGATGAAGTATACGAAGAAAACTAAGGTGGCTATCGTGGGGGCGGGAGCCTTGGGTAGTTACTATGGAGCACGCCTGGTCGAGGCTGGTGTGGAGGTTCATTTTCTAATGCGTAGTGATTATGATCATGTGGTTAAACATGGTATGCGTATAACGAGTATCGATGGTGATGTGATGCTGCCGGAGGTAGTGTGCCACACGCGGGTGGAGGATATCGGTGAAGTGGACCTTGTTATCGTGACGTGGAAGACTACTTCTAACCATTTATTTGAAGAGATGATTACACCCTTGCTACATGAGGGGACTGAGCTGCTTACGTTACAAAACGGTCTGGGAAGTGCTGATTTATTGGCGGGGCTTTTTGGAGGGCATAGGGTGTTTGGCGGGCTTTGTTTTATTGGGGTAAATAGATTGGGCCCTGGTGATATTCATCATTATACGTCTGGGCTGATTAAGGTTGGTAGCTATGATTCTAGTGATGGGGGAGGTAATGCGGTTGAGTTAGCGGAGTTTATGTTACAAAGCGGGATTAGATGTGAGGCTGTTGATAGTCTTGGACGAGCTCAATGGATGAAGTTAGTGTGGAATATACCATTTAATGGTCTAGCTATAGTGGAGGGGGGAGTTGATACGGAGGCGCTATTAGAGATGAATGGCGTGGAGGGGCGCGTCCGTAGAATAATGAATGAGATTCAGGTAGTGGCAGGGGAGCTTGGCTACTTGGTTGATAATGAGTTTATTGAAGGTCAGATATCGGTAACGCGTTTGATGAAGAAATATAGACCTTCTAGCATGATTGATTTTATAAATGGGCGTGAAGTGGAGCTGGATACAATCTGGCTAGAGCCTCTGAGGAGGGCTCATGAGCTGGAGGTAGCTGTGCCAGAAATTGAGAGATTATGTAGTGAAATAATAGGTTGTATAGAGCGACGGGCATAGACTGCGGGTAGCGTTTTCTTTACTGAAATAAATATATTTTTGATTTGTGACTGGTTTGAATCATTTTTTTCGGGACAATGACGGCTGTCTATGTTTTCCAACATCCAGCACGCGCAAAGCTCGCGCAAAATGCTAATACACATAATATCTGATACTCATGGAAACCGTTACAAAACGTGATCTAGTCACAAAACTCAGCAATAAAACAGGCCTAGGCCAAAATGATGTTCTTAATGTTTTGGAGACTCTCTTAGACACCGTTACTGGTGAACTTGCTTCAGGCAATGCAGTGGTTATAAGGAACTTTGGTTCCTTTCAAGTTCGTGAAATGAAGGGCAAAGTTGGGCGTAATCCTAAAAACCCAGGACAGGACATGAAAATTCCACCTCGCGCAGTGGTGAAGTTTAAGCCAGGCAAGGAAATGAAGGAAAGAGTGGCGAGTATTCTGCCTCTTATTCAGGAGGGAAGCGCTATTTAACTTATGAGCATCGAGGCAAAAAAAACAGAGCTTCTTGAGGAGCTTGGGTTCTTTCAAGATTGGACGGAGCGTTATGAATACGTTATCGGTCTCGGAAAAACCTTGCCTGCGATGCCTGTAGAACAACAGACGGCTGATAATTTGATTAAGGGGTGTCAATCTCAAGTCTGGTTAGATGCTCACCACAAAGATGGTGTGATGCACTATCAGGCGGATTCAGACTCTCTGATTACTAAAGGTATGATCGCGCTCTTTGTGCGTGTGCTTGATGGTGAAACAGCAGAGGCAGTGTTGCAGGCTGATATGTCCTTTATTGATGAAACAGGATTAAAGGAGCATTTAGCTCCTACACGTGCTAACGCACTCAATCTTATGGCTACCCAGATGAAGCAGCGTGCTGTGGAGTATGCTAGTTAGAAAAGGAATAATTCGAAGGTTTCCTTATGATTTAAAAACAATAACGCCAGAGGAGGACTAGCCTCTCTCCGGCGTTATGAATCTATTAGCTAGCTAGCTTGTAGGTAGGTAGTTACTTGATAACGGATGTGTGGAAGCCGTCCCAGTCGTCAAGGTTGTTGAGGTTAATGGCATCTCTGGGGTCTCCGTCTGGTAGGCCCACGGCGTTGAGTATCTCTTGTCTGGTTTCATCTTTGTGGATATAGCCTGTGATGGCGGCGTTAAGCTCGGAAATGGCAGCGGCATTAACCTTGGTGCCGTTTTCTTTAATCCAGTTTTCTGTTTGAATGTATGTGGGCTTGGTTGATATGAGAGCTAGGAAGGCATCACGGTCTAGACCGAGGCCGTCGAGCACCATTTGGTCGTAGCCTGCGCCGCAGCCAGGGTAACCATCAGCTATTTTACCAGCGTGTTCGAGTGATGCTTTTTGCCATAGGCGTGGTAGGTGGAGGACTCCGAGCGGTCCGGCGGTGCCGGAGCTGATTAGGGGAACAATTTTATTCATTACGATGTAAACTTAATATGTTGTGAGGTGGATGCAAATGCTAAAAGGAGATTGCGAGGAGGGTGGTTGTCTAGTGTGCTTTGGCTATTATAAATTTAACTTTGCTGTAGAAATAGGATCATTTGCTCAGCTGTTTTTTTACCGATACCTGGGACAGATTCTAGTTCTTTTAGTGTGGCTTTGCGGATGCGTTTGACACTGCCGAAGCGGCGTAGAAGGGCTTCCTTTCTATTGTTAGACATACCTGGGCAATCATCTAATAGGCTCTCTTTAATACGGCGACGGAGAAGAAGTTCATTATAATTATTAGCAAAGCGGTGTGCTTCATCACGGATTCGCTGGAGGAGTTTAAGTGCACCGGTATCATGTGAGAGTAAGAGGGGCTCGCTATTTCCTGGGCGGAATATTTCTTCGTGTTGCTTTGCTAGCCCGATGACTGGGAGGTCATGTAGTCCTAGGTTTTGTAGCTCTCTGACGGCCATGCCTAGTTGGCCTTTTCCTCCATCTACGATGACGAGGTTTGGGAGATGGAGTGGGGACTTTCCTTCACGTGCTAGTCGGCGTAGGGCTGTTAGCGGGGTTTCTTGTGTGTTTTCTGTTTCTGCGATGTAGTTCTCGCTGAGAATACGGGAGTAACGGCGCCTAACAACTTCTGCCATGCTGGCAAAGTCATCTTGGCCTGTTACAGTTCTGATTCTGTAGCGGCGGTAGCTTTGGTTATCTGGGGCGCCATTTACGAAGCGTACCATGGAGGCGACGATGTGATTACTGGAGACATTGGAAATGTCAAAGCACTCCATGATTTCGAGTTTATCTGTGAGGCCGAGAGCGTCTTGAAGCTCTGCAACGTCTTCTGCGGGGTTTACTGTACTGGGGATGGAGCTGTGACCACGCGAGAAGCTGCGTGCGGGGCTGAGGGTTTTTTCTAGATTTTCGATGATGTCACGCAGGCGTGCGGCCTTTTCAAATTGGAGTTTTTCTGAGGCCTTTTCCATTTGGTCACGAAGCCCTTGGAGGTGCCCACGTTTACCTTTTCCTTCCAGGAGTTTTACGGCTTCCTTGATTCGTGCGAGGTAGTCATCGGGGGATACTTTTTGTATACACGGGGCACTACATTTACGGATAATATCTGCGTGACAGTGACGGTATTCGTTTTCCCCCGGATTCCGTGCGCGGCAGGTACGGAGGCCAAATTCACGGTTGATCCACTCTAAGGTAGCTTTAAGGGCGCTGGAGTGGACAAAGGGGCCAAAGTAGCGAGCGCCGTCTTCTTTTTTTAAACGCGTGAGCATAAACCGAGGTAGTGGGGCATCGAGTTGAATTTTCACCATGTAAAAACGTTTATCGTCCCGGAGGCTAATGTTGTAGCGTGGGCGATATTGCTTGATGAGTTTACTCTCTAAAATGAGTGCTTCCTGTTCGTTGCGAACTATCTGTAGGTCAAAGCTACAGATGCTGTCGATGAGTGCACGCGTTTTAACGTCTGCGCGAGTTTTACGAGATGGCATGAAGTAGCTACTTACACGTTTTTTTAGATCTCGGGCTTTTCCTACGTAAATGATCCCACCAAGCCTGTCTTTCATAAGGTAAACCCCGGGTTTGTGAGGGGTCTTTCTGAGTTTTTGCTGGATTTCAGGTATCATGGCAGGATGGTTTAGAAAGAGAGTCAGGGCAGGGGTCAGGTAAAGCAAGCTCAAGAGGTATCTTAGATATGGTAAGATAGTGAAAAATGATGATTTTCAGGTTTTTACATATAGTGTGGAGAATGCAGTTCCTACGCTTGCACCTAGATGGATAATCGCTATAGTAGCAGTGAACTTTTTTATGAATTCAACAATTTTTATCAATAAGAGATTAGCGACAGTGCTCAGCCCTGTGAGCTTACTGGTGGCTGCACCAGCTGCTTTGGCAAACGATACTTCAGCTGCTGAGGCTGCTGAAAGTAAGGATATTCTAGAAATCCTAGAGATGGGTGGCTTTATGATGTATCCGCTGGCGGTTCTTTCTGTGATCTGTCTGGTGCTGGTCATGCTGTATTTTCTAACTATCCGCCGAGGCTCAGTAGTAAGTGATAATTTTATGAACGCGGCGGAAGCGCTGATCCGAAAGGGTGATTATCTAGGATTGGTGGCACAGTGTAATCGGCAGAACCAAAGTGTGGCTCGGATTACAGAGAAAACACTGAATTTCATGACCAAAAATACGGCTGCTACTTTTAAGGAAGTACGAGAGGTAGCTCAGGCCGAGGGCTCACGTCAGGCGGGTATTTTGACTCAGCGTATTAGCTATCTATCTGATGTGGGCACCATTGCACCGATGGTAGGTTTGCTGGGAACAGTGATCGGTATGATTAGTGCTTTTATGGAAATTGCCAGTGGTAACTATGAGGGGGTGCATGCTAACAAGCTTGCGGAGGGAGTTTACCAAGCACTAGTTACTACGGCATCTGGACTTGTTATAGGGATTATAGCGGTGATTTTCTATTCAGTTTTCAGAGCTAGAGTACAGAAATACATCGCTGAGCTGGAGGCAGCAGCGACTCATCTTATTGCGCTTTTGGCTGTCCAGTATCACAGACGCCGAGGTAGCGCTCCACAGGCTGAGCAGCAGGGTGAACAACACCCATATAGTGAGGCTTCAGTTAGATATGATGACGGCTACGCCCCTCATAGTGAATCAAGGAACATTCCTGCACAGCGCCCTAGTGATTCTGAAGATTACTAGGAAATACATAATTTGAGAGTCTGCGCATATTCTACATTTTCTAATCGATGAAATTTCAAACTAAAGAGCCCGAATCAGCGGATTTCCCGTTAGCGCCGATGATTGATGTGGTTTTCCTTCTCTTGATTTTCTTTATCGCGACAATGCAGTTTTCACAGAGTGAGCGTGAGCTTAATGTCTCTGTGCCGGTGGCAGAGGAGGGGGCTGATGCTCATCAGACTGTGGGTGAAATTATTGTTAATGTCAGGGAGAGCGGTGAAGTGGTTGTAGATAATACCGAGATGACGCAGGATCAGCTATTTGCTAAATTAACACGTATTGCTGCGGTACATAAAAATCAAGCGATTCGTATACGTGGTGATGGTAAAGTAGAGTATCAAAGAATTGTCGAAGTGATTGATGTCTGTCAGAAGGCTGGCATCCCTAATATTTCCTTTGCTACACAAGTACAGCGTAAGCGTAACTAACTCCCCCCCCTTTTTCTTTTCTTATGAAATTACCTGCTATCATTATTGCATTACTTTTTAGTGTAGTCCATGCATCTGGGCAAAGTGAAATTCTGGTGGCAGATCCAGGGCAAGATCAGTTTGAGTTCTGTAAGAGCCTTTACAGAAATGCTAATTCGACACGAGATCATAGTATGCGCGTAGGCGCTTACAGGCGTCTAATTCCACGGTTAGAAGCATATATCGAGAGGTTTCCTGCCCATGTGAATACTCCTGCTGCGTCTTATTACCTAGGGGAGTGTTTCTATCAATCTGGTGCTATAGATAATGCAAAGCGTATACTTACGGGGGTGATTAATCGCTACCAAAAAGGTCGTTATGCAGCTCTTTCATCTAATAGGCTGGGGTATGATGCTTTTCATAATAAAAAATACGCTCAAGCTGCAGTATACTTTAGGCGTGTGGCTGAGCACTCAGATACGGCTGAGGAGCGCTATCGAGGTCGTTATCAAGAAGCCTCATGCTATCGGTTTTCCGGAGATTCTAATGCTGCTATTCAAGCTTATACATTAGTAGAGCAAGCTCAAGATGCCGTGCCTGTCTACCGTGAAAATGCTGGCTTGCGGCTTGCCCACCTTTACTTGGAGAAAAAAAATACAGATAAGGCAAAAGAAAAGTTTAGTGTTCTTCTGCTCCCCCGCGTGAAGGATGATATTCGTATAGAGGCAAATTATCACTCAGGTTTGATTGCACTCCAAGAAAAGGACAACACCCTTGCTGGCGGGTATTTCAAAACAGTTTTACTCTCTACAGATAAAAGATTTAAGTCGGGCGCGCAAGCAGCACTGATGAATACGATGTTTGCTGATAAAAACTACCAAGGAGTCTTGGATACTATTAAGCGCGGTGAGTACAAGGGCAAACCCGCTACGGAGGCGGTAAAATATACTATCGCTGGCAAAAGTGCTTTGCAGCTAAAGTCATATCATGCAGCTATCAAATATTTTGGCTTAGCAGAGCGTCAAGTGCCACTTTCTAAGGCGGCATTTACTGCAGGTTATTATCGGTTATTGAGCTTTTTCAACATTAAGGGGGCTAATATTCCACAACAGGTGGAGGCTTTTTTAGAAATATATCAGGAAAGATATCCAAAACATGAGCGCATTCATAAATCTAGATTAATGAAGGCGGAAACGCTGTTTGATAATGGTAAATCACGATTAGCGGCAGATGCTTATAACAGGGTTGATTCCACCCTAGTGGGCAAGGATAACAGGGCTAATTTATTTTATAAACGTGGCTGGTGCCTTTCTGAGTCAGGTGATCATAATAGTGCTGTTAGAAATTTCACAGATTTTCTTAATGCCTATGGCGAGGATGAGCGGGCTTCTTATGCAATTGCGAGGCGGGGGAAATCATACATGGCACTGGGTGATCGCGATTCTGCACTGAAGGACTTTGACCTTCTTATACAACGTTTCCCTAAGCATAAGCTAGCGGCCCTTGCTTGGCAGAGTAGTGCGAGTATCAAGAAGGAAAATAAAGACTACAAGGATATGATCCGCCGTTATGACGCGATGCTAGAGAGCTTCCCTGATTTACAAAAAAAGACCGTGGTTAATGCTCGATATTGGATAGGCTGGGGATATTACCAACTTAAAGATTATGAAAAATCTATTAATGCCCTTCAGAAGCCCTTGAAGGCAGATCCTGAGGCCTATGGATTTAAAGCTGGAATGATCATGGTGTATTGCAACTACGCGCTGAAAGATAAAGAGGGTCTACAGAAGACTGTGGATAGTGTGCAAGCTCTTGGTAAGGGAGACAAAATTCAAGATCCTATTTACCGTTGGTTGGGTGTGCAGTGTTTTAATGCAGGGGAGGTGAAATCTGCAGAGAGGTATCTTAGTTTAGGTGCCACCGAGCTAGAGCCCAGACAGACACCTAAGAGCTACTGGAAAATGTTAGGTAGTATGCGTGTAGAAACCGGTAAATATAAGGAGGCACTGGTAGCGATCAAAAATTTTCTCGATGTAGTGGATGAGCCATTTTGGAAAGCTGAGGCACTTCTTGACCAGGCAAAGGCCTATTTAGGTTTAAATAGTCTTACGGAGGCAAAAACTTCTGCTGAAGCAGGTCTGCAACTACGTCCAAAAGGGCGCGTAAATGCAGAGCTTCGATTAGTGCTTGGTGATATTGCTTACTCTAGAAAAGACTTCGCTGAGGCTGCGAACTTTTATGTAGTAGTAGTAGAGTTCGCAGATGATAAGGAGCTGCGGCCAGAGGTGCTTTTTAAGGCACACCAAGCATTGGAAAAAAAGGGCGATGCTGAGCAAGCCAGTGTCTACTTGAATATGCTTAAAAAAGAATTCCCTTGGTATTTAAAACAAAGATAAGGTCTTTGGTGACGGTGTAGTTGTTATAACTCAGCGGTTAGACCAGCTGCTCAGCAATGCTATCGACGAGCATGGTGCCTTGATTAATTAAGGTGAGGTTATTACCTCTCAATTGAGCAATTTCTGCCTCTAACAGGCTGTGGATTACAGCTGGTGGGGTGTCTGTAAGATAGGTGTCAGGCAGGCCGTCACTAGTACGGAGGAGGAGGGCGATACGCTCAATACGAAAGGCCTCTGCATCAATGAATTCTTCTTCACGTTTGGCGTGGCCGATAGCGTTGATCGCTTGAATATAGCCTGCGGTGTCTGGGAGGTTTTTCCAGCGTCTACCACTGATGGTAGATACCGCTGAGGGTCCGAGGCCCAGGTAGTCATGGCCTAGCCAGTAGCTTTGATTATGGCGGGACTCCATACCTCGTTGTGAGTAGTTACTCGTCTCGTAATGGTTAAAGCCTGCGTTTGTTAGTGTGTGGTGGGCTTGTAAAAACTGGTTAGCATTGGTGTCCTCATTTTGCTGATAGTCACCTGTAGTAAGGCGTTTGATAAACTCGGTATCTTCCTCGTAGGTAAGGTTATAGGCTGATATGTGATCAGGTTTTGAATCTACAGCTGTAGTTAAGCTGTGCTGCCAGTCTGCCTCACTCTGACCGGGAATGGAAAACATGAGGTCGATATTTATTTCCTCCATGCCCGCGCCGCGGAGTGTTTTTACGGATTCAACGGCCTGTTCAGGGCTGTGTTCACGGCCTAATGTTTTTAAGACATGAGTATTAAATGATTGGATGCCCAGGGAGGTACGGTTTACGCCGAGTTCTTTGAAGAGTGTGGCTTTCTTATGACCAAAGGTGGCAGGGTTTGCCTCCATGGTGATGTGGGTATTTACTAGAGGTAGGGTATGGTGTAGCCCTTCGAAAAGCTCCTGGAGATGTCCAGGGGATAGCATAGATGGAGTGCCTCCACCGAGATAGAGGGTGCTTATATCTTCTGTGAGAAGATGCGAGCTAGCAGCTAGTTTTGCTTCTTTAAGAACTGCGTTTATAAATGCACGGATATCTGTGTCCCCAGGAGTATGCTTATAAAATGAGCAGTAAGGGCAGACCCTGTGACAGAAGGGGATGTGGACGTAGATGATCAATACAGTAGACTAGATCTTTTTCTCGACCATGGCATTAGAACGCAGACGCTTCATCCAGCGGTCATGCTTTTCCTTGTTTTTGCGTGTGCGGACGCGGGACTCAATAGTCTTGCGCACCTTGTTAAGAGGTGGCGCTGGGCCGTAGTGTTTTTTATCGACGCGCACGATGGTGTATCCATGGCCGCCTTCAAGAGGGCCGAGTAATTTACCATTGTCTGTTTCCATAAGGATAGCTGCAAAAGCAGGGGAGAGGTCGGTTCGTTTTTGTTTAACTACTTTACCTCCATCTTCAGCGTAGGAATCAGCGGAGTGTTTTTTAGCAAGCTCTGAAAAATCGGCGCCTTTTTTAAGTTGTCTTACTATATCCTCTGCGAGTTCTAGTTGATCTTGAGGGGATGAAAGAGCATTTTGCGGGTCATTTTTTAAGATGTAGATCTTATGGTAATCTACCTTATCTCCAGTGGTGTCACGCATGGTGATTTTATGGCTGTGATATTCAGCGGTGATTTCGCTCGGCAGCGGTGGCACGGCATTGGCGAATTGGCGTGAGCGCATGGCTTGAACGATGAGTTTCTGCTCAGTTTTTTTACGGTGTTGTTGGGTGGTAACGCCTGCTTCACGGAGAGATTTGTTAAATTCTGACCTGCTATTATTATAAAGTGTGCGCACTTGTCGGTCTATTTCAGAGTCAATTGCGTGCACAGGCAGAGAGCCTTGAAGTTTAGTGTTAAACTCGGAGAGGATAAGCTCACGTTCAATGAGGCTGTCGAGAATCTCTGCGCGTGCTTTACTGATGAGTTTATTATACTGATTACCTTTACGCGGCATGGCAGCATCTAGCTGCTGACGGTATGGCGTGAGGTGGTAGTTTACCTCATTAGTGGTGATGACTGCTCCGTTAACTTTGGCTGCGATGCCTGTAACCTGCCGAGCATTAGCAGCACTGCTGAGTGTGATTAGGGTGCAGATGATGGAGAGGGAGAGAGATTTCATGATGTGATTAGATTCCTAGAGAGCTTGCAGAAAGTTAGAGTAGTATGTGTCAAGATGTTGGTCTTTGCAAGACTACATGGGAATAGACGCGCTGGCTGCGTGTTTTTGTGTAAATTATATCGATTTGAGCATTTCCAGAGTTTCGTTTAGTTTGGTTTCTGGTGTGATAGAGTGAAGTCTGGGGAAGCGTTTGCCGGTGAGGAAAATATATTGCCCGTTACGTGTAAGCATCAGGCGTTGTTCACGTATTTCTACTGTGCTGATGCCAGCTGCTGCTGCGGTAAGCTTCACTGCAGTGGCTGTGAGTAGGTGGGTTACACAGGCTGGAGGCTTGCCGAATCGGTCGACCCAGCGGGTTTTCAGTTTTTTAAGTTCCACTTGGCTATTGAGTTCTGCGAGTTCTTTGTAGGCGGAAATACGCAGCCTAGCTTCCGGCATATAACTATCTGGGAGGTAGGCAGGTAGGTTACCGATAGGGCTGCTGGGTAGGCTTTCATTCGTTGAGGACTGAGTGTATTCAGCCTCGTTAAAATGGATAAAGTCTGCGCGGAAGGTGACATCCACACGCTGGGTAACTTTTCCGTCACGTAGTCGATCTATTGATTGTCTAAGAAGTTGGCAGTAGAGGTCAAAGCCAACAGCTGCTATGTGGCCGGATTGCCTAGTTCCCAGCAGATTACCAGCACCACGGATCTCTAGGTCACGCATGGCAATTTTAAACCCAGAACCTAGTGCTGTGTATTGCTGAATGGCGTTGATCCTTTTACGAGCATCACCATGGATAAGGTCAGAGGGGAGGAGTAAAAGGGCATAGGCCTGCCCTCCTGCTCTCCCCACACGGCCACGTAGCTGATAGAGGTCTGCTAGGCCAAAGCGATCTGCCCGATCTATGATGATGGTATTGGCATTGGGGATGTCTATACCGCTCTCGATGATGGTGGTGGCTAGTAGGATATCTGCTTTGCCTTGGACGAAGCTACGCATAACTACTTCGAGTTCGTCTTTTTCCATTTGTCCATGACCAACGACGATGGATGCCTCCGGGACGAGTTTTTTCAGGGTAGATTTCATGATGTCGATACTCTGAACACGATTATGGAGAAAGAATATCTGACCTCCTCGTTTCATTTCACGGCGGATAGCATCACGGATGATTCGTTCATCGTAGCCGTGTATAGAGGTGTTAATAGGAACTTTACCTGGAAGTGGCGTGTCAATGGTAGACATATCACGCGCACCCATCAGAGAGAGGTAGAGTGTACGTGGAATGGGGGTAGCAGAGAGTGATAGAACATCAATATCACAGAACATTTCCTTAAAGCGCTCCTTGTGCTTTACCCCGAAGCGCTGTTCCTCATCTATTATGGCTACGCCTAAGTTTTTAAAGCTGATGTCTTTGGAAATTAGACGGTGGGTGCCGATGACTATATCCACATTACCGTCTGCGAGCCCTTTGATAGTTTCTCTGGCCTCGCTGGCTTTACGGAAGCGGTTTAGGAGTTCTATCCTGATAGGGTAGTCACTCATTCTCTCACGGAAAGTGCGCCAGTGTTGCTCAGCTAGGACGGTGGTGGGTACTAGGATAGCAGCCTGTTTCCCTCCTGTTACGGCTTTGAAGGCCGCACGGATGGCGACTTCTGTTTTACCAAATCCTACATCACCACAGATTAGTCTATCCATGGGTTTGGAGGATTCCATATCCGCTTTGACATCCTCGATAGCGTTATTCTGGCCTGGTGTGACGGTGTGGTGAAAGGAGTTCTCAAATTCCCACATCCACCGTGTATCCGGTGGGTGACAATAGCCTGGCTGAGTATGCCGTTCTGCCTGCATTTGCAGAAGTTTAGCGGCGTAGTCGAGTATGGATTTCTCCGCGGAGTTCTTGGCCTTAGTCCATGAGGTAGTGCCTAGCCTGTTTAGTTCAGGGTCTTTTCCTCCGAGCCCTACATACTTAGAGAGTAAGTGGGAGTGATCTAATGGAACGCTGAGGACAGCATTATCACGATAGCGGATGAAGATTTCTTCATGGCCCTCATCATCAAGTTCGATACCCTGAAATCTACCCACTCCATACTCTGTGTGAACTACGAGATCGCCCTTGGAAATATCCTCCAGTGCCGTTTGTTCACGAGCTTTACGCTGGTGGTCTATCTTAGTGGCGCGCCGGCGTGATTGAGGCGTCTGATAACGGCCAAATAGCTCGGCGGAGGATAAGAAAGCAAGGTTGGCATCAGGGATGGTAAACCCCTGTACTAGATCACCAGATAGTGGGGTAATGGCGCCTGAGGTAAAAAAATCACCATCTACGAGTTCTTCAAAGCGCTTTCTCTCTCCTTGATTGGTAAAGGTAAGAAAGATCTGCCAGTTGTCTTTTTTCCAATCTGCGATCTGCTGGAAAAACCTGTGTCTACGAGCCTCATTAAGGATGAAGTCTCCTGCATCAAAGGTGCCTAGTGGCGAGCCTAAGCAGAGGGCTTCACCGGAGCCAGCTTGCTGAAGTCTACCATGTGTGGATGGCTCATCTTCATCACCAGCGCAGAGCCACCTGTCTGCCTTTTGTATGTAATTTCTAACAAGTGAGTCCTGCTCAGGCTTTGAGATGGTGAGTTCCGTTTTTTTCAGTCGTCTAACAGAGACTTGGGTATCTAGATCAAACTCTCTAAGAGAGTCTACCTCGGTATCAAAAAACTCTAATCTGAGTGGCGCTGGTGCGTGCCATGAATAAATATCCATGATGCCGCCACGCCGTGCTACTTGACCATGGGCGTGGATTTGACTTACACGCTCGTAGCCATTTTTAATTAGCTCTTTTTCTAATAAATCTGGATCAAGGTCTTGTCCCAGACTGATGGTCCTCGCAGAGCTACGCAGGGTCCTTGGTGCGGGAGCCGGGGTATTCAGTGAATTTGGAGAGAGTATGACGATTTGTTGTTTTTTACCCTGTGGTGCAACACTCAGGGTGTTCATGATCTCTAAGCGTTCTGAAATAGTCTCTGGTGAGGCAGATATTTGTTCATTCTCGGACTCAGGTAGATCAGGTAACAGTAGAGGGCGTATGTGCCACAGATCTAGCTCGGAGGCGATACGTTCGCGTACCCGAGGGCTGGGGTGAGTGAGCCAGATTCTAGCGGTTGGACTTTTCTCTCCTAGTGCGTGAGCGCAGAGGGCTGAAATCATGGAGAATGCGGCGGAATCGATAGGTGAGAACGCCGCAGTCTTTACTCCACGTATGAACGCCTCCAGTTGTTTTTTAAACGGTGGAGCTGTGAGAGCCTGTTGAATCCCAGGGAGTGTATCCTTTTGATTAGTAGGCGGTTTATCTGAAGCCGAATTAGACACCTGCAGGAGGTGTAGGGCTTCTTCAGCAGCTAAGCAAGTAATCATCATGGGTCAAAAAATGAAAAGTTTGAGGTGATGGAATGTTTTTTAATTCATCACTTCATCTCGTAGCAGATGTGCGGTATAACTACTGGTATGGGTAATTTGTATGAGTTTCGTATGAGTAAGTGGCTGGAGAAATTAGCGGTTTTCTCCATATTTGTAGGGTTGTTGGCACTTGCGTCATGTTCGTCACCTTCAGACTCCTATCGGACTGACCGTGCTGGGGCTAGATCTGATTATGGTGCTACTGCATCTAGTGGTGGCGAGGTTGTGCCTGCAGTACCGAGTAAAAGCCCCTCAGCTCTGTATGGTGAGGCTAATGTAAAAAAGTCATATATTCCTAATGGTCGTCATGCTCGGAAGTATAAACGTTATTTAGACCCTAAATATATTACTATTCATAGCACTCAGAATTTTGCTAGTGGTGCGGATGCGTGGCGCCATGCTCAGGCGCTTAATAATGGTAAGCTTCGAGCCTATAAGAGTAGGGGAGGAAACCGGATTGGCTATTTGACCTGGCATTTCACCGTGGATCAGAGTGTTGTCGTCCAGCATTTACCTACTAATGAGCAGGGAGAGCACGCAGATTTTGATGGTCCGGGTAATAATACCTCACTTGCTTTAGAGATGTGTGAACACCGTGGGAACAGCCGTTCCGCGACTATTGAGCGTACGGCTAAACTCACTGCATGGCTTATGTATAAGCATGATATTCCACTACGGAATGTAGTGCCACACTATCATTGGCGGCGTGAGGGACTTAGTAATCCACATAAAAACTGCCCACACTACCTATTGGATAATGGCCGCCCCGGTGCTAAGTGGCAATGGTTCCTATCTAGAGTTAATAAACATTATAAATCTATCACAAATGGTAGCTCTACGTTAGTGAGCGCTGGGGGTATGCCTGATAGTAGAATGTTCTGCTAGCTAGTTTCTGTTACCTGGTTTGATGTCTCTAAGAGCTTGAGGGTGATAATTATCAGCTCTGGCACTCGACTAGGTAGCGTTCCGTTGATATGGGTAGCGGCATGGAGATAGACTCAGATACGTGGTATCAGTGTGACCGCTGCACGGCCTGCTGTAAGTGGCCTGGAGATGTGAGAGTAGAGGATGACGAGATTGAGAGCATTGCAGCTTTTGTGGGTATGGGAACACAGGCGTTTATTGAGCAGTACACACGTTTACGTACGAATCGTAGCGGGCTGTCATTAATCGAAAAAGAGAATCATGAGTGTATTATGTTAGATGGTAATGCTTGCCGCATTAACCCTGTGAAGCCAGAGCAATGCCGAGGATTTCCGAATAAATGGAATTTCCCTGGCTGGCAACAAGTCTGTGCTGCCAAGGCTGTGCCTATGGCTAAAGCCAGAGCCATGGGACTAGTGCCGGAAGATTAATACCTCCACTGTGCTCGTGCATAGGAGGCTTCTGAAAATGGGCTAGCACTATCACGCTTATTTATAGCTGGATATGATCTTTTACAATGAGGAGGGCAAAAATCCCCTCAAATGCGCGAGAAACCTTAACGTAGTTTTAAGAAACAAATCTGTGGATTGTGGATTGTGGATTTGATCAAATGTTTGATTGTATTGTTAGCATGTATTAAAGGACTGGCAGTCTATACGGAGAATTTTAAACCGTTTCTATTTAGCACCCGTTAACCGTTCTACAGATTTGACACTTACTCCCATCACACCCACGTGCTGAACAGTGCTCACGTCCGTAAAATATAATTTGTAAATGGAGCTTATTCCATTTCTCGCGTGGCATTAATCTTTTCAGATAACGCTCTGTCTCTACAACATTTTTGCCTGGGCAGAGTCGCCAGCGTTTGGCTAATCGGTGAATGTGAGTATCTATTGGGAATGCAGGCACATTAAATGCCTGTGCCATTACCACAGAGGCGGTCTTATGCCCTACCCCAGGTAGTTCTTCTAGGGCGTCAAAATCCTGTGGCACCTTCCCTCCATGTTTTTCTACAAGAATACGTGATAGCTCAGATACGGCTTTGGATTTCCGTGGTGAAAGACCGCAGGGCCTGATAATGGCTTTAATCTCATCCACAGGCACATGCATCATTTCCTCCGGAGTATTTGCTAAGTTAAATAACGCGGGGGTAACCTGGTTTACTCTAATATCTGTGCACTGAGCGGAGAGTAAAACAGCTACTAGCAGGGTATATTCGTCGCTATGATCGAGGGGGATAGGTGTCTCTGGATATAGCTGCTCTAGCCTAGCTACAATATAATCGGCACGTTCTTGCTTCGTCACTGCGAAACTTTAACGCGCCGATTGAAAAAGGGAAAAGGATTTTTTTAAACTACAGCTTAATTAGCAGTTAAACCTCTCTTAATACAATCCTGGCAGGCATAGTACATGCGGCGGCAGTGCGAGTATCCTCTACGTCCTTTAAGTAAATATAAACTACGTTCGTAGGAGCCCCACTTCACCACCGTGATTTCAGTTTTACGAGTACCCCATCTATTCATGAGCCTCAGACTGGGTTTGAAAATATCGATTGTATTTGTGCCTACCAAAGCAGAGCCGTAGTCATCTACTACATAAGTATGAGGTAGACCTTTGATACGAAACAAAGTGCCCAGAGGGTAGACTGACCAGTCAGCTGCAGCACTACGCACACTACCGTATTTAAGAATATTACCACTCGCAGTTAATCGCCCGGGCGCACCGGGTTCATTTTCCATATGCGAGTATGCCGTGGTTCGGACATAACGGGTGCGGGCTGAGGGCTTTGTGTAAGTAGGCATACCATGTTTGTCTTTAGGCAAGGATGCCGCTTTGCTGATGGTAGCCTGCGATGCCGACTGTGGGATAAAGGCTGTTTTAGATGGAGTCTTAGCCTTGGTAGTAGCTATAGTTTTAGCCTTGGTAGTAGCTTTAGTCTTAGCCTTAACTTGTGCGGAGGATGTTGATTTTGATTTCACAAAAGCCTTAACCTTTGTAAGGGATGCGTCAAGGGAGCTGCAACTAGCAAAAGCTAGTATCAAAATGGATCCAAGACCTAATATAAGTAGTTTTTTGAACATCATGGATAAGGAATATAGTGAGATTACAGTGTGACGTTATTATAGCATTAAAAAATCATGATTTAGAGGGAGGTTAATGCCAGCTAAACATAAAAATATTAGATGTCCACTGCCCTTATTTTACTTGTCTGTATGTAGCTTAGCAACCCTTTTTCATGTGATTTAACGTAAATCTGAGAGTTCTTAAGCTAAGGGAGGGGGTGTGCTTGGCACGCTATGTGCATGAGTGCTTAGAATCGTTTTTTAGGTGGGTTTTGATGGTTTTTGTATCATTGTTAAGTCCTGATGGCATGAATAGTAAAGGTATAGCTCGCACGGATGTTTTTGTCATCAAGTGCTATAATTTGATAGAGGACTCAGTGATCCGATAGGTATGATACTGAATTACTCAGGAGTTATTAAGATAAAGGATATGGGATAAAGGTGTTGTGGCAGGGGGG
>JALZUC010000051.1 GCA_023301765.1 Akkermansiaceae bacterium | reverse complement strand
GATAAAAAATTCGTAATGGCTGAAGCTAAGATCAAACGTGATGGTGTAGTAGTCACGAGTAAGGAGATTTTGGCACCCAAATACATCCGTATGGGCTGGAACAATATCGCAGAACAAAATTTACGTGATAAAAATGGCTGGCCCGTATTTTCCTTCAATGCGCAAATCACTCCCTAGTTGGCTAGGGTGCCTCCGGGCATTACCTCAACTAGTTTACTATTCTAGACTAGCTCTAGAATAGAGGCTGCTGGCGGCAGAGAGGCAAGACTAGCCTCCTCCGGTAGGGGGGGGCACTTCGCTAAAGTAACTTCATTTCATAGATCAGGTTTTCTTTGCGATAGTATCTAATATGTAGTCTTAAAATGTCTAACTTTACGGGGTCAGGCCAGAGCTAGGCGTTTAGGGCTGTAAGTTACCGAAAACACAGAGGTGTGAAAAAACAGGGGAATAAAAGGCAAAGTAGGGGATCTAACAGTAGGTTCTTTCAATAGGATTTCTCATGAAACTATATTTCTCTATACTTAGTATCTGGTTCTTAGCTTTTGCTGCTCAGGCAGATACGCAATATCAACGGCAGAAGCACTATAATTTAAAGGGTGGCTTAGCCCTACAGGGCTATGACCCTGTATCATATTTTTCGGGAAAACCCAAAAAGGGTGATACTACCCATATTTATTCAAAAAGTGGTGTAACATACCATTTTTCATCTGCCGAGAATCTCAGGGAGTTCAAAAGTAATCCCACTAAGTATGAACCTGCTTATGGTGGCTGGTGTGCTTATGCCTTCGCTGTGAAAGCTGGGAAAGTTAGGGTTAACCCCAAGAGCTATAAAATCATCAAGGGTAGAATTTATCTGTTCTATAAATCGGTGCTCTGGGGTGATACCCTTAAGAGCTGGAATTCTGAGAGTGAGGAGTCTCAGCTTAAAATAGCTCAATCTGAATGGAGGAAATTAGTTTCCTAAATAAACGCTTTTGATACGTGATTAAAAACTCAGCATAGGCTTGGCTTTTTATGATCTTTTCTGTTACCTGCATACACCTTTTAATTATTACTTAATGATCTCTTACCTTCCTATCGCTCTTTATGCAATTTGTAGCGCTATGCTGCTGCTTTATGGACTTCACCATTATTATGTTCTATGGCTCTTTTTTAAGGTCAAGGATAAGGTAGTTACTGAAAATCATGAGGTAGAAGCTGAGTGCAACTTTACTGAGGACTCTGCACCAGCGGTGTTAAGTCAGCTACCACTATATAATGAGTCCACAGTAGCTGAGCGCGTGATTCGCGCTGTAGCAGCAATTGACTACCCAAATCATGCGATCCAGCTGCTGGATGACTCTGATGATGAGACTGTAGGGATGGTGGATGAAATTGCTGCAGAGCTACGTGCTGAGGGCGTAAATATTGAGGTTGTTAGAAGAGATGATCGCGTAGGCTATAAGGCAGGTGCACTGGCTTATGGTATGACTAAGGATGATTCCCCTTACATTGCGATTTTTGACAGTGACTTTGTGCCACCAGCGAATTTCCTCAAACGTGTGATTCCTCATTTTCTATCACGGGATAAATGTGGTGTAGTGCAGGCACGCTGGGATCACCTGAATGCAGAAGATACGTTTTTTACTCGTGCTCAGAGTGTCGGTATAGACGGCCACTTTGTCGTGGAGCAGGTTGCGCGTTCTTATAATGGCCATTTCTTAAATTTTAACGGCACTGCAGGTGTATGGAATCGGGAAGCTATTGATGATGCAGGTGGATGGCAGGCAGATACTCTTACTGAGGATCTTGACCTATCCTACAGGGCACAGCTAAAAGGATGGAAGTTTCATTATCTGCCAGGGTTGTGTGTGCCGGCTGAGCTTCCAGCCCTTTTCCGTGGTTTCCGTAGTCAGCAGTTTCGCTGGGCTAAAGGCTCAATGCAGACAGCCAAAAAGATTCTACCAAAGGTGTGGGGATCTGATGAGCCTTTACGTAAAAAGATCGAAGCTACATTCCATTTAACACATTATGCGATTCATCTGTGTATGTGTGTGCAGCTTTTATTAGCACTTCCTATTGCTTTACTAACACCTGAGGTGTTTCAGTCTATTTTCGCATTATGGTTTATAGCGCCAATGGTGTTAGCGATGATGGGACCAAGTTTACTGTATTTAACAGCCGAACTATGGATTTCTCCTACCCGCGCAGGTTACTTCTTTGCTCGTTTACCTATGCTGTTATGCATTGGTTTTGGTATCTGTGCTAGTAATGCAAGGGCGTGTATGGAAGGGCTCATCGGGATTGAGTCACCATTTGTGCGAACTCCTAAGCAGGGAGATGATAAGGAAAAGGTGCGCTATAAGGGTAAGAAATCTATTTTACCTTGGATCGAAATAGCCTTGTCTCTGCTCTCGGTTATTACAGCACTCTATTACTATAGTGTTGGCGTTGGGGGGATGGTACCGTTTTTCCTAATTTATGCTGCTGGGCTTGGGTTATTTGGTATCTATAGTTTGAAGGAAGGGAGTTGAGACGTGTCTAATAGGTGGATAGTATGGCTGATTATCAATCTTGGACTGATTGCAGCTTGCTGTGTCTATAGCTCTGTTACTACCAGTTTTGATGCCGCTGGAGTATCTCGTGTTTTATTGGGTATTACCATTGGCGTTCTGGGGCTAAGCTCAGCATTGATTTTTCCTAGAGTGTCTGGGAAAACGGCTATTTTCTTAATATTGGGGGTATCTCTTCTACCTCGCCTGACGTTACTCCCTACGGCACCATCTGATGATGTAAACCGTTATTTGTGGGAGGGGAAACTAACTGAGCTAGGGGTAGACCCCTATCAGGACACTGCTGATGCTGCAGTGTTTGAGCCCTATGAGGATGAGTACTGGGCGGTAATGAATCACCGTGATCGGCCTACGGCATACCCACCGCTAGCGATGCATGCATTTCGTCTAATCAATAAGCTAGGGTATAGTCCTATGAGCTACAAGGTAGTGGCGATGGTGTTAGATATGCTATTGATTACTACGCTCTTAGCATTACTGAGGCATCATTTATTACCTTTGCGGTGGGTGTTGTTTTACGCATTAAGTCCACTTGTCTTGTTTTCATATGCTGCGGAAGGGCATTTTGATATCTTGATGGTATTTGCTCTAACGGTAGCGATGTTAGCTCATTCAAAGCGGTGGTGGGCTACCTGTGGTGCAGCGGTGGCTATAGCAGTGGGGGTCAAGATAATGGCAGCAGTGGTAGCGCCGTTATTACTATGGAGGTCTGGAAAGCGTGGCTGGTCAGTGGCGGCACTCGTGCTCATCTTGCCGATCGTTTTTTACTGGCAGAGTCTAGGGTCTGTGGCGCATGCTTTATTTTTGTTTGGGTCAGGTGGTAGTTTTAATGGTCCAGTGCACCAGCTACTAAGCAAGACACTTTTTGGAGGTGTGAAGGCGGCTAATCTGGCGGTGGCTGGGCTTTATTCCCTGTGCTGGTTTTTTGCCTTCTGGTTAATACTTAAAAAGAGGTTGTGGTCATCTTTATTAGTAGCACTGGGTAGCTTGGTAGTACTTTCTCCGATTGTGCATTTCTGGTATCTTACTTGGGCTTTACCTTTTGTGGCGGTACGGCCGAAGTTGTCATGGCTATCGCTGTCTGTAACATCGAGCCTTTACTTTCTGGTATGGCACTCCGCAGCTACAGGAAAGGGGTGGTCTCTACCGCTCTGGGCACATCTGGTATTTTGGGGGCCATTTTTTGTATTTCTGTTCCTAGAAAATAAGAGCCTGTTGACTAGGGTGAAAATGCTCCCAAAAAAGAGCGGCTGTGGTGAAGTTACTAATTTCTCAGTGGTGATTCCCACGTACAATGCAGGTAAACATCTGGATAGGGTATTAGATGATCTATCCGCTCAGAGTCTCAAGCCAAATGAGGTGATATTAGCAGATGCTGACTCGAGTGACGGCTCACTTGATGGGCTTGAGTCAAAGGATTTAAACATTCTAATATTACAAACAAAGCAGGGGAGAGGCGGGCAGATTAAAGCAGGGGTGGAGGCCGCTAGTGGTGATTGGGTAGTCATCTTACATTCAGATGTTACTTTGCCGAAGGGGTCATTAGTGCATCTAGCGGATGCGCTAGATAAAAACCCTCACACAGTAGGGGGCTCGCTGGGGCAGAGATTTGGTAATGAGAGTCTGGGGCTTTTACTTATTGAGGTTATGAATGAGTTTCGAGCTGTTCTTCTCTCGACAAGCTTTGGTGACCAAACACAATTCTTCCATCGTGAGACGGCTCTTCAAGCTGGAGTTCTTACTGATCAGCCTTTGATGGAAGATGTGGAAATGAGTGATAGGTTAGGTGGCTTAGGTGATTTGCTCTATCTGGGGAAAGAAGCAGAGGTGTCTGCTAGGAAGTGGACAAAACATGGTTTTTGGAAGCGGTTTTTCACTATTATTGAGTTTTGCCTACGATACCGATTACTAGCTTATTCAAGGGTAAAGAGAGAGGCTCTCAGTCATAGTTTCTATCAGCGGTACTATAAAAGTTAATGGCTGGATTGTAATATTTGGTATTTGGCAACTTATAGACTTTGCCGTATATGTGTCCGTATGAACACTCGCGAGGCTATCATTGCTCTGAATATGCTGCCTAAGATAGGGCCTGTGAGGGTACGGCGCTTGCTAGAGAGGTTTGATTCTGCGGAGAAGATCTTAAGTGCAGATGCACAAAGCTTGACGAGTGTGGATGGGATAGGGCGTGAGACTGCGGAGATCATACGTGATTGGGAAAATAGGATTGATCTTAGCCTGGAGCTTGATGAAATTAAGCGACGAGGCTTAACTGTAGTCACTCATGGAGACCCAGATTATCCGGAGAATCTCCGCCAGAGCTATGATCCTCCACTAGCCCTCTATATCTGGGGTGAGCTATCACCTAGAGACCGTTATGCACTCGCTGTGGTAGGTTCTAGGAAGACTTCTATGTATGGTACTAACACGGCACGTCAGTTTGCTTTTCAGCTGGCATCCAGTGGCCTGACGATTATCTCAGGCCTTGCAAGGGGTATTGATACGTATGCACATGAAGGTGCGATAGCTGCGCAAAATGGGCGTACTATTGCAGTGATTGGCTCTGGGCTTGGACAGATCTACCCTCCTGAAAATATGGTGCTTGCTGAGAAAATTGCGGATGGACGCGGAGCTGTGGTTTCTGAATTTCCGCTTAATACTCCGCCTAGTAAAAAAACATTTCCAATGAGAAACCGTATTGTAGCGGCGTGGTCACAGGCAGTGGTGGTAGTGGAGTGCCCTGAGTGGTCAGGGGCACGTATCACGGCTAATCTTGCTGGTGATCTAGGGAAGACTATTTATGCGGTGCCGGGGCCTATAGATCGACCTACTTCAGCAGGCTGTAATGCTATGATCCGTGAGGGTGCTATTCTGGTGACTGGTGGGCATGATATCCTGGATGACATGGCGACATTACCTTTGGGGCTAACTAGCCCTGAGTTAAAGGCTGCTGAGCCATCTGAGCTAACGGGTATGGAGGCTTTAATCTGCGGTGCTTTAGAAAATGAATCGTTGTTACTTGATGATTTAACCGTGGCGGTAGGAGGCTCTATTCCTGAAGTTAGCGCTACTCTGCTTAAGCTGGAGATCATGGGCAAAATACAGAGATCAGCTGGTGGCCGATTTAGTAAAAAATAGAGAGTTAAACGGAGAATTTAATTTCTATAGAGGAATTGGCACGATGCTTGCTTGCATTAAGGTTCGTAGGACTTAAAGTAATTATATTCAGCCATGAAAAAAATCGAAGCTATTATCAAACCCTTCAAATTAGAAGAGGTTAAGGAAGCCCTCGCCGAAGTAGGCGTTCAGGGAATGACTGTCACGGAAGTTAAAGGGTTTGGCCGTCAAAAAGGTCACACCGAGATCTACCGTGGTAGTGAGTATACCGTAGACTTTCTCCCCAAAGTGAAACTTGAAATCATTGTGGATGATCAGGATGCCCAGACTGTAGCGGAAGCTATCGTTAAGAGTGCTAACACTGGGAAAATTGGTGATGGTAAAGTCTTTATCTCACCTGTTGAGGAAGCTATCCGTATCCGTACTGGAGAAACTGGTAACGAGGCGGTAGCGGTAAACTAAGTAGTTTATTCAATAAAGTTTTCAGTTTAAGCGGCCAAGAAGCACTTGAGAAAGTGTTGCTTGTCCGTTTTTTTATTATTATGCTACATCTACGATGATTTCCATTGATCCGGTCAACATCCATTTCCACATTCCAGCTACTGACCCTCTGGGGAAAGAGGGGGTGCTGGGGAAGCTGCGCTTTCTGCCGGACGGGATTACGCTTAGTTGGCGGCTGAAGGGGAGTGTTTTTAAGGGGGGGAAGGGGGAGATGACGTCTATTGATTTACCTTATGAGGAGATCGAGCACGTTGAGCTTGTTAAAAAATGGTTTAAAGTCAGGCGGCTAGTGCTACGTATTGAAGATCCGGCCTTGGTTAAAGAGATACCTGGTGTGGATATGGGGAAGATGGATCTACACATTGATGAACGCTCTCGCGATGAGGCTAAGAAGCTTCATGGTCTTATTGATTTTAGACGCTCTATGTTTATCCTCGATGCTCAGGATAAACGTCTGAAGTCTATGAGGGATGAGAGCTAATTTTGGCTTTATTAAAAAGTGAGAACCGCAAGGCTAATGATCTTATTAGCAGGGTTTACCCAGACAGTATTTGGTAACGTATCATCTTTTACCACTTATCAGCTACATCGGCGATGCGTGAACTGATTCTGGACCTTAAGAATCAGCATAGGTTAATTCTACTGCCTAGCACCTTGATACTGACTGGAGGGTTACTGGTATTTTTTGGCGGGCGTCTAATCAAAAAATCAATCAATCGGGATTCGTTCTTACCTCCGGAGGAGTGTGATTAGAGCTCAGACTTCGCCACATTTGCCAGCTGCTGGCAGACATCGCTAGGGTGACCTAGTAGGCGAGCGTAGTTTTCCACATACTGAGGGATGGTCAGTTTGAGGAAAATAATACGTTGGCGGAGATTAGAGCTGCGCATTTTTAGCTGCATCACTTTTTCTACTGCTAGCCCAGTGACGTTTAGGAGTCCTTGTTTTTCTTTTTCTGTCACGGCGCCATTACTGAGTAATGGTTCTGCGACTTGAACTAGCTTTCTGGCTAAGCTCTGCTGGTCTTTGCTAGTTTTGCGAGATTTTTCATATTTTCTCTGAAGTTTTACATAGCTGGGCAGAAGGTCTTCTAGGTAGAGTTCAGAGTTTTCTTGCGTATTAGTTAGCTGGGAAATTAGCAGATTAGTGTAATCTTCTAGTTCAGAAAGTTTTATCTCTTCTTCTAACTTATAGGGGTGTTGGCTATTTGCCTGACTAAATGAGTCTGTTGTAGCAGGGGCTGAGGGCATACTCGGTGACTGACGATCCCTGCGCGTGTAGGTTCTCGGTGGTGTGGGGGTAATGCCTTGGACTGGGGTATACCGTCCATTTAAGGGGAAGTGGATGTCAAAACGTGCTTTCATAACTTCGTAGCTGCGGTGGCTCAACTGCAGCTAAAAAATGCACAGAAATGAGCTGCGGTGCAATATATTGCTAATATTGTTTTTATAACCCTATGTAAAACAATGGTTTTTAATGCTAATTTAAGATTTCCGAAATATTTATTTTTCTGAATATGTTTACGGTTTTAGCTTAAATAAATGTATGTTCTGCTATATTGGCTTGCTTGATTAATATATTTCGGCTAAGTTTCTGCTATGTCTGAGCCGGATATGATCCATAAATTAGCTAGTAACGCGCTTGAAATGAGCGATCAAATGAGTGCTGAGCAGTTACGTCTTTACCATGAGTTCATTACTAAGAAGTATGAGATGAAGGTGGCGGAAGAGGCTTTTATGGCGGCGACTCATGTGGAGGGTAATGAGGATAAGCGTATCGGTGAAACTCTATGGTCGATCAGGAGGATTCTTGAAGATAAGAAGTACCGTCTATCTGGTATGGAGTCTGTTATGCTAGCTAGTTATCATAAGCGGCTGGAGGGTGATGAAGATATGGACACTAAGAGGCTTAATCTTTTCCTGCAAAGCTTCGATCGTAAGCCTGCTAATACTACAAAGCTTGTGGATACTTTAGCTAAAAAGAGATATATGGAGACTCATAGTGATGGAATGCACTCGCATAAAACATTCAGTCTTACGGCATCTGGGCAGAGTCAGACTGCTAACTTGCTTACGGATATAGACAGCGGTGAGAGTCATGATCGGCTAGCAGTGGTGGACTAATTAGAGGTTAGTCTTTTTTCTGTAGTTGTTTAATTTGATCGCGGAGATGGGCTGCGCGTTCGAATTCTAATTTGGCGGCAGCCTCACGCATTTCTTCTTCCAGCTCTGCGATGACATGAGTGGCGTTATAGGTGGCTTCGTCTTCATTTAGCACGGCGCGGTTTAGCTCATTTGCCTCCTCGGCGTATTTGGTGGCTTGACTGAGGCTTTTTTGCACACTTCTGATGACGCTTTGAGGCTCTATACCGTGGAGTTCATTGTGTTCTATCTGCTTGGTGCGTCGATAGTTCGTGATGTTGATAAGGGCCTGGATGGAGTCGGTGAGATCATCGCAGAAGAGGACGCACTCACCGGAGACGTGGCGCGCGGCGCGGCCAGCGGTCTGGACGAGTGCAGTTTCATTACGTAAGAAGCCTTCCTTATCTGCATCTAGGATGCAGACGAGGGATACTTCAGGGAGGTCAAGCCCCTCTCGGAGGAGGTTAATGCCTACGAGTATATCTATTTCTCCTGCCCGAAGTGAGCGGAGAATCTCTACTCGCTCGATGGCACCTACATCGGAGTGGATGTAGCGGACCTTAAGGCCAGTGTCCTGTAGGTATTCTGCTAGATCTTCTGCTGTTTTTTTAGTGAGAGTGGTTACGAGAACGCGTTCATTTTTTTCTACACGGTCACGGCAGAGCTCGATGGTTTCGTCTATCTGGCCTTTGAGGGGCTTCAGAGTGAGGATGGGGTCGAGGAGGCCCGTGGGGCGTATGATCTGCTCTACTACGAGATTGGTGCTGGCTGAGTTAACTTTAAATTCTGATACATCTTGATCGGCTCCGCTGGGAGTGATGTTTTTGCGTATTTGCTTGAGTGCTTGAGTGGCAGAGATCTCCCCTCGTTTCCATGGGATGTATTTTTTATTATCTGGGCGTGAGTTAATAAATTCAAACGGGCCAGGGGTGGCGGAGATGTATACCCGTTGATTAGTCACTTGCATGAATTCATCAAACTTAAGTGGGCGGTTATCAAGGGCGCTGGGTAGGCGGAAGCCGTGGTCGACCAAGGTAGTTTTACGGCTTTTATCACCCTCATACATACCACCTACCTGTGGGATGCTGACGTGACTTTCATCCATGAGGAGTAAGTAGTCATCTGGGAAAAAGTCTAACAGCGTGTAAGGTCTGGCACCTGGCTTGCGACCGGTGAGGTGGCGTGAGTAGTTCTCTATTCCCTGGCAGAAGCCCATTTCCTGCATCATCTCAATATCGTAGTCCGTACGCATGCGGATGCGCTGTGCCTCGATGAGTTTATCGTTTTTTTCAAACCATTCGACACGCTCTGAGGCCTCCTTTTTGATCGCGCGGATGGCGGTGTTCAGTTTATCTTTATCGGTAACAAACTGTTTGGCAGGGAAAAATGTGTGGCTGTCTAAGGTGTCTATCCTACTGCCCGTGAGGGCGTCGATTTCTGAGATACGCTCTATTTCATCACCAAAAAATTCTACCCGTATGGCGGTATCCTCTAAATAAGCAGGGTGCACTTCTACAACGTCACCGCGGACACGGAACTGGCCGCGTGAGAAGGCTATGTCGTTACGCTCAAACATGAGGTTAATCAGGCCGGCTAGAAAGACCTCGCGGTCCATTTCATCGCCAGTTTTTACTGGGAGCATCATGTTTTGATAGTCCTCTGGAGATCCAAGTCCGTAGATGCAGGAGACGGAGGCGACTACAATGACGTCCTCCCGTGTGATGAGGGAGCCCATGGTGCTGAGGCGTAGGCGCTCTATTTCGTCATTAATAGAGCTGTCTTTTTCAATGTAGGTATCTGAGCGGGGGATGTAGGCTTCTGGTTGGTAGTAATCAAAGTAGGAGACAAAGTATTCTACAGCATTGTCAGGGAAGAAGTTTTTAAACTCAGAGTAGAGCTGTGCAGCCAGTGTTTTATTATGGCTCATTACCAAGGTTGGCTTACCGGTGCGCTCAATGAGGTTGGCCATGGTAAATGTTTTACCTGATCCGGTAACGCCCAGTAGTGTCTGGTGACGGTTCTCTGCATCGATAGATTTGACTAACTTTTCAATAGCAGGGCCTTGATCGCCGGAGGGGGAGTAATCGCTGTGGAGGGAGAATGGCATAGTTACGTCTGAGCTGACTGCAGATGAATTAACATAGGAATGGGTATTGAACAAATACGGAGATGGGGACACAAATAGACAGAGTTAATGAATATTGAGGATAAATTGGGTGATAAGGTAAAGTCCGCCGTGCTGCCGCGCGGGCCGAAGTCTATTGCTGAACCAGAGAAGGAGCTACGTTTTACGAGGGCAGCACAGGGGCAGATGTTTTTTGCCTGTGCAGTAGTGGTATTTGCTGCGGCTATGGGTGTGTTTATTCTATCCACTCAAGATTGGGGTATAGAAGCGCCTCCACTGAAGGGCTGGTGGTGGCTGAGCGTGGTGGGTATTATGTTGTGTGGTATCTTGTTTCGTCTAGGGCTACGCTGTATTCGCCACGCATACATCATACTTAGTCCTCTGGGGGTGGAGTTATTTCCTTTTTTTAAAGCAAAGGATAACCTGCAGGTGATTTATTGGTCACAGGTAGCGGATGCTGATTTTACACACGGAGCTAAGAGGCTGGTATTACATTTTACTGAGGAGAAAAAGAGCGGCGTAGTGGTCTCGCTGAGGCCTATTCCGGTACGTAGCCGCCATTTACTTGAAGAGGCGATCTTGGGCGTGATGGAAAAACGTGATGCGGAGGTTGACTAATTGCTTCTGACCAGTGACTAATAACGCCATATGCGCCCTACATCGATTCAGATTCAGTCCGTCATGGATGCCTTTGGTAAGCAAAGCTGGCAATTCGAACACCTCGAGGGGAAGGATGTTATCCGAACTGCCTTTGAGGCTTATCACACTCATATACATCTGCATGCACAGGCATTTCCTCAGTTAAATGCGCTTTCTGTAGTGGGTGAGGCTCCCATGGAGCTGGAGTCGGAAAATGAACTGGTGCTTTTAGAGTTACTGGCACGGGCTAATAAAAAAATCACACTTGGGAGTCTGGAGTATGATCTTGATCGTGCTCAGCTGATGTTTCGTATTACTAATCTCTTTGAGCGTGATAAGTTTGACCCAGATATTATCTCATCTATGGTCCATGCTGCTATTGCGGAGGTGGACCGGATTACACCTTATGCGGCAGTGGTGCAGCAGACTCCTGAAGATTTACTAGATGACCTTTCTGTAGAGAGGTTGCTGATGCGTGAAGATCTTATCCCACCTGTTCCTGAGGATGATGATAATGGCGAGCTGCAGCTCTAAAAAATGAGAGCGGTGTCAGTTTTATTTGAAAGTTATAATCGGGTAATAAATGCCTGTATGAAATGCCAGGCATCGAGAAACTGGTTAACCCAGTGATGCCACGTAAGGTGTCCGGGTGCTAGACAGAGTAATACTGAGAGAACTATTACATTAGCCAGATAGATGACTACGAGTGAGAAAATGACGCCATTTTCCTGTAGGTCAGGTTGGTCGCGGGGGATCATCCAAAGTGTCCAGAGTAGGTGGAATGACCAGCTACCACCGATGAGGAGGTAGAGTGCTTCACTCTGGTAGGGGATATTTGTGAATAATCCTATAAGGCTGGAAACGGCTAAAATAATTACCGACCAGAAGGGGATAAAGTATGGAGAGAGAGAAATGAGGATATTACTTTTATTAGTCATGATGTATCCTCCATCAGCACTGACACTGATGCTTGATACACGTCCACCACATGCGTAGACAAAGAAGGCGTGTGTGAGCTCATGACCGAGCACATAGAAATAGAGAAATAGGCGCTCCAGTAAGCCGGTGAAAAACCATCCTGCCATAAGTATCATTCCTACGGAAAAGAAGAGGAAGTGGCGAGTGCGGAGAAGATCTGCCCAGAAATTGGAGCCTACCTGGCCTGCATCATTGACGTTAAATAGTGCTATGGTGGTGACAGCGCAGAGGGGGATGAGAGCTAGGGCGAGAAGCCAGCGCCACATTCTCTGTGGCATAGTTAGCTGGATCATGCCGTCATCACCGGGATCTGCGATAGCGGCTCTGACAGAGGTGAGGCCTTCGCGCTTCCCTAGTCTACGATTGGCTCTTTGTTTAGCACGTTGATTCGCGCTATGAAAAGCTTCGCGAAGAGACGGCCGGCCGCTGCGCTTATTGTTACGCACGCGGGTGCTCCGATTTCTGCGGGTTAATGACTTTGGGGTGGATCTTCGATTCGACCTCATGTCTAGGAGTTTCAGGGGAAATGGTTATCGCCACTGTGAGTGTGGCGAGGAAGTTACTTAAGTTTACTTAAATAAGTATTTAACGCAATTCAGAATTTTGAAAAGGTTTCAACATTGTGGTGCGTAGATGTGGGTATAATAAGTTATTATAACAGAGGCTACTAGAGGGATTATACTACGCGATGGGGTCTGGGCAGTAGGCACGCCGCTGGCAGCTCTGGCAGAGATCACCCAGATAAAGGGTGTCTACCCATTCTAATAGCGGGGCTAGATGTTCTGCTTCATTGGTGATGAATCCAGCTTCGAAGTTTCTTTTATTAGGATTCTTGGCTCCCATGCCGGCACCTGTAAGGTTTGGAGACCCGATAAATGCGCTGCGACTATCTATGATAATGGCCTTGGTGTGAATGCGTGGGCAGAGGATGCGCTCAAAGAGATCGCTTTCCATTAGCGCTGGGTAACGATCAAAGTCCTTGCGGAAACGAGGGCCAGGCTCCTTGGCGTGAAAGAGGCGCACGGCGATTCCTTGCTGCACAAGGTCTGATATGATTTCCAGAAACGGTACAAATTTTTTCCCCTTAGCCACGTGCATGTCCTTGAGGTCAGCGGTGATGATCCAGACAAATTTCTGGGCCTGAGGGATCATTTCAGCAATCACACGCTGGTGAATTTTTTCATTTAGGACAAGTTCGGTCATAACGTTCTCACTAGCTTTAGTGTAGGGCGTTCGGCTGGTGGTACCAATGGGTAAATAGAGTTAATACTAGAGTGAGTGATTTGGTGAGGCTACTGGCTAGCTCCAGATTAATTGATAAAAACAGTCACGGTTTTTCAAACTTTATTATCGCACACAGCACCAATCTACCATTATGTAAGCATCCGCTAGCCTTTTGGGCGCAGCAGAATTACTTTTTTGAAATATTATGGCTAAAACTCTATTCGACAAGATCTGGGATGCACACGCAGTGACAGAGGTTACTGACGGCCCCACGCAGCTCTACATTGACCGTCAGTTTGCGCACGAAGTGACTTCTCCTCAGGCATTTAATGGTATCAGGGAGCGTGGTCTAGGTGTTATGCGCCCTAGCAAGACTACTGCTACTCCGGACCACAATATCCCAACGTGGAATCAAAACCAGCCGATCTCGGATCCTATTTCCAAGTTTCAGGTGGAGACCTTGACTAAAAATTGTGAAGAATTCGGTATTACGCTATACGGTCTTGGTAATAAGAAAAATGGTATCGTCCACGTTGTGGGGCCAGAAAATGGTTACACGCTGCCTGGAATGACCATCGTCTGTGGTGATAGTCACACATCCACTCATGGAGCATTTGGCACCATCGCATTTGGTATTGGTACTAGTGAGGTGGAGATGGTTCTTGCGAGTCAGTGTATCCTTCAGCCACGCCCTAAGACGATGCTTATTAATATCGATGGTGAGCTTGGTGATGCCGTTGCATCTAAGGATGTTATTCTCTATATAATTTCTCAACTTTCTACAGGTGGAGGTACTGGGCACTTTGTTGAATTTGCCGGATCTGCCATTACTTCACTTTCCATGGAAGCGCGCATGACGCTGTGTAATATGAGTATTGAGATGGGGGCACGTGGCGGGTTGATCGCTCCGGATCAGACTACGTTCGATTACATTGAAGGCCGTGAGTTTGCCCCTAAGGGAGAAGACTGGGATAAGGCGCTCGCCTACTGGGATACCCTAAAGACCGATGAAGATGCTGAATTCGATAAGGTGTTTAACTTTGATGCAGCCGATATCGAGCCAATGATTACTTATGGTACCAATCCTGGTATGGGTGTGGGTATCACAGGCTCTATCCCCTCACTCAGTGATATTGATGAAGCTGGCCAAGCCACCTTTAAGAAGTCCATGGACTACATGGGTTTCCAACCCGGTGATCAGATGGTTGGGAAGAAAATTGATTTTGTATTTGTAGGCTCATGCACCAATGGTCGTATCGAAGACCTTCGTACATTCTGCAGCTTTATTAAGGGTAAGAAAAAGGCGGAACATGTTACCGCATGGATCGTCCCAGGAAGCCGTCAGGTGGAGAAGCAAGCTCGTGAAGAAGGCCTCATTGAGATTCTTACTGAAGCTGGATTTGTCATGCGTCAGCCAGGTTGTTCAGCCTGTCTTGCGATGAATGATGATAAGATTCCTGCTGGAAAATACAGTGTTTCCACATCTAACCGTAACTTTGAAGGCCGCCAAGGCCCAGGAGCTAGAACTCTGCTTGCCAGCGTTCTCACCGCAGGTGCAGCCGCCATTACTGGTGAAGTCACAGACCCACGCACCATGATGGAGTCAGCAGAGCCAGCACTCGTCTAGTCAACTAACAAGTTAATAATCACAACTAACACCATCCAAAACATGGCTATTGAAAAATTCTCCACCGTTACTTCCACTTGTATTCCACTACCAATCGAAAATGTGGACACAGACCAGATCATCCCAGCACGCTTCCTTAAGGCCACTACTAAAGAGGGCTTTGGTGATAATCTCTTCCGTGACTGGCGCTACGATGAACAAGACCAGCCGAAGTCTAACTTCGTGCTGAATGATCCTACCTACAGTGGGCAGATTCTTGTAGGAGGCAAGAACTTCGGCAGTGGCTCCAGCCGTGAGCATGCTGCATGGGCTATCGCTGGCTACGGTATTCGCGTGGTTGTTTCCAGCTTCTTTGCTGACATCTTTAAAGGGAATTCACTTAATAATGGAGTGCTTCCAGTGCAGGTATCAGAAGAGTTTCTTGCTAAGATTTTCAAAGCAATCGAAGCAGACCCAAAGACTACTATCACCGTGGATCTACCTGAGCAGAGCATCACCCTTGATACCACTGAGGATTCTGAAAAATTTGAGATCAATGGGTATAAGAAAAACTGTATGCTCAATGGCTACGATGACATCGATTACCTCCTTAGTAATAAGGACAAAATCGAAGAGTGGGAGAAGACCAGCTTCTACTAAGAAATACCCCTAACTATATAATCTCATGCACATAGAAATCATGGACACCACCCTCAGGGATGGTGAACAAACTTCAGGAGTTTCGTTTTCAGCGCATGAGAAACTAAGTTTGGCAAAGATCCTGCTGGAGAAAGTAAAAGTAGACCGCATAGAGATTGCTTCTGCCAGAGTCTCAGAAGGTGAATTTGAGGGGGTTAAAGCTATTGCCACGTGGGCGCAAGAGCAGGGTGTGATCGATAAGGTTGAGGTTCTTGGTTTTGTAGATGGTAAGGTGTCTGTAGATTGGATTACAAGTGCTGGAGGCCGTGTGATCAACCTTCTTGCAAAGGGCTCTCAACGCCACGTAGAGCTTCAGCTCCGCAAGACACCCGAAGAGCATTTAGCTGATATTAAAGAACTTATCGCTTACGCGGACTCTCAGAATGTGGATGTAAATATCTACCTTGAAGATTGGTCTAACGGGATGATTAGCTCACCTGACTACGTCTTTTTTATGGTTGATGGGCTCAAGGATACATCCATCAAGCGCTTTATGCTTCCAGACACTCTGGGAATTTTGAATCCAGATCAGACACTTGATTTCTGCACGCAGATGATTGAGCGTTACCCAGATCAGTGGTTTGATTTCCACGCGCACAATGACTATGATTTAGCAGCAGCTAATGTTTTCAGTGCAGTTAAAGCGAAAGTCCATGGGCTACATGCCACGGTGAATGGTATGGGTGAAAGAGCGGGTAACGTGCCTCTCTCTAGTGTAATAGGGGTGGTACATGATCAGTTAAAACAGACGACGAATATTGAAGAAACATTTATCAATAAGGTCAGCAGGATAGTAGAAACCTACTCAGGTGTTAGAATCCCGGCAAACAAACCAGTGATCGGTGAATTTGTCTTCACCCAGACCGCGGGTATCCATGCGGACGGCGACTCTAAAGATAATCTCTACTACAACGGTCTACTGCCTGAGCGCTTTGGCCGCACCCGCGAATACGCTCTTGGTAAAACTTCCGGTAAGGCAAACATTCAGAAGAATCTCGAAGAAATAGGAATGAGCCTAGAGTCTGAAGATCTCAAACGTGTAACGAATAGAATCATCGAGCTCGGGGATAAAAAGGAACGTGTCACCAAGGAGGACCTGCCATTTATTATTGCAGATGTGTTAGGTACAGCCAAATCAGGTAATGATATCGAAGTAGTCAATTACTCTTTATCCCTGACACAAGGGCTTAACCCATGCGCCACAGTTCGCCTCAGAATTAAGGGAGAACTTTACCAAGAGACCAGTGTGGGCGATGGTCAATATAACGCCTTTGTTAGAGCACTTTGGAAAATCTATAAACGTCTGGATAAACAGCACCCAGTCTTGAGGGACTATTCTGTGACCATTCCTCCTGGCGGCCATACAGACGCACTGGTGGAAACGACTATTCTCTGGGACTTAGATGGTAAAAAGTTTAAGACCAGAGGTCTAGATGCGGACCAGACAGAGGCGGCGATTCAAGCCACTATTAAAATGCTCAATATCATCGAAGAATTTTAACCAATAGATTAATCATACTCATATGAAATTAAACATCGCAGTTCTAGCCGGCGACGGAATCGGCCCAGAAGTTATCGACCAAGCTCTTAAGGTCACTAAAGCCGTTTGTGAAAAATTCGGCCATGAGCTTAACTACGAACACGGTATCACCGGTGCCTGTGCTATCGATGAAGTAGGAGACCCTTACCCAGAGGCCACACATGAGCTTTGTATGAAATCAGATGCTGTGCTTTACGGGGCTATTGGTGATCCTAAGTATGATAATAACCCAAAGGCAACGGTGCGCCCTGAGCAAGGTCTGTTAGGTATGCGCCAGAAACTAGGGCTCTATGCAAACCTTCGTCCAGTTGTTAGCTTTCCATCCCTCATCCATAAATCACCACTCCGCACAGATCTTGTAGATGGTGCTGACTTCATGTGTATACGTGAGCTTACTGGGGGGATTTACTTCGGCGAGCGTGGCCGTAAGGATGGTGGGAATACCGCATTTGATACCTGTATTTACACACGTGAAGAAGTAGAGCGCATCATTAAGCTTGGTTATGAGTATGCGATGAAGCGTAACAAAAAGCTTACTATTGTAGATAAGGCTAACGTACTTGAAAGCTCACGTCTCTGGCGTGAAATCGGCCAGGAGATGGCACCTCAGTATCCAGAGGTGGAGACTGAGTTTATGTTGGTTGATAATGCTGCTATGCGCATCATTCAGTGGCCTAAGAGCTTTGATGTGATGGTTACAGAAAACATGTTTGGTGACATCCTCACTGATGAAGCATCAGTTATTACTGGCTCTATGGGTATGCTACCATCTGCATCTATCGGCCTTCACACCAGTGTCTTTGAGCCTATTCACGGCTCTTACCCTCAGGCCGCAGGAAAAGATATTGCTAACCCACTAGCCACCGTGCTCTCAGCGGCCATGATGTTCGAGTATGCTTTTGACCTCATGGAGGAAGGGAAACTCATCCGCGAAGCTGTAGACGCCTCACTTGCTGAGGAATACTGCACCGAGGACATCGCAGAGGGACAAGCACGTAAGACTTCGGAGGTGGGTGACTGGCTTGTTGATTACATCACTATGCAGTAAGCCTGATCTGGGCTCTAACATTCAAAAAAGCGGGGTAGCAATACCCCGTTTTATTGGTTTGAAGCCTCTCTTTAGTTAGAGCCGTAGCCTTTATTGATAGGCATCTAACAAATTATTTTAACCAGTCTGGTACAGAGTTGTTATCACTCCATTCTTGTACACGGCGGTCTAGTTTATCTGGACTCCATTTCGAGTCTCTGGGTGGTAGGGCATCTTTAGTAGGAAGCCACTTTTTGTGCTGTTCGATGATGTCTGCGTATTTAGGGTTACTGGCTAGATTGATATGTTCGCCACCATCTGTGCGGTGATCGTAGAGCTCCTCAGTGCCATCACGGTAGCGGATGTAGCGCCAGTCATTACTGCGTATGGCGTGGTTTTTATAATACCATGTGCAGAGTATGGGTTTATCACTTTTAGTGTTGGGGTTTTTGAGTAGTGGGAGTAGTGATTTCCCCTCGAGTTTTTTAGCCTCAGGGAGGCCGCAGAGATCAACTAGAGTGGGGTAGATATCTAATAGGCTTACGACCTGTGCACATTTAGCACTTTGTGATTCAGGACTTTTAAAGAAGAGGGGGACTTTAGTAGCTTCTTCCCAGAGTGTTTGCTTCCGCCAGCTGTGTTTTTCGCCAAGGTGTTGACCGTGGTCTGACCAGAGTACGATGATAGTATTATCTGCATGGGGGCTTTTTTCTAGAGCATCTATTACTTTGCCCACTTGAGCGTCTACGAATGAGACACAAGCTAGATAACCGTGGACAAGGTCACGTGCATAGGTGTCGCTGAGATTTATGACGGCGTGATGATCTCCATTTTTAAGTCTACCGTGAGCAATGGACTTTCCTAACATAGGGATGTCGGCCATTTCACCGTCAGGTATTTTGGGTAATATGATTTTTTGCGGGTCATAGAGGTCAAAATATTTTCTTGGTGCCGTGTAAGGTGTGTGAGGGCGGACAAAACCTACGGCGAGAAAGAATGGTTTATCATGTTTAGCGTTTAGCTGATCTACAGCCCAGTTTGCTATGATTTCATCATACATTTGACCGTTTGGCATATCATCTTTATCTAATGGGCCTGCGCAGAGGGAGTGGCCATCCTTGAAGCCGTAGTGATTAGTGATTTGGCTGCCGCCTTTGGGGAAGGGGTAGAATTTGGTCCCTTTGTAGCCATCGCCTCTATCGCGGAGTTTACCAGACACTTTATATTTTGGGCCGGTGGTGCTCCAGAAATCTTTAGTCCTAGATTTATAGTCGGATGTTCCTTTGTGGTAGATTTTACCCACAGCCATGGTGACGTAGCCATTATCTTTAAAGTGCTGAGGTAGCATCTTGTGGCTTCCCATCACGCGCTCGTAGCTTTCGTTCATTGATGTTGTGGATGTGTACCAGCCTGTGCTGCTGGGGTGTAGGCCACTTAGTAGTGAGTTACGTGAAGCAGTGCAGACTGCCTGAGAGCAATGAGCGTTCGTAAAAAGGGTGCCTTTGGAAAACAGGCGATCCATATTAGGTGTTTTTACTTGTGGGTTACCACCAAGAGCTCCCTGCCAATCATTGAGATCATCAATAGAGATGAATACAACGTTGGGCTTATCACTATTTTCTGCTGTGGCGCTGAGAGCAGAGCAGGTTGCGAGTGCTCCATAGACGAGAGAGGCTAGATGATTACGAATCATGCTGTGAATAGTGGGTAAAAATTATAATTATGCCTAGTATAAAAGCTGTTTGTAATATCATGATTCATGGCTTTACCTGTGCTGAATACTTTCTGTTTAGTAGCCTGTGAAATGGAGAGATGGTTACTTTTTTATGTCAGTCACTGAGGAATTCCCAGTTTCTTACTTGATGACTACTGCTGCTGAGTTATTGCAGCGTTAGCAATAAGCTAAACCCCATAGATTATGATTCCTGAAGAGCAGCGCCTAGAAGAAAATCGCGAACGTTCTAAAAACTGGCTCCGCTGGGGGCCTTACCTTAGTGAGCGGCAGTGGGGTACGGTACGTGAGGATTACTCAGATCATGGTCACTGCTGGTCTGCATTTCCTCATGATCAGGCAAGAAGTAGAGTCTATCGCTGGAGTGAGGATGGTCTGAACGGATGGTCAGACCGAAAGGGGAGACTCTGTTTTGCTCCAGCCTTATGGAATGGTAAGGACCCTATTCTTAAAGAGAGGTTATTTGGCTTTGGTGGGCATGAGGGAAATCATGGTGAAGACTGTAAGGAGTGCTACTACTACCTGGACTCTACCCCATCACACTCATATACTAAGGTACTGTATAAATATCCACAGTCTGAGTATCCCTATGGTAAGCTATTGGAGGAAAATAGTAAGCTTACGCGATTAGACCGTGAGGTTGAGTTGGAAGACCTTGGGGTCTTTGATGATGATCGTTACTTTGATGTCGTCCAAGAGGTGACGAAGCGCACTCCTGAGGATATTCTTTGGAAGATTACCATAACTAATAGGGGGCCTGATACAGCGCCTATCCACGTACTACCAATGGTCTGGATGCGTAATATCTGGGAGGGTGGAAATAAGAGTGAGATACCTTTTAAAAAACCTAATCTATTTCTTGAAGATGGGGTGCTGAAGATCACTCATGGAACACTGGGGAAGTTTGTCTTTCACGCAGAATCTACACATGAGAGTCCACTGGATTCATGGCTCTTCACTGATAACGAAACTAATGAGGAGGCTATTTTTAAAAGAAAGAGTAAAAGTCCTTACACTAAAGATGCCTTCCACCGTCATATTATCGATGAGCATAAAGATGTGGTAAACCCTGATCATACAGGGACGAAGGCGGCACCAGTTTTTAAATTTGAAATCCCTGCAGGTCATTCTGTTTCAGTACGCTGCCGCCTCCACCGAGAAGGTGAAAATAATGGCTTTCACTCTTTTGAGGAATTTGAGGAGACGATCGCAGCTCGTATCTCTGAGTGTGATGAATTCTATCGCGGGAAAATTGCGCAGAATCTATCAGATGAGGAAAAGCTAGTTTGCAGGCAGTCATACGCAGGTTTGCTATGGACTAAGCAGTTTTACCACTTTGTAGTTAAAGACTGGCTGACACACAGCCCTGATGGCTCGGCTTTACCGGTAAGCCGTCTTGAAGGAAGAAATCATGATTGGCAGCATGTCTACGCTCAAGATGTATTTTCCATGCCAGATAAATGGGAATATCCATGGTTTGCCGCCTGGGACTCTGCATTTCATATGATTGCCTTTGCCGCGATTGACCCTGAATTTGCTAAGAGTCAGTTACTCTTACTGATGAGGGAGTGGTATATGCACCCAAATGGCCAGCTGCCGGCATATGAGTGGAATTTCTCAGATGTAAATCCTCCTGTGCATGCGTGGGCAGTGTGGCGAGTTTATAAAATAGGTGCTCCTCGTGGTGAGCGTGATCTTGTTTTCTTAGAAAAGGCATTTCACAAGCTTCTTATTAATTTTACATGGTGGGTGAACCGTAAGGATAGTGAGGGTAGAAATGTCTTTGGTGGAGGATTTCTTGGTCTAGATAATATTGGAGTTTTTGATCGCTCACATGCGCTACCTGATGGCTCCACTCTACACCAGGCAGATGGTACTGCATGGATGGCGAGCTACTGTCTCACCATGCTCGCTATGGCTCTGGAGTTAGCCCCTGAGAATCCGGCATACGAGGATATAGCCTCTAAGTTTTTTGAGCACTTTGTTAATATTACCGATGCTATTAACACTATCGGGGGGACAGGTCTCTGGAATGAGGAGGATGGCTTTTACTATGACCAACTCCTTATAAATAGTAATCAGCCTATGCACCTACGCACGCGTTCGCTAGTGGGTTTATTACCACTGTTTGCTACCATGACGCTGACTCAAGAGAGTTTAGACAGGCTGCCGGAGTTTAAAAGTAGGGTGGACTGGTTTTTAGCTAATCGTCCAGACCTACTGAAATATATTTCCTTCCGTCGTACTAAAAAGCGAAACATTGGTGATCTAGTGCTACTCTCTGTAGCTTCAGAAGAACAGCTCCGCAGGACACTGGAGCGGATGTTAGATCCTAAGGAATTTCTCTCCCTACACGGTATTCGCTCACTAAGTAAAGCGCATGAGAAAGAGCCATTTACCTTTACCCATGGTGGGCAGACTAATGAGGTTCGCTACACCCCTGGGGAATCTGAGACTGCTATGTTCGGTGGAAACTCTAATTGGCGCGGGCCGGTATGGTTCCCCACTAACTACCTACTCATTGAGGCTCTTGAGCGCTACTACTTCTACTATGGAGACTCCTTTACAGTGGAGTATCCTGTGGGTTCTGGAAGGCAAGCTAACCTCCGTGAGGTGGCACATGATATATGTGGTCGTCTAGTAAGCCTGTTTACTCCCAGAGAAGATGGTAGCAGGCCATGCTTTGGTGATGCTACTCGTTATCAAGAGAAGGACCATTGGCAGGATTTAATCCTCTTTCATGAGTACTTTCATGGAGAAACGGGCGAAGGTCTAGGTGCGTCTCACCAGACTGGGTGGACGTCGTTGGTGACTCATTTAATTCATAAGAGGGATCTAATAGATAGTTAGGCTTATACTATGACCAATCTAAGACAACTTTGCCGCATTCGCCGGACTTGATGACATCTATACCTTTTTGAAACTCGGTGTAATGAAAGTGATGTGTGATAACAGGGCTGATATCTAGTCCTGCTCTGATCATGGATGACATACGGTACCATGTCTCATACATTTCACGTCCGTAGATGCCTTTTAGCACTAGCCCCTTAAAAATAACTTTGTCCCAGTTAATGGCAAAGTCTTTGGGGAAAATACCTAATAGGGATACTTTAGCTCCATTAGAGGTATTTTCTAAAATATCATTAAGACCACTTGGGTGACCGGACATTTCCATGGCTACGTCAAAGCCTTCTTTCATTTCTAGTTCCGCTTTTACATCAGATAAGGACTCTTTAGAAACATTGACCACGCGTGTGGCGCCCATTTTTTTGGCGAGGTCTAGACGGTAAGGGTTTACATCGGTAACTACCACGTGTCGCGCGCCTGCGAAGCGTGCCACAGATGCGGCCATGCAGCCTATTGGGCCAGCGCCGGTAATTAAGATGTCTTCAGCCGTTAGATCCCAAGATAAAGCAGTATGAACAGCGTTTCCGAGAGGATCAAAAGAGGATACGATATCGGCAGGGATTTCTTTAGGTACTTTGTAAGCATTACTTGCTGGGATTACTAAATACTCAGCAAAGGCACCTGCCCGCTGGATACCCACACCTACAGTGTTAGGGCATAAGTGCCGGCGTCCTGCTAGGCAGCTACGGCAGTGGCCACATACGATATGGCCTTCACCAGATACGCGTTCGCCTATTTTAAAGTCTGTGACGCCGTTACCAACTTCTACTGTTTCACCACAAAATTCATGACCTATGATCATGGGGGTTTTAATTGTTTTCTGCGCCCATTCATCCCATTTCCAGATGTGAAAATCAGTACCACAGATAGATGTTTTCTGAATTCGGATCATTATATCCATAGGCCCACATATAGGCATGGGCACGTCTTTTAGCCAAAGCCCTTGCTCTGGCTTACTTTTAACGAGGGCTTTCATCATGATACGGTATAGTTAAGAGATGATACCTAGCTCTTTGCCCGTTTCTACGAAGGCTTTTATAGCGTTGTCTAGCTGAGTGTGGGTATGTGCTGCACTGACCTGAGTACGGATACGGGCGCTTCCGTGAGGCACCACTGGGTGAAAGAAGCCAATAGCAAATACTCCTTTTTCCAAGAGGCGCTCTGAAAATTGCTGAGATAAGCCTGCATCACCAATCATCACTGGGCAGATGGGGTGATCAGCTCCAGCTACCTTAAATCCTGTGGTATCTAACTGGGTACGAAAATATTCAGTATTGGACTTTACTCGATCTGCCAGCTCTGTGGATGCTGCTAGTATTTTAAATACCTCCAGTGAGGCTGCTACGATGACAGGTGCGATAGTGTTAGAGAATAGGTAGGGGCGTGATCGTTGACGCAGTAGGTCAATGATTTCCTTTTTTCCGCTGGTGTATCCTCCTGACGCACCACCGAGAGCTTTACCGAGAGTACCTGTGGTGAGGTCAATCTTACCAAAAAGCCCGCAGTGTTCGTGAGTGCCACGGCCACGTGCGCCGAGAAACCCCGTGGAGTGACAATCATCAAAATGGACGATAGCGCCGTATTTATCAGCTAGACGGTGTACTTCATCTAGCTGACAGATGATACCGTCCATAGAAAAGACCCCATCGGTAGTGATCATCTTAAAACGTGCACCAGCTTTTTCTGCCTTCTGTAGCTGAGTTTCTAGGTCTGCCATATCGTTGTTACGATAGCGGTACCGCTGTGCTTTACATAGCCTTACACCATCGATGATAGAGGCATGGTTTAATCTATCTGAGATGATAGCATCCTCTGGTCCTAATATTACTTCAAAGAGGCCACCATTAGCATCAAAGCAGGACGGGTAGAGGATAGTGTCCTCTGTGCCTAGAAAATCAGAAATCCTTTCCTCTAATTCTTTATGTAGAGTCTGTGTACCGCATATGAAGCGCACAGAGGCCATGCCGAAGCCCCAGTCTTTAAGCGCCCGGGTGGCGGCTTCAGTTACCTGTGGGTTATCAGCTAGTCCTAGGTAATTGTTAGCACAAAGGTTAATGACGTTACGGCCATCTTTAAGTGTGATTTCACTGTTCTGGGAGGAAGTAATAAAACGCTCTGATTTGTATAGGCCCTCTTGTTTAATTTTACTAAGAGTGGACTTTAGATGCTGATCGAATAAAGTTGGTAGCATTGTTGTATTTAGTGTATCGGGCTGCGTTAATTGCCCATTAAGAGGGGGCAGATGTGAGTATCTAAAAGGGTATTATTTAATAAACAAAGGAGTACATTTATTCTATTTTAGATTTTAGATTTTTTCCTAGAATAAACTACTACGAAGTTAGCCGTAATGATTAGTGCACCGCCAATGATGAGTTTACTAGTCAGTGTTTCATTGGCATATGAATGGCCCATAAGTGAAGCAAGGATACTGGGTAAAAAGAGAACGTAGCATGCGGCAAATACTGGCTCAGATGTGTAGATAATACCAGCTTCTGTAGCGGTTACATGTCGTTGCCAGGCATTCATAAGCCAGAATGACCCAACGGTGCAGACAGTAGCGACTATGGTTATCAGGATAATGATACTGCTAGATGAACCCATAATAATAACACTGGCTAACGAGGGAGCTGCAAAGAACGTGATAGGGAGAAATATGATACTTATGCCTACAAACATGATAAGGCTGACGCTACGGCCTCGATTCTTAGTATACTTGGGATTTTCTATTACTAACATTTGGACGGTAAAGAAGAGGGCACTTAAGATGGTGAGTAGCTCACCACGGCCGAGGGTAAATTCATCTGCGGTTATACCTGCAAGTATAGCACCTCCAACTAGTACTAGTGTTACGGGGATTATGGTTGTTTTACCAGGTAAGCGACGATCTCGGAATGCCACCCAAAGCGGTAGAAAGATACAGTAACACTGGGTTAGAAAGGCAGAAGTGGATGCCTCTGTGTAAGCTAGGGCATCTGCCTGAAGCCACATGCCTATACCTCCCCAGAAACCTATGATAAGCCCCTGGCGGATCTCTAGAGCTGTTGGCCTTTTGAGGTGGATGGTTAAGAAAAACATGATGACTCCGGCAAGAAGAAAACGGGCCATCTGTATCCAGCTAGCGAAGAAGAGCGAAGAGCCGTTTGGGCTCTGTTCGCGGAGTTCAATCATGACAGCCTTAATAATGGGGAAGGTTATGCCCCAAGAGGCGCAGCATAGAATAAGAGCGAGAACCGCTTTGGTATTCATAGGGCAGGAGTGGTTTTTAGAATAAGAAGAAATCCTGTAATATCATCTTTGATAGAAAGGTGGATAGGGTATAAGTAGGTCGCTATGCCTTCACGCGGTAGACATCAAAGTTCCTCAAAAGAGTGCCTAAAAGTGTTTCGTAAAATAGAATCATTTCCTGGGGTAGTGGGCGTTATCATAGGGCGCTCATATGGCGGCAAATCATTGGGGGGTAAATCGACTACTGGCTCTGTGCGTATACAGCGTGTGGTCTCAGGTGGACTAAAGGCTGTCACCCAAAGTTCTAAGGGATTACAGGAGCTCTTTATTCGTACTAAGGAGGGTGCCGAGGAGGAGGTATGGCGTGAGATAGATTCTATGTTTTAAGAGCTGTGGTTACGCTCCGGGAGCATCAATCCATTTACCGTGTTCGGTGATGAGCTCAATTAGGCGTTCAACGGCTTCATCCTCGGGGATGTTGAATTTTACGGCTTGTTTGCCAACGTATAGATTGATCTTGTTAGGTGCACCACCTACGTAACCGAAGTCTGCATCTGCCATTTCTCCGGGGCCGTTGACAATACAGCCCATAATGGCTATTCGAACACCCTTAAGGTGACCAGTGGCGGCGCGGATTTTTTGGGTAGTCTCTTGGAGGTTAAAGAGGGTGCGGCCGCAGGATGGGCAGGCGACGTAGTCTGTCTTGAAGATACGGGAGCCAGCGGCCTGAAGTACGTTGTAGGCAAGGCGCAGAGATTGTCCAGGGGCTTGCTCACCTTGAATGAGAATGGCGTCACCGATGCCATCACAGAGTAGCGACCCGATGTTTCGAGCAGCGGTGGTGAGGGTATCCGTAAAGTCTGCTCCAGTATCTGTGGAGGGGGTGAGTGTGTCCTTGAGTAAGATGGGATGGTGTGCTGCTAGCTTGGCGGCTAGGAGGCGGAAGGCGTGGATGACCGCAGCTCCATGGCAACCGTCAGCCACGGTGACTAGCTGTGGCTCTTGGACTGCATTAAGCCTCTGAATGGCGGCGCTGTCCCATGGGAGAATCTCTTGTATGGGGGCGTCTTCAGCTACTATTTCTGGTGTAAAGTCACCTAGCTTATCGATCTTGTGTGCGAGCGCAGCCCACTTTTCCCGCGAGGTAAATACTCTGATGGTATTATCTCCACCTAGTTGATGGCCGTTGATCTCGAGCTTATGGGCTCGGCGGCGCTCGTAGGAAAATGGATTATAGGAAAGGGGGGCGCGTTGACTGCCGGTGGGGTCTTCGGGGAATTGAGATTTTTCAATATTAGCGATGATGGCCTTAGCCACTGGGATCTCATGTATTGCATCTTCCGTTAGGGAAACGCGGATGGTATCTCCTATACCGTCAGCTAATAGCGAGCCGATACCTATGGCGGATTTGATCCGGCCGTCCTCTCCATCCCCAGCTTCGGTAACGCCGAGGTGGATGGGGTAGTTCCAGTCATCACCCTCTTGATCAAGACGAGCTACTAGTAGGCGGTATGCCTCGATCATTACCTTTGGGTTTGAGGCCTTCATGGAGAAGCAGAAATTATGATAGTCTAGCTCACGAGCGATACGTGCAAACTCCAGAGCACTCTCTACCATGCCGAGTGGTGTATCTCCGTAACGGTTCATGATGCGGTCTGAGAGTGAGCCGTGATTAGTCCCTATGCGCATGGCGCGGCCAAGGTCCTTACATAACTCTACGAGCGGTGCAAAGTCTTCACGGATACGCTCTAACTCTGCGCTGTATTGATCATCTGTGTATTCGCGGATTTCGAATTTCTTTTTATCTGAGTAGTTTCCCGGGTTTACCCGAATTTTTTCTACCCACTTGGCGGCTTCAAAGGCTGCGTCTGGCTTAAAGTGGATATCAGCTACCAGTGGCACATCACATCCAGCGGCACGCACACCATTACGGATATGTTCTAAGTTTGCAGCGTATTTCTTGGTCTGGGCAGTAATACGAACTATCTCACAACCAACAGCGGCAAGATCTAGGATTTGTTTTACACAGGCTTCCGTATCACGGGTGTCAGAAGTAATCATGGACTGCACGCGGATGGGGTTATCCCCCCCTATACCTACATTGCCTACCATAATCTCACGCGATTTACGGTGCGAGTAGGCGAAGTAATCTGGGCAGTAGTGTAGGTCTGCGTGTGCGGTGGAGGACATGTCTGTAAGAGTCAAGAGTCCGGAGGTAAGAGTCAAGACTGGGATGAGGAGTTAGAGCTGACTTTGAGGTGCGCGTGGGTGCTATTTCTGTAGAGACTGTAGGTAGGCACGTATGGCTTCAAATTGTTTTTTAGAATCACCGTCAAGGATGTCTGCTCGGAGGCCTGTACCGTCTTCATTGGTGTAGCGAGGCATCTTAGTATTTGGCACAAGGCGTGCGGGATTATACATCCACTGGTGGTAGTAGCTAGGGCGCAGACGCTGGTGAATTTGGCCAAAGTTGATCCCCTGTACTTCGAAGGCTGCGACGGCAGGTTTTTCGTTTTGTGCATGACAGGTGACACAAGCGTAACCACTCATGGACGCTACTTTCTCACCCAATTTTATTTGATCTGCAGCTGGTAGTTTATCATTAGCTGAGGCACTTCCAAGGCCGTGTTGGCGTGCTAGGCCAGCGGCGAGAGATTTAGCATGTAGCGGGAATGAGGGCATACGCATATCTAGCCAAGGTCTGGGGCGGGGACTGACGGTGCCGTTTAGCATTTTTTCGCTAAATGATGTATTTAACATCGCTCCCATGTGGGTGAGTGAGGGGAGAGATTGGTCTAGTCTTGTGTCCTGCCCCTTGATGTGGGCGAGGAGAGATTTAGTCTCACTATGGACGGCGGTGAGGAGTGAGGCCCTACCGTCGTGGGCGTGGCATGAGATACAGCGGAGCCCCTCGATCTGGCGAGAGGCGTAAGCTGCTGGGGTATCGAATACTACTTTGGCTATGGTGGCTGGATTGAGGGCTGACTTTTCCTGATCAGTGAGAATGAGGCGGGGAGCTCTGCCTCGGTTTTCCTGGGGGGCTAGGCAGCCTTTTTTGTGCCAGTCTGTAAGGTTTACGAGGTCAGGTGCGGGTGCCACTTTAGCTGCGGTGCTGGCAGGAAGGCCTTCATGGCAGGCGGCGCAGTTTAGTGAAGTTGTTAGTTTTTTACCACGGGCTATATCGCCGGGGGGGAACTCAGATGGATCTGGGGTGTGGTTACCAGTTGACTCTTTAGTGAGGTAGGCTGCTAGTGACTCTGCCTCTTTATCGTTGAGGCGGAAGTTTGGCATTTTAATGGCTTGGTGATGCTGTTGAGGTTTTTTTAGAAAGGATATGAGAGAGCTCCCTTTGAATTTAGCAGCTACATTATTGAGTGGGATACGATTATTTTCAAAGTCAGGTTCGTTAGCGGATGGAGTGGTGTGACATGCTGCACAGCCAAGATTGTGAAAAATAGCTCCGCCAGCTTCCGTTGATGTTAGATCAGGGGATGGGCTTGGGTTTCCTGTAGTGAGGGTGGCAAGGTAGGCTCCGATGTCTGCGGCGGCTTGTGCTCCTGCAGGCTTTGTGTGATCTACCATGGCCGGCATAGTAGTGGAGGGTTTTAGGTGGTCTGGCTGGGCAATCCAGCGGATGAGCCAGGATTTATTGGTGCGGTCACCGATATTTGTTAGGTCAGGGCCGGCGTATTTTAGCTCTGGCATAGCAAGAGGCCCAAGATCTCCTGTAACGTGGCATTGTACACAGTTGTGCGCGGCAAATAGGTGGGCTGAGTTAATTGTTAGAGCTTCCTTTTTAAATGCGGTGGAGGGGATAGGCTCACGGGTAAATTCCTTACGCTCTTCCCAGTATAGCTGGAAGGATCCTGAGCCGTCAGCTACAGATGTATAATGTATTTCTATGGGGACTTCACCTTGATTGAGACGGAGGCGCGTAGATTGCCCTTCCGCGAAGGTGATATCTTTACCGTCTACCTTTAGCGTGAAGCTGCCCTTGATCTCGTAGGAGAAGTTAATACGGTAGCGCTTAGGAATGGTTAGGGTGCCTTTCCAATGTGTGGTGAATGCACCTGGTGCTAGTCCGGGCGCGGGTGCTTCACCAGCTTCTACATGCAGGGCTGGCATGCGTGTTTGCTGGGTTATTGATTTTTCTCCCGAGCTAAATGTGGCGGTGAGAGTGGCCTGAACTGAGGTGATGCCGCAGAAGAGGGTGGTGAGTAGTAGGAGCCTCATGAGCGGGTGACTTAGAGTTATTCTGCGGGTATTTTATGTATGGTGCTGTGGATGTCACCGATGAGTTCATCACCGTCAACGGATTCAAGGTCGTAATCGATCTTAACTTGTTGCGCGGGTTTATGGTTTGCTATTTTAATTAAGATGGATTTTTTATCATCGAGTAAAGTGGCACTGAGGATGTTGACTTTATCTTGCTGTCGGTGACTTTTAGATTCTTTGAGGGTAGCTTTTTTTTCAGCTTGGAGGTCAGGGTTGTCGATAGAGAATTGGCCTGAGCCATATTGTTTACTGCGGATGTATTTCCATCTTCTAACAGAAAATGAGGATGGGTCTGTGGCTAGTTCATCATCTAGGGCTACGTCAAAGTGAATGATTATCCCTTTTTTTGTGACTTTCATGCCAGTGGGTAGAGGATTGGGTATAGCGGTATTCCGGCGGATTCTCTGGAAGCCTGCTTCTTTGGCAGCATTGGTCTGCCAGCCGCGAAATCCGACAACGTATAGGGATCCATCCTGATGGAAGGTTGCGCGTTGTGCAGAGGAGGACAGTTTAATAGGGAGTTTGACAACTCCGCCTTGGTGAAGGCCGCCATCTATTTTTTGACGAAGTACGTGATAGATGGATGATTTTCCGTAGGAGAGGTGAATGAGTTCACCGGAGGGTATACCGATTTTTGAGTTTTGAGGTACCCAGATCTGACTTCCTCCGGAGTTGTCAACAGCCATGGGGAGGTAGCAAAGGGGTTCCGTGTATGGTGATTTGTTATCGTGGCGAGCGTCTTCAACCCCGAAGAAGGCTTTGCCACGCGAGGGCTCATAGTAATTGATCTTACAGCAGGGCTGCCAAGTGCCTTCGTTTTCACCAGTGGTGATTTCTCCGTTAGGCCCTATGCCTATACCTCCAGGAGCACGTAGGCCAGTGGCGATGACTTCAAGTTTTTTACCATCGGCAGAGACTTTGATAAAAGTTCCGTTGTGAGCGAGGATTTTATCAAATCCGCGTCCACCGGCACGAACAGGTGCCGATTTAGCAAAGTAGAAGTTACCTTTTGAGTCAGTTTCTAGGCCGAATTGAAATTCGTGAAAGTTAGTTGTTAGAAGAACGTCGTTGTTAAATATTTCAAACTTATCGGCTTCATTATCGTTGTTAAGATCATAAATCTTCCAGATAGCGTCGCGACCTGCAATGTAGGGGGTATCTTTTACTATGTGTAAGCCAAGGGGCTCGAAAAATCCTGTGGCGTAACGTTTCCAAACGATTTTTTTAAATTCTTTTAATCCTGTGGCTAGCCAGATGTCACCATCCCAGGTGCTGAGTAGTGCACGGTCTCCGTCTGAGAAAAAATCAACGTCACTGACACGAGTTTTATTATGGTATGGGGAGTTTAGTAGTGTAGGTGGCAGAGGGATGTTATCTACGAGCCAAGGATCACTGCTGGAGGATTCCTTTAGGTCAAAACTGAAACTATGAGGCGAGATGCCTTTGCCTCCTTTTGCCATTGGCGAGAGCGCGCGCGGTGCGGGTGCAGTGGTGCCTTTGCTGCTGGCGTAACTAAGTGAAATGTGGTCGGTTTTATCAGATGGAAGAATGGTGAGGAAGTAAGTTCCATCTTCATTTTTTAATGAGGCTGAAGAACCAGTCACTGAGATATTAAAATCTGTTTGGCTGGATTTGTTAGAAAGGCGAACTTTAAGTTTTTTATCACGGCGTGCTACTTCAAAGGTTCGATTTAGCCCGTGTGCATTTTCTGTGATTAGGTCTAGAATACGTATTCCATGTACTTGGTAATCAAGGATGATATTAGTACCATTACGGAAGTAGCCATTAAATCTGAGATGTTTGAAATTTCCGTAACCTTCGACGCTACGGTGGTCTTTGAATGAGCCTTTATCATCTGCCCATACTGGACCAGATGAGGTGTTGAAGAGGTAGTTGTTTTTATTGTTAAAAAGATTAACTTGTCCGTGGCCGCCGGCCCATGGGGTGTTGTTTAGGGTGAGGCCATCTGTGGTGGCGGAGACGAGGGCTAGAGTCTCGGTATTAAAAAGTGCTGTTCGATTTGTGAAGGGAAGGGCTAGACCTTTGATGGCATTTGTTTTGCGTAGTTCTCCTTCGTAATAATCACCAAAGGTTTGGAAAAACGCCGGGCCGTGGTTGGTGGCGAGATACCAGTCTTTACCAGTAGGTTTTTTAGACTCTGTGGCTTGTAGTCCTGAGATGAGGAACGGTATCAATAGTAGGTAGGAGATTTTCATAAGGTGGGGTGTTATTGTTTGTGCGCTGTTATTGACCATAGCCTTCTGGGTGATTTTGGTGCCATTTCCATGCGGTGGCGATGATTTCTTTAATGTCTATATATTGGGGCTCCCAGTTTAGTTCTGTGCGAGCTTTAGTATTATCGGCATAGAGGGATGGTGGATCACCTGCACGACGAGGTTCATTTTCTACAGGTACAGGAAGGCCAGTTACGTGTTCTACGGTGGTGATGATTTTACGCACGGAGGTAGGCTGACCGGTGCCGAGGTTATAGCAAATAAAGGTGTTAGGTTTTTCTAATTTATTAAATACAGCAATATGGGCGCGGGCGAGATCATCTACATGCACATAATCTCGGAGGCAGGTGCCATCTGGTGTGGGGTAATCAGTGCCAAAGATTTTAAGCGGTCCACGCTTGCCGGTGGCGGCATCAATAGCGAGAGGGATGAGGTTCGTTTCTGGAGTGTGATGCTCGCCGATACTGCCGTCCTCTGAGGCTCCCGCAGCATTAAAGTATCTGAATACAGCAGAGGATATTTCTCCCGTATATGCTAAGTCTTTGAGTATGGATTCAACTTGAAGTTTACTTTGGCCGTATGGGTTAATAGGTGCTTGAGGAAGGTCTTCTGTGATCGGTAGAGTCTCTGGGGTACCGTAGGTGGTGCAGCTGGAGGAAAAAACAAGTCTGTCTACTGCGGCATCCTGCATAGCGAGTAAGAGCTGTATGGTATTTCCGGTATTATTTTCGTAATACTTCAGTGGCTCTGTGACTGACTCTCCCACACAGGCGTATGCGGCAAAGTGCATGACCAGGTCTATTTTTTCATCGATAAGAATCTTGGTGATGGCTGCTCTATTACCGATGTCTTCTTTTATAAAAGGAATACCCTCCGCTACGGCTGAGCGATGTCCGTAGACAAGGTTATCTAGCACCAGGGCACGGTGGCCAGATGCTTGAAGTTGTTTGACGCAATGACTACCAATATAGCCTGCGCCTCCTACAACTAAGACGTTCATGACTATGAGGTTCGTGATGAAAGATCAAAGAGTCAAGGGTTGAGTATTGGGTGTTTTTGTTTATCATAATAACTGTGATTTTTGATGTGCATGGCTATCTGGAGGAGTTTCACAGTATTGCTTCTGATTCGGGTTTTCTCCGTGAGGAAATGGCTAGCGTGGGCGGCTATCAGATTCCTGCTTACTCTAGAAAGATAGAATCGGGAGTTTGTGTATATATTTCCTCAGGTTGCCACGGCGATGAGCCTGCTGGGCCGCGCGCGTTACTAGAGCTTATGCATGAGGGGTTTTTCCTAGAAGGGATAAACTGGCTAGTCTGCCCACTGCTTAATCCTACGGGGATGACGGTAGGGGCTCGAGAGAATATGCAGGGACTGGATCTGAATCGTGATTATTTACAAAGGGTAAGTGTAGAGGTTCGCGGACATGTAAGTTGGTTAGATAGTCAGCCTGTGCCAGATGTTTTTTTATCTCTTCATGAGGACTGGGAGAGCACAGGGTTCTACCTATATGAGATACAGAAAGATATCTGCCAGAGTGTTGCTGACAAGGTTCTCACTGAGGTTGAGTCTGTGATTCCAAGAGAGCCTTGCGACACTATTGATGGGCATCAAGTCCGTCAACCGGGGTGGATTTTCCATTCACCAGAGCCTGATTCACCGGGTCAGTGGCCGGAGGCTATCTTTATGGCGGAGCGAGGGACTCCTGTATCCTATACCCTAGAGACACCTAGTTCACTAGAACTCGGGTGTAGAGTGCGGTGTCATAAATTAGCCGTTCAGTGTGCAGTGCGGGAATTGCTGTTGACGTGTGGGGGCGGTGACGGGTCTAATCCGCCATCATGATTGCTCGCTTACGTGGAAAAGTCTTAGAAGCCCTACCGGGCAGATTGATAGTGGATGTAAATGGTGTGGGCTATATGCTGACCGTATCACTCAGCACCTATGATGCAATTAATCCAGTAGAAGGTGCTGAGGTGGATCTGCGAACTCATTTACATATACGCGAAACGGCGCACACACTCTATGGGTTTGCCTCTGATGCGGAGAAAGACCTCTTTTTATTACTCGTTGAGAGGGTGACCGGTATTGGGCCATCGATAGGTATGGCCGTGCTAAGCGGTATGCCAGTGGAGCATTTTAAAGGTTGTGTGGTCAATGGTGATGCTGCTGCCCTATCCAAAATTAAAGGTCTAGGTAAAAAGACTGCCGAGCGTATCATCCTGGAGCTTAAGGATAAAATAGGTGTTGCAGAGGCCTGGGAGGCATCTGGCGGAGATGCCGTGCCGAGTGCTGCAATCGACTCAGAATCTGCCCTCATTGGTCTAGGCTATAAACAGGCAGAAGCACGAAAAGCCGTAACTGCAGTGGTAAAGCTAAAGCCTGACTTGACCACAGAGGATATCCTGCGTGATGCCCTGAGGATGTTAAATTCTTGAAGGATAGTTTTTCTACGCCCATTTTACTGGTCACACTGCCACGCAGAGGCTACCTTATTCCCACTTCAGTAATCATAGATCTCTTTGGTTCTGCACACAAGCGCAGTGCGCTATGCCAGATTTACTTATTTCCCCTAAAAACATGATGGATTCTCCTATTACTTCACTCGACTTCTCTCAGTCCAAGGTTAATAAAGACCTCTCGAATTCTGACAAAATAGAATTCTACCGTCAGATGGTGCGTGTGCGCCGGTTTGAGCAAACAGCCTTGAAATTCTACAATGGTGGTAAAATGGGAGGTTTCCTCCACCTCTACATCGGCCAAGAGTCAGTTGCTGTAGGTACTATCTCCCTTTGTGGAGAAAATGATCACGTTATTACCGCATACCGCTGCCACGGCCACGCCCTCACCGTAGGTATGGATATGAATCCCTGCATGGCTGAAATGTATGGTAAAGCAACCGGTTCAGCTAAAGGTAAAGGTGGTTCGATGCACCTTTTTGATCCATCAAAAAACTTCTGGGGTGGGCACGGAATCGTTGCTGGTCAGACACCTCTCGGCCTTGGCCTAGGTTACGCAGTAAAATACAAAAACCTACAAGGCTGCTGCCTCTGCTACATGGGTGACGGAGCAGTGAACCAAGGTGCTTTCCACGAATCACTTAACATCGCCGCCCTCTTTGGTATCCCCGTTGTCTACATTATTGAAAATAACGGTTACTCCATGGGGACCAGCCAAGAGCGCTCTAGTGCCTATAAAGACTGTCTAGCACAACGTGCCGAGGCCTATGATATGGACTGGGATCTAGTGAATGGTGAAGACCTCTATGAAGTCCGTGCTAAGACTCACATAGCCATGGAGCGCGCTCGTAAAGAGAGTAAGCCCACTGTGCTCGAAATAGCGACCTACCGTTACTACGGTCACTCCGTTGCTGATGCTAATGCTAAGAAATACCGGACACCGGACGAGATTGAAAAATATAAAACCTACCATGATCCTATCCGTCTATGGCGCCGCCGTCTGATCGAGGAGGCAGTCTTTACTGATGTAGAAGCTGATGCCATTGATAAGGAGGCAAAGCAAGCTGCCACTGAGGCCGCCAAGTTTGCCGATGAGTCTCCTATTCCTACCGTAGAGTCCATCTTCGAAGATGTCTACTGGGAGACAGATAATAACACCGAGGCCAGCAAAATTGGCCGTCACTTTTTTAACGACTAATAACCCTCACCGATCACTTAAATTTTTTTTATCATGCGCGAAATTCTATACCGCCACGCCATCCGCGAAGCTCTCGATGAAGAGCTCACAAGAGATGAAAACGTAGTTGTCATGGGTGAGGAAGTTGCCGAGTACAATGGCGCTTACAAAGTCACCGAAGGTCTTTGGGATAAATGGGGAGATAAACGTATTGTTGATACCCCTATCTCTGAAGCCGGCTTTATCGGTATGGGCATAGGTGCCTCCATGCTAGGTATCCGCCCTGTGATGGAGCTTATGTTCTGGTCCTTCCACTCCGTAGCCTTTGACCAGTTGGTAAACAATGCGGCCAACGTACGCTACATGTCAGGGGGGCTCTGTAACTGCCCTATCGTTATGCGTGGCCCAGCCAATGGCGGAACTGCTGTTGGCGCGACACACTCACACACGCCGGAAGGTCTTTTTGCTGCTTTCCCAGGACTTAAAGTATGCTCACCAGCCACACCAGCTGACGTTAAAGGCCTCATGAAAGCTGCCATTCGTGATAATGACCCTGTTTACGTTATGGAGAATACTCTTCTCTACGGTACCAGTGGGCCTGTGCCAGATCCTGCTGATGGTGATCACATCGTGCCTCTCGGGAAAGCGGATATCAAACGAGAAGGTTCAGATGTTTCTCTCATAGCACACGGCCGCAGTGTTCTCCGTGCTCTAGAAGCAGCAGAAACGCTGCAGAGCGAGCACGGTATCAATGCTGAGGTTTTAGATCTCCGCTCGATTCGCCCGCTAGATCAACAAGCTATTATTGACAGCGTGATGAAGACAAACCGGGCTGTTCTTGTGGACGAGAGTAAACCATTCTGTGGCGTATCTGCTCAGATCACCACTCTCATTCAAGAGCATGCCTTCGATCATCTTGATGCTCCTGTGAAGCGAGTATGTTCACTGGACGCACCAGCGATCTACTCACCACACATCGAAGACGAGCAGTTGCCTAATCCCCGCCGTATTGTTGAGCAAGTGCTCACTATTGCATAGCATATCTGCTTTAAAATATGTCACGGGCTATTGGTTAGATTTTTACTAGCCAGTAATTGCTTGTGTGTTTTTGTTTCAGGTATAGCCGAGGATAAGCTTACTGCCATATCTTGATATACTAATAATATTATTTCAGAACATTATTAGGTGTATGCTGCTATGCTAATCTCACGCTTAGTATGGATTCATTACTAAAATACCAATAATTCATTAATTGTGGTATTTATGGTATTGTGGCGCATCTATTATGAGCTGATTTAAAAAAGGACAGATGCCTAGACGACAGCGCCTAATTTAAGAATTACCTTTTTTGAGCGGAAGCCTGAGAAGAGGGTCCCGGGCCTGTTAGATCTCGGGGATATGAAGCTGGATGTAAAAAAAATCGGGAAAATCCGGTAGGCACTAGTGAAGGGTAACTTAGCTGATTAGGGCTATCTGCGTCAGGGTGATAGGGCGATAGGGCGATAGGGCGATAGGGAAAAATGACTCTTGCGGCAGGCCCTGAGGATTAGTGCTGATTTTTTCCCAAGGTTAATAACAGGGTGCTACTTTGCTGTAGCCGGCATGTCTTTTAGCTTTTTCTTTAGCTCGATAGCTAGCTCTGTAGCTTCTCTGTGTTGTTCATTTTTAGCATTTGGGTCAAACCGTAGTTTGGAGTGAAGTTTGGTGAGTGAGCTAAGTAGGGTGGCTAATTGAGGGTCTCTCTGTTCCAGTAACATAACCCATGAGACAAGAGGAGTGCCGTGAGGCCGGCGGCCAAGTTTACGTGCGATGGCTGGTTCTATTTTATTAAGCGCAGTTTGCGGAGCACCTTTTGGCTTCCGGTAAATTAGATTACGATTTTCTATCTCGCCACGTTGTCGGGAGCTCCAGAGTTTCCATATAATCCATAGCAGAAGGGAGCCAAGAAGTGCGCTAAAGACTATGAGGCTACGTTTTTTATTCGCATCATTAGTTCGCCAGATTAGAAAGTCTTCACGTAGGAGCTGCCACCAGTCAGTTAACCGTACCTTCCATGAAGTGGTATCTACCTGTTCTAGGCCTAGCCAGGATGAGGGTGTTAAATCTGCATCTTCCCAGTGGTCTCCATGCCAGACTCTGCACCAAGCATGGGCATGCTTACCGCGTATAAGCCATTCACTGCGTTCGTTATTAAACTCATTTACAGAAAATCCTATACAGTAACGAGCAGGGATGCCGCATTCACGGAGGACCATTGCAGTAGCGGAGGCAAAATATTCACAATGCCCAGAATTAGAACGTTCAAGGAAGTTACCGATAGCTGACCTGCGACTATCTTTATCGATTGCAGGTGTAGTCAGGTGAGTTGTGTATTTAAACTGTTGTAGAAAAAATGTTCGAAGCCTAGCTAGAATTATTTTTGCTTTCATGCCTTTTTTTAATTCTAGCTCAGCACAGATACGCTGAACCGCCTCGCGTTCCTCTGGCGGTATTGTTAGGTCATGATTGGCGGGGGCGTCTGTCTCTGTGGTTGAATAGTCACCAGTCCATACCGAGTAAGACACAATATGGTAATCAGGATTAATGATACGGACAGTCCCCAGGTCATTACACTCTAGAGAAGCCTCGCTTTCATCATTACCTAGGTCACCGATTCCGAAAGTATAGTGTGGCAGAGGTATGGGGTTTGCTCTGGCTGTGGAGTTAACCTCGCCGATAAGGCGGATATTGGGAGGGCCAGAAATAGAAGGGGCTTCTTCATCAACAGTTTTGGTGAAGTAACGAATATTACTTTCACTACCCACGCCTTGTAGACGTGTTTCATCAATGTAGCCACTCTTGTCTCTGAATCCATCTACGTTGCCCGGCCGGTGAGTCCATACTCCCTTGGAATAATGATGATAAGTTGCTGTGCGAAGAAGCTTGGGACGGTTCTTGTTATCACCAGTCTGCATTCTCCAGAAGATATTAGGGCTGAGTTTGATTCTACCTAACCGTCCGATGTTAGTTCTTGTTTCATTAGCGGTGGTGAAACGTCCATTATGATGATGTCCTGATCCATTACGAAAGTATTGATAAGTTTTATAGATTGCCCAGTGGCTGGCGTAGGATGATATGACAAGTATAATAAAAGCCACTACCCATGCAGTGGGGCGAAAACCTGTACCTTTAGCGTTAAAGTATAAACAGGCACCAAGTATACTAGCGAGCCCTATAAAGTGAGTGATATTATTACCGCTAGCCACAGCTGTGGCTAGTAGGATGATGGCGAGGTAAGGATAGCTAATGTGTACCATCCGCTGAGTGGTGCGACTCCCATGATCATTATTGTGCTGCATCTTACGCCTAGCAAAAAAGGAAAATGTATTTAGGGGGATAAGCTCAGCCTTACCATAACGTTGAGCGAGTTCTAAAGGCAGGAGTGTTAATGGTGCCCAGATAAATAAGGTGTGTAGTCTGCCAGGTTGCATACCATTAACCCATGCGAGTATGGATACGAAGACTGCCGCAAAAACTGAGAAGTGCCAGGCTCTCACGTAGGATAATGGGGAGAAATTCCAACGGATGGTAGTCCATGATTTACTTTCCACTAGAAGTGCGGCTATCAGTCCATATAATATATTACCTGTAAGTGCAGCCCAGAACATGAGGGCAACACCTGTGAGTAAACGTGGGGGGACGTGAGAGTGCATGATTAGAAAATATTCTGCTGAAGATCTTCTTCAATGTAATTTTGGCGAAGCCAAATGATAGGGACGGCTGAGGGATACTGGCTGTTAAGCGATTTTGCTGAATCTAGGTCTGAGCAAATTGAGAAGACCTTTAGGGGCATTCCTGCGTGATGTAATTTCATGACGGTATCTCTCCGTTGGTCACACCACTCAGTAAAAATACAAATACATGCGGTAAGCTCATCACTGTAGCGTAAAACCAGTTTCTGTAGAGATATAAAGTCATGATTTGGTTCGCAGCTTACGTTAGCTAATACCTCTAGCATGCTATCAATACGGTCCTCTCCGTTGCCAGTACTAAAGACGTGTGCCTTATTACGAATAAACATGAGATCTAGTAGGCTCTCGCGTGTATCTATGCTGGAGGCAAATGATGCTGCTAGAGAGACCGCTAGCTCAAAGAGCTCAGCTTGATGTGCTGGGCTATAGGTATCAAGAACAAGTCCGTAACGTGGGAAAAAGACATCCTCATACTCTTTAACAATGGCTTTACCTGTCCGTGCCCAGCTTTTCCAGTGTATGTGCCGGATAGGGTCTCCTGGCCTATAGTCTCTGACGCTGGTGAAGTCGCCTGATTGGCCAGTGCTACTGGAGGCAGATTCCCCCCCTAGCTGGAAGCGCGCATGACCGGGGATATGGTATGCTGGTAGGCGGTAACGTTTAGGTAATACGATGAGTTTATCATCTGCGGCAGATGTTCTCTTACAGCGTTGAAATATACCTAGAGGGTCTGGTAGGCAGACTCTCATATCTGAGAGAGTAATAACGCCTCTTTTTCTGGGGGTTAAGCTAAGCTTTGTAGATACATTTTCTCCCGCTTCAAGGTGGGGTAGAGGAGGAGCGCTTTCTGGTGTGAAGCGTGTTAGCGTGTGCTGCAGCCATTCCCAGCGATAGTAGGCTAGCATTTGATCAACTATGTTACGCTTTTCTTCACCAGGCTCTTTGGAGTTTGTAAATAGTCTGTAGCTAGGTCGATTATCCGGTGGTAGCTCTAGCAGTTTTGCGGAAGCCAAACGTTTACGAGATGTGTTATGGACTTTGACTCGATAATGAACCGGCTCACCTGCTGTTGCTAACCGAGGTAGTTCGCGGTAGATTTTAACTTGGGCGTTACGGAAAAATGCCCAGATGAGGCTGATACCTAGGACGGTAAGAATGCTGCCTCGCATCTGAAATAGCGGGCCTTCTATCAGCTGTGGGATTAAAACCCATGAAGCTGGAACAAGTAATATCAGTAAGAAGCCAGCCGGCCGAATACGGTGAGTAAAAAAATGCGCAATGGCGGAGTACCGGCGGTAAAGTTGGTAGATCTGATTACGGAAAAATCCGGCTGGGCGTGTGTCTGCCATCTTGTTATAGGTCTACACTGGGGCTGGAGTGTTTTCGAGGATATCTTGGACGATAGCTCGGCCATTTTGTCCACCAAACTTAGCTTCTGAGCTCATTACTAAGCGGTGTGAAATAACGTCAGGAGCAATGTTCTGGATGGTCTCAGGGGTAACAAAGTCTCTACCTTCAAAAAGTGAGAGCGCTTGTGCTATTTTCATCAATGCTAGAGATGCTCTAGGGCTAGCAGAGAGTTTTACTTCTTCCAGGTTACGCGTGGCATTACTAATAGCTACGATGTAGTGCCGTAGCTCATCGCTGATACGGACTTCGGAAACAGCGGACTGAAGAGCCAGTATGTCAGCTAAGGTAACACAGGGCTCTAATGAATCGAGTGGGTGGCCGTTATTTTGTGACGAGAGAATGGCGGCTTCTTCCTCTGGGGTTACATAGCCTAATGAACACTGCATGGCAAAACGGTCCATTTGCGCTTCGGGTAGCGGATAGGTGCCTCGAAATTCTACAGGATTCTGAGTAGCGATGACAAAGAATAGGCCGTTAAGATCATGGCACTTACCTTCAATGGTAGCTTGTTTCTCAGCCATGGATTCTAGCAAGGCGCTCTGTGTTCTAGGTGAGGCACGGTTGATTTCATCAGCTAATAGTATATCGGTAAAGACAGGTCCGGGATGAAACTGAAACTCTGAAGTCTTTTGATTAAGTATAGAAACACCCAGAATATCTGAAGGTAGAAGGTCTGGGGTAAATTGGATACGGCTGAAGTCGGCATTATTTATCGATCCTGCGATGGCCTTAGCTAAGGTGGTTTTTCCTGTGCCTGGGTTATCTTCTAGAAGTACATGCCCACCAGCAGCCATACAGGCTAGGATATTACGGATTACTTTTTTTTGTCCGCGGATGATGGTGCTGACAGATTCTTCTAATTGGTGTGCTGTATCTGAGGGAGACATGATGTGTTACGAGCGTGGGTGCTGAGCTTTAGTCCTTAGCTTTAGATGTGTTTTGGGTAATATCTTGGCTGCTTAGTTTAGTGTGTTTTTTAAACAGTGCTTGCACGGCTGATAAGGATTCTTTAGGGAGGCTGTTAGTGAGTTTTTCCCAAGCTTTTTTGTTTAGTAGCTCTTGGCCTTTATTTGTGGAATGGTGGAGTTCTATATCTAATAGAACTTTACAACCATGAGCTGTATTAACAATGAGGTAAAGAGGGTAATTTTTTTTGTCAGATGATTTAGGGTGTGTCTTTAGACTCAGAGCTGCCCAATTATCTGTCTGGTGATAACCGAGAACTTGCGTTACAGTGGCTTGATCTGCTTTACCGCGTATCAAGTAACTGGATGTTTTTAGGATTTGCTGATTACTGGTGTTATCTAGAGCTGCACAGTAATGGAGTGCTGGTCTAATTTTGTTAGACTTCAGTAATTCAAAGAAGTTAAAGAGTGTTTCTTTAGCTAAGGCCTCAGATGGGGGAGGTAGTTGCAGAGGAGGAGATAGTGAGGTGATTCCTGCAGTTATTTTATGTAATAGCTTTGCTTGTGCAGCTTTTTGAGTGGCCCTCATCTCCTGAAGTAGTTTTTGTATTGTCAGGTTTATCTCAGCGCCTCCGTGTTTAGCAAGTATGCGCTCCGGAATGAGATGCCAGGATTTTTCTAGTTTGATCATCCAGATATTAATGATGGTAAATTCTTCTGGAATATGGGGGTTGATGACATGGAGTGGTGCTAGAGCTATATTTTTATTTTGGAAGGGGCTGGGGTTCAGCATGGACCTAGATTGCATAGTTTGGAGGCGCACTAATAGTTCGCTGACAGCTTCTAGAGATTCTTTCTTTTGTGCCGCTGTATTTAAAAACTTTGCTTCACGTGGCAAGAGGCTAATGAGTTTTAAAAATTCTGATTTTTTGGGGCTGCCTATTATTGTAGTGAGGAGTGTTTCTTTATCAGTATGAGTTTTTACGGCGGTGTTCTGTAATATTTTTTCAGGTAGTTTGCTCAGTAGCTTGTTTCTATCAACATCGCTCAGGCGTCTACGTTGGCGCAAGCGTTCAATTCTTGATAGTAGTCCTATGGATAAAAGCTTAGGTAGTTTTAAAAATGTTTTACCCTCAGATTTATAAAAGGGGAAATAGAGGATAGCTGCGCGTTTTTCTGTTTTTACCAGAGGATTCCAAAACCCCACGGCTACCTTATTGTTCTTAGTATCCAAATGCATGATTTGGACAAGAGCAGCGGCGTCCTTAACAAGTGTCCATTCATTATCTATGGAATTTATTTTTAATCCGTTAGATAATTTGGAGGTCAGGGTCTCTAGGGTAGGGGCAAGGACATCTGAAGCTACGCCCAGGATTGCAAGGGATTTTGGGGTGTCTTTAGATCGTAGTGCATGAATGAGCTCTAGTGTTAGCTGCTCAGGAGTAATGTTTTTTAAATCGATTTTTTCAGCCTCTTGTGAAACCTTTGATAATAGTTTGTTAGATGCTTTATTACGCGCATTGGTCTGATATTTATTTTTTTCTTTAGCCATCCACTGTTCTAGATTTTTTGTGGCTTTTTCGGTATCAAGCTCGTAGGTGGATATGGTATTTGTAAATGAGCCTGGTAATGGAGCAGGTAACCATGTGCCATTATGCTCAACCATGGCTAGAGCATGAATATGCGTATTTAGAGGTGAAGATTGATTTTCTGCACGTATAATCACAGCAGCGAGCGAACCTAATACTTTTTTGTCTATTAGCTGGTATTTGTCACCATGAGATAGACTTGTTTTTTTATAGAATGCTAGCTGAGTTTTAATTTCAGTGATTCTGCTACTGCTACAGTAGCTTGATAGTGCTGTATTATCGGTAAGGTTGTAATCACCACTATTTAGCATCTCTAAATAGCTAATGGCGGCTTTGGAGGATCGTATAATATCGGCCTCTTTAGCTTTAGCTGAGGTAATTACACCAGCTATAAGAAAAATGATGCTTACGATAATTTTCATCAAGACTGCTGTAGTATCAACGACTGAGGTTCTCAAAGGCATCTTCCATTTTTTCATTAGGGGTAGGAGTGCGAAGTAGCTCTGTATGAGACCGTGGTCTTGGTAGGTTTTCTTTAGCTCTTGTGTAAGGGCTTAGTAGCTCACGAAGGTTATCATGTGGGTTCTGGATAGTGCCGCTTAGAGTGAGTTTCACATAATATAGGCCATCTCTCGGCCCTGTAAATGGTTTTGGTGGACTACCAATAAATGCAGATACTGGAATGCCTACATCAAGTGTGCCGCTTAATTTTTGATCAGATCCAACATGTATATCACCGAGTAGGCTAATGAGGCTATTGCTGACAAAGTCTATGTTATTGAGGCTAACGCCGCTCGCGGTTCGTATAATATCGCCCTCGCAGTTAGTGAAGCTGGGGCGCACATATTTAGAATTATTAGTAAAGTCCTTTAGAATAGTGAGAAAGGGGAACGAAGTGATGCGGATGTAGTTGGAGTTGAAAGGAAGAGAAAATTTAAGTCCAGAGGCTGAGGGGTTATCATAATCGTAGGATATTTCGCCTAGATCACTCTGAACATTCCCTAGCACAAGTTTACCAAGTTCTGTACCTAGTAACTCATGTATGGGGTAGTTTGTGGCTTTAACATTAAGCTTGATGTTCTTTTGTGTGTTTTTAGGAATCCGGCCAGTGATTTTAAGCGCCCCAGATTTACTATTTTCAGCACTAATTAGAGTTTCTATCTGAGCGTCTTCTGCGTTGAGAGTAATGATGCCTGATGATAATCTGCAATCAGGCCAATCTGGAATTATTACCTTACCGCCTTGGAATACAATTTGGTGTATTTCCGTGTTCGTCTTGCGTAATGAGATTTGTAATTCTTTTATAGCCGGGGCGTCTGGATTTTGGCCAAAATAGATATCGAGTTGATTACACCGGTATGATCCAAAATCGTAGGGTGATGGAGAAGTATCTGACGTTGTTTCGGCTGACAACAGAGGTTTTTGAAGATAGATTTGGCCAGTGCTGGTGACAATTTCCGGCCCCTTCCATTTACTGGTTATGAAGCTGGCAGGTTTAATATCTGATCTTAAATTGTTAAACTCGGCCCTTTTTAGAAAGGTATGATTACCCCAATCTATACTAAATGTGGTTGCTTTGGCTGATATAGGAGTAATGCGTAACTTGCTTATTTCACTTTTTTGAGCATTCGTTATTACAGCAATTATAGACTCGGTTTTTTCTTTAAATGAGCGGCCGTTATACTTGGCAATAATAAATATTATGGCTGCCGTAAAAATGATTCCAACGCCTAATGTTCCCGCTAGAATGGTCCACTTTACCTTGGGGCTAAGGTTATTTGAGTTCTTATCTGGCTGTACTGAGCGGCGCCTCCGCTTGCGCACTTTAAGTGCCTGGGAGCCATCTTTTCTAGTTACTAGTTCTCCGTCAGCTTTATTTTTTTGTGTAAGCTTTTCTTGCTCATCAGACCTGAGACGGTCCATCATTTCGTCCAATGAGTAGTTTTGACCGTCTTGTTTATATTTCTTAGGTTCGGTAGCCATTTAACTTGGTTGTTAATGTCAACTATTGCCTTATTTTTAACCATTCGCCTAACCTAATAAAGGTTACTTTAGCGGTCACGCCATGGTTTGCCTGAAGGGTCTATCAATTCTACACTGACAGAGATGATAATAGCCTCTCTAAAGGTGTCTTCGGCCTCAGTGCGAAATAGACGACCTAGGTAAGGGATGTCACCTAATAAAGGAATTTTGTCTTCTACTTTTCTTTTGCTAGTGGTGGTGACTCCCCCGAGAACGATTGTGTGACCGTCTTGAATGGTGAGGGAGGAGTTTGGTATCCGAATGGTGCTGAACACAGGCATTAGAATAGCATTTTCAGTAACTTCACCAAATGTTCCACCTGTTGTAGTAAATGCATTACCTGTGCCTAATAGGGCGAAGTTAACGGCTACGTTAGTGGCAGAGGCTCCATTGATGGGGCTACCGTAGTTAATAAACCCATCGAATTCTACAAATTCAGGGCTAAGGGAAAGCTCGATGTAGTTTTTATTTGGGCCTACAGTAGGCTCTACTTCCAGGCTTACACCTACGTTACGTGTTTCGAAAGCGGTGGGTGTGGCAGGTGTCACTACAGTGCCGGGCGAAGAGACCGCAGTTTCACCTGTGGTGAAATCTATAAAAGTAGTGGTGGTGGTGGTGTTTGGCAGTTCAGGTGGTTCGTATTCTGTAGGGTAGGTGAATTCACGAATGATATCTATCTTGGAGCGTTCACCACTTCTCATGATAACAGATGGATTCACTAAGACATCGCTGCCTGTTTGCTGATTTAGTCCTCGCATCAACATCTGAACCTGAACGCCACTACCGACATATGTTAGTGCAAGGATACCGGGTGCTCTTGCTGTTGATGAGGTGACCTGCCCAGTATTTCTGGCATTGATTAAGGCGTCTATATTATTGCCATTGTTGGTACTGGAGCCGCTCCTGTTACCTGAGGTTACTGGGTCTACAGTTTCTGTAGAGCCTATACCTCCAGTGGTGTCTAGTCCAATGCCTAGTCCGTTTCCTAGAGTGCCGCCACTGAGTAGTGTGCTACCACTGAGGCTTATAGGGCTGATAGCCCAGTCAAAACCTAGCTCCTTGATTTTTGACTCGGCGACTCTCATAATAGTAGTCTGAACCTTTACTAGAACAGGCTCTGTATCAGCTGAGAGGCTAACAAGTTGATCCACTAGATCAATATTCGTAGCGGTGTTACGAACAAATAGAGTGTTATTTGATGGTGTATAGTTAGCGGCTGCGCCATCTGGGAAGGTGATGCCATTTTGTGTTAGGAAGTCTGTGATAGATATTTTACTAGGCAGTTTACCTCCGCCACCGTCGTTAGAGGCAGAGTCAAAAATATTACCTGCGTCTGCTGACTGCTGAGTAGATGCACTTGTGATAAAGTTGGGAGGCACACGGAATGAACGTGAAACGAGTAGACCATCGGTAGCACCTAGTGGTGTGATGAGGATTCCTACACCGTCTGTGCGCCACTGGGTGTGAGTTTGATCTGTAACATAATCAATGAGTTTTGATAGGGGGACATTGCTGAGTTTTAGCGTAATTCTGGCATTGGCTATGCGCTTGGCTGTATCGGTGGTCTCATCACCAGTATTGAGGATGATGTTTATGCCTGTCTGCTCACCATCGGGTCCGGGGGTGTCGCCGAGGCGGCTTTGTATACGGATGAAGTCTATGGCTTCAGATATACTGATGTTTTGAAAGTCAACGACATCTATGGTGATTCCAGCAAGGCGATCGCGGATGTCAGGGGCAAAGTCATTAGTGGTAGTTAGAGGTAGGGCTGGAGTGTTGCTACTAGCTGAGTGAGCTGAGAGTTCCCATTGTTGATCTACACGGCCAAGTAGTTCAGCACGTGTTTGATCTTGTGCGCTTCTGGCGTAGTCTGATTTAGCAGTGCTGACTTTTTCCATGCCGCGGCGGGCTGCTGTGTTGTATGGATCAATACTAAGAACGGATCTGTAGAGGGTGGTGGCACGGTCATATTGGCCAAGGCTTAAAAAGCCTTCTGCCTCGCGTAGATGTCTAGCTACTTTAGTTATGTCACGGACGTGTTCTGGTGTAAGAGCGTGGTTGTAGCGCGTGGGATCTTCGATCTCGCCTCTGAGCTTAAGTGCTCCAAGGTGAGTGGGGGCAACTTCTGGTTTGGTTACTGCGTCTAGAAGATTGCGGGCTGCCTCATAGTCACCATTTTTTGCAAGTTTGCGAGCGAGCTCTGTGGCTGCTGTGGCATAGCGAACACCGGCGATGACGCGGATCTCTTCAGTTTTTGAACTTGTGGGCAGTAGGCTGAAAGCTTGTGAGTAGTCTTTTACCGCAGCTTTGTAATCTTGTTTTTCATAAGCTGTGTCACCAGTTTTGAGTAGTTCATGTGCTTTTACAGCATTGGCAGCACGGCGTTTGATTTCCTTCTGAATGATGGACTCTTGTGCTGCTAGTGGTGCGGTGATATGGGGCATGCAGAAGCCTAGTGCGCAGGCAAGGCCTGTGCATGTGATCTGCCTACGGTATGAAAGACTCAATTTATCCATGGGATTTAATGAGGTGTATATAAACAGTATTCTAGGCCGTGGTAAGCCTAAAATCAAAAAAATACACCTGCTTATGGAGTGGGTGCTATGTAGCTTGAGTGTTTGAAATGATGAAAATGCTGGGAAAAGGACTTGTGAAGGTGATTTAGCTAGTTAAGGTGCGGGTAGAGAAATGCTTACCATTTCACAATTTAGCCATGGTTACTGCCACAGATAACACGAGTCCGCAGAATGCTGCGGAGACAGCCACGCCGGAGCTTACCCACGCTGCTTATGATTCCAAGGTTGAGGGTAATATTATATTCACCCAAGTGGATGCTGCGATTAATTGGATGAGAAAAAACTCTCTTTGGCCAATGCCTATGGGGCTTGCTTGCTGTGCGATTGAGCTGATGGCTACAGCTTCATCTAGGTTTGATATTTCACGTTTTGGTGCAGAAGTGATGCGTTTTTCTCCACGGCAGAGTGATGTGATGATTGTCGCTGGTACAGTGACTTATAAAATGGCACTGGCTGTAAAGCGTGTCTGGGATCAGATGCCGGAGCCTAAGTGGTGTATCGCCATGGGTGCTTGTGCTTCTAGTGGTGGTATGTATCGAAGTTACGCAGTTTTACAGGGTATTGATCAACTTATCCCTGTGGATGTCTATATTTCTGGTTGTCCGCCGCGTCCTGAGGCTCTCATTGAGGGTTTGTTGAAGCTTCAGAAAAAGGTGGAAATGGAGAGGCCGACACAGACTCAGAAGGAGGAAACTGCAGTCGTTTAATTTTTAAGTTTCGAATAATCATGTTTATGACCGCTCAACAAGCAGCAGAAAAAGTCTTAGAAAAATTTAGCTCAGCAACATGTGTTGAGTTTCGCGGTGAACAGAGCGTTACCGTGAGCTTGGATGACTTTCGACAGGTAATGGAGTTTTGCCATGAAGATCTAGCACTTAACTTTATGGTTGATGCGTCTAGCGTTGATAATATGGGTGAAGATCCTCGTTTCTTAATGGTCTATGAGCTAGCTACTGTGGAGGATTCTATACATCTCCGTGTGAAGCTGGCTATTGATGAAGGGGTTGAGGTTCCAACTGTTTCTGATTTATGGGCTACGGCTGATTGGCATGAACGCGAAGTTTATGATATGATGGGGATCCGCTTTTCAGGTCATCCAGATTTACGCCGTATTCTTATGTGGGAGGGTTATCCATTTCACCCATTGCGTAAGGAATTTCCTCTAGCTGGAAAGCCAAGTGACATGCCTGATGTTGCATTTACAGGAACAGCCCCTCTTGAGGGTGGGCCATTTGTAACGTCACCTGGGGCAGGCTCTAGGGTGAAGGCAGAGCCGCGTGCACGCTAGTTTTTCTTTGGAAACGGTAATGAGAAGAAAGCTCATTATTAAGCATTAATATTCTTTGGGTTGTCATCGGTGGGGGTACCGAATGGTAGCAGTAGTTATTTTCCTCTCTCGATTATGCTTTCCTCGGAAATACCTCAATTAGCCAAAAAACTTCCTTGGTCAGGCAAGGGGGGGGTAAAGGACTATGGGATGAGCATAGTTACGATGCTGGTTTTACTTATGGTGACCATTCATTGCACGGTGGAAATGTTTGGCGGAGTAGAGAGGGTGTGGGGACTTTATATTCATTTTGGTTTGAGCTGGTCCGGTGTGAAGGATGGTAAAATTTGGCAGTTAATTAGTTATGGGTTTCTACATGGAGGCTGGTTTCACCTTATTGCGAATATGCTGATACTGTGGCTGCTGGGTGGAAGGGTGATACGTATTCTAGGATGCCGTGAGTGGGTAAAGATTGTTTTTTGGGGGTTGCTAGCCGGAGGAGCGTTACATACAGCGACGTCATTTTTTCTTATAAGGAATGGTTTTCAGGAGCTTCGTTTAGTGGGGGTCTCGGGTGCTTGTTATGCACTGCTTCTTACTCTTACAACACTTTCACCAGAGTCGAAAATGTGGCCTATACCAGTCAGTGGGAAAAACTTAGGCATGGGGCTGATTTTTTGTGAGTTGTTACTGTGGCTGATGCAGCCGGAGCTCTGTGTCCCTGTGCTTTCTGGACTTGGTCAGAGCATGGTGGATTATGGCGTGGCTGATATTTTTAAGCTTAGTCATGCATGTCACTTTGGTGGTGCTATAGCAGGGTTGTTAATAGGGAGAAGTGTGTTGACGTCTGTGCCAAGCCTTGAACACCTCCAAAGAATGCGGGCGAAACGTGAAGCTATGATAGAGGCAGATGATGGATGTTGATACTTGCCATCAAGTAATTCTGGTCTTTATTAATCGCGTCACCCGACAATTACTTAACCAACAAAACAATATTAGATTATGAGCATTCAAGTAGGCGATCAAGCCCCCGATTTCACTCTCGTTACTAAAACAGCAGAAGGTCCAGAGACCGTCTCTCTATCCGGCCTTGTAGGGGAGGCTAACCTGGTTCTTCTCTTTGTGCCTATGGCATTCACGGGTGTATGCACGGAGGAGTTCTGTGATATTACTAAGGGTATTAGTGCTTATGATGCACTGGATGCTAAGGTGATAGGTATCTCTGGTGATAACCCATTTGCACAAGAGGCATGGGCTCAGAAAGAGGGTATTGGTATTACTCTCCTTAGTGATTATGAACATGATGTGGCTAAGGCCTACGGAGTGGCTTATGAGTCCTTTCTCCCTGAGGCAAATCTTATCATGGGTGGTGTGCCTAAGCGCTCTGCCTTTGTCATCGATAAGGCTGGCATTGTGAAATACGCTGAGGTGCAAGATCATCCCAAGGATTTACCTGATTTTGATGCGATTCAAGCCTGCTTGAAATCTCTCTAACAACCATAAAATAAAAATATGATCTGGGCCCTGCACGGTGCAGTTGGCAGTGCTGCGGATTGGCGAGTATTTGCTGAATCTGTCAGGTCTAGCGGTGAAGAAATTCGCCGTCTAGATCTATGGCGATTTCTTGACTGCTGCCCTATGCCGTTGGAGAAATTTGGCGTTACTCTATCCACCGAGATTGCACGTATTGACCCGGAGCCTGTGATCATAGGATACTCCATGGGTGGGCGGCTTGCGCTGCATGCGTTATTAGCGAAGCCTGATATGTGGAAGGCTGCCATTATTATTTCAGCGCACGTGGGGCTTAGTAGTGAGTCTGACCGTAGTGAACGTAGGAAGAGGGATGCTGAGTGGTCTGCACAGGCGTTAAAGGGGGCGTGGGCGGAATTCCTCACAGGGTGGGAAGAGCAGGCTGTGTTAAATGGGGGGAGTATGCCTGATAGGAGCCTGCTCAAAGATCGGCGGGCATCTGTTGCGCGTTCATTTGTAGACTGGTCACTAGGAGTTCAGAAAGATCTCACGCCGAGACTCTCAGAAATCACAGCTCCGGTACTCTGGGTTACCGGTGAGAGAGATCGAAAATTCACATCGCTTGCCAAACAGTCGGTGCCTCATTTACAAAATGGTAGGCACCTTTCGCTGCCCGAATGCGGGCATCGCGTGCCATGGGAGAAACCAGATGAATTTTCCCAAGAAGTGCGTGCTTTTCTCGAAACAACTTGAAACTTAAAACCTAAAACTTAAAACTTTTGCTATGTGGAAATCAGCACACGAATTTGAAGATATTCTCTATGAGAAAACCGAGGATGGACATATCGCTAAGATTACGATCAATCGTCCAGAAGTCCGAAATGCATTTCGCCCTGAAACTACCAAAGAGCTTCTTATATCACTAGATCTCGCTCACGAGGATCCGGAAGTGGGGGTGATTATTCTCACAGGAGCTGGTGATAAGGCATTCTGTTCTGGAGGAGATCAAAAAGTGCGTGGCCACGCAGGGTATATTGGGGGTGATGGTGTGCCGCGTTTGAATATCCTCGATGTGCAACGTAAAATCAGAAACTTGCCTAAGCCTGTAGTGGCGATGGTGGCCGGCTACGCGATTGGTGGTGGGCATGTTCTTCATGTAGTCTGTGATCTTAGTATTGCGGCTGATAATGCGATTTTTGGGCAGACTGGTCCTAAGGTGGGCTCCTTTGATGGTGGGTTAGGTTCCAGTTACCTTGCTCGTATTGTAGGGCAGAAAAAGGCACGTGAGATCTGGTATCTGTGCCGTCAGTATGATGCTCAGCAGGCATTGGAAATGGGACTAGTAAATACCGTAGTGCCTCTGGCAGATTTGGAAAAAGAAACTGTGCAGTGGTGCCGTGAAATGCTCCAGCATTCGCCGATAGCTCTGCGCTGTTTAAAGTCAGCACTGAATGCGGACTGTGATGGTCAGATGGGTCTGTTAGATCTAGCTGGTAATGCTACCATGCTATATTACATGAGCGAAGAGGGTAAGGAAGGTAAGAATGCTTTTGTAGAAAAGCGCCAGCCTGATTTCTCTAAGTTCCCACGCGTGCCGTAGTCTATTATGCCTAGGATTATCTTAGCATCTGGCTCACCGAGGAGGCGTGAAATGCTTGCTGGAGCAGGGGTGGAGTTCACCGTGATACCATCTCCTGCGGAGGAAATTCATGATGTGGATATGCCTCTGCACTTACTCTGCGAGGAGAATGCTAGGCTGAAGGCTGAGGCTGTTTCTGAAGATCACCCGGATGCCCTAGTGGTGGGGGCAGATACGCTGGTCTATATTGATGAGACACCTTTGGGTAAGCCGAAGAGCCAGCAAGAGGCACATGATACGCTGATGCGGCTTTCTGGGCGAGTGCACCAGGTCTGTACCGGTGTATGTTTGGTGAAAGGGGGTGTCTCCGAGTGCTTTTACGTCATCACGGAGGTGGAGTTTAAAAGCCTAACATCTGAGCTGATCACAGACTACATGAGTGAGGTCAATGTTATGGATAAGGCGGGCTCTTATGCGGTGCAAGATCATGGAGAGATGATCGTGAAAGAAGTAAGGGGAGACTACAATAACGTTGTAGGCCTCCCCCTTGATGAGCTTCTTAAGCGTCTAGCTTGATGGCTTAGTGGGTCTTTACCCCCTCAGGGATAGATAGGTCCACAGTGCCGCGTGGTAGGAACTTTACACCGGATACGTCAGTGTAGCGCATTTGATCACCTATGACACCATCCGTCATTTTGAATGTGCGGTGTCCGGATGCTATCTTCACTCCATTGACCTCCTTGAGGTTATCCAAGGTGATAAACTTAGGTGGGGTAGGGCCATTTGGAGCCACTAGTTTACTGGTGACGATGTAGTAAGCGCCTTTTGTCAGTTTAGTTTCAGGGTCAATTAAGAGCACGTAGTAATCTTCTGGCGTATCACCAGCGTCTTGATTGTAGGTGATTTTTACCTGTTGGTATTCTTTGCCCTCGAAGGACTTCATTTCACCGAGCTTCTCAAACTTTGCATTAGGATCATTAAAAACAAATGGGATGCCGATGAAGTAGTAGGGGGTGAGTGACCAGAACTTAGCTGGAGGTATGACCTTACTACCCTCTGGAGTGACCCATGTTTCCCCTGCATTCGAGCCAAAGCGGATGTCCTTACCTTCTACTTGATGAACTACGGCGAGGCTCGCTGTGTCTACGGTCTGAGTGGTATCCACAATAGCGCCTTTATCAGTCATGTGATAAGTCCAGCGGAACTGTAGCTGGCCATTACCGTGCCATGTGTCTGCACCGCCGTGTGCCGTGATGGAGTCCATGATGAGGTCATGTCCGGCGTTGTTGGTTTCTTCTACGGATTCTTTTTTAGTGCAGCTGGCGGCTAGAAATCCGAGGCCAGCCAGCGCAAATAGGGTGAGGGGTTTCATAGGGGAAGTTTTTCACAGTAAACGAAGAGCGCAATTACTATTCCGTAGTTGATGCATCTTTTTAGAAAGGTGCTAAGCTACGCCTATGAAATTGCTATTGCCATTACTAGCTATCCCAACCCTTAGTTACGCTCAAAGTGATCAGGTGAAAAAATACTGGTATAATGGTGCGGAAATAAGCTCCTTCAAGCTAGAGCAGTCAAAGTATGGTGAGATCCACCCCGGACACGCAGAGCTCATCTATGTCACTGAGCCGTTTTTGCTAGATAAGCAGGTGAAAAACGAGAGAGGGAAGGTAAACTCCGCTACGGTATTAAAGTTAAATAGCCTGAGCACATTTAACACAGGTATCTATTCATACCGTCTGATGACCTCTACCTTTAGGCCGGTGGATGTGGAGAGATTCCCCTACGCATTGAAGTCTGTGAGTACGATGCAAGACTGGTGTGGACAGGTCTTTCAGCAGATAAATTATCGAAATAATCACTGGAAATTAGAACTGCGCTCCTACTTTGAAAACCCAGGTGATCAGAACCTCACTTTACCATCCGCGCACTCGGAGGATGGACTGTGGGTGACGCTGCGTCTAGATCCTAATAAACTTCCTACCGGTAAAATTAAAATTCTGCCTGGAGCCGTCGCTACACGGATGAACTACACACAGCAAAGCACTCTGCCCACAGCCACAGCTAGCCTGAAGAAGTTAGGGGAGAAGTCTACCTACACGCTAGCTTACCATACTTATAAGCGTAATCTGACCATCCACTTCGACACCGCATTCCCCCACGTCATTAGAAAGTGGACGGAGGAAACAGGCACTGGCACCACTACAGCAACGCTTAAAAAACGCCAAATGAACGTGCCATACTGGAATCAGAGCCGTCCAGCGGATGCGGTAAAAAGAAAAGCCCTAGGGCTAGATCCTGTGGCTAACTAGTTAGGGGCGGAGCCACGCAAGAAACTCCCGATTACCGTCTGTGCCTGTGATGGGGGAGTCGATACACTTTATCCATGTGTGTCCTAGTTCCTCTGTAACAAAGCGGTGAATTTTATCCACAGCGCGCTGATGTAGCTCAGGGTCTCTGACGATGCCCCCTTTACTAATATCCTCACGCTCAAGTTCGAACTGAGGTTTAATAAGGCAGATAATCTGTCCGCTATCTTTTAAGGTGGCGAACATGGGGGGGAGAATTTTTGTCAGGGAAATAAAGGAAACGTCCGTGACGGCGAGGTCTATGGGCTCACCAATATCCTCAGGGGTCATGTGGCGGGCGTTAAACTTCTCCTTTACTACCACTCGTGGATCACTACGTAGTTTCCAGACTAGCTGATTAGTACCTACGTCCACGGCATGTACCTTCAAGGCTCCCCGCTGGAGTAGACAATCAGTAAAACCTCCAGTAGATGCGCCAACATCGAGGCAAGTCATACCCGAGGGGTCAAACTGGAATGCATCTAGGGCTCCCTCCATCTTCAGCCCGCCACGGCCCACGAACTTAGGGCGCTCCTTCACGGTGATTTCTGCATCTGAGGGGATTTTTGTGCTGGGTTTAGCCACTACATTAGTGCCACACATAACCTCTCCAGCTAGGATCAAGCGTTTGGCTTGCTCACGGGAGTCACATAGCTCTCGTGAGACGAGTAAGGCATCAGCTCTTTCCTTGGTAGGCATGCCTGATCTTACAAGGTGAGACCACTAGGCGGTAGTCCTTTTTTTGCTGAGATGAAATAAATGGAAATAGTAGGGAATTGAACCTTGGTAGTTGGCTCTTATTTGCTAAAGAATACACATGGTAGAGAGATCAGTGAACCAGATGCTCGAGCAAGGGCTGTTATTATTAGGGGAGTTAAGCTCTGATGATTACGTATATGTGAATACACCACATTTTACTTCGTCGATAGGTGCGCACTACCGCCACATTCTGGATCATGTAGAAATATTGATCGATGGGATGCAGAGTGGGTGTGTAAACTATGATGCACGGTGCCGCGATGTAGCGGTGGAAACATGTTTGCAGACAGCTAAGGAAAAGACGAATAGTCTACTGGCTCAGTGGGACGCACTCGATAGTGGTCAGATGGTAGATACTGTAGATGTAGTATCTAAGGTCTGCTACGATGAGACGGAGTCTCCTAAGGTAAGTTCATCTGTGGGGAGAGAGGCGATGTTTGCCTCCATTCATGGGGTGCATCACTTTGCCTTAATTAAGGTAATGTGTCAGCTCAGAGGCTTAAAGATGGAGAATGCCTTTGGTGTGGCTCCAGCTACCGTCGCCTATCAGAAGAAATAACTATTTTTAATAGCCAATGTGTACCTTGTCATGGGAAGTCTCAGAGGATCAGCGTGTCTATGAGATCTACTTCAGTAGAGATGAACAACGGAAGCGGGTAAAGGCAGAGCCTCCTGAACTCCGCGAAGTCCACGGAGTAGAGTGTCTATTTCCTCGTGATCCTGCGGGTGGTGGTACCTGGATAGGGGTAAATACGCACGGTGTGGTAGTTTGTTTACTAAATGATTACCGCATACCATTTGATTATGAATCCGGTGGTATCTATCGGAGTAGAGGTCTATTAGTGACGGATGCTTTGGGTGAAATCTCAGAACTTCAGTCTGCGAGTCAGCTGGTGAGATCGATAGTAGCAAAGTCCGATTACGCACCATTTCGGCTAGTTATATTCGCTTCGGGCGAAGCCGTTTGCTGGTGTTGGAATGGTGTAGAACTCACAGAGATTAAAGATGTGCAGTGCCCCGTGACGAGCTCGTCTTGGGAGTCTGAGAGGGTAGAAGATGGTCGCAAAGACATGTTTCAGAAACTGGTAGCGGAAGGTGGATATCCGCTGGAGGACTATCACAGGCATCAGATCGAAGGTGATGCTGAGTCATCTGTGTGTATGTCACGTGAGCTTACTCAAACAGTGAGCCTTTCACATATCCGCGTAGATAATAGCTCTGGTGTAGCCAGCATCCGCTACGGGACTCGGCAGGGTGAGGGAGGCGGCGAATCAGGCTTTAGCATGGAGCATGGCGCGAAATTAAGTTTAAATAGTTAGTAACGATGAGTCAGAATAAGTCATGGCAGGGGATTAATACGGCCGAGATGATTAAATCGCCCTTTATACGAGGCATGTACCGTAGCGTACAGCCATTAGTAGAGCGCTGCTTGATGTTTCATAAAATTACTGAAGTTCATGATGAATCAGTCAAGATTATGGAGCGTGACCAGACTCTAGGTGCTGCCGGATTTTTTGAAGGCTGCCTAGAATTTATGGAGTCTGAGGTGATCATTGATCCTGCACTATCAGAGGCGTTAAGTGCTATAGATGGGCCTGTAGTCGTGGCTGCAAACCATCCATACGGCTGTATAGATGCTATGGCACTGATGCGCTGTATGCATGAGGCCAGACCTGATGAAGGAGCATGGAAGCTTATGGCGAATAAGCTACTCCGTTCTATCGATGCTCTTAAGGGATCGAGCTTTGCCGTTAATCCTTTTAGTAAAGATGCTAGTAATGTTTCTGTGATGAAGGAGTCGATTAGATTTCTTAAATCAGGAGGGATGTTAGGCCTGTTTCCGGCTGGCCGTGTCTCAGCTAAATCGGATAAAGTCGGTGCGGTATGTGACCTCCCATGGACTGACCATGCCCTGAAGTTAGCCAAGGCATCCGGTGCGCATGTAGTAGTGGCTCACATTAGTGGTCAGAATAGTGAAGATTTTCTAGCCTTACCTACTGAAAATCCTACGCGCCGAGCTATGATGCTGGCGCGTGAAATACCTAAGCAAAAAGGTGAAACGGTAAGGATGAGCTACGGCGGAACTCTTGCACCTGATGAGGTAGTGAGATTAACCAGAAAAGGTGGAAAGGTTACGCAGTTACATGCCCGCTGCTATGCGGCATCTGAAAGAGAGAGTGGTGGCACAGCCGCGGCTTTGGCCCCAAGCCTAACAGATAAATTACCAGCCATGGAGCGGGGGCCAGTCAATGAGCTTACAGAAGAAATTAATAAGCTGCCTGAGGATGATAAACTCTGGTCTAACGATAGACTTATACTCCTCCTAGTACGTGGTGATCAGGCTCCATTATTACTGAATCAGGTAGGGCGCGGTAGAGCCGTTACCTTTGCGGCTATTGGTGCAGGTACAGGTAAGGAAATAGATCTCTCTCCTGAAGATCAATACTACCACCACCTGGTGCTCTGGAATCAAGAGGAGTGTTCACTCATCGGTGCATACCGGATTGGCTACACCCAAGATGTCATTGCTAAGCATGGAGTGGATGGTTTATATCTTAACAACGTTTTTGATATCGACTCTAAATTTTATAACCACATAGGCGCCGCGATGGAGCTGAGTAGATCATTTATCTTACCAGAGTTTCAGAAAAACCCACAGATGTTAGACCTGCTCTGGAAGGGGCTTGGGCTAGCGGCTCGTAAGATGGACTGTGAGACCTTGTTTGGCTCTGTAACTATATCAGCAAGCTTTAGTGCGCTTAGCCAAGGAATCTTAGTTGATACGCTGGATAGATTCTACGGTGATGATCATGAAGTAAGGAAGCTGGTGCAAGCTCGCGTGCCATTTCAGTCTAGCACGAAGTATCACCCCTTAGTTTCAGATGCTTGGAGAGAGGATGGCTTAAACCGACTTAATAGCTATATCGAGGAACTCGAAGGTAATGGTCAGTCAATTCCCCCTTTAATTAGATATTATGTATCACTAGGTGCTAAGTTCTTATCCTTCCATGTAGAGCCGTCATTTAATAACGCGATATACTGCCTACTGAGTGTAAGTATTAAGGATATTCCCAGACGTTATCAAAAACGATTTCTTGGTCTGAGTGAGTAATCCTGAATTTCTATGGATGTATGCAGGGGTAAACTCTTTTGCTTAAAGAGATCATTTTACACGGGTGGAAATAGTATCCGTATAGGCGTGAGGGTAAAAAAAAAGGAGGCATTTCGTAGTGAAATGCCCCCCTTTGAAAGATAGTTCCTTTATCTAGGAGAGTGAGGCTGGTGCCGTCTCAGGATCAGTCTCAGCGCTGTAGTCTACGCCATCGATGCCAAAGCCGAAGAGGCGAAGGAATTCATCTTGATAGCCTTGGAAGTCTGCGAGGTCTGTGAAGTTCTCGTTAGAGATTTTCTTCCATGACTCAGCGACAGCGGCTTGGATCTCATCGCGCATTTCCCAATCGTCTATGCGGATGCGGCCAGCCTCGTCTAACTGAGGGTCATCAGAGTAGAGACGGTCTGCGAAGAGGCGTTGGATTTGCTCAATACAGCCTTCATGCAGCCCCTTAGCCTTCATCTCTTTGTAGAGAATGGAGATGTAAAGTGGCACTACTGGGATGGCAGAGGAGGCCTGTGTAACGAGTGCTTTATTTACTGAAACAAATGCGGTGCCGTCTAGTGAGGAGAGTTTTTCATTAAGCTGAGTGCATGATTTCTCTAGATCTTTCTTTGCCTGGCCAATGGTGCCATCAGTATAAATAGGCCATGTAAGCTCAGGCCCGATGTAGGAGTAAGCTACTGTTTTTACACCTTCAGCAAGTACGTCGGCATCTGCTAGAGCGTTTATCCACAGCTCCCAGTCTTCACCGCCCATGACTTTGATAGTATTCTCAATTTCCTCGTCAGTGGCAGCACCGATGGTGACTTCAGAGACCTCACCTTTATCGGTATTAAGAGTTTTGTTTGTGTAATCTCCGCCGGTGGTTTTGAGCACAGAAGAGTATGCTTCACCGCTATCAGGATCTGTACGGCGAGGGGAGGCGAGGGAGTAGACTACGAGATCGATTTTCCCCATTTCATTTTGGATAATGTCGATTGCCTGTTTTTTAAGGTCGTGTGAAAAGGCATCACCATTGAGTGACTTAGCAAATAGACCTTCAGCAGCAGCCGCTTTTTCAAAGGCGGCGGTATTATACCAGCCAGCAGAGCCAGTGCGTTTCTCAGTGCCTGGCTTCTCAAAGAAAAGGCCGAGAGTATTAGCTCCGGATGAAAATGCCGGAACGATGCGTGAGGCGAGGCCATAGCCAGCCGATGAACCGATCACGAGCACGTTCTTAGGGCCATCTTCGACCTTAGGTTGAGATTTTACATAATCAATCTGCTCCTGCACATTAGCGGCACAGCCGTCTGGGTGAGAGGTGATACAGATGAAGCCGCGGATTTTAGGTTTTACAATCATGGGGTGAAGTTTTGAGTGTTGAGTTGAGATGTTTTTACAATTGATATTAGGATAGTGATGATTTCGTTTGATTCATCTGTGAGAGGTGCAAGCTAAGCTTCGGGGAGTATATTAGAGGCGATTAAGAGTTCTAGCCAGTAAGATGTGTAGTGATACTCTTTACTGGCAATTGACATTTTAGCAATGAAGTCTTTTTTGCTCAGTGCCGCCTGAGTTTTAGCGACATTAGCTCCAACGAATGTTCCTGATCTGAGTAACTGGTTGGCCAATGTTCTTGATAATCCAGGGCTCTGATCAAGCACCTTACATAGGACTATTACCCTGATAGAGAACTGGAATGATCATTTTCTAATGTCTGGTGGTTCCATAGCAAAAGCAATTAAACACTTGTCATTAAAAACTCAAAACTCGCAAGAACCGGGAGTTCTGGCGAAGGGGATGACGTCGCGGATGTTTTTCATGCCGGTGACAAACATGAGCATGCGCTCGAAGCCCATACCAAAGCCGGCGTGCGGGCAGGTGCCGTATTTCCGGAGGTCTAGATACCAGCCGTAGTCGTCTTCTGATAGGTTGTGTGCGGCCATGTTCGCCATAAGCACATCGATCCGTTCTTCACGCTGAGCACCCCCGATTATTTCGCCGATGCCTGGGACGAGCACGTCCATGGCGGTGACGGTCTCACGGCCTTCGCTGTCAGGTTCATTGGTGCGCATGTAGAAGGGTTTTACACTTTTGGGATAGTTGTAGACGGTGACTGGGCTGTTAAAGTGCTCCTCGGTGAGGTAGCGCTCGTGCTCGGACTGGAGGTTTACGCCCCACTCCACTTTGTAGTCGAACTTCTTGCCACTCTTCTCAAGGATCTCCACAGCCTCTGTGTAGGAGACGCGCTGGAAGGGTTTTTCTGAGACAAATTTGAGTCGCTCAAGTAGTCCTTTATCTACAAAGCGGGCAAAAATATCGAGGTCGCCTTCATTGTTCTGCAGTGCGTCATCGACGAGATATTTGGTGAATTCCTCGGCAAGATCCATATCACCTTCAAGGTCACAGAAGGCCATCTCTGGCTCGATCATCCAGAATTCAGATGCGTGCCGCGTGGTGTTTGAGTTTTCTGCACGGAATGTAGGGCCAAAGGTGTAGATGTTAGAGAGGGCGGTGGCAAATGCCTCACCTTCTAACTGTCCACTCACGGTTAGGTAGGTGGGTTTACCAAAGAAATCATTCTCGAACTGCTGCGCCTCTGCCTTAGCCGGATCTAGCGTGCTGACGCGGAACATTTCACCAGCGCCCTCGCAGTCTGAGTCAGTGATGATAGGGGTGTGAACGTTGGTAAAATCACGCTCTGAGAAAAAGCGGTGCACTGCTTGTGACATGCGGCTTCTCATGCGGAATACTGCGCCGTAGAGATTAGCTCGTGGGCGTAGATGGGCGATGGAGCGGAGGAATTCAGGGGTGTGGCCTTTTTTCTGCAGTGGGTAGTCCGCAGGTGCTTCTCCTATAAGTTTGATGGAGGTGGCGTGGATTTCCCATTTTTGGCCTTTGCCAGGGGATTCTACAAGTTTGCCCTCGATGGTTACAGATGCGCCAGTGCTCATCTTTGGTGCATCTTCGTAACCGGGGATGCCAGCATCCGCTATACACTGAATGTTGGCCAGACATGAGCCGTCATTCATTTCCAGAAAAGAAAACTCTTTAGAGTCACGGCGTGTCCGCACCCAGCCGCTGATGGTGATAGTGTCTTTAGCAGTGTCGCTCGCTAGAGCTCGCTTAATCAGTGTTCGCATGCAGGCGTTGTAAAACAGCAGCCCTAATTAACAAGTCACAATATAGGTGAAATATGCAGTTACTGTAGCTTTTTTAGAGCCTCAGGGACGGGGCGCTGTGCTTTTTCCAAAGCTTTGACCATACGGCTAGCGAGTTCCTTTTTAGTATAGACTTGCCCCTTACGCGGTATGACGTCCTTACCATTACTATCTAAAAAGCGGATGACTTGGTAGTTCCATGCAGGTTCTTTGTATTTTCTGAGGATCTTGGCATCAGCACCTGCTTTATTATTGATGATAAGAAGCGGTGTGAAGGAGTTCTCTACAGCTAAGATGATAGTGGGATCGGTCATCACCTGACGACCAAAGTCTTTACAGCCGCCTCATCCGGGGATTTCCTGAAAGAAGGCAAAAACAGGTTTCCCAGTTTTTTTTGCCTGAGCCATAGCTTGATCGTGATCACGGAGGAACTTGGCTGGGCCAGCCTCCACAGGGTAAGATGAGGGCTCACTGTTGGAAGATACTAGTAGAATGGGTAAACCAACTACAGCGAGAGCATATAGGGAATATATAACTAACTTCATAATATGTAAGAGCTATTAGCTGTGGGGATATTCCCTATTCAATGAGTTTTTTAAATTAATTGTTCCTAATGAAAGGAAAAGCCAAAAATACCCTTGCAATTCGATGGTCTATCGGTAGGTTGCGCGCCCCATGGCCAAATCGAAAGGTACAGCAAAAACCCGGAAGGCCGTCGCCAAGAGATTCAAGGTGACGGGCACAGGGAAGATTCTGCGCCGGAAGCAGGGCAAACGCCACATTCTTACAAAGAAGAACCAGAAGCGGAAACGCAATCTGGGTAAGGCAGCTCTCGTATCCGACGCTGACATTAAAAATGTCAAAGCAAATCTTCCTTTTGCCTAACAGCAAGAATCGGCGTCGCCCACGCCAACCGCTCGCATCACGAGCGGCCTCTACGCAGCCTTCTCGGCTATCTATAACTAGAAAACCGAGACCGAATGGACGAGACTGCGGGAGGTGTGAAAATAACCGTCCGTTCTAGAAAAAAGAAACATGCCAAGAGCAACCAATAGCCCAGCCAGCCGCAAGCGCCGGAAGCGCGTTCTTAAACGTGCCAAAGGTTTCCGTGGCTTCCGCTCGAAACTCTACAAGTATGCCAAGGACGCAGTCCGTAAAGCGCAGACTTATGAGTATCGTGACCGTAAGAAGCGTAAAGGACAGTTCCGCCGTCTCTGGATTCAGCGTATCAGCGCTGGTGTCCGTGCACAGGATCTTACTTACTCACGCTTCATTGAAGGCCTTAAGGCCGCAAGCATCGAGGTGGACCGCAAGATTCTTGCAGACCTCGTTGTGCATGACATCGCTGCTTTCAATAGCATCGTTGATCAGGCGAAGGCAGCCCTCGATAAGAAGGCTCCAGCCAATGCGTAGCGGATATTAAGCAACATAATTACAGCGGCCACTGGGTAATCCCCGGTGGCCGTTTTTTTGTGGGTAATATTGGCTGAGGTGGGACAAAATGGCGTGTCATTCTGTCTGAAGGATTGCTCGAATGGTGATCGGGTTTGACTTGGTGTTTTCATAACTGTCTTACAGTAAGTTGGTAGGGTCTTTTGTGGCGGGTGTGGCATGAAGGCTGCAATGATCATGGTGAAATCAAACTAATAAATACTATGATCAATCATTACCCAATTAATAATCGCATTTTCTCTGAACTCGATCGCTTTGTTACACAGGCATTTGGCCAATCTAACCGAGCTAGCTGTGAGCGTGATGCGTGTGCCGCTGCGGAGAGTGTAGAGGCCAGTGATGCAGATGCTAAGGGCTGGAATCTCCGGCTTGAGCTACCTGGCTTTAAAAAAGGTGAAGTCTCGCTTAATGCGGATGGGGAGTTCCTGACAGTCACCGCTGAGACTGCGGATGAATCTCGGGCATTTCTCAAGAATGTAGAGCGGCGAGTTAGGCTTTCTGAGGAGGTGGATACTGATAATATTCAGGCTCGTTTAGAGGATGGCTTACTTTATCTGGAAATTCCACGCCGTGCTAAGGAGGAGCCTAAGGCTATTAGCATTAGCTGATGATATAGCGGCTAGATTAGCGCGCCTATTTTATAGCTAGTATTTGCTGCAGCTTTTTATTGTGTAGGTAAGTCAGATTCGCCGACTTCGGTTGGCGAGTCTGATTGTTTTCAGATTGAAGTTTGGTAAAGTGGGGCTAAGAACTCTTGCAGATGTCTGAACAGTCCATGCAGCCCGTTGAGGAGTTCACTAAGGTGGAGTCTATATTTGTACGTCACCGGAATTGCCTCCTCGTCCGTGCGCAGTTTACTCCTATTTATACGGATTATTATATTCACTTATTAGAGACTAAGCAGCGCTATGAAAATGAGCTAGATGCTACGATGAAGGATTTGCTGGCAGTTCTTACTCTGCATCTTACAGCACGGCCGTGGGCGGAGACGATTGCTTGGACGGTCAACTTAAGAGCCCCGAGGGTAAACTACTTTGCTACAGGGAGTAGCACTTTTGAGAATATCACAGGGAGGCTCTTCACTAAGGATGTGAGGGAGCCGGACCGTAATCTGCTTTATAGCCAGACGAGTATCTCAGGTGAAAAACCACGGATGACTACTGTGGAGCTGGAGTGTAATGATGCTATTGAGTGGATAGAGCATTATTATAAACAGAGTGAGCAGCGCCCAGCGAAGTGTTTCCGTCTGGATGATGAAAACTATGCACTTATCGCGGCCCAGCCAGGCTATGACGAGGAGTGGTTCGATGAGCTGGATGCGGAGAAGGTGGCTACTATCACTGAGGTGGAGCAGACTAAGGTGTTAGAGACGCGTAAGTTCCGTTTTAACTGTGGCTGTAGTCTTGATAGGATATTACCTACACTGAGTTCTTGGAAAGACCGTAAAGATGAGCTCTTTCAGGGGGATGAGGTGATTAAGGTGAATTGCCCCCGCTGTGGTGCAGGTTATGAGGTCCGAAAGGAGGATCTCTAGCAGAGCTGATAGCCTAGCTCAGACACTTCACTATTTACATACGCGCTAAAAAGCATAAACAAAACCCGCCCATGAAGCAGGAAATTGAAACTATCCAAGCCGACGCCCTCGCCGCCATCACGGCAGCAGGCGATGAGAAATCCCTTGATGATGCCCGTGTAGCCTTTTTAGGTAAAAAGGGGCAGCTCACTGTGGCTTCTGCAGGGATGAGAGACCTGTCCAAGGAGGATAAACCTGTAGTTGGGCAGTTACTCAATGTGGCTCGTCAGGCGATTACTTCTGCCATTGATGAGAAACAAGCTGTGCTGGAAGCTGAGGCTGATAAAAAATTAGTGGAGGGTATTGATCTAACATTACCATCACGAGCTTTGTCACAAGGTGGTATGCACCCTATTACTCAGGTGAAGGATGCTGCTATCCAGACTTTACGCCGCATGGGCTTCGCTCTTGCAGAAGGGCCGGAGATAGAAACTGAGTTTCACTGTTTTGATGCTTTAAACACACCAGAGGATCATCCAGCACGTAATGAGAAGGATACTTTCTACTTCGATAGCGGTAAGCTTCTCCGCACTCACACTTCAAGTGTGCAGATCCGCACAATGGAAAAGGCCACACCTCCTGTGAGAATCATCGCTCCTGGATCAGCCTACCGTAGAGACGAGATCGATGCCACACACCTCTCTGTTTTTAATCAATTAGAAGGCCTCTATGTGGATACTGATGTGAACTTGGGTGATCTTAAGGGAACGCTCGAGTTTTTCCTTCAGTCCATGTTTGGTAAAGATACTGAGGTGCGCTTCCGTCCTCATTTTTTCCCTTTCACGGAGCCAAGCTTTGAGATCGATATTAAGCTTCATGCCAAGGGGCAGGAGCCTAAGTGGATAGAGATCGCTGGCTGTGGTATGGTGGACCCTGCGGTCTTTGAGTCTCTCTGCAAGACACGTGGTGATGATGTATTTAGCCCAGAGAAGGTCACAGGCTTTGCCTTTGGCATGGGGATTGATCGTCTCGCTATGATCAAGTGGGGGATTAAAGACATCCGCCTACTTATTGAGAATGATGTGAGGTTTCTCCAGCAGTTTGCCTAATTACTAGCAGGGCTGTATTATGAATTAGCCTCGCTCCATACGGAGGTGTGCTACGGCCTCTTCAATGTCACTGAGGGAAACTTTATTAGAAACTTCTGCTGAGCCAAGTGCTGTGAGTAGAACAAAGTTAATTTGCCCTCCAGTAAATTTTTTATCTCTGCTGAGCTTGGTCATGATGCTCTCCGTGGAGATGTCATCAGGGAGAACGAGTGGGAGCTGAAAGTTTTCTAACAAATCGAGAATGCGGTCACTAGCGTCTGTGGTGAGGCCATTGATTTTCTCAGATAGGAATAGTGCAGCACGGATACCGAGAGAGATAGCTTCACCGTGAAGCATAGCTCCATATGGGAGGGAGGCTTCGATACCGTGACCAATGGTGTGACCAAAGTTAAGTAGTGCACGCACGCCAGCAGTTTCCTTTTCATCCTCTTCTACAATGCGTGCTTTGATCGCTAAGTTTCTGGCTAAGAGGCTAGCTGTTGGGTGCTGATCTAGTGGGTTTAAAGCCGCAAGATCATCAATCATGGTGGCGTCACGAATGGCGGCGTGTTTAATTACCTCTGCATAGCCTTCACGATATTCGCGGCCCGGTAGGGTGTCTAAGGTGAGAGGGTCTACGATGACTAGGCGGGGCTGATGAAAACTGCCGATAAGGTTTTTCCCCTCAGAGGCATTTACGCCAGTTTTTCCACCAGCAGAGCTGTCTACCTGTGAGACGATGGTAGTGGGGATTTGAACGAAGGGGATGCCTCTGAAAAAGATGGCGGCCACAAAGCCGGCAAGATCTCCCACCACACCACCACCAAGTGCGATGATGTATGAGCCGCGGTCATGCCCAGCTCTATTGAGCTCGCCACATAGTTCCGCCACTTGGTGCATGGACTTACTGGCCTCTCCTGCTTTTACTGTATGCAGGCTAGCATTTGGGATTTGCTTCAGTATGGAATCCGCGTAGTGCGGGGCTACATTAGAGTCTGTGATGATCGCGCATTTACCAGATAGCCCGACCTCAGAAATAAGGTCTCCTACTTTTGATAACAGACCATCTTCAACGAGGATATCGTATGAACGGTCTGCGAGGTCAACGTGGATAGTAGGCATGGGTGAAGAGTGGATTAGAAGGAGGGATTTTTAAAGTGTAAGTTTAGGCTGAGTGCAAAACTTTAGTGAGTCAGCGCCCATTCGATCATCGTGGCATAGAGAGGCATGGGCGTAGTAAGAACGTTGCTGTGAGTTCCGCCTTTGACCTCTATCCATTTTTTATTAGGGGATGCAAAGCTGTTATAGAGTGTTTTACCCTGTGCTAAAGTAATCAGAGAATCTTCAGTTCCGTGGGCTATCATAACAGGCGTGGTGATTTCTTGGGCTCTTTTACAGGGGATGATCTGAGTAATATCAGCACCCCCAGACTGTTTGCAAGTCCATGCAACAGCTTGGGTAATGACTCCAATACTGCATTTATTCTCGATGACAGTAATTAGTCGATCAAAGGAGCTTACGATGACGATACTGCTCCATGGAGCGCCGCTAGAGGCTGAGTGTGTGGCAAAACTCCCGCCCATGGACATACCCCATATTGCTGAGGGTGTGGCTGAAAATTGGTAGGTAGAGGCGCACTCGAGTAATAGTGCGTGGGGGAACTCTTGCTCCCATTGGCTACCGCCAAATTGAACTGTTTTTATAGGGCTTTCACCATGAGCAGGCAGATCAGGGATAATACAGCGGAAGCCTGCAGCGCAATATCTCTCTGCGACAGGGAGGAGGTCTTCCTTCCTCCCGTTACGACCGTGTAGGAGCACAATATTGCTCACTATACTACCTAGTTCAGGTAGCTTGAGCCCACGGTCGATTAATTGTTTTCTGACAATTTTGCCGCGCTTGCCAAGATGTGATGTCTTGTCTGGAGTGACAATGAGGCAGGGGACTGAGCCCTCCAAAAATGTTGATTTGGCGATGGATATACCATGAGCCTTAGGATCATCTAACCATTCATGGTGATAGGGCTCTAGGCTTTTACGAGCCGGCTGAGCGAGTTCTTTGCCGTAATAGTAGATAGTGCCCAATCCAGCTAGAGACACTAGCCCTGTGGTCAAAAGGCCGTATTTGAAATAGTTTTTTTTAGATTTGGCCGACACTGGATAGCGTTTTACTTAGATTGCTCCAGCATTTTGAATAGTGGCGCTTCAGCGCGTTTGCGGATGTCTTCCGGCATGATAACTTGTGGCTCAAGGGTGTCTAGGCAGTCGTGGAGCTTCTGGAGTGTATTCATTTTCATGAATTTACAGTCGTTACAAGCGCAGTGATCGGTAGGGCCAGGGATGAGGTTCTTTTCCGGAGCTTCTTTTTGTAGCCGGTGCAGCATACCGCTCTCGGTGACCACGATGATGTTTTTGGCTGTTACGCTTTTACAGTAATCTACCATTTTTTCGGTTGAGCATACTTCATCAGCAAGAAGCCTAACTGCGGTGGTGCATTCTGGATGGGCGACTACGAGGGCATCTGGGTGCTCCTCTTTAATTTTGTTAATGGAGTTCTGTGTGAACTCTACGTGGACGTAGCATGCACCCTGCCAGAGATCCATTTTACGGCCAGTCTGCTCCATTACCCATGCGCCTAGGTTAGCGTCTGGGACAAAGAGGATAGGACGGTCTGCAGGTGCTTGATTTACGATTTTAACAGCGTTACCGGAGGTGCAGATAACGTCACAGAGTGCTTTTACTCCAGCTGAGCAGTTGATGTAGGCGATGACGTAGTAATTTTTATCTGCGTTGTCGGTGATGTATTTTTCTAGTTCATCAGCTGGGCAGGATTCCTCCAACGAGCAGCCAGCGTCTCTATCTGGTAGGACTACTGTTTTATTAGGATTTACGATTTTGGCAGTTTCCGCCATGAAGTGAACGCCGCAGAAGGCAATTACATCAGCATCTGTTTCTTGTGCTTTATAAGCAAGGCCTAGTGAATCACCCACATAATCGGCGATGTCTTGGATGTCTCCAGTTTGGTAATTATGAGCAAGAATGACGGCGTTACGTTCTTTTTTTAAACGTAATATGTCTGCACGAAGATCAAGAGAAGTAGTTGCCATGGCGATAGTTTAAAACGAGGCGAGTAAGAAACAAGTGGATAATGGTGTAGTTCCCTTATCTAGTTAGTAGTTCTTTTTTGTTTTCATGTTTGGTCAGAAAAACGGCCATAATTCCTCCTAGTACCATGAATGATGAGATGAGGAGGCGTTGAGAAATAACCTCGTGTGAGTAAATGACGCCCCCTGCAGCTGCGAGTATAGGTACGAGAAGTTGTAGCACAGCAGCTCTGGTGGTACTAAGTCCAGATAGCGCAGAATACCAGATGGCATAGCCAACTCCAGATGCTAACGCTCCAGAGGCAACAGCTATGATAACTCCCTCTGTGGTTATGCTGGCTTGGTTTAGAACGACGAGAATAAGTAATGTAGTAAAGGGCAGGGTTCGTAAAAAATTCTGTGCTGTATCGTGTAGTGGAGCAGTGGAGCCTTTGCCGAGAAGTGTATAGGTAGCCCATGATACTCCGGCTACAGCCATAAGGATGAAACCTGTTAGAGATGGAGTGATTAGGCTCGGTAGAACGAGGTAGGTAAAGCCAGCAAAAGCAGTGAACACGCCTATCCACTCTGTAATACGCAGGGTCCTTCCGGCGAATAGCTCTGTGAGAATCATGGTGATCTGGACAGTGCCAAAGAGTATTAGTGCCCCCACGCCAGTATCTAGGTAAATATAGGCATAGGAAAAGGTAATAGCGTATATAAATAGGGCGATAGCCGCCGACCAGCTACCATGTTTTTTACCGGGTGTTTGGGAGTTACTGCTCTTGGTGATCTTGGTAACTATGAGTAGTGCTACGATACCAGAAATCAAGCGAATCACTGTGAAGCTGGCGGGGTCAATGGTCTCCTCTTTCAGCGCAAGCTTCGTTAAGACGGAGTTCGCTGCAAAAGCGATGAGTGCGAGTATGGTGTATAGGGCGAGTTTCATAATAAAAAAAACTCAGTCTTAGCTAAAGGTCAAATTACTGACCGATGGATACACGGCCATTATGCCGGGCGCCTTCTTGGATAGCCATTGTGGCTACTTTGATGTCACCTGTTAGAGTAGCTTTTTTTTGTAGAGAAAATTTACCAGAGCATTCAAAGTGGCCGATAACATTACCATCTATGATGGCATCTTCACAGTGCACGGTATTGGCAAATTCTACCTGAGCCTTTTTCTGAATGATGAGTCTTTTACAGCGGACTTCCCCCATGATTTTGCCGTGACTGCGGATGATGAAGTCACCTGAGCAGTCGGCCCCTCCTGTAAACTTTCCAAGTAAGGTGAGGTGGTGGCAGTGGATGGTGATACCGGTGACTGAGGCTTTTTTATGGATAACCACATCACCGCGCGTTTGTATACGGCGATTCCAGTTGGTGCGAATATCGTAGCTTTTGAGGGCTATGTAGGCTCCACAGCCAGGGCAGAGTGTGGAGCTGGCCTCAGGGCAGGTGGAGTGAATTCTCTCACATTCAAAGCAGCGGACAGCGCGTTCTTTTTCCTTAAGCTTATAGAGCCCTGTGCTGGCGGCAGCTTTCTGGATGAAATAAATGCCTGAGGCGACTTTTTTAATTAGACTAGTAACGAGGGATCTAGGCTGAGGAGGAGAGGGTTCTTGGCCCTCATTGGGATCGTTAGAAGAGTCTTTTTGATAGTTGTCTGCGGTGTGCTCAGGAGCTCGTAGCTTAGGTGTCTGAGCGGTGTTCTTGAGCGGGGTGAGTGGATTACTCGGAGTTGCTTTATTCGGAGCCGCTTTACCATTAATGATTTTGTAGGGCACACTACAGCTTCGGCAGTAGGTTGAGACAGCCATCTTAGACTCGGTCTGCTCGTGGCCGCAGTCTGGACATTGAAGTGTAATTGTATGTTTACTCCCTTTAGCCCCACCTGCTGGGGTGGTTTTCTTTTTTGTGGAAAAAAAGGACATATTCAGAGAGTGGCGGTGGATACAGCTGTGGTCTAAAGTCTTAGGTTTTAAAAAGGGAAAAGCCCACACGCTGGCGAACCTGCGGCGGGCTTTTAAAACACAATTCTAAAGACGCGTTTTAGGCGTTAGCTGGCTTACCACCTGCTTTTGAGTTTGGCTTGCCACCTGATTTAGAAGACGTGGTTTCTTGAGGTTTTACACTAGGTGTTCCTACTGCAGACTTACCAAGGAAGATTGCACCAGACTCGATGGAGAGTGAGGCTGCTTTGATGTCGCCTACTAGCTCTGCACTTGATCTGAGTTCAACATTCTCAGTGACTTCAATATTACCGTGAACTTTACCGTGAATAATTACTGAACGAGTTTTGATTTCAGCTTTGATGTGGGCGTTTTTACCTACCGTGAGTGCGCCATCGGAGTTGATGTTACCTTCGATTTTACCGTCAACGATGAGATCGTTTGAGAATTTAATAGTGCCTTTAATTTCAACATCAGAGCTGAGGATATTACGGCCACTTGGGCTTGGAGCAGGTCTAGCGGCAGGTCTTGGTGCCTGACTGCTAGTGGCGCTAGGCTGTGGGGCAGGTACGGTGGCTGGGGCACTGGATTGTGCGTGAGCCGCGGCACGATTGTCTGATTCTGTTTTTTGTCCTATTACTTTTTGAAACACGATAGATAATTATGGTTGGTGTGTAATTGTGTCGCAAAACAGTGTATGCTTTGCAAGGTGAAACTTTTAAAAACGCTTATCGGCTGCATTAACTACGTGATACTATTCAATTTAGGTTGAGTATGTGAGCGCGCTCTTATTTTAATGCAGGGTAGTAGACTATGTAGCGGATTAATGAGTCTGATTTAGACTAGCGGGTGGATGTAATGTTGCCCAACATGACCTGAGCTTTCTCAGGGAGTAACTAGAGCGTTAAGGTGCCTTATTTGAGTCATTCGCGGTTTCTTCCGCTTGGTCAGCTGCAGGGATGCTAGATTCTGCTGGTACGACAGGTGCAGGAGGGACAGGTGTCGGCACGACAGGTTCAGGTGGCGCTGGTTTGATTTTAGTGGGTGGCTTAGCATTTACTAAATCTAGGCGCGCTTTAGCTGTGTCTGCGTAGGTGTTACCCTCACCTGTAGGATCGCTTAGGGCTTTTTCATACCAGGTCTTAGCCTGCGTAGTGTCGCCGGCAGCTTTGGCTAGATCACCGAGGCTGATCTGAGCGAGAGGGGCGATGTATGATGCATTTTCGTCATCTGCTACTTCGTTGAGTATAGTTACTGCTTCGCTGTTATTACCCTGTGCTATGAGTCTTAGTCCAAGACTTGTTTTTGCTGTAGCTAGGGCGGGGTGTTTTGAGTTGGCTGAAATGAAGTCACGTAGTGTCTGTATGGAGTCAGCTTGTGAGTCATCCCACTGCACGTTGGCGAGTAAAAGCTGTGCACTCTCTGCTGATTTGGTGTCAGGCCAGTTTTTTATGACTTCTTGATAGTCAGAGGTGTCTTGCGCTGAAGTGACAGCGGCTCCAGCTTCTTCAGCTTTAGCTTGGTCTAGGCCTGCGTAGATAACGTAGGCGATAACACCAAGTGCGATGAGTATGGCAAGGATGATGATTTTTTGAGTGTGTTTGTCCAGAAATTGGTCAAATTTGCTCGGGCCGTGGTCGATTTCAGCGATGGGTGTAGGTGATTCAGCCATAATAGTAATATTTGTGCACAGCTTGATAACGGAGGAGTAGCGCTATGGCAATGGAATTTAGCCCTAAGTTTGTAGTATTCGGTTTGAACTTTGGATCTTATCGATTAGGTATTTGTCCAATGAAGCGGATGAATGATACGGCGATGCTCTATGGAATTATAGATACTGGCTATGTGGATGCCAAAAATATGGCTAGTGTAGCTGAGAAATTACTATCTGGCGGTGTGGGTGCGCTACAGTTGCGAGCGAAGGGGCTGAATTCTGATCAGGTGCTGAAACTTATCCGGAATTACTTGCCTGATATTAATTCCCAATGTGATGAGTATGGGGTGCCTTTTATTATTAATGATTACCCAGATGTTGCGCTAGCTGTTGGTGCGGCAGGTGTGCACATAGGTCAGGATGATGGTGACCTGGCTGCGGTGCGTAGGGTTGTAGGTGACGAAATGATAGTGGGGAGGTCCACTCATTCAGTAAAGCAGGCTGAGGAAGCGCTGCTAGAAGGTTTTGATTATATTGGCTTCGGTCCACTTTTCCCAACCCCTACTAAACAGGGCCGCCCGGGTATAGGGCTGGAGAATATCCGTGTAGTTCAGGAGAGGGTAGGTGGAAGTATTCCCGTGTTCTGTATTGGTGGCATTAAGTTTGATAATCTTGACTTAGTGCTTGCCTCAGGTGCGCGTTGCGTGGTCATAGTTTCTGAGCTTCTCCAGTCTGAAGATATTCAGCAAGCTACACGCAGTGCTGTGAAAGCACTGCACACAAATCTCTAACTATTTACCATTTACTAAATATGTCTATTATTATCGGCGGAACAATCGCTATCGACAATGTCTCTACTCCTACCGCTGAGGCAGCAAACCTTCTGGGGGGCTCCGCAGCCTATGCATCTTTGGCGGCGAGTTATTTTACCAAGCCTGCACATCTACTAGGTATAGTGGGGCATGATTACCCAGAGCAACATTTAGAAATGCTAGCGAGCCACGGTGTATGTCTTACAGGTGTTGAGCGTTCTGAGAGTGAGTCATTTACTTGGACAGGGGAATATCACGAGAATATGAATGATCGGACCACACATGATGTGGGCCTAAATGTGCTTGAGAGCTGGCAAGTGCAAGTGCCCTCTGAGATTGCAGACAGCCGTATTGTTGTGCCCGCAAATATGTCACCTGATAATCAGATTCAAATGCTGGACCAGTGCACTGCGGAGGAGAAATTTGTTGTCGCAGACACTATGGATCTGTGGATTGATATAGCTAGTGAGCGCCTGCACGAGGTGCTTCAGCGTATTGACCTTTTGGTTATTAATGAGTCAGAGGCACGAGATTTTACCGGGACTTCTAATCTCGTTCTTGCTGGAGAGTTACTTTTGAAAAAAGGCCCCCGCTATGTAGTTATTAAGCTCGGTGAGTTTGGTGCGATCCTCTTTGGCCCTGATGGAGCTATATTTAAATTTCACGCATGGCCACTACGTGAAATTGTTGACCCCACCGGTGCTGGTGACACTTTTCTGGGCGCTATGGCTGGCTATCTAGCAAATCTAGAAGGCGTGGACTTTAGCTTTGAGCAAATCCGCGATGCCATTCTAAGAGGCTCTATTCTGGCGAGTTTCACTTGTGAGGACTTTTCCACCCGCAGGTTGGAAACTGTGACTGAAGAGGAAATTCAGCTGCGGTTGAATGGATTAAAAGAGATGAGCCATTGGGCTTAAAGGGGTGTTACTTGGTAAAACCTAATAGGTATGTCACAATATCAATCAGTGTAATCACTTTGTAATTCACAGTGTTGATATTAAGTTAACACACTTACTATTAACGTATTATGTTTATTTTTTTACCGAACACTACTAATTAGATCTTTTCAGTTAATCTTTCCGTGTTGACGTGACGTGTATCAGGAAGCATATTATAATCAAACCAGCGCATATAGCTTTTGTAATAGAGACTTTAAATAAGTTCGCGAAAACTATAGGATACAGAAAACCAAATCAATTGATCAATTTTAGCTAATAACCACTCGCTGAATATCTCAACCTGCTAAACATCATAAATATATTACCATGAAAAATATCACAATGACTACAGTAGCTGCTCTACTTCTTGGCACTGCCGGGGCGTTTGCGCAGAATACCTCCGCTTCGGCTACCACTGCCCCTGTGGGGTTTGTAACGCATA
>JALZUC010000050.1 GCA_023301765.1 Akkermansiaceae bacterium | reverse complement strand
AACAAATAATACTAAGCATCCAGCTCCAGTGCCGCCTTCTGAGCTGCGGTCTTGGCCTCGCCTTTCTTGCTCGCGGCATTATCAGATGATGTCAGGCGCATGCCCACTGGCTTGGAAACACCGAAGTCCTCCATAGTCACACCATACATCACATCTGCTCGCGCCATCGTACGCTTACTGTGCGTAACGATGATAAACTGTGAGTTATCAATAAACTTATCCAGAACTCGGAGGAATCTACCAATGTTCGCCTCATCCAGTGGAGCATCCAGCTCATCCAAGACACAGAACGGACTTGGCTTAATCTGATAGATGGAAAAGAGCAGAGCTACCGCTGTCATGGAGCGCTCTCCACCAGAAAGCAGACTGATAGACTGAAGTTTCTTACCCGGAGGCTTAGCAATGATATCGATACCACTTTCCAAGGGATCATCCTCATCCACAAGCACGAGATTTGCTGTGGCCTTATCACCAAAGAGCACCTTAAACATCTCCTTAAAGTTCTCAGTAACTTGTTTAAAGGTCTCAGTGAAACGTTTCTTAGTCTCCACATTAATACGCTCAATGACCTCTACTAACTCAGTTTTTGAATTTACCAAATCATCGTGCTGATTACGGAGATTATTATGGAGGTCTTCAAGTTCATCATACTCCTCAATAGCATCTACATTTACAGGCCCCATGGAGTCTACCTTTCTCTTTAAATCGGTAACGATAGTTTCCACAAGATCCCAGTCTGGGCCAGAATCATCAGGGATTACTCTTACATTTCCATGGTTAGCCCCTTCACGAGGAACCTCCTCCTCCTGGTTCTGCTGACCTTGTTCTTGGCGGCCATGGGCCTTCGAGCGTTCCTGTAGACAGCTAAGTAGTGCGTGAGAGTCTGTGCGGAAGGTCTTCAGCTCCAGCTGATGGCGCTCCATTACAGTTTCATTCAGGTTTTCTAAGCGCAGGCCAATCTTTGTGGCTGCCACTTCTTCACGTCCTTTTTGTTCCGTGATCTTAGAGCATTCACGGCGTAGTTCGGAGAGCTCTTTTTCACTGATTTCAATCGTCTGATGCAGAGCACCACGGCTAGCTGAAGTCTCTTCTAATAATGCCTCAAGATCCTGAGCCTCAGCAGTGTGCGTTTCTATAGTATCCGCCAGCTGGGTATTTTCAGTGAGCGCTGTTTCCATACGCTCATGAAAGCTAGCGATCTCCGCATCTCGCCTGCTACTAATCTGGCGCAGCTCCTCAAGGCGTGCCGCCATCGGTGAGCGCTGTTGTTCGGCCGCTTCTAATGCTCTACGCTCTACCGCAAGACTCGTGCGAAACTCTTGCAGCTGCGCTGTAGCTTCATTCTCACGGCGACTAGCCTCCTCAAGTTCACCAGCTAACTTAATTTGATCAGCTTCCAGTCTCTCCATACGCACACGGGCACTGGAGAGGTCTGACTCTAGCTCTTCCCTTCCACTAAAGGCACTTTCCTCACGCTGGCGGATGTCATTACGCTCCCACTCGACACTGGAAATCTTGCTCTCCAGTGACTCCACTTCACGGTTTGCCAGAGTAAGTTGACCTTGCAGAGTAGATTCCTCTACGCGTGCTTGTTGGAGGCGGTCTCTAGCAGACTCAGAAGCCTCACGTTGTTCCCCCACCTGTGTTTCTAGGCTGGCTAAGCGTGCGCGAGCAGACGCATCTGCGGACTCTAGTTCAGCAACTTCTACCTCCAGAGAGCGGACTTCATTCTGGCGTTCTAGAACGGAGTTCTGCCCCCCGCTACTAACACCACCACGGACAGCACCTTCTGGGCTACAGACATCACCACGCAGAGTCACTAAGGTCACCTCTGGTAGATCCTTACGCATGTGTAGGGCCGTGCTAAGATCACTAACAATCAGAACTTTACCAAGTAGGTGTTCTACCACGGAGGCCACTTTAGCATCTGCCTTCACACGATCCATCGCCCAAGTTTCAGCACCGTCTGGCACGGTCATCATCTGCCCTGTCGATGAGGGAGCTATGAAATCTGCGGGGATGATAGCAGCTTCACCTAGTTTTTTCTCCGTAAGCCGATCAATGATCGCTTGAGTGTAGCTACCGTCCGTTACTAATACTGACTGAAGGTGATTTCCCAGTGCGGCCTCCACCGCCACAGTGTATTCTGGCTGTACTTCGATCATCCCAGCGAGCACTCCGCTCACGCCATTACTAAAAAAGTCTGGCTCGTCTAGCCCCTTAAGAACGGCCTGTGTGCCTTTCTGAAACCCTTCGCCACTATCCACAAGCTGCTTAAGGACATCAAGACGGGAGGATGTCTTTGCCAGATCTTTATGAGCAGCGGCCGCAGTATCACGTGCAGCATCTAGATCACCACGAGTGTGCTGAAAGTTTCGCTCAGTAAGGTCCTTTTCCTCTTCCAGAGACGCTAGCTTAGTACGTCGGCTCTCAAGTTCAGAGGAGATGTTTTCCTGCTCTAAAACTGCCTGCTCATGCTCGGCCTGTAGTCGTTCCTCTTCCTCAGCGAGTTTACGTGAGCGCTCTCGGCTATTATCCATCTGCGCCATGGCGCTCTCTATCTTTGCCTGTCCAGCAGCGATCACACTCTGAGTGCTATTAGCCTCATTACGTAGACCTCGAAGAATAGCTTCTTTCTCCTCACGTGCTGTACGCTCAGTGGCGGCGCGTGACTCATGCTCAGAGAGGTATGTCTGCTGAGATTCAATTCTACCTGTAAGTTCTTCCAGAGTTTTTTCTGCCTCGGCAAAATCAAATTGCTGCTGCTGGAGTTTATTTTGAGCTTCTTCAATATCAGTCTGGTTCTGGTTAACACGAGCCTCCAGTTCGCTCTGGCGCTCTTTGTTAAAAGCAATACGGTTTTCTGCGGCACTTGCAGCATTCGTATGTTCATTAAGCTGCTGCCTAATCTCAGAAAGCTCGGACTCAAGACTCTGTGCCGCATCACGCGCCTGCACTACAGCCTGCTCCTTCTCAGGCAGACCTACTTCTAGCTCAGTCTCACGCACTTCTAGTGAGTAAATGGAGTTTTCTAGCTCAGAAAGCTCAGCACTGTATTCGGTGAATTTGCGGTGTGCCAGATGGGTGTCTAATACCCTTACATCCTTTGCTAGCTCCTGATAACGGCGCGCCTTAGCTACCTGGCGCTTCAGAGAGTTCATCCGGCGCTCCTGCTCTGCGAGAACATCTGAAACACGGAGTAAATTCGCCTCTGTGTATTCTAGTTTTCTAAGCGCTTCCTTCTTTTCCTTTTTAAATTTGGTTATTCCGGCGGCCTCTTCAAAAACAGTCCGTCTATCCTCAGGTCTAGAACTAAGAAGCATATCTATCTTCCCCTGCTCCATGATAGAGTAGGATGTCCGGCCAATACCCGTATCCATAAAAAGTTCATGAATATCACGCAGGCGGCACAATGTACCATTGATCCGATACTCTGATTTACCATCACGGTGTACACACCGTGTGATCGCCACCTCATTATAATCCACCTTCAGAGTCTCCTCACAGTCTGCCAGTGTCATGGTCACCTCTGCCATGCCAAGGGCTGCGCGTGCGCGGCTAGTGCCGCTTTTATCAGTTCCATTAAAAATGACGTCGGCCATTTCACCACCGCGTAATGCCTTGGCTGAAGTTTCACCAAGAACCCAGCGGATAGCATCCACAACGTTAGATTTACCACAGCCGTTAGGGCCTACAATACCAGTCACACCCTGCGGATGAAATTCAAACTTAGTCTTATCCGCAAAGGACTTAAAGCCGTGGAGATCGAGTGATTTAAGATACATAACTTTTCAATAAAGTGATAGAGTGGTCAATACGTGCCAAGAGCTCGCGATGAGATTCATAAAAATAATACGGATTACCTATCGTCCAAGTGAAAACCATCAGAAGCATTATATATAGTGAGCAGTAAACAGATTAACTCCACATATTGTGCAGTCAGGTAATTAAGCCATCTGAATAAAAAAGCGAATATCTCGATATCAGCACGGTAAACCATTAGTCTGGCTCGATTAAAAATTGAACGACAAGGTGTTATTATCTCTTGTCTCTGGCATTATCTCTCACTAACAATATTTTATGCAACTGCTTCATCGCTGGCTGGGTAATGGTGTGGACTTCCAAGAAGGATTGGAAATCCAGCAGCACATGGTACAAGCTATACTTAAGAACGAGGTAAAAGATCTACTACTCTCACTAGAGCATAACCCAGTTTACACCATCGGGCGCACCCGTGACCAAAGCTCATTAGGCACAGAAGCCAATATCCTACCCCACCCTACCGTGGAAATTAACCGTGGTGGCCAAGCTACTTATCACGGCCCTGGCCAGCTGGTAGGCTACCCTATTCTAGACCTAAAGCCTCTGGGGAGAGATCTGCACGCTTACATCAGAGCCATTGAAGAAGCCCTCATCCGCAGCTGCGCAGAGTACGGTGTCACAGCCTCCACCCGAGACGGGCTAACAGGCGTATGGGTAGAGAATAGAAAACTCGCTAGTATAGGCGTAGGGGTGCGAAAGTGGATCAGTATGCACGGATTTGCGATTAACTTAAATAAGGAATCACTCACTGGCTTTCTCTCAATCACACCCTGCGGACTAGATGGAGTAACAATGACAAGTCTGGAAAGTGAATGCGGTAGTGCTATTTCCGTCCAAGAATTTGCCAACTACTGCGCAGAACACCTCTCCGCTACTTTAGCTGAATTGATCCTATAAAGCAGGGACTCCTAGCTTCCCTCAGTAGCAATCGCAGATGATTTTGCTAATCCATCGTGCTTAGCTTCCAGCTCGTCGCCACATGGATCATCTTTGGAATCTGCCTGCTGAGCCTTCGCTGACTCGCTAATCAAACGCCTCTCTTGCTCTTGATTCTCTGTTTTACCATGCCCCATAGCAATACCTAGCCAACGGAGTTCATAACTATTATCCATAGCTACTTTCAGCATCATAGTAAGAGGTACTGCCAGCAGCATACCAAGCGGCCCCCACACATAGCCCCAGAAGAGCACGGAGATAACGACCACTACTGTAGAAAGGCCAAAACGCCGGCCTAATAAAGCGGGTTCTATAAAGTTACCAAGAAACCCGTTAATAATAAGATAACCACCTGCTACAACTAACGCATGCTGAGCATCCTTTGTGAGAAGTGCTAGAATAACTGGTGGCACACCAGCAATAACAGAGCCCACAGCTGGGATATAATTTAGAGCAAAGGCGAGGATACCCCATAATAGAGGGAAATCAATTTCAGCAGCCCAACATAGTAGACCCGCCAGCCCGCCAGTAACGATACTGATCATAGTCTTGATACCTAGGTATTTCTGAATATCTCGAGTAGCGCTGAGCATACGTTGAAGGTTAGGCCCCTTAGCATCTATTATAGCTTCAAAGCGCCTACTAAACATACGCGCCTCACTGAGCATAAATACCAAGAGTATAAGAACGATAAATGATACTTTCAATGTATCTATCACTTTACCTAATAAAGTGGTAATATGCTCCTTAAAGAAATCGCCAATTTCCTGAGCTGTTAGAAACTTTTTAATCTCTGCCTGCGCACCTTCTACCTGCCATTCTTCGAGTTGAGCACCTGTAGATAATGCTGCCTCATAGATTTTAGTACCATATTGCTCTAATTGATCTCCTTCTGCTAGATCGTTAATCAATAGCGCACCTACCACCATGATACCGGAGAGAAATGCAAACACCACCATCACTGTAATAATTACAGAGAAAAAGCGGGGCACTCTATGTTCACGTAGCCAGTTGGTAATCGGGAAACTTACCGCAGCGATAAAAAACGCTAAGAATACCGGTAGAAAAAATGTCTGTGCAAGCTTTAGCCCCATAACCACAAGCACTAATGAAGCAAGCAACAGCATTACTTTATGAGCTTCAACAGGTTTAGCAGGCACGATCAGTCAAATAAAAATATTAAATATAGAGAGAGTTAAAGCACCGAAATGCCTATCACTTGTAGTAATATACGCCCACTATGACGAGCAAGCAAAGAAATCATTCGATTATTATTGATGAAAGTTACTCTACCCTTCGCTAATTTACTTAATACCAGAAATTAACACCCATCTACAGACCATAGTATATGAGTATAACAGCTGAGGCTTGCTAGTTCCATCAAAAATGATTAGCCTCCTACGTATGAAATCTCACGAGGTCCTCAAAAAAGCCTTTGACAAGAGCAGTCCTAAAGCAATCGCAGCTGACCTAGGAGTATCACTCTCTCTCGTTTACAAATGGGCACAGGACCAGTCTGAGGCAGGTTCAGGAAGTAGAAACCCCTTGGACAGAGTCTTGGAAATCCATAATCATACCCAAGACCACACCCTCCTCGAGTGGCTCTGTGAACAGACTGATGGATACTTCGTTCGGAATCCCGCTAGCCACTGTGAACAAGGCTATGAGGTTCTCCCCGCCACAAACGAAATTGTAGGGCAATTCTCCGGACTACTCGCACGTATTTCACAGGCGGCTCTTGATAACTCCATCACCACTGATGAGGCTGAAGAGATTCGCTTCTGCTGGGATAAACTAAAAAGCTTTGCAGAGGGCTTTGTCCGCTGCTGTGAAGAAGGTGACTTCGAACTCATGCAGCAGGATCAGGAAGAAGCGGATGAGGAAAAACCGCGAACTACCTTATATTAATTAGGCAAATCTACCACCACTTACCTCTTTCATAATTTAAATAATGACACCAGGCCAGTATCTCTTCGCCCGTAACTTACTCTTCCGTCTTGATGCAGAAAAGGCGCACCACCTCTCCTTAGACACCCTACGCCAGCTTGAGAAACTACGGTTGTTAGCTCTATTCAGCCGTAGCCAGCCTAGTAGTAAACCCATCGAGTGTATGGGACTCACCTTTCCAAACTGTGTGGGCCTTGCTGCAGGTCTTGATAAAGAAGGTAACTGCATAGACGCTCTAGGCCGTCTCGGTTTTGGCTCAGTAGAAATAGGCACTATCACCCCTGAACCTCAGGAAGGAAACCCTCAACCACGGCTGTTCCGCATCATAGAACGTGATGCTATCATTAACCGTATGGGGTTTAATAATCCAGGTATTAAGGCGGGAGCAGATAACGTAGCCGCCTCTCACAGCTTCCGAAAGCAAGGTGGCATCGTAGGATTTAATATAGGTAAAAACAAAGTTACCCCTAACGAAAATGCTGTAGATGACTACCTCAAGTGCCTACGTGGTGCATGGGATGTAGCCGACTACATCACCGTAAATCTCTCCTCCCCTAACACCCCGGGGCTCCGTGATCTGCAAGCAGCAGATGAAACAGCACGCCTACTGGACACCCTAAAAGAGGAACAAGAAAAACTAACTCTATCCAGTGGCAGGCGTGTTCCCATAGCTTTAAAAGTGGCTCCAGATCTAGAACCCCAGCACATAGCTGACCTATCAGAAGTTTTCCTCAATGGTGGGCTCGATGGACTGATCGCTACCAATACCACTATCAGCCGGACTGAAGTAGCAGGCTGCGATTATCAAGATCAGGCAGGAGGCCTCTCTGGGGCACCGCTCACCTTGCGAGCTACCGATGTCATAGCAGACTTCTACAGCCACCTTGGCGATAAGGTACCTATAATTGGTGTAGGTGGTATTATGACCGCAGAGGATGCAGAAGTAAAACTCAAGGCTGGAGCAAAAATTGTTCAGCTCTATACTGGCTTCATCTATAATGGCCCGCCGCTAGTTCAGAATATTTTAAAAAGCATCACGTAACTAGATGTCCACTAGTTTACGGTTATAGAACTAGCAGAAGAACCTGAACCGTCTAATCACCCTGCGTGCCAGGCATTTCATCAGCCACATCCCTAGTACGGTAGCTACTGAGCTTCGCCTCTTTAGCATAAAGTGGCCAGTCGTTAATTGCCGTAATAACGCGTTCAATGATACTATTAGCATCACTAACACCTTGTGACTCACCTAACTGTAGAAGATCCGCCTGAGATACATCCACACTTTTACCATTAACTGCGGCAGCCCTTACCCCGCTCACTAGAGGATTAGATGAACGCGTGATATCATAAGCTGGAGATGCACTCCAGCTACCATCAGGCTGCATTAAAAAAGCGTGATTCTTCGCATGATCGTCCTCATTACCTGCCAGCACATTAAAGCAGGCACGGCAAAACATCTCCTCCACCTCAACTTCACTCCCAGTGACCACACGGGTAATATCTAAGAGATCTCCATACTCCAGACCGTTTCTAATAGAGGTATGCGTCACCCCAGAAAAGGTATGCACATGTCTTCGTGTATTACCTGGTCGGTCAAAGCGTTTAGAAAGGAAGTGGTGGGTGCCATTCTCCCCCTCTAATAATTGCGTATGAGCCATACGGATACCAGCCGCCCTCGCCATAAGCGCAAATGCATATTCCTCTTTGCCAGTTTCATACTCCGGATCTAGGTCAAACTTCATCAGCCAGCGAGAAAAACCAGAAGGCAGCCTGCCACCACCTGCCATAGACTCAGTAAAATCATCATTAAAACCTAACAAAACCTTAGGCTGTGCCCCCCCCGAAGATAACCCTGACCTTAAAAAACCAGGTGAAAAATCCCCTGAACTATCGTAAATAAATGAATGAGCATTACTCACAAGTTCTGCCACCTCCACAGTGAGTTCATCTCTGAAGTTCTCGTTACTAGCTGGTAACTGATAGCCAATAGCACCCATTGCATGTTTCCCCGTACATGCCAGTTTCTGCAGCACAGAAACTTCACTCCAAGGAATACCCTTATCACTAAAAAAATGCCGCATCATCTGAGCTCCCCACCAGTCCGGTAAGCTATCTGAAAATAAGCCAAACAAAACTCCATACTCTGGTGTAGGTGTATTCACAACACCTACCTGTGAGATTGGAAGATAAACTGGCGAGAGCTCAATACCTCGTTTCACCCACTCCTGATTATACTCAAAAAAAACACCTCCAGACTCTGTTTCCGTGAGCTCACCAATGACTTTACGCTCCCCACCACCTAGATATAAAACTTCTATTCTCATAATTATCTAATTTTTTGATTTATCCATAGCACCGTAGCTCCGAGCACGCCACCTACTTACATCCCCCCACCAGCTATTACCAAGTAAAGTTTCAAAGGATATAAATCCCCAAAAAATAAAAAACATCCTTTAACAGGCACCCTATTTTTAAAACCAGCCCCACAGAAGTTCATTCAGCATTTGTCAACTTGCCCCACATAAGCTATGAGGCGCACATGCAGATCCAGAGCGCCACATTTGAAATCAGCTGTCCAGACCTGGCCGGCTGCCCAGATTCCGAACTCTCTGAGTTTGCATTTATTGGGAGGTCTAATGTAGGTAAGTCCTCATTGATCAACTCCTTAACTAAGAAAAAAGATCTCGCAATTGTCTCCAGTAAGCCGGGGCGCACACGCTTAATTAACTTTTTTCTAATCAATAAAAAGTGGTCACTGGTGGACCTTCCCGGATACGGTTACGCCAAGGCATCCGGTAGTGATCGTAAAAAGTTCCAGGAATTTGTCACAGACTACCTACTGAACCGTCCGAATATGAGCTGCGTGTTTGTCCTTATCGACTCACGCCTAACACCACAGCGTATCGACCTAGAGTTTACCCAGTGGCTAGTGCAGTGTGAGGTACCCTTTGTCCTTATCTTCACTAAGGCGGATAAAAGTAAACCACGTGTAGTAGAGCAGAATATTGAGCTCTTTAAAGAGCGTATGAGCGAATACTGTGACGGGCTTCCTCGGATCTACACCTGCTCCTCAAAAACTGACCAAGGCCGCGGTGAAGTGCTCCATTTTATAGATGAAGCTGTGCGCCTACGCAGCTAAGTAGAAAAATCACTCCACTATCCCAAAGCTAACGAGAGCCTCAATGATCTCTACTCTAGCATCCCCTACTTCTGGCACGGGCTTACCAGTGATCTCCTCTGATTTTTTCTTATAAAGATCACTCACAGCCATCATGGCATCCACAGGGATCTTAAAACTTTCACCCAGTGCATCACGTTCATTCATACGTTCTTTATTAAGTAATACATCTGCATCTGGCACCGCATCACAGAGGAACCTACGGAACATCTCCTTGGAATTCTCCACAATATCTCCCCCCTCATAAGAAGACTTCTCCCAGTAGCGTGATGAATCCAGAGTGCCCACCTCATCAATGTAGATCATAGAATATCCATCACCTGATACATTAGGCACATAACCAAACTCAAACTTAGTATCCACCAGTAACTGCCCAGCAGCACCAGCTTGCTCCGCAATAATCTGAAAACCATCTGATAGTAGTTTTTCATACTCGCTGACATCATCCTGCGAGTGAAAAGCAAAAGCCTGATAATTCTCTAAAATCTGCTGACGGCTGACATCTACATCATCTTTTTCTGGCACGCCTGAGACACCTGTTAGAACACCCTTAGTAGACGGTGTGATAAGCAGCTCATCAAGACGCTGGCCATTCTCCAAGCCATCTGGCAGAGCTATTCCACAGATACTGCGCTGGCCACTCTGGTAGCCACGCCACATGCTCCCAGTGATATACTGCCTAGCTATGCCCTCTACCATCACCGGCTTTGCCTTCTGGACAATCCAGACTAAAGGATGCGGAGACTCCAGAATGTGGTTTCCCGCCAGCCCTGCTTGCTCGAATTTTTCGAACCAATGCAGCGCTGTAGCATTCAGTGCTGCACCCTTACCCGGCACACCTAGCAGACCATCCTCACCCTGCCAGATAATTTCATAAGCTGAAATACGATCACTAATCACCATCACCGCCAGCTGAGTGCCCCGGGCTACCTCATAGCCGCGCTCATTACAGAGCCTCTCACTATCTTGCTCAGTGAGCCAGTATACCGAACGAACTTTACCACTATGAACACAGCCCTCATGTCTGATAGGTAGATCATCTGTCTTGGCGATGGCTAGGTTCGATAAACTCATAAGTGGTAGCTATATAGATTAGGCGTGTGATTTAAGAAAAAACAATCTCCGTGCACTTACCTCAGAAGGAAAAACACACGAGAAGACCCCTTTTTTCTAAATGAGCCAAGCTAAGCGGTCAATTGAAACTCTACACAGTGTGGAAAAACACCTCCCTAATACCCACTTTCGCTCGACATTCCGCTCATTGGATTTCACCCTACGCACATGCGAGAAACTACCGACAACATCAAAGCATTTCTCGAATTCATCGCACTACAGTTTATCGAGCACCCAGATCAAGCTCAACTACGTGTCACAGAGGCAGATGAAAAACACGTCCGCTTTCGCCTAATTGTCGCCCAGACAGACGTAGCCATGCTCATCGGGCGTAATGGATTTACCGCTAGTGCTATCCGTAACGTCATGAAAGCAGCTGCACTAAAGGAAGATATTCACGTCAGTATTCAGATTCACTCCCACGAAGAAGAGCGCCAACGTATGGCAGCTATCGAAGCTGGCGAAATCATCGAGGACGGGCAAGAGCAGTAACCCTAACTTGGTTAGAAAAACTTATTACCCTAATTCAATTTCGACCTTCTTAGAAATGGGTTTACCTCTATAATTTAAACACCATGTTACCCAAGCGCTTACTCCACCATCTGCGCTTGCTGTTGACCCTCATTCTGGGGCTCACCATAGGTGCCGTTATTGGGGGGATTTACTATATTAATCAAACTGGGATGAACACCCAGTGGCGGGCTAAAATAGCCTATGAATTGGAAAATATCGGTATTATTGCAGATTTTGACAGTCTTCGTATTGACCTTGCACGTGGCCTCGTAGCCAGTGGCGTCCGTATCTATGCTGATGATAGCAGGCAAGATATCATCGCGAACTTAGAACACCTCGTTATTGATGTAGATAAAACCAAGCTCATCCGAGGTCACCTCCGCGTAAATAAAGTATCATTAAAAAAGGCAGACATCTCTCTACCTGTCGACCCCAATGATCCAGAGGGCCCTCGTATTATCATGAATGACCTACAGGGTGATATGGTCTTACCTGATAAAAACACCGTGGTAGCACGCAATATCTCTGGCTCAGTTGCCGGTATCCACTTGGAGCTAGATGCCAGAATTTGGAACAATCACAGCAACAAAAAAGAACCTGAGCCAGAGGATAAAGAGCAGGCAAACAAGGTAAAGGCCATCGCCAACATCATTAAAGAAATTGCACATTGGCAATGGCCGCAAAACTCACCACCACACCTTCGCATCTACCTTGAGGGTAATATAGACTCTCCAGACTCTGCTAGACTAGACTTCACCCTCAGCGCCACCGAACTAGAGCGAGATGGCATCATCCTCAATGACGTAGAGATCATAGGTGATTATAAAAATAAAGTAGTCACCCTAGACTCCATAAAATTAGGCGATGGTGCCGGTAGCATCGCTGCACAAGCAGACTTTCACACCATTACACGTAGTGGCAGATTTTCCGCAGACTCATCACTCCACATCCAGCGGCTTGCTCGCAAAGTCTTTGGCGTAGGTATCCTCCAGCAGATTACCTTCTCCACTCCTCCGCAAATTCAGTGCACTGGACTCATTCAGCTAGATGAAGGACATAAACCTCATATCCAAGTCACTGGCCACGCGCAGACTAAGGACTTCAGCTGCCTAGGCACACGCTACACACAGATGGATACAAACTTCTCTGCACAGGGTATGGATGTCTTTCTAACAAACCTTCATATCAAACACGCCACAGGAGAGCTCACAGGCCGCGTGCTTATGAAGAATGATACTATTCGTTACGAATCAGACTCTACTCTACCAGCAGAATCTTACCTCACATTCATCAAAGACACCCCCATTGCCAAGGTACTCGACAAAGCTAACTTCGACAAAACTGCCACTATCCACATCACGGCCAAGGGCACCATGAACCGCAGTGATCTCACCGATTGGGCAGCCACAGGCACAGCTAAATTTACAAATTTCTCATACAAAGATGTGCCCATACACAGTCTAAACGGCTACTATGAAATGAGTAGCTTACTATCAAAATTCACCGACATTAAGGCCCACATTGACTACACTGATTACTCACTACGGAAACGCCACGGCGGGCCGAACTCTGCCCGCGTTAACGTAGACAGCATGACCCTTGACCGCACAGACAATACCTTTGAGATATCTAACATCCGCAGCACGGCATGGCCAGCTCCCATAGTGAAGCTCTTCCACACTAATGTAGCTAAACACATAGAGAGCTACCGCTTTCATAGGCCACCCAGCCTCGTAGGCAACGGCATCTTTGGCCTCAGAAAAGATGATTCACGCACTAACTTTAAAATAGATTTCAGCACCACAGGAAACACCCACTATGACTTCCTAGGCAAGCCCCTCACACTGCAACGGGCGAAAGGTAAAGTGCGTATCAAAAAAGGGCTCGTAGAAGTTACCGACCTATCCTTCAACACCTTTGCTGGTAGCAGCAAAGGCTATATCACCGTGCGCACCAATACCAAGAACACACCCTACTCAGGTGCATTTCAGTGGTCACGCCTACACCTCAACGAAATCGGAAAACTCTACGAATTTAACAAAACGGAACGAGGCCTCCTCACAGGCAGACTCGACTTCTCTGGCGAAGCTAAGAATATGAGACGCTTTAACGGTAAAGGTGATCTAGCACTAGAAAGAGGTAATCTATTCTCCGTCCCCATGCTGGGCCCCCTCTCCCCATTAATCAGCACTGTGCTGGGAAAAAGAAACCCCGCACAACAACTAGCAGAAGACGCCTCCGCTACCTTTATCATTAAAAATGGAGTCATCTACTCTAATGATTTCTTAGCCACCACCCATTCCCTAAAATTCACAGGTGAAGGTAAAATAGACCTTCATACTAAAAATATAGACCTACTATTCCGTATGAACGCACGTGGTCTATTCAGCTTTTTCTCACTCCCCATACGCCCACTGATAGGCCTCTTTCAGTTTCAAGGTAAAGGCTATGTCATGGACCCCAAATGGAATACAGTCATCTTCACCACCCCAAACCGAGGCAAGAATGACCCCATATTCAGAAAGCCCCCTAAGGCAAAAGTGATCAGAGAGTAAAACCTTATGAGTTAGGCTTAAATGCCCCCCATAACATCCCTACTCCACCAATGGCAATCACCGCTGGGAACCACACCGTATAACCTGCCGCTTTAGTATCATGCTCGAGGATAGCCTCCTCAGGGTCGGCGGGATTCACCCACGCCGTATGGGCAGAGTTCGTATCATACACCTTAGCAAGCTCCACTACCTCATCCACCTTTCTCGTCCACTTCGCACCACGAGGTGAAATACTATCAGACGTATACTCCACCCCCTCATACTGATAACCATATAAAACATTTAAGCGGAACTCACGTGGAGAACCTTTAAAAATACGCTCATCAATCACAGAGCGTAACACCAGAGCGTCCGTCTGCTCCCACTGCCTGCTCTCACTAGCATTCATATAGCTGCGTATCATCAGCCAGCTAAACACACCACCCACAGCGATTAGCATCACACCTATTAGTGAGAGAAAAATTCGACCCGCAGGGCCATTAGAAGGCTTCATGCCTATGAGCTACAATGAGATTTAGAGAAAATCAAGTGCTTCACGCGTGAACTAGCAAAACAGAATCCACCACAGCGCCTTTTTGCGTCATATCAGAGATTACCACCAGCGGAGTTCCTGACAGCACATCATGTTCATTCTTCAGCATCTCCACAGCTCTGGTCTGAGTATCCTCAAGGTTATCCCCAAAGTCTATCCGGCGAGCCGTCACCCCCCTACTCGCACTCACCTGACGGCAAATAGTAGCCTCTTGAGCAAAGGCATAAATCTTCGACTTCGGCCTCAGTAAGGCCGCCTTCACAGGCATAAAGCCTCGGCGAGTAAAGACAACCAAACGCGCATCTGGAATAGAATCCGCCAGCTGCACTGCTGCACGCACTGTCTTCTGACGCTCCGTCCGTAATTCTGCGTCCTCCGCAAAGCCCAGTCCACCGCTACGCTCAATACGTGTAGAAATACGGTTCAATATCTCCACACACTCCACTGGGTATTTCCCCACGCTAGTCTCACCACTCAGCATAACAGCATCCGCCTCCTCAAACACCGCATTAGAAACATCCGTCACCTCAGCACGTGTAGGCAGAGGATTAGTAATCATAGACTCTAGCATATGAGTAGCCACTATCACCCTAGTGCCAAGACACAGGCAGCGTTTCACAATCTTGCGCTGGATGATGGGTAGCTCCTCGATGTTTACCTCGATCCCCAGATCCCCCCTAGCCACCATGATCATATCTGATTCAGAAATAATATCATCGATATTTTTAACAGCCTCCTGATCCTCAATCTTGGAAACTATCTGCGCCTCACCACCCCGCTCCAGCATAGCAGCACGAAGCTCTCTAACATGATCTGCATCTCGCACAAATGACCCTGCAATAAAGTCACAGGCCACATCACAGGCGAGAGCCAGATCCAAATGATCCTTTTTAGTTAAAGCTGGAAGACTAAGCCTAACACCTGGGAGATTAATATGACGGCGACTCCCCATCTCCCCACCCGTGCACGCCTCACAGAGAATGCTATTCGCATTCACCTCCTTAATAAGCATGAGAAAACCACCATTATCGACTATAAGCTTATCCCCCTCAGACACATCTCCCATAAGCCCGTCATAATTTACAGTAGTAGACAGCGGCACAGTAGCCTCAGCCTCTTTTTTACGGAACTCTACAGTATCCCCTTTCTTAAGCTGTAGAGGCTCATCCAGATCTCCAGTTCTTATCGAAGGCCCCTGCAAGTCACACAAGATAGAAGTATGGCTACTGAGCCTATCCGAGATCGCACGGATACGTGGGCAGATGTCTCTCACCCACTCATGTTTAGCGTGGCTCATATTCAGTCTGAATACATTAGCACCTGCTAGAATTAATGACTCCAGAACTTCATCTGACTCCGTGGCAGGGCCAAGAGTACAGATAATTCTTGTCTTCCGGTGTGTGTTCTTCATAGCCCTGACTATAATCTTGGAAACAGTAAACTGACAACGGACAAATCGCGTCATCCTAAAGCAAGCTCTGCCACACCATCTAAAATAAAAAAATACACACCTCCAAACACCCTCCATGAAAATTATTTTCACATCTCTTATCTTCACCACTTGACGAACTCATCACTATATGTTCCAACTACGCCCGTCGTCCACAACGACCCATCAAGGACCGGTGGCTGAGTGGTCGAAAGCGCTCCCCTGCTAAGGGAGTATACCAGTGATGGTATCGAGGGTTCGAATCCCTCCCGGTCCGCCATTTT
>JALZUC010000049.1 GCA_023301765.1 Akkermansiaceae bacterium | reverse complement strand
TAGCGTCTCTCGTGTGCCCTCCAGAGGAGCGGCGGGGCGGAACCTACTCGAAAATCATTTCAGGTCAATACCTTTCCATACCTTTTTGTCACTTTTTTCTACAACTCCTCATAACTCATTCTTTACAAATGATTAAAGACTGTGGAAAACATTATGAATCTCGTTACACATAGTGTTAATAGAGCTGCTGCTACATGCATACATACAAATCTAATTTTACGCCTCTCTAATTCGGCTTAAAGTTAATCATTAAGTTAATGAAATATATTTCATAGACTAGTGGTGTACGATTAATGTGGGCATCTAAACTATTATACCAGATTGATCTATTTTCCTAGACATCAGCCCTAATAACGTGCGCTTTAGCAGCAGCTTAGTTAGCAAAGCATTTTATAACTATAATATATTACGATAATGAAACGCGAACGTATCCTCAAGAATGTAGGCTTAGTCTCACTCGCCATTGGAGCTCTCACTTTGAGCAGCTGTAACAAAGGTAATAACGCATCTAGCAATCAAGTGAGTGCTGATGGATCTTCAAAAGTTTTGAAATTCTCAGCTATCCCTGATGAAAACACCACGGGGCAAGCTGAACGCTATGCACCTGCCGTCAAGTGGCTGAGTGAACAATTAGACGTTAAAGTGGAATTCGTGCCTTCCAGTGACTATGAGGCTTCTGTGACGAATTTTGAAACTGGAGATGTTCAGTTAGCCTGGTTTGGTGGAGTATCTGGGGTAAGAGCACGCGATGCAGTAGCGGCCTCTCGCGCTCTTGTATCAGGGTCTAAGGACCTCGCATTTAAGTCCTACTTCATCGCCCATGAGTCAACAGGGCTCACCAGAAGCGACAGTTTTCCAACTGCGACTAAAGGTATGACTCTAACCTTCGGTAGTGCAGGCTCTACATCAGGGTGTATCATGCCTGCTAACTTTATCTTTAAAAACACAGGTGAAGGGCCGCTGACCTATTATAGTCGACTCGGCTTCTCCGGTTCTCATGATAACACTGCTTTACAAGTACAGGCAGGGACTTTCAAAATAGGGGCTATGAACTTCAGCACGTATGAAAAGATGGTTAAAGCTGGTAAAATAGACCCAAACAAGTGCCGTGTCATCTGGGAAACACCTACCTATGCAGACTACAACTTTACCGCGCGAGGTGACCTTGATATAATGTTTGGAGAAGGGTTTACTGATAGATTACAAAAACTACTCATCGAGTGTGAGGACCCAGCTGTTCTTAAAGCCTTTGACCGAGAAAAGTTCGTCAAAGTGAACAATGCCACTTTCCAGGGAATCGCTGATGTAATGAAGAAGGTGAAGTTAAAATAAACTATTCACTATAGTCTCTCTCAGACCGAGGAAGTTCATCCTTTCCTCGGTCTTTTTTTATATTCAGCTGATCTATTTATGTCATTAGTCTTATCCAACATCTCCCATACCTTTGGCTCTACCCAAGCACTAAAGGACGTATCATTAGATATCAAAGATGGTGAACAAGTGGCTCTCATCGGACCTTCTGGCTGCGGCAAGACAACGCTACTTCAAATCATGGGCACTCAGATTGCCCCCGCTCAAGGTAGTTTAAATCTACTCGACTTACCCCCCACTACTCTCCCACCTAGAGGACTTAGACAACTAAGAATGAATATTGCCATGATACCTCAACACCTTGGGCTCGTGCCTAATGTGAGAGTATTACGTAATGTTCTTAACGGAGGTCTCGGAAAGCAAAATATCCTCTCAACAATACGGCAGATGATTTCCCCTTCTAGAGAGGAAAAATCTCACTGTTTTGAACTGTTAGATCGTACAGGTATTAGTGAAAAAATGTATGATCGTACTGATAGTCTTTCTGGTGGTCAGCAACAGAGAGTCGCTGTGGCTCGTGCGCTATATCAAAGACCTGTTATCATCCTCGCTGACGAACCTGTATCAGCGATAGATCCAGCTCGCGCGCGTGACACTGTACGGCTACTTACTCACCTATCCAAAGAAGAAGGGGTCACTCTTATCATTTCCCTTCACGATCTTTCACTCGCTAGAGAGTTTTTCCCTCGTTTGATAGGTCTCCGAGAAGGGAAAGTAGCCTTTGACAAAGCCCCTGAAAATCTTAGTGACGTAGAATGTCAGGAGCTTTACAGCCTACGGGCAGATAAATAAATAGCTGCCATGGAGAACCCTGATAAAGCTGGCAATACTCGCAGAGGTATGCACGGAAGGAAATTCACCATCATAGGTATGATGGTTTTACTTTTTATATGCGCCTGGGTGTTAGGGCCTGGTGCAGAAACCCCTCCATGGGCAAAGAGAAGCTATTACCACGATACATTTAAACCTTTTATCTCAGCTGCGCTACAGCCCACACTAACAGATCAAAACCAAAGCCTGCCCGATGATGCCACCCCCTTCTATATTCGCGTCCTCACAGAGTTGGCTAATACATTTCGCTACGCTTTAATAGCGATGAGTATGGCTGTTCCAGCTGGGATTTTCTTCGGCTTTCTGGCCTCCACAACATGGTGGCCTGATGGCTCTAAGAGTAGGGTTACTAAAATATTTCTGCGGCCTTTTTACATTTTTGCACGATTTTCGATCACTCTCATGCGCTCTATTCATGAGCTTATTTGGGCTTTATTCTTTTTGGCAGCAATTGGGCACAGCCCTATCGCAGCATGTATAGCTTTGGCATTACCTTTTACGGGCACTCTAGCTAAGGTCTTTTCAGAAATCATAGACGAACAGAATACGGCTGCACGAAACCAACTGGTAGCATCTGGTGGAAAGCCTCTCCAAGCCTTTCTAACAACCCTTATTCCACAGTCGTTTCCTGATATGGCAACATACACTCTGTACCGCTTTGAATGTGCACTGCGTTCATCTGCCGTTCTTGGTTTTATTGGTATTGAGACGATTGGATTATCCATCAAGCGGTCTTTTGAGAATAATTTTTACCAAGAGTTATGGACTGAGCTCTACCTGCTACTAGCGGTCATCATGCTAGTGGATGTACTTGGTGCCAGTTTGCGCAAACGCTTAAATAGCGCACCCAAACGTAAACATAAACCAAATCTCAAGCTGCCTGATAAAGAAAAGGTGATTCAACAGCTCAGACGCACGGCACCACGATGGAAAATCACACGCTTACTATTCTGGGGAAGTGCTTTATTAATTTTAATTGCTTGGTTCCCCAGCATTACCAACATTAAAACAAAACCTCTAACAGGAAGTAACGGTATTATGCAGCATGGTGAGCGAATCTCACTATTCTTAAATAAAATCACACCTCAGCCTCTACGTGACGGAGGAACTTGGTCCGAGACCTCTGAGTGGGCTTTTGAACTATGGAGGGAGCCGGGCAAGAAGGCTCTGATTAATACTATAGCCATGGCTACAGCGGCCGTTAGTATATCCGCATTGTGCGCATGGTTAATACTGCCAATGGCTAGTAGGGCTATAGCCAACGCCGCTCCACTAGATTTATTTAATGGCAAAAAAAGTAAAATAAGAACTGCGCTCTGGAAAGTAACGGGGTTTGGCACAAGGAGTTTTTTCCTTATTAGCCGAGCTATTCCCGAGTATATCTATGCCTATTTATTAATAGGTCTACTAGGTGTCAGCGCCTGGCCGCTTGTGATCGCACTGGCTTTTCATAACTTTGGTATTCTAGGGAGACTGTGGGGTGAAGTGATGGAAAACCAATCCCCCACTGCAGCAAAGCAGATACACCTGAGTGGTGGCACACGATTTCAAGGCTATTTCCACAGTACTATGCCGGAGTCTTTTAATCGTTTTCTCATGTATCTTTTCTACCGTTGGGAAACATGTGTGCGGGAAGCTACTGTGCTAGGCATGCTAGGCTTTGCCTCTCTTGGACTTCATATTAACCTTTCAAGAAATTTCTCACGTGCATATGACGAGATGCTATTTTATGTCCTTCTGGGCTCCGCTGTGATCTTTATTGGAGATTTTATTTCTATTCTAATACGCCGTTCTCTAAGAAATAGTGGCTAACGCCATTCAGGTGCTTCTTCTTTCCCAAGGTCAATACGGTCTGCTAGATTCCGTGCTTTCACACGATGATCTCGCTTAGCTCTGCGCTCAGAAAGCTGCCGAAGTTTCTTCTGGCGTTGCTCTAGTTTTTCAATCTCTTCATCTAGTTTAAGATAACTTTCATACCGGCCGGCATCTAACAAACCTGAATCCACAGCAGCGCGGATGGCACAGCCTTTGTCATTTCCATGTTTACAGTCGTGAAACTTACACTGAGCAGCCAGCTCTTCAACATCAAGAAAGCTCTCGCGTAGCGTCTGCTCATCTGTCCACATTTGAATCTCACGCATTCCTGGGTTATCAATCAGAATCCCGCCTCCATCTAACAGGATTAATTCCCGTGCGGTAGTGGTATGCCTCCCCTTGCCTGTGAGTTCATTAACATCACTGGTCCACTGAAATTCTTCACCTAACAGTTGATTTACAAGCGTTGATTTACCGACACCACTGGAGCCCACTAAGGTGACAGATACACCAGGCTTTAGATAATCCTTAAGAACTTCTAACCCCTCATTTTTTGCCGCTGAGGTGATGTAAACATCTGCTGACTCATTTAAACTTTTGATTTTATCTGCAGCTGCTTGATTCTCTTCATTTGAAAAAAGATCTGATTTATTAACCAGAACTACTGCCTTGGAGCCACTGCGGTGAACAAGCATAAAATAGCGTTCCATCCGCCGGGGGTTAAAGTCAGCTCCTGCATCTGTTACTACTACGACTACAGTTACATTAGCAGCGATGACTTGCTCCATAGTGCTTTTGCCAGGAAGTTTTCTAGAAAAACACGTTTGCCGGGGAAGACGGGCGCGGATCATACTCTCACCGTCATCATTATCAGCAAGCTCAAGAGCTACCCAGTCTCCTACTGCGGGCAGATCAGCATCGGTAGCGGCAGCGTGGTAAACCTTACCTGACATGATCACCTCCCGCTCGCAGACGTCAGCTTCCTCATCGATAAATAGCGCACCGTAGGTGATTTTATTATCTCTGATCAGGCGTGCTGGCACGCAGTTCTTGAGTGAAAGCGTATCGAAGGCTTTCTGAAATTTTTTATTCCAGCCGAGATCGTTAAGGGTCACGTTTTATTTTTACTTAGGATTCACAAGAGTGGGCAAGATTTTCTGAGTCAACTGATAGTTCTTTGGTCGATTATATACGGCCGTCATCGGCATCTAGATAATCAAAAAAGGACTGAATCTCATCACGATTTTGCCAGCCAGACTCCTTTTTTCTATGACTAAGCTTATCTGATAAATCATCACGAAACCCTCTGTTGCGCATAAAGCTATTCCACCACTCTAATTCATAATCTTCAGGGGACTTACCATTTTCAAGGCTCCAGATGAGGGCTTCCTCATCGTTAGCCCCTGCGAGGATCACTTTTTTAAGTTCCGTATAGTTAATCTGAAGGAACTGACAGGTCCAAAGATCCATGGCTTTCCCCATATTAGGTTCGAACTCAGGATCTAGCTCGCTAGAGGCGTGGAGACGAATTTTGCTACATAGACGAGGGAAGTAAACGTAGCCATTTACTTCGTTACGAGGGCTAGCGGGTGGAATGAAATTACTCATATAAGTGATATTTAAAAAATAGGTGCCGTGTTATGCGATATAATTATGGTATGCAGCGGCATCTATCAAGGATTCGATAGACGCTTCACCACCAAGCCTTAACTTAAAAATCCAGCCACTAGTATAAGGCGCAGTATTGACCAATGAAGGGTCTACTTCAAGATCCGTATTTATGGCAATGATTTCACCAGCTATGGGGCTATAAATATGTCTTACTGCTATCACTGACTTTACAGTGGCCACAGAGTCTCCAGCTATACAAGTATGACGATCATCTGGCAAATCAACAAAGACAACATTATTAAGCTCCTCCTGTGCGTGATCAGTAATACCGATGGTAACAATATCGCCCTTGATAAGGAGCCAAGTATGATCAGGGGTGTAGCGGAGGTTATCAGGGGTATTCATGAATTACGAGCCGTTCTAGAGCTGCGCATCTTTCTCAGGCTAAGCTGTATTTGTAAAAATATTTTTTACTACCTAGCTACTTTACCATCACTTCACTTGTCAAATAAGTAGGGCAAGCATAGATTAGAGCTATGCCGAATCCTCAGCAATCTCTCCGTGAACTGCCATCTGTAGAAAATCTCGTAAAAAGTCTCGCAGATACCAATACTCTCCCTCGTGCGTTAATCACTGCATTTGTTCAACGTGAGATCAATGTGCATAGGCAGGAAATCCTCACAGGGGCTACACTCAGTAGAACGGATATAGAAAAAAGCATTACTGTCAAACTACAGGATTTTTACGCCAGTAGACTCCAGCCAGTGATCAATGCTACCGGTGTGATTATTCACACTAACCTTGGCCGCTCTCCCCTCGGCAAAGATGCGGCACAGAAACTAACAGAAATCGCTACTGGGTATTGCAACCTAGAGTTTAATTTACCAAGTGGAAATCGAGGAAAGCGTGCCAGCTATCTGGAAACAGCACTCGCCTCATTACTGGGCGCTGAGTCCGCGACGTCAGTGAATAACTGCGCTGCCGCTCTAGTCCTCACTCTTCGCCATCTTTGTAAGGAAGGGAAAAATGAAGTCATTGTATCTCGCAGTGAGTTGGTGGAAATAGGGGGGGGCTTCCGCATACCCGAAATCCTAGAAACCTCTGGCGCTAAACTCGTGGAGGTAGGTGCCACCAATAAAACTCACCTTGAAGACTACGCTAAGGCCATCACTTCACAGACTGCGATGATTCTTAAAGTACATCGTTCGAATTTTTACATTGGAGGGTTTACTGAAGAACCTGAAGTCATAGAGCTAGCTGAGCTGGCACACTCACACGACCTCCCATTGGTAGAGGACATCGGCTCAGGTGCGATAATGAATACTGAAGAGCTAGCCCCCATCGACCATGAACCAACCCCACAAGAGGCCCTCCGCAATGGTATAGACCTGATTTGTTTCTCTGGTGACAAACTACTAGGTGGACCTCAATCAGGTATTATCGCAGGGAAGAAGTCACTGGTAGAGGGCATTAAAAAGGAACCATTTTTTCGTGCTGTGCGCTGTGATAAACTTATCCTCGTAGTATTACAGGAGTGTATAGACACCTACCTCGCTACCAAGTCTGAGCCCAATGCCTGCGCCATACCCGCGTTACAGTTCATATCAGAAAAAGTTAATATCCTCAGAGAACGAGCAGAGAATATCATAGCCTCGCTCCCTGCTGAGCTTAAATCACAATGTGTAATCACAGACTCCACAGCGCGCACAGGTGGCGGTACTATGCCCAAATCAGAAATCCCATCTATTGCTATCTCTATCACACCAGAGTCTATCTCAGTAAATCAAATGTCTAAGAGATTGCGCACTGGCACACCGGCATTAGTCGGCACAGTAGTGGATGGAAAAGTGCACCTAGACCTACGCACAGTCTTCCCCCAGCAAGACGAAGCTCTAGCGGAGAGGCTTATGAATATTTATTAACCAAAAAAAACGTAGCGGCTAATATGCCGCTACGTATGGTAAATTTTATTTGTTAGCTAATCCTTGCTATAAGATTATTTCGCCTGTGCGGTTTCATCATATTTCAAAAACTTCTTAGCGTCATCACTGAGATCTTTTATTTTATCGAAACCACCTTGCTGGTAAAACCTCACCATAGCATTAGCTTCGCGTAACCGCTGCTGCCCAACACCGCCACCACTTGTCTTTCTGGTTTTCCAGTGTTTCATGGCTAGCTTTACCTTGGGGTCTTCAGCGTATATACGTAATACACTAGATGCAGAGGCGATAACTAGCTCAGTTGAGGTAGCAAAATCAGCACTTAAAGCTCTATTATATGTATTAAGGGCTTTAATTGTGAGCTTGGGATCTTTTTTAGCAAGCTCTTCGTAGGCTCTACCATGACAATACGCTATTTGGGCACGCTGGCTTCCCGTCACCTTACGTGCAGCCCATTCAAGCGCTAGAGTATTTAAGCCCTCCCACTCCTCTAAACGGAAAGCCTCCCAAAATGCATTCACCTCCAGTTGCTCAAGCTGATGCGGCCGGGTCAGAGCATCCTTGCGGAATGTTTTCATCCCATTACTTAATGCTTCTAGATCAAATAATCGACGACTACACTCCAAGCTGAAAAATCCTGCTCGAGTAGAGTAATTATCCGATACCGTCTCTACAATTTTGTAAGCATCTTCACATGCGATAAATTTTTTCTTCGCTTGAGCATATTTGCGGCTTTTATAGAGATCCATGGCCTCTTTGAAGATAGCAACTTCTTTAAAGTAAATGCTCTGAATATCTTTAGGACCTTTCCGTTTGGGCCTTAAGTCTTTTCCAGTCTGTATGTATGAGACAAAGCCTTTTCTATAGGCTGTAATAAATGCATCTACATGGGTGCCGTCTTTGAGGTAGATTCTAGCTGGAATCTTCTGAGTTTGGGCTGTTACTAAATGGCTAGTTACCAAGAGAAGGAGTGAAATAATGAGAAAATTGATTTTCATAAATATTCTAAGGTTCAGTGTTTAAATAATGAGTAGTTTAGGGTGTGTCTCTGTGGTTTTATTTTTTACGCTCTGCACTGATCTGCTCAAGCGTTTTCACCTGACCTGACGACTCATACTCTTTAACGAGAGAAGCAACTTTGTCCCATAATCTAATTTCTTCATCAGAAATATTTTTATTGCCATTACGGATGCGGCTAGTGGAGCTAAGATATTTACTCCCGATCACCTCATAGGCTGCTTGGCGGTCAGATTTATCAAGCGTTATAGCCTTGTCTCCTGCTCCCACTTTTTCACCTACTTCTAATCCTCTATCCCACATAATTTCCATCACTCGTTTTACTGAGGGTGCAGAGATAGCAATGAAGCCAGTATAACGCGCATAAACTAAACCGTAATTAACTAGGGCATCTTCAAGTTTTCCACGTTTATCAAAAGACTTAGCGTAGAGGTAACTTACCTCAGCTGACTTTTTAGAATGCTTCTCTGTAAGATACTGTTTCGCGGTGGCTGTCACTGCTGGCCATTCACCGAGTTTATCATTAATTTCTACTATACGGAATAAAGCTTTCTCCTGAATTGCTCGGTCATCAGTAGCTGATGAGTGCACTAGCTTTAGGCTATCAATTGCTTTTTTGTTATCGGACTCCGAATCAGAGCCACCCATGACATCAGCAATACCAAGCAGAGCTTTAAACTCTAAATCTCCCTTATCTGCACGAGCGCGAAGTGCCTCGTAATATGGTAGCGCCTGTTTAGGGGCTGATGTCTTTTCACGAAGGTAATCACCCACACGTATCAACACAAAATTTGTTAGATCTTTTGGCTTGAATTGGCCTTTAAGGTCATTGAATAGGACTTTAATATCCGCTTCATAACGGATTACTAAATCTTCATCTTTCGCCTTAACCGCAGTCTTTAGCTGATCTTCGAAAATACCAATTAATGCGATGCGCAAGAGTGCTAATGTTCGCTTATTATTTAGATCGATACCTGGAAAATTATAATATTTTTGTTTAAGTTTAGCCGGAGTATTACCCTCTATCAGAAGGAACGTGTCAGAGTAAGCATTTACACATTCTTCAAGGAATGGTTGCCTTTGTCTACCAGCAAGCTCTGTAATCATGCCCTCAAGGTTCTCTAGTCCCTCAACTCCCCGCCCAGCAGCAATCATAGCATCCATACCGTAAACTATTGCCTGTGGTTTATAAGGTGAGTCTGCATAATTCTTCATGAACTTGTCATAATAGGGTAAAGCATCTTGGATCCGCGGATTTGGCTTTTTATTAAGTGTCTCAGCACCAATCATACCAATCAAGTTACTGAGAGCTTCACCCGCGACAATGTTGTTGTTATTTTTTTCAGCAGTTTCAAGAGCCTTGATATAATATTGTTCGGCTTTTTCGGCGTTACCATCACTCTCAAAGATATTGGCCTTCATATTATAGGCGGTATCCACGACACTTGAATTTTTAAAGTCATCTTCGATACGGTTCAAGACCACCATTGCTGATTCGTTTTCATTTTCAATGAAGTTGCAATTTGCACGATCATAAAGAGCGTTAGGCATATAAATATTAATGCTAGGATCATTATATTTAGCTATAAAAGCGTCTAGTAGAGTAGCAGCCTTTTTGAAGTATTGCAGACGCGTGAGGTTCGAGCCTTGGAAATACTCTGAGTGCATAATAAAGTCACTCTTCGGATACTCCTTCACGTGCTGATCAATCGATGTTTGGGCCTCTTCATAGTTACCAAGATAAAAGTGGCTGCCCCCGAGAACAAAGAGACACATATCATACTGCTTTGTGCCTTTTTCTATAGTGTCGAGCATCCCTTGGGCCAGCTGCAGACTCTTTTTATACTTACCAGTGAAAAACATACTAGAAAGTAGTAGACGGCGAACATCTCCTAATTTATCACTCTCTGGAAAATCTCTTAGGAACGTTTTACCGTAATTTTCAGTAGCGCTAATTTCCCCTATAATAGAGGATACTCTAATAAGATTAAATAGGTTAGTCTCACGCTTTTTACTCTTTTTATAGAGGGTTTCTATTTGTTCGAGCACACCGTAGACACCTCGTTGATTTCCAACACTGCCTTGTAAATATGCCATTGCGGATAGAACTTGCACATCATCAGGGTTACCAGAGCGCTGTTTAGCACGGAGTTTGTCCATACCTTTTTGGAGGCGCGCACGCTCAATGGTTGTATTACCATCTACTATACCTTTCCGCTCAGCTAACTGATCTATGCGGGCTTTACAGTCTTGAATAGCCTCGTCGGTATCTGGAATTAATGCATAAAGATTAAATGCAGCTGTTGACATACCTGCGTTCAGAGCGGTGCTAGCAACCTGGAGGAAGACGGGCGTGTATTCATGCATCTGATATGGCTGAAGTGTGATAGCACTACGGTTGCCATTTAAGAAATCTACCATGGCGGCTTCATTTTTATTCGCTACCACGGCCTTGGAGAAAGCTAAGAATGCAGCAACAATACCGGTATCCTGAGTTTTCATTTTGACCTTGTTTTTGATAGCTGTCTCAAAATACTCGATCCCTTTTGCAATATCAGGCTTTTCTTTGAGGAAATGACAGATTGCTAGTTTGATATTAAATCCACCAGGGCTTGGTAGAATTTTATCACGCGCAGGATTCCTCTCCTTGAGAAACTTAGAATAAAGCTTAATAGCCTCATCATATCTAGCCATACCACTGTTGGCTTCTGCCCAGCGCTGAAGAGCTGCTTTGTGCGAACCATTCTTCGTTTCAGCCATACCCTCAGCTCCGTTAGGATATTTTTCATAGCAGGTTTCAAAAGACTTAATAGAACTCTCAAACCACTTCTCAGAGTCTGCTTTATTGTTAGCTCTCTTACTAATGTCAGCAAGTTTGAGTTCACATAGGCCTTTACGGTAATGAATAGTGCCAAACTTTGGACCGTAAAGTAGAGGAGCACGAGGCCCGTAGACTTCTACAATTTTCTCAAAAAGCTGCTGACATTCCACGTATTTACCTTCACCCCACGCTTTATTAGCCTGACTCATGCGGGTATTCAAATCTTGGGCGCTAACAGATCCTAGCATGCTTACCCAGAGCAGTGAGCAGAGTATAAAAAACGATCTTAAGGAGTGTTTTGTAAACAGTGTATTCATATTATTGATTCGTGATATTATTTTTGAAATGTATGTAATTAGGGCGAAATCCTCTGTGATTACGGTCCCTTATTTAGAAGAAATCTAGCTCATTGGCATTCATCTAAGATCGTTTGTTATATTATTAGATATTATCAACTATCATAAATGGTGCTAATAATAAGGCTGAACATTGTAATTACATACAACGGCCAATCTCAGATTTTTATTAGTGTGATTAATAAAAAAAACTCCACAAGCTAGGGGGCTTGTAGAGTGAAATTCATTATATTAAGGGGTGTCTACCAAGTCCGTGAAGGTTACGCTGTTTACCTTAGCACTGGCTAAACAGTTGAGGACATCCACCACTCGCTGTTGCAGGGCTTCTGGGTCAGCCCATATTTGAACGACTGGTTGACTACCTCCTGCTTTTGCTCCTGCAGCATAAGAGTCTAGACGTTCTTTCAGCAGTGGTAGTTGACGTACATTTACATCTCTATCTAGCAATTCTTGCGCCGGGCCTGTGTTAATAGCGATAACTCCAGTCTTATCTACTTTGATAAACATGGGAGCAAGTTCGGGTGGCGTATCACTGGGGGCTGCAGCGGGAAGCTGTAGACTCAGGTCCTGCTCACGAGGCTGAATAGTAGTGGTAACAAGAAAGTAAATGAGCAATAGAAAACAAACATCAATCAAAGATGAAATGTCCAAGCCTGGTTCATCATCTTCATTAGTGTCCGCTGTTTTTTTACGAGCCATGGGTAATAGTTTAAATGGTTATATTAAATATATAGAGTTTAGCTGTTCTTGAAGCCATAAACAGAGAAAACCACGTTATCTACTCTCGCTCTTGCAGCGGCACGGATAACAGTTCGGACATATTTAAAAGAGACACCTTGGTCACCACGTAAGTGAATGATAGGTTTATGCCCTTTGTTGTCCTCAATCAGTTTTTTCTCTTTAACGTAATCTTCAATAGCTTTCATATCATCAAAGATGATATTAGTATCCTCTGCAACAAATGTGCCATCAACACGCACATTAATTACGATACGTCCGTGACCATCTTTAGCCTTGCGTGAGCTATCAGCTACTGGTGGGGAGACTGACGGATCCTGCTTCACCACAACAACTGTAGATGCTACAATAAAGAAGATGAGCAGGAGAAAAACCATGTCAATCATTGGTGACATATCCACCTGTAATTCATCTTCCTTTGCTGCTGATGCGCTGCGTAATTTGCTAGATGCCATAAATTTTTATTTTCCGATATATAATTATTCCCCGGGTTTATACCTCATAAGAGTCTTAAAAACACTGGGGGAAAGTTGTGTTGAGTTCCGCTCAATACCTGCAGCGCTTAAGACTACAGGTAAATGAGAATAGCAGTAGGGGCTTACCCCCCACTTACTCAGAACTAAACGGCTAACCCTTCAGGAATCTTAGCTAAATGTGCGTCGCCATTAACAGTCTGAATAGATGCGTTGAGCAGCTCTTCAGCGGCATGATGACTCTCAGCTACAAGGTTACTAAGTTTATTCTTAAAGATAAAGTAGGCAGTCAGTGATGGGATAGCTGTAACCAGACCCCATAGAGTCGTCAGTAGAGCAACGGAAATATCACCAGCAAGAGCAGATGGATCAGCTGAACCATCACCACTAGCCAAAGTTCCGAACGCGCCAACCATACCAAGAACGGTTCCAAATAGCCCAAGCATAGGTGCAGCCTGTGCAATGAGTGAAATATAGTTCACCAAAGTCATGTTCTTGCGGTTTTCATTAATGGTAAAGTCTGCGATAGCGTCCTCCACATAGTCACGCCCAAGATCCTCTGGACGGCGTGCATCTACATTGGGAAGAGCATATGCCATCATACGGCCTAGGTAACTAGGGTGTGATGCGCCAAGCTCAATGGCTGAGCGAACACGGCAGTTTACCATATGATCCATAAGACCTGCCTTAAGGTCATCCGGGCAGAACTTAGCCTTGGTCATATTCATGAAGTTAAAGACACAGAGCGCGATGAGCGCGAGAATCAAGAGACCAATCAAAATCATTGGCCAACCACCATCAATAACATAGCGCTGAAGAAGACTATCACCATCTGAGGCAAATAAGGAAGGCGCGGAAAGAATAACTGCAGAGGCTGTTAGCGCTGCAGTCTTAACGGATCGGTAGGATGCTATGTTCATTCTAGTGTAGTAGTTGTGTTCGTTGAGCTATGTATTACCTAACGCATACGTCACTCAGTTGATTTCGGCATTCTGCGAATACATGAGAGAGAGTAAAGGAGGAAATTCCTAAATTCACATTTACGCATCATTTATTAACTCACTGCTTGACTCGCTACACGCTGAACAGTAGTCAGCACCTGCATTATATTAGATAATGCCTGCAATGTGTCAGGCTATCTTTTCATGGGTTCATAGTTCAATGGATAGAATAGCGGCCTCCGAAGCCGTAGATCCAGGTTCGACTCCTGGTGGGCCTACCATATTGTTTTAATAGTTCATAATTACCATGTGGCGGGGCTAGCCCCACACTTAATATTCACCTACTTCTATCCTCACTCAGAGTTTCTTAAGTTTGTGTATTAGAGAATATATTACTGGGAGTTAAAATATTCACTGCAGTCAGAAATCTCCACATCTGTGGTATCTCTGGCGTCCACCCTACCAATTAAAAACTCTTTTAGAATCCACGGACTTATTTAACTGCTTGATCCATCTTTGCCTGGAAAGCAGACCAACAATGAATAAACCCTGTGGCAAAGTCTTGTGGCCGCGCCTCTAGCCACTCGCAGATCTCATCCATAGAAAACCACTGTATTGACTCCACCTCACTACATGGAAAACGCACAGCACCGTCGTACCTCGCTAAATACAGCCTTACATGCTCCCACCCTGTATTTGCACAAGGGGCTATATGAGTAACCTCCTGAAGCTCTGTATTTGTAATTCCCATTTCTTCATCTAGCTCTCTCACAGCGGTAGCCTTATAGCCTTCGCCAGCATTTAGGTGCCCAGCAGCACTGGAGTCCCAGACACTCGGATGAACGTCCTTCAATCGCGATCTTTTCTGGAGGAGTAGCTCTTTGCGTTTATTAAAAACAAATACATGCACCGCGCGGTGCTGAAGGCCTTCAAGGTGCACTACATCACGTGTTTCCTGCCTGAGCACTTCATCATTATCATCCACTACATCGAAGACCTCGCTCCCTTTTTGGGGTATATTTTTCAGTGGGTGGTCATCGTAGATTCTCGTTAGATCTATCCATTGTTCTAATGATATTTCCTCAGCCCGTGCAGTGATGGCCACATTAATTTCTTCAGCTGCATGCTCCCATTCAGCTGTGTCTGGGAGTTGTTTTTTGATTTGTTTACGTCGTTGGGAAAATCCGCGTCTCACAATTTCATCAAAGAGCCTGGCATCATAAACTGGCAAATCATTCTCTCGTGGCTCACATACCATGACGGTAGAATCAATAAGAGGTCTGGGAAAGAACGCTTCAGGGGGAATAGTCTTCACAGGTTTACTCACCCACTCACTCTGCATACGCAGTGAAAGCACGCCGTATTCCTTAGTTCGCGGTTTTGCAATGATACGGTCAATAAATTCCTTTTGTAGCATCAGCACCGCCTTACAGACCGGTGATGGGCGTTTCATAAAATTCCGCATAATAGCACCACCTGCCGAGTAGGGCAGATTCCCTAATAGCTTAACTGGTTGATGTTTATATAGCTGTCTGGTGTCAAAACGCGCACCATCATGGTGGTATACTTTTACATGGTCGAGATTAGCAAATCTTGTCTTCAGCCCCTCAGCTAAGCGCGCATCAAATTCCACGAGAATCACTTTTTCAGCTATATCTATGACGTGCTCCGTAAGAGCTCCCGTACCTGGCCCCACTTCCACTATAGTGTCCCCCGGCTGAATATCTAGCTGACCCACTATCCAACGTGCAACATTCTCATCCACGAGGAAGTTCTGCCCTAGTTTCTTCGATGGAATTACATCCATCGCGTCTAAATGCTCTCTAATTGCTGTCTGGTTCATCAGTTTTTAAGAGCTTCTAATAATTGATCAATATGCTTACCTGGCTTCACTTTTTCTAAAATCGCATGAATGTTACCATCCTTACCGATAATAAAGCTACTGCGCTCAATCCCCATATATTTTTTCCCAAACATACTCTTCTCTACCCACACACCATAAGCGGTTACGATATCCTTTTCAGTATCTGCCAGTAATGGGTATGGGAGACTTCGTTTATCGATGAACTTCTGGTGGCTCTGCTCACCATCCACACTTACACCAAATATATGTGCGACTCCCTCTAGCTCCTTCCAGTGATCACGGATAGCACAGGCCTGAATGATACAACCTGGCGTGTTATCCTTTGGGTAAAACACCAACACCACAGGCAGATCATTAAGCTTTGAGAGGGAGAGCTCTGCACCATCAGCATACCCGTCCCCCACTACTTTAGCCGTGAAATCTGGAGCTTTTTCACCAACATTAGGTTTCATGTCCCCAGCTCTATCCAGCTGAGAGTTAATTGCAATCGCACACATTAAAAACTTCAAACTTCAGAGAAAATGCTCCATAGTGCGTGCGTGACTCTAGCCACCAAGATTACCCTCTTCAGGTTCTTTCTTGCACCTGTCTTTGCCATCTTAACTGTCTACTATGGGGAAACAGTACAGACAGATTTCCCTGATGAAAGATACCGCTGGTGGGCTGTGGGAGTATTTATTTTAGCCTCACTCACTGATGCTCTGGATGGTTATATTGCCCGGCGTTATAATCAGCGCACCAAGTTCGGCGCCTTCATGGATCCCTTTGCTGATAAGACTCTCCTGCTTACTGGCATCGTATTTCTCACCTTCATTCCGTGGGGCGAAGGCTGGCATATCCCCGTCTGGTTCACTGCCTTAATGATCATTCGAGATATCATTATCATTGGCGGCATCTGCATTCTGCACTATTTCAATTCGCACGTACCCATCCGTCCGCACTGGACAGGAAAGGTCTGCACAGTTACCCAGATGATTTTACTCGGCTGGATCATGCTAAAATTCATACCGTTTGACCCTATTTACCCAACCATAATCGCCACCATATTCACCATCTGGTCAGGCGTAGAATACTTCCGCGAAGGCTTACGTCAGATCCAGCCTGACTATGAAGTATAATCAGACCGCCCAAAACCAAACATTCACCACACACCAATCTCTCATGCCATCCATAGCCATCGTAGGTCGCCCCAATGTGGGTAAATCCGCACTTTTTAATCGTCTCGTCGGTAGACGTATCGCCATCGTTCATGACCAGCCAGGAGTCACCCGTGACCGCATAGCAGCCCCCTGCCAAATTACCGAATGCCCCTGCACTATCATCGATACTGGAGGTATCGGCGCCACACTTGATGACGGCTTTGGCGCGGCAGTGAACACAGAGGCAGACATTGCCATGCAGACTGCTGATCTCATTCTCTTTATCGTAGATGCTAAAGACGGTATCACCGCCATTGATGAGTCTCTTGCCCAGCGTCTGCGTAAGTCAAAGGCCCCAGTCCAGCTAGTTATTAATAAAGCTGATAATGACAAACAGGAACTTCTGACAGGTGACTTTGCCTCTCTTGGCTACGGTGATGCACTCCCTGTATCTGCAGAACTTGGAAAAAACATGGGGCTACTTGCAGACGCCATTGATAAAGTGGCAGCCCCCCTACAACGTGACCTCGAAGAAGCCGAGGAAGCGGTGCAAAAAGATGGCCTCAAAATCGCCATCGTAGGAAAACCTAATGCTGGTAAATCATCCCTCATTAATGCCATTCTCAAAGATGAGCGCACCATCGTCTCAGAGATAGCCGGCACCACGCGTGATGCTGTGGATGTGCCATATGAATTTCTAGGCGAACTTCACACCCTCATAGACACTGCGGGTATCCGCCGCCGTACGAAGATGGACTCCTCCGTAGAAGTATTCTCCTCCATGCGCGCTGAGCGCTCCATCCGCCGCTCAGACATCTGCCTACTAGTCATCGACTGTGCTGAAGGAGTTTCCGCACAAGACAGAAAGATAGCTAGAATCATTCAGGGGGAAAATAAGCCCTGCCTTATCGTTCTCAATAAATTTGATCTCTACCACCCTGAGGGGCAGAAAAGTGCACGCCTCGAAGAAATCACCGAACACGTACGCACTGAGCTGTTTTTCCTCAGCTACGCACCCTACGTCTGTGTTTCAGCCCTGAAAAAACAATCCATCGGCCTCGTCTTCAGTAACCTCGCCGAGATCAGAAAAGCAGCACAGAGCCCCATCACCACCGGTAAGTTAAACCGCTTCCTAGGTGAGGCATTTGATAAAAAGCCACCTCAAGCACGAAGTGGCACAAAGCGTCTAAAGCTACTCTACGCCACTACCGCTATAAATGACCGTTACACAGCCATCCCCGTGCCCACCTACATCCTCTTTGTAAATGACAAGCGTCTGATGCAAGAGAACTATGAGCAGTATTTATCCAACAGACTTAGAGAGTCTCACCCCTCCCCGGGTATCCCTATTACCTTTTCCGTGCGCTCCAGAAATGCAGCCGAGGAAGGAAAAAAGAGAAAATAACTAACCTCTAACAGAACATGCCGTTCGAACTAAATGCACGCATAGCAGCTGGAGGCTTTGACTTTGGCACACTGGGGAAATGCCGTATTCTGCTCAAGGACAACGCCATATACCCATGGTTCATAATCGTCCCAGAGGTAGATGAAAACATCACAGAACTCCACCAGTTAGATGCAGCGGACTACACCTCCGTCATGTTTACCATACGTCAGATTTCGGGATTTATAGAAACTCACTTTCAGGCAGAAAAAATTAACGTAGCCGCCATTGGCAACATTGTTAGACAGCTGCACATCCACATCGTAGCGAGAAATGAAACAGACCCAGCATGGCCAGGCGTAGTTTGGAGCCACGACGCTAAAAAACCATACACGAAGGAAAGTGCTATAGAAATTCACACTGCCTACCAGCGCTCATTCTGAGGTTTACGGAATTAATCCTGTTCATCCACTCTCAGCTCACTAAAAAATAGTGTCATGCCCGTTCTTGATGTCTCTAATCTTACTACACGCTTCCACACCCGTAACGGTATCGTACGCGCAGTAGAAGATGTTTCCTTCTCGGTAAAAAAAGGCCAGACACTCGGTATCGTAGGTGAATCTGGATCTGGGAAATCTGTCACCTGCTACTCACTCATCGGCCTCATCCCCCAGCCTCCTGGCAAGATTCATGCGGGCACTGCCATGTTTGATAACATAGATCTTCTAAAGGCACCCGAGAAACAGCTCCGAAGTATAAGAGGTAAGAGGATCTCCATGATCTTTCAGGACCCCATGACCTCGCTGAATCCTTATTTAAAAATTGCAGACCAGCTCACTGAGCCACTTGAGATACATGAAGGCATAAAGGGGAAAACAGCTCTACACCGCGCCATTGACGCCCTAGCAGAAGTTGGTATCCCAGACCCTGAGAACCGCATTCAGGCATACCCTCATGAATTCTCCGGAGGAATGCGCCAGCGCGTGATGATCGCCATGGCCCTGATCACACGCCCTGAGCTCCTCATCTGTGATGAACCTACCACTGCTCTCGATGTTACGGTACAGAAGCAAGTATTAGATTTAATCAAAGACCGTCAGGAAAAACTTGGCACTGCCGTCATCCTCATCACCCATGACCTCGCAGTAGTCCACCAGACCTGTGATGAGGTTAATGTCATGTACGCCGGCCGTATCGTAGAACGGGCAGAGACCAAGCAGCTTTTTGCTGAGCCAAAGCACGCCTACACCCGTGCACTCATGAAGAGTATCCCCGCCACTCACGCAAAGGGCGAAGCCCTCTACACCATACCCGGTATCCCACCAGACCTCTCAGACCCACCTCCAGGCTGCGCATTTCATGCACGGAACACACTAGGTGACGCCTCACTCTGTAATGTAACCACCCCACCATCACTCGTGGAGCTCACACCAGGCCACTACGCCCAAGATTGCCCTGGCTGCCTTGCAGAATAGCTAATAAAATAAATGGCAAACCACACACGGATCTACTACATAAGTGCTATCAGACGATTACACTACAGTAATACCACCCTCTCAGAGCCCACTACCTAATCATCATGAGTCACCAGTCTCCACGCATCGGTATCATCATGGGGAGCCAGTCAGACTGGCCCACCCTCGAACACACAGCAAAAACCCTCACAGACTTTGGCATCCCATGGGAGGCCAAAGTCGTCAGTGCACACCGCACACCTAAACTCCTCTACTCATACGCAGAGGAAGCAAAAGACCGCGGCCTGCAATGTATCATCGCAGGTGCCGGTGGTGCCGCCCACCTACCAGGTATGTGCGCAGCCATTACGCCACTCCCAGTGCTTGCCGTACCAGTAAAGTCCAGTAATCTCAGCGGTGTAGACTCACTACTATCCATCGTACAGATGCCAGCGGGTATACCTACTGCCACTTTTGCCATCGGCCAAGCAGGAGCCACGAATGCGGCACTCTTTGCCGTAGCCATGCTAGCCTCAGGAGGTGATGAAAAAACGGCAGAAAAACTTACCACATTCCGCGAGAATCAGCGCCAAAAAGTCGAAGCCGGCACCCTTCCTCAGATGGAAGACCTTCAAAGCTAACCGCATTTAAAAATGGATTACGAACCATGCATCGGAGTTCTCGGCGGAGGCCAGCTCGGCAGAATGCTCGCCCTCGAAGCCAGAAGAATGGGCTACCGTGTCATCCAGTGGACCGGTGGCGAACAGTCCGGAGCAGAGCGCCTAGCCGACCACGCAATCATTGAGCCCTTTGACTCACAGACCGCCCTTGCAGAATTCACTAGGATGGCAGATATCGTCACCGTAGAATTTGAAAATATCCCCAGCACACTCGTAGAAACCATTTCTAAGACCAAGCCCCTGATGCCACCAACCTCAGCGGTAAGCATCTGCCAGAACCGAGAGAAAGAAAAATGCTTCCTCCGCACAAATGGAATCCCCACTACCGATTTTGCCATCGTCCATGACAGCGCATCTCTAGAAAAGGCACTTCAGAAAATCACCGGTGACGTCATCTTAAAAACCGTCACAGATGGCTATGATGGTAAAGGCCAGCTATTAGTTAAAGATAACGATGACAGGCAAAGCGCAGAAACCATCTGGGCAGAGTTTGGTAATGACCATGCCATCGTAGAAAAGCGTATCAATCTCGCTGCAGAACTCTCCGTTATGTGTGTGCGCAGCACGGACGGTAGCGTAGTCACCTATGACCCCGCAGAGAACGAGCACCAGAATCACATACTAGATATCTCCATCATACCAGCCCGTATCTCTCCAGAGCTTCTGCGTGAAGCCAGAGACATCGCCCAAAAAGTTACTGAATCCCTCGGCTACATCGGCGTCATCGGCGTAGAGTTTTTTGTCGATCAGTCAGGAAGACTACTCGTAAACGAGATGGCACCACGCCCACATAACTCTGGCCACCACACCCTAGACGCCTGTGCCACATCCCAGTTTGAGCAGCAGCTCCGCGCCATCTCAGGGCTACCACTAGGCAGCACACAGCTGATCCAGCCCGCCGTCATGCTTAACCTCCTAGGAGACATATGGAAAGGCCCCACCACGGCCCCAGACTGGACCCCCATCCACCAAACTCCCGGAGCCAAGCTACACCTCTACGGTAAAAGCCTCGCCAAACCTGGCCGTAAAATGGGTCACGTCACCTTCACCGCAGACACCATAGAAGAAGCTCTCTCTCAGGCAAACACCTGTAAGGCCACCTATGGTATAGAGGCGAGCTAAACCTCAATGGTCTAATATACTAAGTTTAAAGCTAAAAAATACCACCATCCCCCCATGCGCCAGATCCGTGTATGGGGATTTTTATGTTTCAGATTGCAGCTCACACCAGTCTGATTTACCCATGGGTGTGGATATTTTTCTCACCGTCCTTCACATCATCTCGTGGATAACATTAATCACCATGCTACCGGTGATCATCATGATGTTCTGGGTTAAGAACCGCAGTGCCGTACAGTGCTGGGTGAGACATCATCAGCAGCCAGACCGCTGGCTCCTCAGTGTTCATATCCCAGCCGATAGCAATGAAGAAGATGAACACAAAAAACTACAAGAAATCGTAGCCATAGCGCGTAACTGTGAGTGGAACGCCTCATCCGCCTACCGTGGCAGGAACCATCTTACGGGAGAGAAAATCATAGGTCTCATATCTAACAGCGAGCCTAAAAATACAGCCAAAGACATCACATTAACCCACATCCCCGGAAGATCAGTCCTCAGAGCCTCCGGTCAACCCAGAGACGAAGGGCTCTCTGTAAAAGCAAAAGTAACCAGATGGTGTAAAGCCAACTCAGTTACCACCACCGGAGAAGTCTACTCCCTCAACGCACAGTCATACCAATGCTGGGAATGGCCCATAGAAAATAAACAACCACCATCCACCACCATTAGTAAGATCGTAGAGAAAGTATTTGAACTACGTGATATCGCATTCTACCCTATTATCCTAACTCCACTCACCATCGCCATGATAGGCACAGGTAGTAGCTGGCTATTTGGCATAGGAATATTTAGCATCATTCTACTCTCAGGAGCACACAAGTTTGTTTTCCTACACCAGAGAGAAGACGCCACACAGGAGCAGCACCTACAAAATTACTAACCACCCCATCTCAAAAACTTTATTCCTAGCAGCTATGAGCAACACAAAGTCCAAAAACAAACCCTCCCTAGATATCCCATCAGCATACTGGCACTACCTCCTAACTCACGGGAAAAGACCTGCTAGCGTCTACGCATTCGCTCATGAAATTGGTGTAGAAGAAACAGAGTTCTACTCCCACTCAACCAGCTTTGAAGCACTAGAATCTCGTTACTGGAAGGCCACTGTAGTTGATACCATCGCCGTATTAAACTCAGATGAAGATTATTCAAATTACCCACCAGACCAGCAACTACTCGCTTTTCTCTACACCTACTTCTCCCACATTCAAAAGCACCGCTCACGTCTAGTTGAGTTTTTCCCAAAACCCGGCTGTTATAAATCACTGCAGTCCATGCGCAACACATTCATAGAGCATACCAAGGAAATAATTGCCAAAGGTATCGAAGACAGCTCCATTGCCGATCGTAAAAAGCTCACTGAAAAATACCCACACCTCCTCTTTGAACAATTCCGAGGCATCATAGAATTCTACCGCAATGATCAATCAGAAGCATTCCAAGACACAGACGCCTTTATCGAAAAAAGCGTTCGCTTCAGTGCAGACCTAGCCAGCTCAGGCACACTAGACTCAGCCTTCGATCTAGGCAGGTTTCTCCTCCGCCGCATCACCCTCAGCGAAATCTAACAGCACATGCAAGAACAGACTAAAATCCCAAAGCACAAGTTAGGCCGCGCCACACGCCTAGCCACCACCGGAGTCCAGGTAGGAGTTAACTACTTAAAGTATAAAACTCGCAAGGCACTCACCGGCAATGATGACAAAACAGACTTTCATGAAGCCACCGCGCGCCAGACCTATGATACCTTTAGCCAGCTGAAAGGCGGCCCGCTCAAACTCGCTCAGATGCTCAGCATGGATAGAAACCTTATCCCTGAGCAATATGTAGAAGAGTTTTCTAAAGCCCAATACTCCGCCCCCCCACTCACCTACCCACTCGTAGTTAACACCTTCACCAAAGAGCTTGGAAAACGCCCCAATGAACTCTTTGACACCTTCACCCAGAAAGCCGTCTCCGGAGCCTCCATCGGCCAAGTCCACCAAGCAGAAAAAGACGGGCAAACATACGCCGTTAAAATCCAATACCCAGGCATTGCGGACAGCCTGAAATCAGATCTAGCCATCGTAAAACCACTCGCGATGCGCCTCTTCCAGCTAGACGCCAAATCACTAGACCCCTATATGAAAGAGGTAGAGGAACGTCTACTAGAAGAAACAGACTACTGCCTCGAGTTAGAACGCTCCCTCGACCTTGTCGAGAAATCTAACCACCTCCCACTTACCCACTTCCCGAAATATTTCCCAGAATATAGCAGCCGCCGTATCTTAACCATGGAATGGGTATCAGGCGTCCAGCTAGATACCTACGCAGAATCTGACGCATCACAAGCGAAGAAACAAGCCGTAGCACAAGCCCTCTGGGACTTCTACCACCACCAGATTCACCATTTACTACTCTTTCATGCAGACCCCCACCCGGGTAATTTCAAAGTAGATAATGACGAACTCTGGATCCTTGATTTTGGCTGTACAAAGTCACTAGAAAAGAAATTTTACACAGACTACTTCGCCCTCATGAATCCGGACATCATCCATAATGATGACAAGTTCAGCTCCGCCCTCTATGCCCTCGGACTACTCCTAGATACTGATGACACCTCAGCTGTAGAAAAGCTCATCACTGTGTTCAAAGAATCCGTAGAGCTACTCTCACGCCCCTTCCTCAAAGGCACCTTTGACTTCGGTGACCAAGCTTACTTTGATGAACTTGGCGCATTCAGTGAAAAAACCCGCCTCGATAAAGAGCTTAGTAATCTCAGCACCTCACGCGGAAACGCCCACGCCCTCTACCTAAACCGTACCTACTTCGGCCTCTATAACCTCATGGGAAGCCTCGGCGCTAAAATCGATGCTAAGCTACCAGATTTCGCCCCAGTAGAATAGACTAAGGTATCATAAAATTCAAAAAAATACCGCAAAATACTAAGTATGAAACACCTCACCACCTCAGTGGCACTCTGTTTGAGCTACATAAGCATAGCACAAGCAGAGCTCTCCATGCCCTCCTTCTTTTCAGACGGCATGGTCCTCCAGCAGAAATCCAATGCTAAACTCTGGGGCTCGGCCAACGCTGGTGATAAAGTCACCGTTGATTTCCTAGATAAAACAACCACCGCCACCACCACTCCAGATGGCCAATGGACTGTCGAGCTTAATGGCCTCACTGCCACCAGTAAAGGCAGTGAGCTCATCATCAAAGTCGGTAATGAAAGTAAGACCATCAAAAACGTCGTTGTAGGAGAAGTCTGGATCGCCAGTGGTCAATCTAACATGGAGTGGAGTATTAAAAAAACCGGTGACACCACAGCAGACAAACAAGCTGAAGATAAGCTACTGAGAATCTACACGAGCAATAATCGCACCTCCGTAAAACCAGCTAAAAACTTCGCGGGTCAATGGCTCAGCACCACCCCTAAGAACACACCTAACTTCACCGCAGTAGGATACCATTTTGCCAAATCTCTACGTGAAAAGCTTAACGTCCCAGTCGGTATCATCGAGTGTGCTTGGGGAGGTAAACGTATAGAAGCCTTCATCAGTGATGCCTCTATGAAACAAGTAAAAGACCTCCACTACCTCGTAGACGCAAAGGCCCAAGCAATCAAAAAACACTCCCTAGAAGACACCAAAAAACGCGACCAAAACGCCCTCGCTAACTGGAAAAAAAAACACGAGGCATGGAAAAGAACTAGAGAAGGAAAAAGACCAGTCAAACCACAATTAAAAAGATCCCCAGCGCTCAACCCCGATTTTCACTCCTCTATCTACAATGGTATGATAGCCCCCATCACCGGCTACTCTGCAAGAGGCGCCATCTGGTATCAAGGCGAGTCTAATGCAAAAGATAACTCTGCAAACGACTACCAGAAACTCCTCAAACTCCTCATCAAAGATTGGCAGAAACAATGGAATAGTAACCTCTCCTTCTACTATGTTCAACTAGCCAGCTATGGCGACAGGAAACGCACTGGTTGGGTAACTATTCAGAACAAAATGCGCCTTCTGTTACACGATCCTGAAATGGCAGAAAGCAACATCGGTATGGCCGTTATCAATGACATTGGCCACCCGACTAACATTCACCCACAGAATAAACATGATGTCGGGCAGCGCCTCGCACGCTGGGCGCTCCATCAAGACTATGGCTTTAAAGACACACTCGTTTCCGGCCCACTCTATAGATCTAACAATATATCTAACAACACACTAGAAATTATATTTGATCATGCCAAAGGACTAAAAACCAGTGACAACAAAGCCCCTGGCGCATTTGAACTCCTCGATGCCAATAACAACTGGCTACCCGCAACTGCCAAAATCAAAGACAACACCATCATCCTGCAAAACAAAAAGATCAAACACCCCACCAAAGCACGCTACGCATGGGACACCCTAGCCGCGGGGGCCAATCTCACTAACGCAGAAAACCTCCCCACCAGCTGCTTCACCACAGAGTAACCACCCAAGCACTTCCGTGCCCCTCATCATCTTTTGCCTCCTGCTTTCTCAGCTGCGCTCCGGCTGTGGTTTCGTTTACTTCACTCCGATCAGTTCAACATCAAATACCAAAGTACTATTAGGAAGGATTTTATCTCCTACCCCCCTTTCCCCATAAGCGATTTCTGGAGGGATTGTAAACCTATATTTTGCACCTACTCTCATCAGTTGTATACCTTCTTGCCATCCCAATATCACCCTATTCAACTGAACTTCTATGGGAACACCTTCCGCGGATCTATCAAACTCCTCACCACCCTGTATCCAGCCTCGGTAGATTACTTTAACGGTGTCTTTTGGCCCCGGAATTTCACCACTGCCTATACGCAGCACTTGGTAGGTAAGCCCACTTGAAGTTGTCACAGGACTAGGTTTCACTTTCACTTGGCTACTGCGTCTTTTAGAACGAATTTCACTATTTGTATTCGTTTCCACAGACCTCACATAGTCACCTCTGCCCTGCCCTCTTTTATTTTTTTTCTCTACCTCACCACTCAACGAATCTGAGCCTCTCGACATTAAAAATACACACATCACTACTACTCCAAGGGTAACTAGAATTATAAAAAAATTACGCGTCATAGCAGCAGTATCATTTAATCAATTGATCTTCTCCCCTCGTATCTATCATCTTACGTGATCAAAATCGACCTCCAAATCCCCAGCACTTTCTCACCCTTCAGTGTCTTTTGCCTTCGGCTGTCTCCGCTTCGCTCCGGCTGTGGTTCAAACAAAGATTAATCAGCCCCTTGTAGATCCGTGGTTCCCACACCCTTCATATCGATCACCGCATACCCCTCTTCCAACCAATCAATATTCGTGGTTGTAATCAGCTTCTGAGCGGCACTCGGCAGCACCCGCATCAGAGCATTTCGTCTCTGAGTATCCAGCTCCCCAAAGATATCATCCAGCAGATAAATAGGTAACCTCCCTGTCTGTTTTTCCAATAAATCTCCCTGTGCCAATTTTAGAGCCAGGGCTAAAGTCCGCTGCTGCCCCTCACTAGCAAAGTCCACTGCAGCCATCCCATTAATAGAAAGTCGTAACTCATCACGGTGAGGGCCTGCTAGTGTCTGCCCCTGACGCCGTTCACGTTCACGCGTCATCTCTAAGCTCGTAGTAAAGTCATCTCCAGCACCCGGCACATACTCCACGCCCACGCGCTCATCACATGTACTCACAGCAGACTGAGCCACAGATGTCATAGGCTCCAGACTCTCCACCAGCGCTCTCCGCGCCTCCATAAGATAGTTTCCGTGTTTCACCAACAGCTCGCTGTAAGCTGAGATTTCAGCCTCACGGTGTACTCGATCTTTTAGTAGTATGTTACGGGCCTTCAGCACCCGGTTATATCGATTCAGGTTATCTCTATAAAATGGATCTAGCTGGCACCCTATAAAGTCTAAATACCGCCTCCGCACACTACCAGACCCTCGCACCAGAGCTAAATCATCATTACCCATCCACACCACCAGCCCACCAGCCCCCAGATACTCACCCTGCCTTACCATCACCTCACCATCCACCTTCATCTCCGCACCACCGCGCACGCCATACCTCACCTGATTTTCATTCCCCCAGCAGCAGCCAGCTACGCCAAATCCCGCCTCACCTACCTTCACCATTTTTCCCATGCGGCTACTCCTTGGAGACTGTAACCTCACCAGTACACACACCGCCTCCAGAATAGACGTCTTCCCCATAGCATTTGCACCTAGCATCACTGCACCCGCCTCAGGGAACTCAAGCGTAAGTGTCTCAAAACACCGGAAATTCTGCAACCTAAGGGATGAAATCACAGCCACACACTAGATATCATCCATCAAAATACCAAATACCAAATTATCAAAAACACACACTTACACCGCCACCCTACTCCCCTCTATATTAGATACACCAAAGCCTCCCCCTAAAATAACTACTTTAATAATCCGTTAAAGGGTTTAGACTACTCTACCTCTGTTTTTGACAGGGATAAATACAAAACCCAAACATCTTAATAAGAACCAATTACTAAAAGACCATGAAAGCCTCAGACCTAATGATCAAGTGCCTCGAAGAAGAAGGCGTAGAATACATCTTCGGTATCCCTGGTGAAGAAAACCTCGATTTTCTCGACTCCCTTTCACGCTCCAAGATCAAACTCATCCTCACACGTCACGAGCAAGCTGCAGGATTTATGGCCGCCACCTACGGCCGCCTCACAGGAAAAACTGGCGTATGTCTATCCACCCTCGGACCCGGTGCCACTAACTTCGTCACAGCTGCCGCCTACGCCCAGCTCGGAGGAATGCCCATCCTCATGATCACCGGTCAGAAGCCCATTAAACACAGCAAGCAAGGCCAGTTCCAGATTATCAACGTAGTGGACATGATGCGCCCCATTACCAAATACACCCGCCAAATCGTCAGCGGTGACGGTATCCCCTCACAAGTGCGTGAAGCCTTCCGCCTAGCAGAAGAAGAAAAGCCAGGAGCCGTCCACCTCGAATTACCAGAGGACATCGCCGCAGAAGACAGCCTCATCCGCCCCATTCCAGCCAGTGAAGTCAGACGCCCCACCATTGAGGCCAAGTCCCTCACCGCAGCCGTCTCACTCCTCAGCACAGCTAAAAGCCCCCTCCTCGTCATCGGCGCAGGAGCAAACAGAAAGCTCACCGCTAAGCAGCTTAAAGCCTTTATAGAAAAACAAGGTATCCCCTTTGTCACCACCCAGATGGGGAAAGGCGTTGTAGATGAGACTCACCCCCTTTTCCTAGGAAATGCCGCACTCTCCGCAAATGATTTTGTCCACCGCGCTGTTGATCACGCAGACGTCATCCTAAACATCGGCCACGACGTTGTAGAAAAGCCACCATTCTTCATGGACAGGCCTAACCTCCAAGTCATCCACATTAACTTTAACTCCGCCAGAGTAGACCCCGTCTACTTCCCACAAGTCGAAATGGTAGGTGATATAGCCAATGCCATCTGGCAGCTTAATAGCACCCTTGAGCCTCAGCCCCAGTGGGAATTCACCGGCATCCTCGCTGCTAGAGACGCCATGGCCGCACACGTAAAAGAAGGTCAGGATGATCCCCGTTTCCCAGTCTACCCTCAGCGTATCGTAGCGGACATCCGCAAAGTCATGCCAGAGGACGGTATCATCGCACTCGATAACGGCGTCTATAAAATCTGGTTCGCCCGTAACTACCCAGCTCATAAGCCGAACACCGTATTACTAGATAATGCCCTCGCCACCATGGGCGCAGGCCTCCCCTCCGCCATGGCAGCTAGAATGGTTCACCCAGACCGTCCAGTTATGGCCGTCTGTGGCGATGGAGGCTTCATGATGAACTCCCAAGAGCTAGAGACAGCAGTACGCCTAGGCCTAGACCTCATCGTAGTTATCTTGAATGATAATGCCTACGGTATGATTAAGTGGAAACAAGCCAACATGGGCTTTGATAACTTTGGCCTCGATTACCATAACCCATGCTTCTGTAAATACGCAGAATCCTACGGCGCACACGGCCACTCCCTCGAGCGCACAGATGACTTCATCCCACTAGTCGAAAAATGTATTACACAAGGTGGCGTCCACCTCATTAATGTCCCCATCGACTACTCAGAAAACGATCGTATCCTTAACAAAGAACTCCCAGAACGTAGCGCTCAAGTTTAAGCACATGAATACCAGCTATCCATACTACCTCGCTAACGAGGCACAAGCACCTAACAAAGACCTCCCAGTTACAGACAAATACACCGGAGAAGTTGCCACCCACGTTGCCCTCGCCAGCGCTGACGTCATTGAGGAAGCCATCGCCGCCGCAGATGCCGCCGCCGCACCCATGAGGAAAATGCCACCCTACGAAAGGCAGGCTATCCTTAACCACTGCGTCACCCGCTTCACTGAGCGTGCCGAAGAACTTGCCCAAGCCCTCTGCATAGAAGCAGGCAAGCCTATCAAAGACAGCCGTGGAGAAGTCAGCCGCCTCATAGACACCTTCCGCATCGCCGCAGAAGAATCTGTTAGAATGAATGGCGAAGTTCAGGAACTCCAGATATCAGAGCGCGCTAAAGGCTACAGAGGTCAATGGAAACGCGTCCCCATCGGCGCCTGCTCCTTCATCTCCCCCTTTAACTTTCCGCTAAATCTAGCTGCGCATAAAATAGCACCCGCACTCGCAGTCGGCTGCCCCTTCGTGCTGAAGCCCGCCAGCCGCACCCCCATCGGAGCACTCATCATCGGAGAGATACTAGCAGAGACAGACTTACCCAAAGGAGCCTTCTCCATCCTCCCATGTAGCCGTGATGGCGCAGACCTCTTCACCACAGATGATCGCCTGAAGCTCCTCAGCTTCACCGGCTCCCCATCCGTAGGCTGGGATCTCAAAGCCAAGGCTGGAAAGAAAAAAGTCATCCTCGAACTCGGGGGGAACGCCGCCTGTATCGTAGACGCAGATGCAGACATCACAGACGCAGTAGAACGTATCGTCTTTGGCGCATTCTACCAGTCAGGCCAGAGCTGTATCGGAGTCCAGCGTATCATCGTCCACTCATCCATCTATGATGAGTTCCGCTGCCAGCTTATCACCGCCACGGAGAAACTCCTCTCAGGTAAACCCAGTGATGAAGACACCTTCATCGGCCCCATGATCTCAGAGCGCGAGGCCACCCGCCTAGACACCTGGGTGCAGGAAGCCATCAGCGCAGGAGCCACCCTCCTCACCGGAGGCCAGCGCACTGGAGCACTCCTACAAGCTACCCTGTTAGAAGGAGTCCCCTCAGATCAGAAGATCTGCACAGAAGAAGCCTTTGGCCCCGTAGCCGTCCTCAGCCAGTTCACTGACTTTGAAGACGCCATGCAGTCAGTAAACGATAGCACCTTCGGCCTCCAGGCCGGTATCTTTACCAAGGACATCTACAAAGCCCTAGACGCATGGGATGAGCTAGATGTAGGAGGTGTTGTCATCGGTGACGTCCCATCATGGCGTGTAGATAACATGCCCTACGGAGGAGTAAAAGACAGCGGCCTAGGCCGCGAAGGCGTCCGCTTCGCCATGGAAGACATGACCGAGATCCGGAACCTAGTCATCAGAGACCCCAGATAAAGATCCCCCAGAAAGCCCCCCTCCTCCCATTAGAGCCGTTTCCCAGAAACGGCTCTAATTATTTACTCAGCTCACCGCTTATACATTAATAATATCAGCCACACGATCAACATAATGATCTCCGACATATAAGAGAGAATAATCACCCAGAGTATCCCTTTGATAATCACTCGTGAGAATAAATACAGCGGATGCTGAGGCCGGTTATATATCCGCGTGAGCTTTAAGCTACCCCAGAGAACACAGAACAAAACTGCTAGAAAAATAAAACACAGGAGCTGAACTCTATCAGGTAGCTTGGTGAACTACGCCGCTGCCATGACCACGATTAAAGCCGTAAATAGCAGCGCACCCAACATGCCCAATATGGCAAACATCCCAGCCACCTTACCCAGCTCAGTCAGCAGAGAATCCTTCCTCTCCGGCACAGGCACCGTGACACCCTCAGGCGCAGCTTCTTCAGACAGAATCACCGCAAAGCCATTTGCCGCCATATGTCCATACACATGACCAGAATTATCATGGATCACTTCCGCAAAATACCCCTCCGCACGCTTCATCGCACAGAATAGCCCAGCCTCCTCATAAGTATAAAACCGCAGCAGCATGGAGCTAACCCTATATTTCAAAACCCAACTACCAAAGCCCAAACTCAGCAAGTTAGTAGTCAGCTATTACCATTCAGCAATGTCACCACCCCAATTCCTGACTTCAGTCTTCTTCACATTTTTTATTCGCGTAGATTCACATTCATTCGAGGTTTAATTAGTGATCATATACAGCATCTTCCAACCTTAAACTTCAAACTCCCATCTTGAAACTCCCACTCACCACCCTAGGCCTCGATAGCCAACGCCTCCTCCACGGTCGCGGCGGCCTTTTCCCAGACATGGAGCACATCGCTATCGATTGGTTTGCCCCCGTCATTCTACTCACCCTCTATGCGGAAAAAGCAAACAACGCGGAGCTCATCGCCCACACCATCGCAGAGGCAAAAAAGAATCCAGACATCACCGCCGTTGTCGTACAAGAAAGGCACCTCCCCAAGGCACCCAAACAAACCGTCTACGGCGAGCTACCCGATCAAGTCCACGCCGTAGAATCAGGCCTCAGCTATCACCTCTCCCTCCGCCAGAATCAAAACCACGGCTTTTTCCTAGATATGAAACCCGGCCGCGATTGGGTTCGCAAAAACGCCGCCGGCAAGCGCGTGCTTAATCTCTTTGCCTACACCTGCTCCCTATCCGTAGCCGCTATCAAAGGCGGTGCAGAAGAAGTCATTAATCTCGATATGGCCAGCAGCGCCCTCGCCACAGGGCGGAAGAACCACCAGCTAAACTTTGATCCCCAGACCTGCCGCCGCGCCAGCTACCTCCCTCACGATCTTTTTAAATCATGGGGCCGCCTCGTCCGCGGAGCCCCCTACGACATCATCATCATTGATCCCCCATCGAACCAAGGCAAAAGCTTTAACGTAGAAACCCACTACCCCAAGATCCTCCGCCGCCTCCCCGAGCTCCTCACCCCCAGCACCCAGATCCTAGCCTGCCTAAACGCCCCCCACCTTGGCGAAGACTACCTCACAGACCTCTTCACCAGCTACCAAAACCACGGCCGCCTCCCCCACGCCCCCGGCTTCAACGATCAAACCCCACAAGCCGCCCTAAAAGCCCTCCACTTCTCCCCACCACCCCACTGATCACTTCGCACAGAGCACTGTTCACTCCTTACTCCAATCTTCTACATTTACTCTTCATCACTTGCCATCATGGCGAATATTTCACATAACTAACGCACATGCCAACGCGCTTTTTCACAAACAACGAAACAAATACTCTTCTTAAGAAGTTTGAGGGCATTTTCGAGAACAATCCAGACCTAGCTCAATTCGACGCTCTTGTCGGCTACCTCCGCGCTTCAGGATATTTTGCCATCCGTCCCAAACTTGAAAAACTTCCAAAGGTCCGAATCCTCGTCGGGATCAATGTCGACGAAATCATGGAAGCCTTTCATAAAAAAGGCCAACTGTTCCTTGCAGACGCCGGCAAAGCCCTCAAAGAATTTCGTGAAGGATTAGCTGCCGACATCCAAAACGCACGCTACTCTCAAAAAGTCGAGAAAGGCATCCTGCAATTTGTCGATGATGTCGTTTCAAAAAAACTAGAAATCAAAGCCCACCCGACAAAACGCCTTCACGCAAAAATCTATATCTTCCTCCCGCAGGGCTTCAATGAGCACAAGCCCGGACATGTCATCACCGGGTCCTCAAACCTCAGCGCCACTGGACTAGGTGCTACAAAAGATAGTCAAACATACGAATTCAACGCCCTTAGCCACGACTTCGATGACGTTAAATTTGCATCTGATGAATTTGAAAAACTCTGGACTGAAGCTGTCCCAGTTCTCCCGAAAGATATCACCGATGTCACCAAGAACACCTTCCTCCGCGAAGATCTCACACCCTTTGAAATCTACTATAAGCTCCTTATCGAATACTTCGGCCCAGCCATCGAATACAATCCCAACTCGGAAACAGATCTCCCCGATGGCTTCATGCGCCTTGCCTATCAAATGGACGCCGTCACCCAAGGTTTCCTGCTTCTTCAAAAACACCACGGCTTCTTTCTCTCCGATGTAGTCGGACTGGGAAAGACCATCATTGCTATCCTCATTGCTAAGAAGTTCTTTTACCACAATGGCTTCCCTGGGCATCTGTCCGAGACTCTTGTTGTCGTGCCCCCTGCCCTGAAAGACGGCTGGCGAGACACCATCGATAAATTCAAACTCAAAGGAGTCACGATCGTTACCAACGGCAGTCTTCATAAAATCCGCAATGCCAAAAAATACGATCTCGTCATCGTCGATGAGGCTCACAAATTCCGAAACGATACCGCAACGGCTTACGATGACCTCCAGCGCATCTGTAAGACCCGCACTGATCGCCGCTTCCCTGATGGCTCATACTACCGTAAGCGCGTCATCCTCGTTTCAGCCACTCCGCTGAACAACCGCCCGAACGATATTAAAAACCTTCTCCTTCTCTTCCAAGACGGAAAAGACTCCACTCTGGAGGTCCCCAATCTCCAGCGCTTCTTTGCCAACCGTCAAAAAGAGTTCCAGAAGGCCATGAAAGACCTAAGCGCTGAAGAGGCGAGGGTTGAGATTCAACAAATTTACGAAAAAATCAGAACTAAAGTCGTCTCCGAGGTCACCATTCGCCGAACTCGCACAGACCTTAATGAGCATGACGACTACCGCCTCGATCTCGAAGCCCAAGGCATTCGCTTCCCTAAAGTCGATCCCCCACGCAAAATCCTCTACCAACTCCCTCCCGCGCTCGATCAACTCTACGATGAAACTCTCGACCTCCTCACCGACGGCTTAACTTACAACCGTTACCGCGCCATTGGACACCTCGTCCCCGAAAAGAAAGTCAAATACCAGCAGGCTGAGCAAATCTCCTCGCAGCTCGCTAAGATCATGAAGACGCTCCTTCTGAAGCGTCTTGATAGTTCCTTCCATGCCTTCACTCAGTCTCTTATTCGTTTCCGAGACAATACCAAGCGGATGGTCACAATGTTTGAGAAAGGAACCATCTTCATCGCTCCCAACGTCAACATCACCGAATACCTTATCGAAGGGCGTGAGGAAGACCTCCTCCTCAAACTCATCGAACTCCAAGCTGATGACCCCACCATCGAAATCTGTTCACCCGACGACTTCGATGCCAAATTCCTTCCCGGCCTGCTCCGCGATCACGAAACCCTCACCAACCTAGCCGAGCGTTGGCAAACTAACGAAGAAGACCCTAAGTTTGATGAATTCGTCGTCCGCCTTGAATCAGAACTCCTTTCCACCAAGATCAATCACGAGGCATCACTCGGTGGCTCGCCCAAACTCGTCATCTTCTCTGAGTCCAAGGAAACCACCCACTACCTCGTCAAGCGTCTCAAAGATTCAGGCTATGACAAGGTCCTCAGCGTCGACTCGGCCACCCGCAAAGACAACATGCCCCACGTCACCGCGAACTTTGATGCCAACGCCCCCGAGGAAGAGAAAGTCTCAGAATACGACATCATCATCTCTACCGAGGTGCTTGCCGAAGGCGTCAACCTACACCGTTCTAATGTCATCCTAAACTACGACACCCCTTGGAATTCCACTCGCCTCATGCAGCGCATAGGTCGAATCAACCGAATCGGAACTACAGCTCCCCAAGTCTACGTTTACAATTTTTTTCCTACCGCCAAGGTTGACGCCTCTATCGAGCTTCGTAAAAAAGCACTCGTCAAACTACAGGCTTTCCACTCCGCTCTTGGGGAAGACTCTCAGATCTACTCCACCGATGAAGAAGTTGATAACTTCGGCCTCTTCGATAAAGACCTCGAAGAAGAACGAGATGAATCTCTTGCTCTCCTCATGGAGCTTCGCAAGTTCCGCGCTGCCAATCCCGAACGCTTCCGGGAAATCCGTAATCTTCCTCTTCGCTCCCGGTGCGGCAGAAAGGATAAAGGCCGTAAGGAATCAACCATCACCTTTGTCCGCAATAAGCGCCGCGATGGATTCTACTACGTTCACCCCGACCTCTCGATCGAGGAGTTCTCTTTTGTTGAAGCTGCTCGTGTCTTCCAGGCCAACGCCAAAGAAGAAGCTCTTCCTCTTCCTGATCATCATCACAAGCAGGTTCGATCTGCTGTCGACCATTACAAGGAATCCCTCCAGTCAGAGGCTGTTCGCGATCAGATCGTCGACCACAAGATTGGCCCTGCTGAACGCAATGCGCTCAGCCTTCTTAAGCTCCTCCTCGATCTTCCCAACCTCGCCTCAGAAGGCGAAAAACTCATGATCAAACAAGCACAAGCCGCCATCAAGAAAGGCCGCTTTGCCAAACTCCAACGCGAACTCAATAAAATACACAAGAGTCAGAAAAAGACCCCTCTCAAGACTGCCGCTCTCCTCGACCACACTCTCTCAATTATCAGTCGCTACTACGATCCCGCTGAAGATAAGGATCACGCTATCGAAGACATCCACGCTGGCCTCACTACCGCCGATCTTAACCCCGCCATCATCCTTTCCGAATCCTTTTCAGCTTAACACATGCCCCTCCAAGACCGAATCTCTCAAATTGTCACCTCAGCGGAAACCCACGCCGCAAGGTCGGTCAACTCGGCGCAAGTCTTGGCGAATTGGCTGATCGGACGCGAAATTTTTCTAGCAGAGCAAGGAGGGACTGAGCGGGCAATCTATGGCGAAAAAATAATTCCCGAACTGGCGAAAAAATTTAAATCAGCAGGTCTAAAGGGACTCGGCTCGACTAACCTCAAACTCTTCCGCGCTTTTCATCTTTCCTACCCCAATCTTCTAGAAGGGGCAATCAGTCACACCCTGCGTGACCAATTCAGATTACAAACGACCGAGATTAACCAAACCCCGCGCAGAGAGCCGGAAGCCACCTCGGAAGAACACCCTGCCCCAATTCGTCACGCACTGCGTGACGAATTTAAACCAGGCCAGTTCACCCCTAACCTTTCGTGGACTCACTACCGGACTCTCCTAAAAGTCCCCCGCCCAGAAGCTCGCTCATTTTATGAAATCGAGGCTCTCCAGAACTCTTGGTCAGCCCGCGAACTAGACCGCCAGATCAGCTCCCTTCTCTTTGATCGCCTCGCTCAGTCCACCGATAAGAAAGGACTACTCAAACTGGCCTCAGAAGGTCATCACCCCCAATCTCCAGCTCACATTTTCAAGGATCCATTCATCATCGAATTCCTAGGTCTCCCGGAATCAGAAAAACTCATCGAGTCCGATCTTGAAAGCGCCCTCCTTGCCAATCTCCAGACCTTCCTTCTTGAACTCGGAAATGGTTTTGCCTTCCTCGCTCGTCAGCAGCGCCTCACTCTCGAGGGAGATCACTTCTACGTTGATCTAGTCTTCTATCACACCATTCTCAAGTGCTACGTCCTCATCGATCTCAAAGTAGGAAAGCTCACGCATGAGGATCTTGGTCAGCTACAGCTCTACGTAAACTACTACGACCGCGAACGTCGGGCTCCTGATGATAATCCCACTCTCGGTCTTATTCTCGCCACCGATAAGAATGATACCATGGTGCAATACACTCTCGCTGAAGACCAAAAGGCCATCTTCACCTCTCGCTACCAACTTCATCTTCCTACCGAAGATCAACTCATCTCAAAAATCGAACAAGAGCTCCACAACCTTAGCTAATTTTCCATGCCCGACTCTTCAGATATCCGCGACCTCCTCCACGCCTCTTATAATCGTGACACTTGGGAGCCTTTCCTCGTTTCTCTTTTTCCAGAAGGTTCTCTCACCATTTTCCAACAGCCTCAGGCTCTCGCTGTCAGCCATGAGAAAGTCACCGGCACTCTCCAGCTCGGCACCCTCACTCTTCCCGGCGACGAGCAGACCATCGCCATTTTAGAAGTCACCACCACTGATCAAGTTCAACTTGCCCGCAATCGCGTCGGATTGCGCAACTACGTCGCCTCCTTCATCGATCAGGCGCAGGCCTCCGGCGTCCTCGCCGTCTTCAGGCAGGCTAACTCACCAGACTGGCGTCTCACTTACGCCTCTCGCACCACCACTCTCGATCAGGATACCTTCCAGATCACCACCATTGAGACCGCTCCGAAGCGCTACACCTTTCTCTTGGGCGAAAACGAACCTTGCCGCACCGCTGCGGCTCGCCTCGTGCAGCTAGGAGAAAAGTCTGACGACCTTGCACTCAAGGATCTCGAGCTCGCCTTCTCCGTTGAATCTCTCAGCAAGACTTTCTTCGACAAATACAAGGAGCAGTATGAAACCTTCATCGCTCACCTCCTTTCAGATGACCTCGCCAAGGGAACTCGTGATCTCTTCGAAATCAAAACCCATACCAACGAAAAAGAGCAGGAAAAGGCTGACAAACCCGTCCGCGATTTTGTCAAAACCCTCCTCGGCCGCCTTGTCTTTCTCACTTTCCTCCAGAAGAAAGGTTGGCTTGGCTGCCCCGCGGGCACCCGCGTTTGGAAAGGAGGCCAACACGATTTCCTCCAGCAATTTCTAAAACTCGCTACGGAAAATCAGGAAGCCGATCTCTTCCACTCAAAATACCTCACAGCCCTTTTCTTCGAAGCTCTTAACCAAGAAGACCGCGAGGGGGATCTCTTCTCCCTCACTGGCACCCGCCTCCCTTATCTCAATGGCGGCCTCTTTGAGGACGATGACGATAACGCCCGCTCAATTGACTTTCCTCCCCAACTCTTTACGGACCTCCTCAACTTCTTCGACGAATACAACTTCACCATCGATGAAAACGACCCCGAAGACCACGAGGTCGGCATCGACCCCGAGATGCTCGGCATGATCTTTGAGAACCTCCTCGAGGATAACAAAGAAAAAGGAACCTACTACACCCCCAAGGCCATCGTCTCCTACATGGCCCGCCAATCTCTCCTGCACTACCTCCAGACTCATCTAGGCGAAAACAAAGCCCTCGAAACCCTACTCAACGAAAAGAACTCCGAAGCTCTCCCAAGCTTCGTCGAGGAAAACAAAGCGCGCATCATCGAGCTTCTCGAAAAAGTCACCATCTGTGACCCCGCCATTGGCTCCGGAGCCTTCCCCATCGGCCTCCTCCACGAAATTCTCTGGACGCGACTCACCCTGGAAGACACCGAGAAAAACACCCCAAAGTTCCGAGCCGAACTCAAACGCGCCATTATTCAGAACTCCATCCACGGCGTCGACCTCGACCCCGGTGCTATCGAGATCGCCCGCCTCCGCTTCTGGCTCGCCCTCGTCGTCGATGAAGACAAACCACGCCCTCTACCCAATCTCGACTACAAGATCCACCGCGCCGACTCCCTCATCGAATACATCCGTGGAGAAGCCGTGAACCTCGGAACCGAAACTCCGGACGATACCAGAACCAAAGCCGCTGTTGCCGAACTAATTCAAGCCAAACAAGACCTCTTCACCGCCCAAGGTCTCCCCGGAAAGCGCAAAGCCTGGTTCGCCCTCTACCGAGCTCTCTCCCTACTTGCCCAAGCCGAATTTACTTGGATGCGTATTGAGACCAACTTCGACGACACCGAGAAGCTTGCATTCTTAACAAAAGGAATCACCGATTTTGGTGCTTGGATTCAAAGAATTGACGCTATCCAAAAAGAAAAAGTTTACCATCAGGAAGCCCTCCTCGCCAAACTCCGCCATTGGTTCGACGACGAACAACACCCCACCTTCCTCTGGAACCTACACTTCGGAGGCATCTTTGCGGATGGCGGCTTCGACATCGTTATCGCGAACCCCCCCTATGAACGAATTCAAGTAATCAAGAAAAGCGATCCTATAGGCGCAAAGCTAATTAGCGAAAACTATAAATCAGCGGCAAAAGGCAACTGGGACATCTATATACCGTTCACAGAACTCTGTATTCGATTGTTGCGTAATACTGGTTCTGGGTTGCTGATTCAGCCCACACGCTGGATTTCTACAGATTACGGTGAACGACTCCGCGAACAAATTCAACAAGATCAAACTCTTCATGGTTTTGTAAATTTCGGCGATATTCAGCTTTTTGAGGGTGCGACTAATTACGTAGGAATTTTTCATTTACGACCCAAACGTGCTGAAAACACTCTATACGAGAAGGTCATTAGCTTCACAAAGAGCGGAGGGATTACCAACTCCGTATCCGAAATTTTTCCAGCAAATCACTTTGATAAACACCCTTACTGCCTTCCAACCGGTATCGATAAAAATCTTCTTTTAAAAACAATGCGAGCTGGAAGCCCTTTAGGTTCACGCTGCAAAATCACGGTAGGAGTCCAAACAAGCGCAGATCATATTTATCAACTAGATTGTGCAGATGAACTTTCTGGAAGACTACAGATGCTGAAGCCGCTGATTTCTGGAGACGAGGTTTCTCGCTGGAAGGCTAATCTAGACTCTAAAAAAATAATTTTTCCATACGTGGTAACTGACAAGAAAGCGGTCATAGTTGAATTTGAACAAATTGTCAGCGACAGCCCAGAATTGGCTTCTTACCTAAAGAAAAAAGAGACGGAGCTGAGGGCACGAGAAAATCATAAATTTGACCATGATCGTTGGCACCAATTCGGGCGCAGCCAAAACTTAGCTATCCAAGGAGATAAAAAACTGTGTATCCCTCGCCTTGTAACCACTCCATATGGTTGGATCGACCAAAGTGGAGTTGTTGTCTTGGATAATGTAGACGTTGGCGGAATCTTCCCGCTGGGAGAGAGAGGTGAACAATCGTTAGAATTCATTCAAGCGATCATTTCTTCTTCAACAGTAGGTTGGCTGTTTCCATTCCTAAGCGTTCCTTTTCGTGGAGGGTTTTACAGTGCAAACAAACAATTTTTGGGGCGGGTTCCCATCCCCCCCGCCACCGACGCCGAAAAGGCCGAACTCGCCACTCTCGCCGAGAAATGCGCGGCCGCCGCCGCTAAGGACGACCAAGCCACCCTCGCCATCCACGAAGCTGAGATCAACCAAATCGTCTACCGCCTTTTCGACCTAACCTCAGAGGAAATCACCCTGATCGAATCCAGCCTCAACTCTTAAATCATGTCTGTTGAAATCCCAACCTTTGACCACTTTTTCGTGCCAGTCCTTAACCATTGCAAGGATGGTGAAATTCACACCCCGCGAGAAACCTACCCCGCCTTAGTTAAAGAGGGTGGATACACTCCCGAACAAATGGCTGTTCTAATTCCCAGTGGAGCCCGCTCCAAAATTCAAGACCGTATCCAATGGGCCATGTTTCACCTCTTCAAAGCGGGACTTCTCGCCAGGCCGACTAAGGGCAAATACTCCCTCACAAAAGAAGGCCATAAGCTTTTGGATTCTGGGATTGAGTCCCTAACAGTTTCTAAGCTCCTCAGCTATCCTTCTTATCTCGAGTTTGCCCGTTCATCAACTCCCTCCGAACAAGAAGACGAACGTGGCAATGAAGCCGAAGGCGATCCCCCTGCCACTCATCACCCCCGCCATTGGGTCATTTCACCCGGAGCGCAAGCCTACCTTTGGCCAGAATTCCAAGAGAAAGAAATTGCGGCAATCGGATGGGATGCTCTAGGCGACCTCTCTCGCTATGAGACCAGAGAAGATATCCGACTCAAGCTTGTCGAAATCAAAGGCCAAGAAGGCTCTCACATGAATGACTCCCTAGCGCTTTGGGAGTTTGCCAATGACATCACTGAGGGAGATATTATCTACGCGAAGCAAGGCAGAAGCCGTGTCCTTGGCTATGGTGTAGTTACTCAAAAATACTCCTTCGACCCGTATCGTGATGAGTTTCAACACCTCATTGGAGTCGAATGGAAAGACACCCGCGATACCGAACTCGTGGATGGGACCCGGGTTCCTATGAAGACCCTAACCAATATCGACAACTATCGGAGGTGTCGGGAAATCCTTGAGTCATTTTACGGAGAAGCAGACCCCATAGTCACGCCTCCTACCAATCTCTACACCAGCGAAGACGCCCTCGCGGACCTCTTCATGAGCAGAGAGCAATTCGATTCTATCCTCAACCTCTTAAAGCGCAAAAAGAACATCATCCTGCAAGGCCCTCCGGGAGTAGGTAAGACCTTCGTCGCTCGTCGCATTGCCTACGCTCTCATGGGCGAGAAGAACAAGGCCCGCGCGCCAATGATTCAGTTTCACCAGTCCTACTCTTACGAGGACTTCATCCAAGGCTACCGCCCCGATGGTAAGGGTGGCTTTGAACTTAAAGATGGAACTTTTTTCAACCTGTGCGAAGAAGCACGCGAAGATTCTGACCGTCCCTACTTCCTCGTCATCGATGAAATCAACCGAGGTAATTTGAGTAAGATTTTCGGTGAACTCATGATGCTCATCGAGCACGATAAACGAGGCGCCGATTACTCTCTCCAGCTCACCTATTCTTCCTCCGACTTCCACGTCCCACCAAATCTCCACATCATAGGCACCATGAATACCGCTGACCGTTCGCTCTCCATGGTCGACTACGCACTCAGACGCCGTTTCAGCTTTATTGACCTCACTCCTGAACTCGAGAGCGCCAACCTCCAAAGCCTTCTCACTGCGCATGGAGCTGACCCCGGTCTTATCTCGAAAATACGCACACGCATTGGAGCGCTGAACGAGAGCATCCTTGCCGATACCCGTAACCTCGGCAAAGGCTATCGCATTGGCCACAGTTTCTTCTGCCCCGAAGCAGGCACGACCGCAAACGAAGCTTGGTATCACGACCTCATCGAATTCGAGATCGCGCCCCTCCTCCACGAATACTGGATGGATGACGAATCAAAAGCTAAGACCGAGATCGAAAACCTCCTCGCATAAAATTACGATGGCTGGTGAAATCCCCATTCAAAACATCTACTATCTCCTCTGCTATGCGTGGAACCACCTAGACGAAGCAGACGAGATCGACATCACCGCCAACGGCACCCAATCGCTGGACGAACTCTTCGCCCGTGTCCTAACCCAAGGCACCCAGCATCTTCTCAAACGTGGCCTCGACCGAGATTACCAACTCCACCGCGAGGAGACTGCCGCGCTCAAAGGTCGATTTGACCTGACCGCCAGCATGGCCACTCAAACGTGGAGACAAGGGCGCATGGTCTGTGAGTTTGACGACTTCAGTCACGACATCCTCCACAACCGTATCCTCAAGACCACCATCTCGCAGCTCGCTGACAATCCCTACCTAGAAAAAGACACGGCAACAGAACTCCATCAGCTCGAAAAACAGCTAGCCCGCATCACTCCCATCCGCATCACCTCTCGTCTCTTTCGTAAAGTTCGCCTCCACCGAAACAACCGCCAGTATCGCCTACTTATGAATGTCTGCGAACTGGTTCACGAATCCCTCCTACCAACCGAAAATCAAGGCTCATCTCGCTTCCGAGACTTCATACGCGATGAAAAGAAAATGCCCCTCCTCTTCGAAGCCTTTATCCGTAACTTCTACGCTCATCACAGTCACTTCAAAGTATCGGCAGCGCAACTAAGTTGGAATGTCGAAGCTGAAGCCAAAGCCAAAGACCTCGTTCCCATCATGAAAACGGATGTCTCACTTTACTCTGCCGAACGCCAAATCATCCTCGACTGCAAATTCTACAAACAAGCGTTCAAAGCAAACTACGGAAAAGAACGTTTTAATCGAGATCATCTTTTCCAGCTTTTTGCTTACCTTGAAAATGCGGCACACAGCAAAAATTGGCACAACACAGAAGGAGTCATCCTATACCCATCCGTCGATCATGACTTCCACCACCACTTCTCTCTAAATAACCACCCCCTCACGCTCTGTAGCATCAATCTCAACCAAGACTGGAAAATAATTGAGAGCCGGCTTTTTGACATTCTGTCTCCAGCTATATCTGACTTTTAATAATTATATGCCCAGTCATAGAAACGACGTATCAAAAGTGAAAAGTAAAGGCGTAGCCGTGCTTGACTACCGCTAGGCGAAGTGGAAATGAAGAATTAATAACGCTTCTAACTAGCTACCCTTCCCCACTAACCATCTCTAGATCTACACAAACTAACCACCCCCACATCCACCGTGAATTGTTAGATTGATTATCAAGATATATGTTACTAACAATATGTAGTATCTTGCATTATTTGTTAAATACAAATAATCACCCTTACTCTAAAAATCTATCATGCCGCGTAATAAAAATGACCTCACCGATACTCTCGTGGCAGCGCCGTTCTGGGTCAGCCTTATTTTTGCCACCGTGGCATACATATATCTTAAGTTCTTCCTTCCGGTCATAGCTTTTCAGAACCCATTGATTAAAATTTTTGCCAGTATTGGTGCTAATCTAGCTCCCTGGGTGACTCTCTTTTTTATCTTCCTTTCCGTTCTTTCATTTGTGCGAGGTCGGAGGATCACAAAGCAATACGAACAGCAAATGTCAGTCGATACACTCAATGAGCTTAGCTGGAAAGAATTTGAAGATGTCACCGGTGAGTATTTCCGCCGGCAAGGATACTCTGTAGAGGAAAATCTACGCGCTGGTGCTGATGGTGGAGTAGATCTGAGACTGCGTAAAAATGGTCGTCTTACCCTCGTGCAATGTAAGCGGTGGAAAAAGCAAAAGGTTACTGTGTCTACGGTGCGAGAACTAATTGGCTCCATCACCGTGGAGTCTGCTCACTTCGGCACTCTAGTGAGCACATCCGCATTCACTGCCGACGCTAAAAACTTAGCCCACCAACAGGGTATAAAACTAATCGATGGCCACACACTGATAGCAAGTATTGGTCAAATCCAAGGGACTGCTAAAAAAGTGCAGGCCTGCACAAATAACTCAGCTTCTGTCACAGCCTCGGCTTCGCCTCTCTGCCCACAGTGCGAAGCCGTCATGGTGCTCCGCACTGCCAAGAAAGGCCAAAACGCTGGTAACCAATTCTGGGGCTGCTCATCTTTTCCCAAATGTAAAGGCACGCTGAACGTAACTTAAAGAGCGGGTAGCACGGAGATCTGCCCCTACAGGTGCACAGTTACCTCCACTCCAATCTTTATACAATGATGCCTGCCGGTTAGAGCCTCAGGTCTTATGCCAGCATTATTCAAGCATAACGTTTTTTCTCTAATTACAAGATACAACCGAAATAAACCGTTTATCTTCACTGAGTATATAGGCTTATTTAAATAAATATTTTTTGTCGCCTATTTACCAATCCAATACGGAATCATCTAAAATACCACCAGCTCCTATCATCTCTAAGTGCTAGAGGTGCGCATACTGTTTAGCGTGTATATGCTTATATTTATTACACCTATCATACTGAGCAAAGTCATTTCATCCTGACGCACATACCCTTTAGCACTATCAGTGACAAAAAAAATGCCGCACCCTTAACAAGGATACGGCATGGAAGAGTTATTTAAAAAACTACTTTTTACCTGTTTTCTTAGCAGCCTTCTTTGCCGCTTTCTTAGCACTTTTTTTTGCAGCTTTTTGAGCAGCGGCATCTGCCTTATCCACATCAGCTACCTCAGCGTCAATAATGCTGCCTTTCTTTTTAGTAGGCTTTTCATCTTCGCCATCATCCTCATCAAAACCACCATCACCGGTGCCGAGAATAAAGGCAAGGTCATCCATACCCAAGTTACTTGCAAAACCTTCATCACCGAGGACGTTTGTCACTAGCTGTGTTTTCTGGTGCTGTAGCACGCGGATCTTTTCCTCCACCGTCTCTCGTGTGAGTAGTCGGTAGGCAATAACCTTATTCTTTTGCCCAATACGGTGCGTACGGTCAATCGCCTGGTTTTCAACCGCAGGGTTCCACCATGGATCATAAAGAATCACGTAGGATGCTGAGGTAAGGTTAAGACCAGCTCCACCAGCTTTAAGCGATAGCATAAATACAGACGGATCTTTAGTAGTCTGGAAGCTTTCAATCTCACCCTTACGATCTTTTGTTTGACCTGTAAGATAGTGGAAAGGACGGCTTTCTACCTCAAGTCGAGCTTTGATAATATCCAACATGGATACAAACTGAGAGAAGACCAATACCTTATGCCCCTCTTCACGCAGCTGATCTAATAAATAGAATAGGGCGTTCATCTTAGCACTTTCCTCCTTGAGGAACTTAGGGTCAATCAGGCCAGGGTGACAGCAGATTTGACGCAGGCGCATAAGCCCCTGAAGAATTGCAAAGGAGTTTTTCTTAACCGCCTCATCAGACTCAAATCCTAACAAAGCCTTTTGTATACGCTTTAGCTCAGCCTTGTAGAGATCAGATTGCACGTTCTCCATTTCAGCAAAGACTTCTTCCTCTGTTCTTGGTGGCAGATCCTTAGCAACCTGAAGCTTAGTCCGGCGTAGCAGGAACGGGCGCAAGCGTGACGCTAGGCGGCCTTGTGCACTCGGGTCCTTACGCTTATCAAAGCGCTTCTTGAAGTAGGCTCGGCTACCTAGGACTCCTGGCATAGCAAAGGACATAAGAGACCACATATCCATCAAGCGGTTCTCAATAGGTGTGCCCGTAAGCACAAGACGGTTCATTGAATTCAGATCACGCGCTGCCTTCGCAGCCTTCGAATCTGGATTCTTTATTTGCTGCCCTTCATCCAGAATAGATGTGAGCCAACGCACCTTAGCTAGCTCTTCGCCGCAGAGACGTAGCTGAGCATAGTTCAAAACAAAAAGATCCACATCAGTCTCGAGCGTCTTAAGATCAAGATCATCACGAGTGCGTAAAATCTTTACCCGGATACTGGGTGCAAATTTTTCGACCTCAGAATGCCAAACATCGATAACTGACTTCGGACAAACTACCAATGCAGGTGGCACCTTAGACATATCACCACCATGCTTCTTCGCTTCTTCCTCGCGGAGCCACAGTAGGTAAGTGATTGACTGAATAGTTTTACCCAGACCCATATCATCCGCTAACAGACCTCCAAAACGGTTCACAGCAAGATAAGCAAGGAAACGGAAACCATCTACCTGGTAAGGACGTAATGTAGCGTTTAAGCCCTTTGGCACAGGCACATTCACATCCAGTTGGATCTCACGTGAGCGATCTTTAATACGCTTCCAAGCTTTAGGATCAAAGACCTCAGCAGCCTTAGGATCAGACAACTGTAAAGCATGCATTCGGTGTGTCTCACCAGTAAGGTCAAACGGATCAAGTCCAAGGCGTGTAACAGCATCACGCTGGTCAGCATCTAGCTTAATTTCAAGCCTCATCCAGCCTCCATCATCCATCCTTACATAGCCACCACGCGCCGCGACCAGAGAACGAATCTGAGCATTGGTAAGTGTAACACCCTCAACATCGATCACGATACGAAGGTCAAACCAATCAATCTCTTGATTAACCACCTCAAAGCGTATGGCTGCAGTAACAGGGTCAGCAAGAAGTGTCTGAAGTTTTCCATCCATCTCCGTTACAATAGATTCAGGTAGGTTCTTAGCCCACTCAGCAAACTTTTCTGGAAAGAGCTTGGTAATCCTTGATTTAAAGGCATCTAGCTTCTCATCATAAGTGAGCCCCATGTAGGCCAGCAAAGATGGCACAGGGTATAGCTCTTCACGTGCGAAACGTAGGAGCTGCTTACCCTTTACAGGTTGCTGCTCAACAAGTTCCCATTCATCCTTAATCCGCTTTTCCTCGCGACGCTCTTTTTTCTCAAGAGCCCGCACATCAATAACTAGGTGCTCAGTTTCCGCCGCAGTGAGACCCTGCTCAATTTTCATCTTAAAGCGTGGATACAGATCTAGGTCTGTCACCCGCTTACGTAATGACGCAGGTAGTGACGCACCCACTTTACGGAGAAACTCTACCCCCTCCAGACTATCTATCACGTCCTTAGGAATATGATAACGAGGCTGAACGTCAGTTTCTGCAAGCCAACGTGGCGGGCCTGGGAAAACTGTCTCGTCAGATTGATAAAGAACTTCACGACCAGGAAGGAGCCGCACTGAGTGAGTGACATACTCCCCCGCAGCAGTAACTAGCTGAAGAGCAAAGCTTTCCGGTGCATATGGATCATCTTCACAGATCCACTTCAGAGGTTGATCTACAACTTTGAATTCACGCTCATCAAGATTCACGATGTAGCCTTTCAATGCTGGCTGACGGAACATGCGGTTCATAAAACGGCAAGAATCCTCGCTATCCAGGTCTATCCGCGCATCAACATCCTTTTTATAAAAAGTAAGAAAATGTTCCCAAATCAACTGACTAGCAGCGTCCATACGCAATGCTGAATCATCAAATAGAGAAACAAACCGTTCTATATCCGTTTTTTCCCGTAATGGCAGCCAGTCAGCGTTTTCTTTATATTCCACACGCGCCTCATTAATAGTTGAAAGCAAGCGGAATTGAACTTCCTGTGGTTTATCAATGGGTGGACGCTCATTAACGCTCTCGATACGCTCATACCACTCTGCTACCTCACGCTCACGCTCCCACTCCTGCATTTTCTTCTGCACAGCCTCAAGGTCTGTAACAGCATTTAAGAACTCAGGATAAGGCAGCTTCTTTTTGTAGAATGCATAAGCAATATAATTCCAAAATTCAAGAATATCACCGGGAGGCATAGGCCAAAGCTCTAGCGGATCATAACTGACAATTTCCCAGCGTGGGTTCAGGCGGACCATATCATGATCATGAATCTCACCCTCGATCACATAACGGCGATAACGTTTCTCCACCTTACCGATGAACTCAGCCTCTTTATCATCAAGTTCACGTCCCAACTTATCCTCAATAACATCAATAATTGGTGTATCATCAAATTCATTAGGGCTCTCAGGCAGATCCTCACCACGGTGCATACGCTCCATCATAGTGGCATACATACAGGCACCTGCCACCACTTCATCCTCAGCTGTACAGCTGCCGAACCAACGATTACCCTGCAGCCTCAGACTGGTCCGGAAAGTGCCAGTAGCATCCTCCACTCGGCCTTGAATAAATAAATGGTTACCAAAAATCTGTGTAACCGCACCATCTTCTTGCAGAGCATCACCGCGTGTGCGTGACTTTTCTGGAAAACTATTGAGAAAATTAAGAGTCGCTCTATCTGGATTCATTCCTTGGAATATCAGTTAAAATTTGAGATCATTATTACTTTACCCAGCTTCACACGCATAGCTTACCCCTATACATAATGATCAGCTGGACACCCTAAACTAAGACCACCTGATTTCCGGTAAATATTCAGAAATAGGTAGTTCAGAAGTAGGAAGACTATTTTATAGCTGATTTTCTCATTTCCGCAATAAAAACCTGCTAAGATCAGCAGTCACTCGCTTGCCATTTTTCTAAATCATCCCTCAAATTCATCGTATTATCAGTATGCCCCACTCATCCCCGACACTTATTTAAGAGCTATAGCTCACATATTTAGGTCATAACACAAAGGTGATTAGAAGCTTACACCTCACACCCTCAAACCCACCTATAACATACGCATCCCTCATAATTACTCTTCACCCCATTCATCCTAAAATGATTTAAATTCCTAAATAACCTCAGAATAAGCCGATTAAAGAGTTCCTGTACATCACAAATCAAAAACCCACATTTTTTTATGTCACAAAAAACACCCCAAAGAAACCAACTCCACTCACAGTGCAAAACCCTGCCCACCCATGGGAAATACAAACCACACATAATAAAATATTAACACAGGCTTCGTATTGCCTTATCATAAGATGTGTGCCAAACTGTCACTCCCTTACTCTATCAGTAGAAGTTACGCTCCACAAAGCAACCTAAACTCACCATGAAATCTGGCTTTCTTGATAAGCTCATTGCCCGCCTTGATCAGGTAGACCCTGGCGAAGTACAACGCCTGGTATCACGCCTAGTTCGCGAAAAAGGATTTTTAGAAAGCGTCTTCGAAGCCCTTCAAGAAGGAGTGCTCATACTAGACCCCGAGGGCCAAATCACCTATGTTAACCAAGCCGCCACACGTATTTTCGGAATAGACGCACAGAAATCCATCGGCCAGAATCTATCTTCTACAGTCAGAGGTATTGATTGGAAAAAGATCGCAGACCCCAACAGAATCATCAGCCGCGACATGGAGATATTCTACCCTGAAAATCTTTACCTCAACTTCTACCTCTCCCCTATGCAGGGCGAAATGAAACAAGATGACCATCTGCTCGGCTACGTTCTCCTGGTAAGAGACATCACCCGCTCCAGAATCCAGGCAGAAGAAAATGTCGAAAGCGAAAAGCTAAATGCCCTCACCCTATTAGCCGCCGGCGTGGCCCATGAAATTGGCAACCCTCTCAACTCACTAGGGATCCACCTTCAACTATTAGACCGAAAGATCAAAAAGCTCTCACCAGAAGATCAAGAAAGCCTCAGTAACCACCTCGAAACCGCCCAAGGCGAAATCCAGCGCCTAGACACCATTCTCAAACAATTCCTCCAAGCCATCCGCCCCACTCAACCAGAAAGAGAATCATCCCAGATCCATGATCTACTGAGAGACACACTTAACACCCTCTCCCCTGAGCTGGAAGAAAGGCACGTCCAAATTTCACTAGAGCTTGCTGAGCACCCCCCTCTGCTAAAGCTTGATCAAACCCAGATCAAACAAGCCCTCTACAACCTTCTTAAAAACGCCTTCCAAGCCCTACCAGCCAGCGGCGGCAGGATAGACATCATCTCACGCACCACTGACTACGAAGTCACGCTCACTATTCGCGATCACGGCTCAGGAATTTCACCCGAAGTAATGGGCTCCATTTTCGAACCCTACAGCAGCTCTAAGAAATCCGGCACCGGACTTGGTCTACTCATCGTCAGACGTATTATCCGAGAACACGGAGGTGAGATAGAAATAGAAAGCCAGAGTGGAGAAGGCACCACTATTACCATCTCACTCCCCCGTCAGGATAAAAACATTAGAATGCTAGATCATGACGCCGATCACGTTATTGATCTCGAGCCTACCGAGCAAGCCACCACTCTCTAAAATAACATCATGACCTCCGCCACACTACTCATCGTAGATGATGAAAAACCCACACGCGAGGGCCTCCGCATCGCTTTAGAGGAAGGCTTTGACTGCTATCTAGCCGCCGATATCAAAGAGGCTATGGCCGTGCTGAAATCTGAACCCATTGACCTCATGCTCACCGATCTGAGGCTGGCAGGTGAGAGTGGCATGGATTTACTAGAAGAAACTCTAAAACTCCCATCCCCCCCAGTCTCTGTCATGATGACAGCCTACGGGTCGGTAGACACCGCCGTAGAAGCCATGCGCCGAGGCGCATGGAACTTCGTCACCAAGCCGCTCAATATAGACAGCGTAGAACTCCTCCTTAAGCGCGCTATACACAGCCGGTCACTCGAAAAAAGTAATACTAGATTAAAGCAAGAAAATGCAGAACTCCTAGTTAAAAGCGGCACCTCTAAACACGGTCTTGAAAAACTCATTGGGCAATCAAAAGCCATGCGCAAAGTCGGTGAAATGGTCACACAAGTGGCCCCCACACGAGCCACCGTCTTAATCGAAGGTGAAAGCGGCACAGGAAAAGAACTTGTGGCACACGCCATCCACCAGATGAGCGGCAGGCCAATGGAAAAACTTCTCGTTGTAAACTGTGCGGCCCTCTCACCACAGCTACTGGAAAGCGAGCTCTTTGGTCACGAAAAAGGAGCCTTCACCGGCGCTACACAAAAACGTATCGGCAGATTTGAACAAGCCAATGGCGGCACCATTTTTCTCGATGAAATTGGTGAAATAGACCCCGCAGTTCAAATCAAGCTCCTCAGAGTACTAAGTGAACGCACTATCGAGCGCGTCGGCTCAAACCAATCAGTGAAAGTAGATGTTCGTGTAATTACGGCCACCAACAAAAACCTACGAGATATGGTCTCAAAAGGAGACTTCCGTGAAGACCTCTTTTTCAGACTGAACGTCGTCCGCATTCTCGTCCCCAATCTTCGCGTAAGAGAAGAAGACATCATCCTCCTCGCACAAGCATTTCTTAAAGAGTTCTCCC